>NZ_FOQE01000088.1 GCF_900113675.1 Pisciglobus halotolerans
GTTTGAATGTGAGGTGAGATGAATGGAAAAAGTTTGCCAAGTGACTATCGTACATAAAGAAAAAGTAAATGTAATAAAAAATAAATTGGATCAAAAAGATTTTTCAAACTTACTTGTGTTAGGGAAATGTTTCAGCGATTCTTCTAGAATTAAAATTTTCTATGCTTTAGAAACCTATAAGGAAATGTGTGTATGTGATTTAGCAGAAATACTTACTGCTAGTGTCGCTACAACGTCACACCATTTACGTTTTTTAAAAAAACATGGAATGGCAAAATCACGTCAAGATGGAAAAGTAGTTTATTACTCTTTAGCGAATGAAGACATCCTTTCCGCTATTCGTGTTTTTTTTAAGTTATCAGAAAATCTATCTATGAAATCTTAGTTTGGAGGAAGTTATTTTGTTACAAAGTATTTTTTCAGCTATCGCTGTTTATATTTCTACCAGTATTGATTATTTGTTTATCTTGCTCATTATCTTTTCTCAAAGCCACACACAAAAAGGTATTCGTCACATTTTTTGGGGTCAATATCTTGGAACAGGTATTTTGGTAGCCGTAAGTTTGTTTGCTGCTTATGTGCTAAATTTTATTCCGCAAGATTGGATCATTGGACTTCTTGGATTAATTCCAATTTATTTAGGTATTCGTGTCGCTGTGATAGGTGAAGAGGAGGAAGAAGAAGAGGAAGTCGTTGAAAAGTTAGAATCTAGAGGAACCAGTTGGTTATTTTGGACTGTCGCCTTAATAACCATTGCGTCAGGTGGCGATAATTTAGGCATTTATATTCCTTACTTTACTTCGTTAGCCTTTTCAGAAATTGTTATTACTTTAATCGTATTTGCTTTCTCTGTTGCAGTTCTTTGCTATGTCAGTTATAAATTAGCAAAAATTTCCTTTGTTTCCGAAACATTAGAAAAATATGAACGAATCATTGTTCCTATAGTGTTTATTGGTTTAGGAATTTATATATTGATCGAAAATGGTACGATTCAAACTTTATTAAGTTTATTTAATTAATAAATAGTTTGACTGTTAGCA
>NZ_FOQE01000087.1 GCF_900113675.1 Pisciglobus halotolerans
CACGACCATTCTTTTAAATTCAAAGCTATATTTAGCCATAAAAAATGACCTCCAAATGTTAGATTTTTGGTCTAACATTTGGGGGTCAGTATAACGGACTGTTTTTTATTACAAGCTGATTGTCATTTGGCCGTTAGTCTTTAGCAAATGCAAAGGTCTTATTCAAAAGACAAGTCGAAGGTCAAATCTTCTCCGGCTGCTTTATAGTCGGCATCATGAGGGGCAGGAATAGTATATTCTACAGTTTTGACAGCATCTGCGTCTCCTTCAAAGGTAAAGACCAAATCGCCTTCTTTAGTATCCTTGCCAGTAAACTCGCCGCCTAAGCTGCTGCCGAGCGATGTATTGGCTTTGACTTCTTCATCTGTATTGGTCTTGATGTTTCCTTCTTCAGGGTTAAACGTGATCGTTTTGTCGCTTGTATTTTCAACTTTGACGCTGATGGTAATAAAGCCCATATCATCGCCGCCTAAGTTTTCTTTATAATCTTCATTCGGTTGTACCTGTGATTTCTTGATCGCTGTAATGGTCATATTGATCGGACCAGATGTTTGCGACTGATCAAGTTCTTTTACCTGCAAGTTCTCTACGGTACCGATCTCCGTTTCTTCTGTTTTTCCTTGTTCAGCTTGAGAAGAATCAAGAATTTCGGATTCAACAGTTGCACTTGCTGCAGATTCACTCGCTACGACAGCGCTAGTTTCTTCACTCGGCACGTCAGCATCTCCCTCTCCTGAAGAGCAAGCGCCCAGTAGCAGGGCACAAAAACTGACGGTCATTCCCCATTTAAATTGTTTCATTGTGATTGCCTCCTTGATGATCCATGAAGATAAGAAAGCACACTTTCTTTCGTCATGGTTCGTTTGTCTTCATTTTATAGCAAAATGTGGTGATTTAGCCAAATATTTGTTTGCAAAGAGGAGCATTACGCAAATGGAACAGAAGAGATTAGAAAATACTGTTATAAATAAAGGACGCTTAAGTGTCTATATGTTGGTTTGTTCGTTTTTTAAAAGAGAAAAAGCTTGTATGTGTAAAATAGTTCTCGAGATGTTTTTCATTTTTTACTAGCAAAAAGAAAGAAGGCGTTCTATCATAAATGTATGCTTGACTGGCAAATAC
>NZ_FOQE01000086.1 GCF_900113675.1 Pisciglobus halotolerans
AATTTCTAGAAGATTCACTATCAAAAGTCTTTATAATACTGATCTCATAGCAATAAAATCCTTTTACATCTAAATTATAGTTGGTAAAAGGAGCTAGAAAGGACTCAAAATTTAAAAACCTAATCTGAAATTCAACAAAGTCTCACTGATTTCATCTTCATTGATCCCGATATAGCGCTTCGTGATTTTTTCACTGCTGTGACCGAAGATTTCCATGAGTGTAGCCACGTCTTTGGTTTTCTTGTAATAGTGGTAACCAAATGTCTTGCGCAGCGTGTGCGTGCCAATATCGTCCCGATCTAATAATGCGGCGACCTTTTGAAACATCTGATACACCGTATTGACCTTTAAATGGCCACCGGTGGTGCTGGCAAACAAATAATCTTCTGGCTTCAGGTCTTTCGTGTAGTCCTGGATCAACTCCTGCAGGCTGCTTAAATATAAAATGCGTGTTTTTCCGGTTTTTTGCTCCACAATACGTGGGTTTTTCGAGGAAATCACGTCTTTTTTCTTTAATTTCACGATATCAGACATGCGTAAACCGCTATTAATGCCGATCAAAAACAAGAAAACGTCGCGTTCGGCGTTTTTGTTGCGTCTTAAACAGAATAAAAAGTCGTTGATTTCTTGCTGCGTTCGTAATGGTTGTACATTATAACTCATTGAAATGGTCTCTCCTCTCACAAAACGGATACATGATTTCATTCATTATAACACGAAATCATGTATTGGACACCGGTATAAAAAAAGAACCCTAGTGGAATAGGATTCGCGATACACGTTTTTATGTAAAATCATGTATTGATAATAGGATTATTTGTTGAAATTTTTTTGAGGACCAAAATATAGAAATTAAGACTAATGTAATAATAATACCTTCAGATAGGTATGAAATAAAAAAACAATAAGCAGTTTTTTTGTTATGTATAAATTAGTAATGGCAAACTCATAATCAATAAAGATAACAATAAAAAAGAAGAAAGGGAATGAAACATGTAGAAACTTTAGTAATAGAAGCAATGATGATTTGGGCTATTCTATGGCTCTACCTTACTTCAATGATTATACTAACGACTTATGGATGAAGTATTGATTCCAGTTATCTTAATTGGGGTAGCAGAATGGTTATTGAAACAAGATACCGTACCAAATGAAAGAAAAAACGAAATAATAACTGTGGCCTTTTTCAAATTAATATACCTAATCAAATAGAAGAACTTAGTTTTAACCTATATGATTC
>NZ_FOQE01000085.1 GCF_900113675.1 Pisciglobus halotolerans
AACTTCTAACCCTAAGCGGCGTTCTGAATTTCTTTACGATAGTCGATTGGACTCATCCAATCGAGTTTCCGTTTGATTCTTCTGTGATTGTAATAGTCGATAAATGTGACGATTGTTCTCTCTAGTTCTTCGTAGCTATGAAAAACTTGTCCATGATATACTTCTTGTTTCAAAAGACTAAAGAAATTTTCCATTGGTGAATTGTCCAAACAATTTCCTTTACGAGAGAAACTTTGGAAAATGCTGTGTTTCTTCAATTCTCTTTGATAAGCACCCATTTGATACGCCCAACCACGGTCAGAATGAAACGTCCTGCGGTACGGACAGTCATCTGTAATCTGAATAGCTTCTTCAAGAGCATCCATCACTGCCTTAGCATTTGGGCGGTTAGAAATGCGAAAGGAGAGAATCTCACTGTTAAATAAGTCCATAAATGGATCTAAATACAATTTCTTCTGACGTAATTCGCCGGTCGTGTCTCTTTCATAATACTTGAATTCTGTCGTATCCGTCGTGATCTTTTGATGCACAACACTGGTATAGAAACGGCGATGGATCAGATTTTTTCTTGGTTTTCCTGTATCTCCTCTATAGGAGGAGTACTTACGCGATTTGCGTGTATAAGAAGTGACATTCAACCCATTCTCTTTCATTAAACGGGCGACTTTTTTCTTGTTCACCAAATAACCCGCTTCACGCACTTCGTGCGTCATACGCAGACAACCAAAATCTTTGTGCTCTTTACGAATCTTGTGCATTTCGTGAATGATGTTTTGGTCCGGATTTTCTTGATCCAAACGAGCTTGCCAATACATATAAGTGGCTTTAGGAAGATCAATAACGATCAGAATATCTTTTAATTTTCGTCCTTTTTCCCGGAGGTCGTAGGCGATTCTCGTTTTATCTTTGCGAGAAATTCTGGATCGGTCAAGCCCCGCCTCCGCAATTCTTTTAAATAGGCATTCTCTATTTCTAACAGTCGGATTTGTTTCTCAAGTTCCTTTACTTGGTTATTTTTCGAAGGTGTAACATCGTTTTTCTTTTTATTTTTGGGCGTTTTCTTTGGCATGTTCGATGGACGTCCTTTCGTTTGAGAGAGCCCATCTATTCCTTCTTCAAGGAATTTCTTCTGCCATCCTTTAATCAATGCAGGGGTAGTCAGTCCCAGTCGGTTGGCTGTTTCTCGATAGGTCAACTCTGTTCTTGAATACAACTCTACCGCATCTAATTTAAATTGAACAGTATA
>NZ_FOQE01000083.1 GCF_900113675.1 Pisciglobus halotolerans
ATAGCGTAAAATATTTTGTGTAAATAGAAATTTAGGGTAGAAAAAGAGAAAGTCCATTCTGTAAAATTAAAGTTACGACACCGAAATTTTATAGGAGGACTTTCTCATGACTAATTTTACTACAGAAATTATGCAAACACTACTCAATAAAGGCGATTTAGATGAATTATTTCGGGATCATTTAGAACGAGCGATTAATTCACTTCTACAAGCAGAGCTAACTGCTTTTTTAGACTACGAAAAATATGATCGAAATGGATTCAATTCAGGAAATTCCCGTAACGGGAATTATTCACGTACATTTAAAACAGAATATGGAGAGCTAAATTTAACTATTCCTAGAGATCGGAATGGCGAATTTTCTCAACAAACACTCCCAGCATATAAGAGAACCAATGATTCGTTAGAAACGACCGTTATCCAATTATTTCAAAAAGGCATTACGATGGCTGAAATTTCCGAATTAATTGAAAAAATGTATGGGCATCACTATACGCCACAAACGATCTCCAACATGAGTAAACTCGTGTCTGAAGACGTTTTAGCATTTAAAGAAAGAACGTTAGAAGCCAGTTATTCCGTTATCTTTATGGATGCGACACATATTCCTTTGAAGAGACAAACCGTTTCAAAAGAAGCCGTGTACATTACGATTGGTATCCGATTGGATGGAACCAAAGAAGTTCTTGGGTTCACTATCGCCCCAACGGAATCCGCGTATATTTGGAAAGAGGTTCTTCAAGATCTTAAAAACCGTGGGTTAGAAGAGGTTTTATTAGTGGTAACCGATGGTTTAAGTGGTATCGAAGAAAGTATCCATAGTGTGTATCCGAATGCACAATTTCAACAATGCTGTGTACATGTATCTAGAAATATCGCACATAAAGTGCGTATTCGAGATCGAAAAGAAATTTGTGAGGAGTTCAAAGCGGTTTACCAAGCAACGTCTAAAGAAGAGGCATTGGCTCAAGTGGACTTTATGGTCAAAAAATGGGGAAAGCAGTATCCAAGAGTTGTCAATCTGCTCTTGAATCCTGCCATAGTCACATTTTATAATTTTCCTCCCACTATCAGACGAACCATCTATTCAACGAACTTAATCGAAGGATTTAATAAACAATTAAAACGGTATACTCGAAGAAAAGAACAATTTCCAAATGAAGACTCTTTAGAAAGATTTTTAGTGTCGCAATTTAATCAATATAACCAAAAATTTTTAGGCAGGATTCACAAAGGATTTAAAGAAATTCAGGATACATTAGAGTCAATGATTTAACTGTAATTAACGGAATGGATTTTCCATTTACACATAATTCTTGACGCTACC
>NZ_FOQE01000082.1 GCF_900113675.1 Pisciglobus halotolerans
TCATCTCTGTTCAGGATCCTGAGTACGGCGGAGCACGTGAAATTCCGTCGGAATCCGGGAGGACCATCTCCCAAGGCTAAATACTCTCTAGTGACCGATAGTGAACCAGTACCGTGAGGGAAAGGTGAAAAGAACCCCGGAAGGGGAGTGAAACAGCACCTGAAACCGTGTGCTTACAAATAGTTAGAGCCCGTTAATGGGTGATAGCGTGCCTTTTGTAGAATGAACCGGCGAGTTACGATCCCATGCGAGGTTAAGTCGAGAAGACGGAGCCGCAGCGAAAGCGAGTCTGAATAGGGCGAATGAGTATGTGGTCGTAGACCCGAAACCAGGTGACCTACCCATGTCCAGGTTGAAGGTGCGGTAAAACGCACTGGAGGACCGAACCCACGTACGTTGAAAAGTGCGGGGATGAGGTGTGGGTAGCGGAGAAATTCCAATCGAACTTGGAGATAGCTGGTTCTCTCCGAAATAGCTTTAGGGCTAGCCTCGGACCATAGAATCATGGAGGTAGAGCAACTGTTTGAACTAGGGCCCCTTATCGGGGTACCGAATTCTGATAAACTCCGAATGCCATTGATTTATATCCGGGAGTCAGACTGCGAGTGATAAGATCCGTAGTCGAAAGGGAAACAGCCCAGACCACCAGTTAAGGTCCCAAAGTTTATGTTAAGTGGAAAAGGATGTGGGGTTGCTCAGACAACTAGGATGTTGGCTTAGAAGCAGCCATCATTTAAAGAGTGCGTAATAGCTCACTAGTCGAGTGACCCTGCGCCGAAAATTTACCGGGGCTAAACATAACACCGAAACTGTGGATGGAACCCATTGGGTTCCGTGGTAGGAGAGCGTTCTAAGGGCGTCGAAGCTGGACCGTGAGGACTGGTGGAGCGCTTAGAAGTGAGAATGCCGGTATGAGTAGCGAAAGACAGGTGAGAATCCTGTCCACCGTATGACTAAGGTTTCCTGGGGAAGGCTCGTCCTCCCAGGGTTAGTCGGGACCTAAGCTGAGGCCGAATGGCGTAGGCGATGGCCAACAGGTTGATATTCCTGTACCTGTTTGTTTTGTTTGAGCAATGGAGGGACACAGGAGGCTAAGGAAAGCGTGCTGCTGGATAGGCACGTCCAAGCAACGAGTCTTGAAGTGAGTCAAATGCTTGCTTCTATACGGATGAGTTGTGATGGGGAGGGAAATCAAGTACCGAAGTTCCTGATGTCACACTGTCAAGAAAAGCTTCTAGTGAGAAACAAACAGCCCGTACCGCAAACCGACACAGGTAGTCGAGGAGAGTATCCTAAGGTGAGCGAGAGAACTCTCGTTAAGGAACTCGGCAAAATGACCCCGTAACTTCGGGAGAAGGGGTGCTGACC
>NZ_FOQE01000081.1 GCF_900113675.1 Pisciglobus halotolerans
CCATAGAGAAAATCCAGCATTATTATAAGCTGCGACAGTATGAAATAAACTATAAAAAGAACCTTGCCAAAGTCCGTATTCTGGAATCCATCTAATGGACAAAATAGTAAAACCAATTAGTTCGATACCTAAAGAAAAAAGAAGTATGTAACGAACCAGTTGAATAACCCCTCCTGATGATTCTTGATTTAAAGATTCTTTAATAATCTCTCTTTGTTGCATGCCGATTCTTCGTTTGAATATGAAGAAAATAAAAACTGCCGATGTCATTAGGCCTAACCCGCCAAGTTGCATAAGAAACATAAGGACAGTTTGTCCAAATAGAGTAAAAGCTGTTCCAGTATCAACCACGATTAATCCTGTAACCGTAACAGCAGAAGTAGCAGTAAATAACGTATCTAGCCAAGAAATTGTTTCCGTAGTCGAAAAGGGTAATTTTAATAATATTGTACCAATTAGAATAAGAATAAAAAAACTTAAGACTACTATCATAGGAGGGCTTAAATGACGAGTAGATTGTTTTAAATAGCCTAGTAGAGTACTTTTATTCATCCAATTACAGCCCTTTCTCTTCAAAACGTTTTATATCATTGTTGTTTCCCATAACAACAATCATATCTCCTTCGTATAGTGTGTCTTCCGCGGAAGGTGAAATGCTCACTTTTTTTCCGTGCTTTATAGCTAAAATAGTACAACCGTATTTTGCTCTGATATCTAAATCCTTAATTGTTTTATTAGATAATTTTTTTGATACATCCAATTCAAATATACTATAATCCTCAGAGAGTTCTATATATTCTTGGAGTTTTCCAGACTGTAATTGATTAGCAACTCTAATCCCCATATCGTGTTCTGGTTGAATGATTCTATCCGCACCAATTTTAGTAAGAACTTTTCTATGGTTAGCATCTTGAGCCTTCGCCCATACATTTTTCACGCCTATTTCTTTTAATAATAATGTACACATAATACTAGAGTGTATATTGTCTCCTATAGCAATTACAGCGTAATCAAAGTTTCCAACACCTAAAGATTTTAAAACATCTTCACGAGAAGCATCCGCTATTACAGCTTTTGTACTATGGTTTAAAATTGCATTAACTTTCGTTTCGTCTATATCTATTGCTAAAACTTCATGACCCAAACGATGTAACTCTTTACATACACTTCCACCAAATCTTGCTAGACCTATAACAACGAATTCTTTTTTCATAAGTTAACTCCTTTTCTATTCGAGATATTAGTGATAATGAATTTAATGCTTATTTTAATCGTGGTTGTCCTTGATTATAACAAATTACGATTGAATTTTAAGCAGATAGTATACAAACTATGAAAAATTCCAAAGATTTCATAAGCGTTTCTTTTCGCCAAAGAGCCTCCTAAAAAGAAAGTATCTTATTATTTA
>NZ_FOQE01000078.1 GCF_900113675.1 Pisciglobus halotolerans
GTTCGACATCCTATAAAAACCCTTGCATCTATTATATCAATCATTAGTTGTAAAAGGCAGCAGAATAAGCATAGTTTATTATTCAGCAGACATTAATTATGTTTGATTTTTATTTTTCTTTGCATTTTCTTATCTCCTTTTATAAGTTCATCTAATGAAATTTCATACAATTCGCTAATAGAGATTAAACTTTCTATATCGGGAAGTGTTTTTCCGTTTTCCTAGTTAGAAATTGTTTGTCTTGAAACAAACAATTTTTCTGCTACTTCTTCCTGTGTAAGGTTTAAATTTTTTCTCTTTTTTAAATAAATTCATGAAATTTCATAGGACTACCTCCTTACTACAAACAATAGCTACTCCATTCCCTATTGTCTGTCAAAGTTCTTTTAAAAATAGAAAAATCGTACCATTTATATCATTCATTATGAAATATAACCAGTATCAGTACAATCAACTAGTTACATCATTTTTTCTCCCTCGTCATTCTAAAGGATTTTATATCGAAACAAATAAACTTAACTTCCGTTATACATAAGGGATTAATATTTTTACACCTGTTAAACTTAGCAACAGAAACAAGAGTCTTTAAAAAGTCTTTTAAAAGGTTTATACTGATTTTAGATAAAGGAGAGGATTTATATGGCCATGAAAATATTAGATATTCCAACATCTTCTATTTCCGAAGTAAAACGGTCTCCTATGGAGATCTTTCAAAGAGCAGATAAAGAAGCTGCTGGGGTCTATGTCTTTAATCGAGAAAAAGTAGCTGGAGTCATGTTGACACAAAACCAATACGAATCACTCAATAAAGAAGTCGATGAATTATATGATCAAATTGCTGATTTAATCGCTGAAAAAAGGTTGCTGAATGAAAAAGTAGCTACTTTTTCTGATAGTGAAGTACGTGGAGAAATCGCAAACGAACAACCTACTATCGACGAAGATGATGGGTGGGAGTAAAGTTTGCACCAGATAGAATGGACAGAATACTCAAGAGAAGATTACGACAAGCTTAATGGCAGCCAAAAAGTTTTTGTTGATAAAGCTCTTAATCGTATTAAATTACGTGGTATGAGCGCTGGTCAGCCGTTACATGGTGCTTTAGCACAATGCAATAAGTTGAAAAACAAGAAAATGGGGCTTCGTGTCATTTTTAGAGAAGTACAAGGTAAAGTTGAAGTCATTCAAGTGGTCGTTATTGGAAAAAGAGATAATGAAGTCGTCTATAAGATCGCTGAAAATCGGATAAAATAAAACTTTAACCTTTATTAAAACAATTGAAACCTTAATTGAGTGCCACACATGATTTCACTTAACTCTATATATTGAAGAAAATACACTTGCAAGTGCACGGATAAGTGTACTTGTAAGTGTATTTTTGGTCTCAATTTAAAGATACATTATTCTATGTAAAATGGTGTATCCTGAAATGAAGGTAAGTTTGCCACAATAAGAATTGAGTAAAACTCAAATAAAGGAGTAAAAAATGATAATTAAAGATCGTTTATTTTCTGTAGTTTTACTGAAAGAGTCTACTCTCCTTGAACAAAAAAATATGGATAATACAAAAATATTTGAGGAAAGTATAATATTACTCGAAACAGATATAGCGTAAAATATTTTGTGTAAATAGAAATTTAGGGTAGAAAAAGAGAAAGTCCATTCTGTAAAATTAAAGTTACGACACCGAAATTTTATAGG
>NZ_FOQE01000074.1 GCF_900113675.1 Pisciglobus halotolerans
TATGTGCCTCCTGAAATTTCTAGAAATAGGATTCTAAAGAGTTTAGCATTAAAAAAATTGATTTTTTACAGACCAACGTTAAATATTGTAGAACCCTTTTCTCATTAGTGGAAACCGTTAAAAGGTAAATTATTTTGCACAAATTTTGCACAAATGGTCATGGAACGTCTGACGACACAATCCCCCTTCCTATTTTGAAATCGCTCCTACTCTTTTTTATCCAATCCCTATTCTGCAATTTTTTAAACGAGCTAATTTGTTACCAAAAGGTGAATTTTTTCATAAGATATTCTGCTGTTTTCATAAAATTATGGTGATCTATCTTTACAAGATAAGCCTCTTCCTGTACTCTAAATGACATAAAAAAGGGTTAGCATTTTAGGAGGTCATTGAATATGCATTTAGATTTTACTGATGAAGAAGCTCGAGACGTAGAAGAATTTGTGAATGACTTAACGCTCACAAAAGAAGAATACTTTCTAAGCCTCCACAAAAAAAATGCTCTCACAAAAGAGACTTTAAAAGATAGCTATAATTTCAGATTGTTTATTGAAGACTACCATCATATGTTAGACAACCTTTACCATTATAACTTCGCTGTAAAAGACATGATTGAGACCAATAACGATACTAAGGTGATCGATTCCATTCTTCACTTCCTAGATACGACCATCAAAGATCCTATGGTCCTTTCTCAAATCTATGCCATTTACAAAAAACAGAATGAAAAAGACTCTTCGATTTTATAAGAACTTTTCTAACTTTACTTAAATCATTTTATACAAACTTACTCTATCACTGATCCCCTCTTTGATGGAGTTTTTTTAATTTTTTAAAGATTCGTTTCTATGGACCTTTCAATTGATTCTTCCTAGTTGCTCATTTGTTGTTTAGTTAACTGATTGCTGTGGTTTCAAAATATGGACAAATATATTTTTTTAATTTGGACTTTAGAGAAATTTTTCTTGTTTTTTATATTTCGTGTGTTATTGTAAAGAAGGAATATTTTTATATTTGCAGTTTTCAAGGAGGAATAGAATGAAATGAAACGGATCAAATTATTGACCTTTTTAGGAATGGGTAGTTTCATATTAGGAGCCTGTAGTGCAGATAATAGCACTAGCAAAGCAGCAGATTCTTCAGAACCAGTATCGAGCGAAACTGTTTCTTCTGAGGAACCGGGATTGGATCAATTAGATGAGACAACTAAAAATGAATTATCCAAATCCAAAGATGAAGAAATCAATTGGGACCATATTCATTTAACAAAGCGTCAATACAAAGAATACATTGCTAAACTGGCAGATAGTTATGATGAACCTAGTGAAAATGGAGAGGAAACAATTACCATTACTTCTTCAAAAATGATAGACGATCAAACCATGGAAATAATGATACATAATACTGACACCTCTGACTGGAGCGAACTAACCGATCAATTCTTTGTTCTTTTCATAGATACTTTCACTAGACAGCTTTACTTACATTCAGACTATGCGAAAGGCGAAGATCAGCCGAAGATTATCATTAAAGATGATACAGAACATGTATTATCAGAAGCAACCGATTTTATTGAAATGGAGGAAAGCGAAGAATGAGTAAACTGAAACATTTAATGCTTCTCAGTTCTTTTGGTATATTATTAGCTGCTTGTGGACAAGATACTACTGGAGGTGTAAGCGTTACCGAAAACGAGGACGTCTCTTCTAGTGAACAAACTAGCGAAGCTGCTTCTAGCAAAACAACTAGTGAAGTGGGCAAAAGAAGTAATCCCGTTGCTTTAGGAGATACTGCGACACAAGATTTTATTTTTTATACTGAAAATAGCGACGAAGAACTTGAAGGAAACCGGTCGATCACTCTTTCTAATGTTGTGAAGGGTGATGAAGTTTTTGAATATTTGAAAGACGCGAACGAATATAATGAAGAAGCACCAGAAGGAATGGAATGGGTGATGGTAGATGTTGATTATGTGTTAAATCATGCTTCTACTGAAGATGATCCTGTTTATGTTACTCCTGAATTTACCATTATTGGATCAGACGGTAGCCAAATTTCTCAAGATTCCGTTTACCCTACACTTGCTGACGGTGATGAGTTTGGCTATGCAGACGTTTATTCAGGCGGTTCTGCTAAAGGAAAATATGCTTTTTATGCGCCTAAAGATGATGATTTCTTGGTAGAATACAATGATGGTTCAAACAACGGTATTTTCTGGCTCTTTGACAAGTAGTGTTGGTGGGTCAAAAAAGTCAGAGCGATTACATCGCTTTGGCTTTTTTATTTTATGCTGCTTTTTCATCTTTAAAA
>NZ_FOQE01000077.1 GCF_900113675.1 Pisciglobus halotolerans
CGTATTTTCCGACTTAGTTTCTTTAGTTGTCGAATTATCGGTTTCTGGTTTCTGGTTTTCGGTTTCCGAAAACGAGACAATAAACGTTGATTTGATAGCTTCTTGTCCTTCTTCACTAATTACAAATTTATTTCCGATTTTGGAAAAAAATTTATTTCGCATATCTGGAGTTACTTTTTTATGAATGGCCGTCTTACTGACGCCTATTTCATCGGCAAGTTCTTTAATTGTTTTTTCCGCCATCGGAATCCCTACCCATCTAAATCTTGTATTTTAACGGTTTGTAAATACTGCTCAATAGATCGTTTTAGATATTTCACAATATTTCGCAACTGAGTACTAGCACCGTCTTTATGTGTCGCTACATAACTGATATGGTCTTTCACTCCGTTTAACCCGCGTAATTCTTTTAATTCATCATAAAGTGGATATACCTGTTTTTGTAAATCGGCCATCCTAGAAACATCTTGCATATCTCTAAATCCAATTAAGAAGTTTTCTCCCAACAAGGTCGTATACTTGCTTTGAACTGCTTTATTAAATAAGTTTTGCCTTTCTTGCTCTTGTTGAGCTTTATCCTTTTGATAATCCAAATCATTTTCCTTATAAGGCAGTAGAGATTTTGTTTTTTTCTTCTCTATATGAAATTGAATCCCAACAATTGAACGACCTTTTTTAATTTTGTCATAAGTAATGATAAAATGTGTGTACTCGTTTATTTCTTCTAAAGATGATTTCAACACGTTTTTTTCGAAATCAAACATTCTTTTATAATCATTTAACGTGTTTGTCATCCTACGTAACTCCTGAATATCGATATAAGGATTCTTCATTTGTTCGAGCTGTTTTTTTGTACGGTTTGTTGAATCTTTATATGTTTCAAACTGATTGAAGTTCATGGAAAACCATTTATATAAAATAATACTATATTTACTGTTTAATTCTATAATATCAGTAATCAGATACTGAGTGAAATTCCGTTTTAGATCAATTAAGTAAGGCATGATGTCATCTGTAAATTTAATGGCCACAGTATCATTGTAATCGTTCCATTCACTGCTCGATATAGGAGAAATTATTTTAAAATTCCATTTACCTTTTTTATTTTCATCTCGTACTTCAAAAATAGATTGCTGATGAAGAGTTGTAAGGGCATTCTTGAAACGGGCATGTCTGTCCTTATCTGTAGCTTTAAAGAAAGAAAAGAGCGTTTTTTTTGATAAATGAACAGTATTGTCTTCAGGAGGATTTTCGGTATCTAAACAAGAAACTGCCAATTCAAAAAACTTCAATGGAATCTTATCCATTTTAGCTACACTTGTGATCAAATCGTTGTGTTCTACGGTCTTCTGTTGATACAAATCTTCCATCTGAACCACCTTCTGCGGTATATTGGTATTAAAATTTCGCATAAAGAGAACCACCCTTCTTTTTAGAGGAAAACCATCCGTATGAAATCTAATTTTTCTCTATGTTTTTAGTATACACCATTAAACGAAAAAATAAATAATAATTCGTCTAATGAACAGTTTTTCCTCGTTCATTAGACAGTTTTTCCTCGTCTAATGAACAGTTTTTCCTCGTCTCTTAAACGCGAAACCCCTTGGTATGACTGGATCTATTTTTTCCCAAAAGGTTTAAAAGATAAAGTATATAAGATAAATATAAATACTACTCGTTTATTTTAATAAAAATAAAATAAACAACCTCTCAATCACTATATCGTTCTTTAA
>NZ_FOQE01000073.1 GCF_900113675.1 Pisciglobus halotolerans
TGACACTTGTCAAAACGCCCTACACATTGGTTCGTCTTACTTTGTTTAGTTTTCAAAGGTCTAATTTCTTGCGTGTGTTGTCTCAGCGACAACTTCTAAATGGTAACATCATCACCATTGCTTGTCAACATATTTTTGATGTTTTTTTCAATGAATATTTATTCACTGAAATTGATGCAAGTGCCTCGATGACTTTTATATGTTAGCATAACCACTCCGAAATTGTCAAACACTTTTTTAACAATTTCTTCGTTTCATTTGTAACGTTGCTGTCGGCTTCTAGCAGCGACAACATCAAATACTATATCAATTTTTATTTGACTGGTCAATAACTTTTTTCAAAAAAATAAAAAAAAGGAATATTTAAACATTTCACGAAAGATAGATTGTCTCGAATCCTTCAAATCATTTAATTTCTTATAAATCATCTTGTTTTGTTCAATGGTTTCTGATGTTAGTTTCTACCTAAAAAAATCTTCTTATAAATTTGCTTCACAGAATAAAGAAAGGCCATTGTTCTTCTCACGTTTATCATTATTGAAAAAACTGGTTCTTCCTCTTTTAACGTTGGTAAAGAAATTTCCTACGGTCGATGGGTTACTGAAATTTCTATAAATAGGATTCTAACGAGCTCAGCATTAAAAAAAATGATTTTTTACAGACCAACATTAAATATTGTAGAACCAAAAAAACTGTCCCATACGCTGTCGCTTTTGTCCAACTCGTGTAATCAGGCAGACAATTGCAACATTTACATATAGGGCAGTCATAGGTGTGATTCAATTCATTTTTTCTATTGCGATCTAATAGATGATTATAGGCGTTCGTTCAATTCATTTGCTAGGTCTTCGAACCCTGGTTTTCCAAGCAAGGCAAACATATTTTTCTTGTATGCTTCTACTCCTGGTTGGTCAAATGGATTTACGCCATTTAAGTAGCCAGAAATCCCTACAGCAATTTCAAAGAAATACATCAAGTAACCTAATGTATATTCATTTGTTTCTGGAATAGTGACGATCATGTTTGGCACATCACCATCTGTGTGTGCAAGAAGTGTTCCTTGGAAAGCTTTAGTATTGACAAAATCAACATCTTTTCCTTGCAGGTAGCCTAAGCCGTCAAGATCTTCTTTAGTTTCCGGAATATTGATGTTTACTTTAGGTTCTTCCACTTTAATAACTGTTTCAAAAATATTGCGGCGTCCTTCTTGAATATACTGACCCAATGAATGCAAATCAGTAGAGAAGTTGGCACTTGATGGATAGATACCTTTCTGATCTTTTCCTTCTGATTCTCCAAATAATTGTTTCCACCATTCAGAGAAATATTGTAAGTTTGGCTCATAGTTGATCAACAATTCCGTTACTTTACCTTTGCGGTATAAAATATTGCGGATTGCTGCATATTGATAAGCTTCATTTTCTTCTAGTTTATCGCTGGCATAAGCATCAGATGCGTCTGCAGCTCCTTGCATCAAGGCATCGATATCAGCTCCGCTGACTGCAATCGGTAATAAACCTACTGCTGTCAATACAGAAAAACGTCCGCCGATGTCATCTGGAATAACAAATGATTCATATCCTTCAGCGTCTGCTTCACTCTTTAAAGCGCCTCTTGCTTTATCTGTTGTTGCATAAATACGTTTTTTAGCTTCTTCTTTGCCGTACTTCTTCACTAATAATTCTTTAAAGATACGAAAAGCAATAGCAGGCTCAGTTGTTGTTCCTGATTTAGAAATAATATTCACTGAAAAATCACGGTCTCCAATGATTTCTATCAAGTGGCTAATATAGGTAGAACTGATACTGTTTCCAGCAAAGAAAATTTGCGGTGCTTTTCTCTTGCTGTTGTCCAGTAAGTTATAGAAACTATGATTGATAAAATCCAATGCTGCTTTTGCACCTAAGTAAGAACCGCCGATACCTAAAACAACAAGCACTTCTGAATCATCTTGGATTTTTTTAGCTGCTTCTTTGATACGAGAAAATTCTTCTTTGTCGTAGTTTTTTGGTAAGTTTATCCAACCCAAGAAGTCGCTGCCTGCTCCTGTTCCGTTACGCAACATGCTATCAGCAGTCGAAACTTGTTGTTGTAAATTTGTGATTTCATGCGGTTGTACAAATTTACTGATTTTTGAATGATCAAATGAAATATGTGCCATACTAAAACCTCCATAAAATTAAATAGTGAATTTTGTATCTTCCATTTTTAACTTTAGTTGTTTTACTTTCAAAATGCAACAAAAAAACAGTGTTTCTGTAGTGACCCCCAAATATTAGACTTTTTTGAAGTGGAGAAATCCACTTCTTTTTTTCTACTTTTATCCGCAAG
>NZ_FOQE01000071.1 GCF_900113675.1 Pisciglobus halotolerans
TTTAATTGAACAAGAATTAAAAGATCCAAATTATTTTTTACGTGATTCGAATAAACAAAGGCTTTTTTCAGAAGAAGAAATAGCTGTTTTAGAAGAAATTTTAAGATTAAAACATGAAAAAGGTTTAACGGTTCAAGAAGCAGTAACATTCGCTTTATACCAAGCTGATACGTCTGTTACGAATGGCATATCAGCTATAACAGCTAGCGTAACAGACGTATCAGCTGATATAACAGCAACTAATTTACCGATAAAAGTTTTAAAAGAGTTAATGGTAACGATTGAAGATCAATCCAATAAAATTGATAATCTTGTTGAGGAAAACAAAGAATATAAAGAACACTTTGAAGCATTAAAACAAGATAACGCAGAACAAAATAAATTTTTACTAGAAAAAATAGATCAGTTAATGAAGTCTAATGTACAACAAAAAAAGAGAAAGGGATTCTTTTCTCTTTTTTTAAGAAATTAGTTCAATTCTAATTGTTATTATATTATAAATAACAATTAGAATTGATTAGAATAAGGCAAAAAACTTAGTTTATTAGATTATCTAGACTTATAACATACACTAATGTTATATTGACTATCGGGCTAAAATTAACATTGTATGTTAGGAGAAGAAAATGAATAAATTGGTATCTCAGATAATTAAATTTCTATTTGTAGGCGGTACTGCATTTATTATTGATTACAGTTTATTGTATATATTAACAGAATTTATAGGGTTTAACTATATTATATCAGCAGCAATTTCATTTATAATTTCTACAATTTATAATTATATTGCTAGTATGTATTGGGTATTTGTAAGCAAATATACTAGTAATCGACAGAAGGAACTTAAAATATTTATTTTATTAAGTATCAGTGGTTTAATAATAAATCAAATTTTATTAGCAATCCTGGTAGAACAATTTTATATACATTATATGATATCTAAAATTGTGGTAACTATAATTGTCATGATATGGAATTTTATTACAAGAAAGATATTTTTGGAGGAGAGAGTATGACTCAGTTTAAAATAGCAGTTTTATTACCTTGTTATAATGAAAGTTTAACAATAGAAAAAGTAATTAGAGATTTTAAAGAAGTACTACCTGAAGCAACTATTTACGTTTATGATAATAATTCTACTGATGGGACAGCTGAACTAGCTTCAAAAGCAGGAGTAGTTGTACGTAAAGAGTATAAGCAAGGAAAGGGTAATGTTATAAGAAGTATGTTCAGAGATATTGACGCTGACTGTTATATAATGGCAGATGGAGATGATACATATCCCGCAGAACATGCAAGAGAAATGGCAGAAATCATTTTACAGGGAAAAGCAGATATGGTAATAGGAGATCGTTTGTCGTCAACTTATTTTACTGAAAATAAACGTCCTTTCCATAATATAGGGAATAAGTTAGTTAAAAGTTTAATCAATTTACTTTTCAAAAATTCGATTCAAGATATAATGACAGGATATAGAGCATTCAGTTATAATTTCGTAAAAACCTTCCCGATATTATCAGAAGGCTTTGAAATAGAAACGGAGATGACAATATTTGCTTTAGATAAAAATTTATCAATTGAAAATGTAGTAATTTCTTATCGTGATCGACCGGATGGTAGCGAGTCAAAATTAAATACTTACTCTGATGGGATTAAAGTTCTCAAAACTATCGGAAGACTATTCAAAAATTATAAACCTTTTTATTTTTTCGGACTGATTTCCTTTTTATTAGTTGCTTTTGGATTAGCATTATTTATTCCTGTATTCATTGAATATTTAAGCACAGGATTAGTTGAAAGGTTCCCTACACTTATTATGTCTGGTTTTTTAATTATTGCAGCTGTTATATCATTTTTTAGTGGAATCATTTTAGATGTAATTATACATAGTCAGAAACAACAATTTGAAACAAACTTGACTACAATACAAAAAATAAGTAACATGTCAAAAAAATTAGAAAGGTTGGGGAAAAATGAAAGTGATTATTAAGACCATACGTAACTACAGTTTTCTTTTAATAGGATTAATAATAGCTTACGTTATCGCATTAACACTAGTTTTCACCTTACCTAATTCAGCAGTAGAACCCGAATTTAATGATTCTATGCAAGTATTTGAACACGAAGGAGAATATCCACGAGTATTTTATGATAATAAAGCTTCTCAACTTGATAATTTTACTGATAAATTAATGGTTGGAAGAACCATTAAAGATGAATCCCTTTCTCCTTTTGAAGCAGCTATGTCTATGAATAATTACCCCAGATATTGGCATGGGTATCAAGTTATACTTAGACCTTTAATAAGTGGCCTAAATTATTCTAATATTAGATATGTTAATATGTTCTTCATTCTTTCTTTATTTTGTCTAACTTTCCTAGTTCTTCATAAATCATTTGGAATAAAAGCATCTGTTCCTTTTATTATAACAATGGCAATGATTTACATAACTATCCTGCCAATGTCTTTACAATATACAAGTGTTTTTGCAATTACAATGATTGCAATTATTCTAATGGGCTATTTTAACAGTCAAATTAAATCTTTCTATTTATATTATGGCTATAGTTTCTTAATTATAGGATCCATTACAAATTTCTTTGATTTATTAACAGCACCAATTGTAACACTAGGTATTCCCTTAGTTTTTGCATTTTTACTGGAAAATAAAAGAGATAAAGGTAAAGAATTCATTGATAGCCTTCTTTTTATTATCAAGAATTCTTTTTTATGGGGACTAGGGTATGGAGCTACATGGGCCTTTAAATGGATAATAGCAACTCTCTTTACAGAAAATAATGTTATACAAGATGCTTTAAATCAAAGTGTGGTTAGAACTGTAGGTACAGAAAGTCAGCCTGTAGATAGAATTAGAATGTTCACTGAAAACTTTAATTTAATGTTTCCAAGTGTAGCATTAAAGATGTTTGTTGTATTAGTTGTAGTTTGGTTAATAGTTCTTATTATAAAACATAAACCGTTTCATGAAATTTTAAATCTTTCACCACTATTGCTTATTGCAACCTATCCATATATTTGGCAATTTTTCCTTTCAAATCATTCACAACACCATTCTTGGTTTGTATATCGTATACAGAGTGTAACTGTATTTGCAGTACTAGTCTTTATGATGATGTGTTTAAATTTAAAAAATAAACATATTGAAACTAATTAATTAGTTTCAATATGTTTCAAAAAGAATAAAGGCTATAAAACTCACACAATTCTTTATGTGAGTTTTATAGCCTTTATTCTTGTACTACTGATTTTATAAGCATACATGAAATTAGATGAATTCGTGTATCAATATTTTTGTCCAGACAAAAGACTGACTTTCTTTTTTGTGAAAAATATAACCCCTTTTGGAAAGGAGGTTATTCAACTATTAGTAAATTCAATTATTAACGATTAAATTATGGTAATTTAGCGAGAAATCTACCTCCACATTGTGAACATTGGATGGGTGAATTAGCGCGTAGTTTATTTTTATCAGCTACGATGATGTTTCTACAGTTCGGACATTCTCCCGTAATTTCATTTTCCGGGGGACCAAAAATTAATGTTCCTCCTTCACCGAAGCTGATGGAATTACCAGTGAACTCATTATCTCCCTGTTGTGTAACTCCACTCACGCTAATAGTACCTTCTGAATCTCTAAAATTTGTACCTTGTAAATAATTGGACGAATGGTTTGTAGCACGTAAATGGGTACGTGGCGAGTTAATTTCAACATCTTCCA
>NZ_FOQE01000070.1 GCF_900113675.1 Pisciglobus halotolerans
CCAGGACCTGTGTACAGTCCGCCACCAGGACCGGTATATGCTCCACCACCGGGACCGGTATACAGTCCGCCCCCTGGACCCGTGTACAGTCCGCCTCCGGGGCCAGAATATTGATTTCTATTCCACATTTTTTAACCTCCAAATTAAATTAGGATTTTTATTGATTATTTTGAGTCAATTGATTTTCTTCCAATTATTTCCGGATTCAGATGTTGGTGGTAAGCGATCACCCTTATCAATATTAACAATACGAGGATCTTTTACCGTTCCTCCTCTGGGTCCAACTTCCAAATACTTTCCAGCAGGTTTATTATCTTCCCCAGGATTATGCATTTTAGTCATGACTATTGTCTCCTTTCTTTTTATTGTAGGAACACTCTTGGCGAAGTCATTCTTTACAAATTTATTATACCACTATATATTGAATTAACGGAAAGAACATAGCTATATGTTGTGTTTTTTTAAAATTTTATTTTCCGAATTATTTTTAGAACTACGAAATTTTATTAAACCCTCTAACAGTATAGGAATTAAAGTTTAATGAATATTTACATAAATGTAATAATAAAAAAATTTACTCTAGATAAAGAATAAGTTTATTTTATTCAATTCTCTAAATGTTCTGATATTTAGAAAAACAATCTGTAATTTAAGTAAATATTTTATTTTTAATGTTCATAACTCAAGAGTATTGACTATGATTTTACAATCCAGTAAAATCAATACATACAATGGTGTCATAACTTATAGTCGAAAGTAAAGTGAAAAAGAGGGTGAATAACGTGAAATATGGCTATGCACGGGTGAGTACTCGTCATCAGGATTTAGAAGGACAGATGCGACAATTGGAAGAGGAGCATTGCGATCGAATCTATTTTGAAAAGATTACTGGAACCAAAAGCAACCGCCCTGAGTTTCAAAAGCTCCTACAGGAAATTCAAACTGGAGATACACTAGTAGTAACAAAGTTAGACAGATTCGCTCGAAGTACCCAAGACGCACTGAACACGATAAAAAAACTTTTCGAAAAAGGAGTCAAGATTAATGTGTTGAACCTAGGTGTTATTGAGAATACATCTACTGGTAGGCTGATCTTCACTATCTTCAGTGCCTTTGCGGATTTCGAACGCGACCTCATCGTAGAACGAACTCAAGAAGGGAAAGAAATTGCTAAGCAGCGACCGGGTTTTAGGGAGGGGCGTCCGAAGAAGTTTTCTCAGCAGCAAATTAATTTGGCAATGAGACTTCTGGAGGAACACTCTTACACAGAAGTAGAAAAGATGACCGGAATTAGCAAAAGTACCTTAACTCGTTATAAAAGAAAATTGCAGCTGACACGAGGTTAACAAGAGATACATTTTGTCGGATTAAAAGAGAAATAAGTAATTACTAGTCTTCTGTAAGACGATACTTACCATTAAGGAGAATATTTATGATGAAAAAAGAGAAAAGCGCATACTCTGAAGAAAACATTACTTCTTTATCACCTAGATTTGAATATCCGGTAGCGCTTGAGCAAGTGTCTTTAGAGGCTGCAAATGTATTTTATACCTCACCAGTATTTGAAAATCTGGCAAAGGTTACCCAACAATTAGCCGAATCAATGTACCAAAATTCTACTCTTCCAATAATAGAAAACATAACTAAAATTAACCAACAATTAGTCGAATCAATATATAAGTTCTCTACTTTACCAGCATTAGAGAATTTGGACACAATTAATGAGCAATTAGCTAATTCAGTATACAGAATTTCAACTTTACCAATAATAGAAAATATGAATAAAATTAATCAACAATTAGCTGAAATAATGTACCAAATTTCAACTTTACCAGCATTACAATCTTCCATAAAAAGTGCTCAACAAGCAGTCCTAGGAATTGGTGAATTATCAATTTCCAATTCCTTAGAGGAGATTATAAATAGCAGTAAACATATAACAAGCCTTGCTGACATACTATATAAATCCGATTTAATTACTGGTAATTTGGAAAACTCTGATGAAGAAATTAGCAGTCAAGAGATACATGGTATCTTGAAAGAAAAAAATCTTTTTAGTCAATATAGGTCTTTAGAAAGAAAAATCGATAATTTATCAAAAAGAGAAGACAGAAAAGAGGCACTTCAAGATAAAATAACAAAAAAAGATATCATACTAATATTATTGCCGATTCTGTTACTCCCGTTTTTCCAACCTTTTTTAGAAGTTTACAATAATTGGGCACAGCAGCCTGCTACTCAAATAATAAAAACAATAAAAAACGAGATTAAACTAACTAATGAAAAAGAGGTATATAAAAACATACGAATAGTTAAAAAGAGTGGCCTACAAGTCAAACAAAGTAATAAGAGGAATTCGAAAACACTTAATAGTTTAGAATTAGGTGAACTAGTAGAAATAATATTTAAGAAAAAAAATTGGACTAAAATTAGAGTAATTGAAAGTGAAAAAATAATTGAAGGTTGGGTGTATACTCGTTACTTACAAAAAATAAATTAAGAGAACAAATTAGTGATAAATTTAAGATATCACAGAAATAAATTGATTAATTTACTAATATTAGAGTATTTAATTCTACTCTAATGAATTGAAGAACAAAAGGAAGTTGTCAAACAGGGATCGTTTTTTTAGAGGGGCGTCTAAAAAATGTTAAGTAGACAATTGCTTTGGCGATGAGGCTTCTGGAAGATCACTCTTACACAGAAGTTGAAAAAATGCCTGGAATTAGCAAAAGTACCTTGACCCGCTATATAAGGATCCTCTTAATATAGAAGAAACAGTAAAAATAATAAGCACAAAAAATAATCGTCGAATTATTTTTTGTGCTTATTTATATATTCATTGCCGAAATCATAATTCTAAAAAAGTTACTTAACTTTAATTCTCCCTCACTACAAGATCTTACTTAGAGCGCGGACAATCCCAACCAAAAATCCAATATTATTTAGAGTGGAAAGTGTTTGGAACGTCTGTGTTTCAGAATACTTTTTAATCATTGTCCAGGCATAAATGGATAGTGTTGAAAGCTTCGCCTCGGTTCCGTATTATTTTGGATCATTCTAAGCTCATTTCAGATTGTTTTACGGATAACTTACTCACGAAAAGATCTCAAATCCGCCATTTTACTAATCAAAGATAAAATTAATTGTAGGAATAAAAAAATACCTCTCTGCATAAGTTATTGCAGGAGGTGAACGGAACTATGACAAGAAAAGAATACAAGAAGAAAAAGGCAATCAAGAGAGTTCAGCTGTGGCTAACACTCATTGAGAAACTTGCTGTTATCATTAGTCACTTTCTGCCTTAATAAACGGTAGAATTGCCACTAACAAATATATTAGTGGCAATTTTTAGAAGTGGCTTAACTTACTATTTCCAACGGACATATCTTACTTGTGGTGGTTGCTCACTTACGTCAGTCACTTCTATATTGGTAATGTTCAATTTTATACCTACCATACCATGCTGATCATTTATTTTTAAACTACGAGGATAATAGAGCGTGGTTTTAAGATTTTCAGTATCCTGTGGGGCCAATTCTACACTGTATGATTTGCCATCGGATGTTTTAAAGATAACAAAATAAACATTATCTCTAATTAATCTACTAGAAATATGACTTCTATTGAAAACGGTCGTATAGACTTCACAGTTTACTATATTGAATATCTGATACAGAAATAAGCATCCAATTAATTTGTCTTGTGCTTCTTGGAACCATCTCTGATCCCCCTCCATTAATTTTTCTAAAGACCAATCTCTCTGCAAGCCTAAGAAGACTTCTAAAGGGCGATAGGTGGGCAGCCCGTAATGATGGCTTCTAGAAAGACCCATAAGATGTGGGATATTTTGGTTGCCAACTTGTATCTGAAAGGCAGGGAGGGCTTCATTGTCAGTTTCGTAAGTATATATTTTTTGCGATACGTGTGCCTCGATGGATTTTGCTAAATCCTTTAATACAATTGCTCTAGGATTGATATCGCCATTAAATTTCTCTAAAAAATCTAAATTGTAAATTTACCTTCCCTCCAATCAAAAAATGAAAATAAAAAAAGAGGACTCCATATAGAGTCCTCTTTCCGAAAAACGGACTCTCACCGTTTCTCTTACTGACGCTCCCTCTTTCCTCAGGAGTTGGAAGTCCTTGTAGTTTTTTACTCGTAACAACGAGCCGCAAGGCCAGATCAACCCGCAGTCACAGGGCCGATATAAATTAAAATCCATTGTTTTTCTACAAACTAATATTACCATGAATGAAAAGAATTGTCTAGTTATCAAAGAGTCTAGTATGTGTCAAGTTTTTCTCGGGCATCCTTTTACTAAGCTAGTTTAGGCTTTCTATTTTTGTACACTCATCAGCTACCGCACG
>NZ_FOQE01000068.1 GCF_900113675.1 Pisciglobus halotolerans
AGCCGGTAGAAAAACACAACTATTCTTTGCATTGCGTGGTTTAGGCCGCTGATTTTCATTTCACTAACTAAACAGCCTCTCTAACCCAGCAGGTGCAGGACACGCAGACTCCTGCGGGAACAGCGGACCAGGTGAGACCCCGCAGAACGAAACGCAGTGCCGTTCGAGGAGGCTCGCGGTTCGCCCGCGGAAAGCGAAGTGTCTGCCCTGCATGTATCAATGCTTGCTTTAAAAAAATAAAAAAGAATCAAAAATAGAAAACATTGTCGGCATAAGTGCGAAAACTTTTTTCCAACAATTAATTGACACTATCTTTGATGTTTCATATTTTGTTTCTTTACTATCATTTTGTTAAAATGTGAAGTGACGGCAGCTTTTTTTGTTTTAAAGTGTTAGAATGAAAGAAGAAAGCCCTTACTACACATCAAGGAAAGGAAGTCAAAATATGCAAACATTTATTACTCAACAACATAAGGATGAAGCCGTTGAATCGTTAAAAACCCTCATCGCTTATCCTTCTGTACTGGATGAAGAACCTAAAGACGGTACGCCATTTGGTCAAGGTATCCAAGATGCTTTAGAGGGAGCTCTGGAGCTCTGTAAACGTCTAGGGATGGAAACCTATATAGATCCCGATGGTTATTATGGATATGCTGAATACGGTAGCGGTGAAGAAACCCTTGCTATTCTTTGCCATATGGACGTTGTGCCAGCTGGAAACGAAGCTGATTGGGATACACCTCCTTTTGAAGCCGTTGTAAAAGGCGACTCTATTTATGGACGTGGTACTCAGGACGATAAAGGACCTTCTGTTGCAGCTCTTTATGCTTTAAAAGCTGTCATTGACTCAGGTGCCAACTTTGAACGTCGAATTCGTTTTATATTCGGAAGCGATGAAGAAAACTTATGGCGCGGCTTAGATCAATACAATAAAAAAGAAAAACCAGCGACAATGGGCTTTTCACCTGATTCAGTTTTTCCTTTGACCTATGCTGAAAAAGGGCTTTTACAAGTCAAATTGCATGGTCCAAAATCAAATCAAGTTCAAGTTCAAGCAGGCGGAGCATTAAATGTTGTCCCAGATCAAGCTATTTACTCAGGCGAATATGCTGATGAGCTCCAAAAACAGTTAGATCAGCAGGGATTTGAATACGAAAAAAATGATGATCACATTCGTGTAAAAGGAAAAGCCATCCATTCGAAAGACGCTCCACAAGGTACCAATGCAGTTTCTCGTTTAGCAATAGGCTTATCATCCGTTGTATCAGAACCGGCACTAAACTTCATCGCAAAAGAAATTGGAGAAGATGCAAAAGGTACACAACTATTTGGTGAAATTCATGACGAAGATTCTGGAAGTTTAACCTTTAACGTTGCTCAATTGAAAATCAATGAAGACAGTAGCGAAATCGGAATTGATATTCGCATTCCAGTCAGTGCGGACAAAGATGAAATCGTAAAATCATTAAAAACAGCTGCAGCCAAATATCATTTAGATTACGAAGAATTTGACTATCTTGCTTCTTTGTATGTACCAAAAGATTCTGATTTAGTCCAAACTTTACTGGCTGTTTATAGAGAAAAAACTGGAGATCAGGCAGAACCAATGTCTTCAGGCGGTGCGACTTTTGCGCGTACAATGAAAAACTGTGTTGCTTTTGGGGCTATGTTCCCTGATACTCAAGATACGATGCATATGCCAAATGAAAATATGCCGTTGAAAGATATTTATCGTTCGATGGATATTTTTGCAGAAGCTATTTATCGTCTTGCTTGTCAATCATAAACTTCTAAACAAATAGAGCAGTTGAGAAGGAAAATCCTCTCAGCTGCTCTATTTACTATTCATTGTTGCTTTAAAAAAGCTTAGAGAAAACTTTCAATCACTTTCCAAGCTTCATCTATTCCCTCTCCTGTTTCTGCAGAGAAAATTACAAACTGATCTTCTTTATCAAAGTCTAATGTTTTTTTTGTGATGCTTTCATGCTTGTTCCATTTACTTTTAGGAATTTTATCTGCTTTTGTGGCTACTACAAGTACAGGAATCTGATAATACTTAAAGAATTCATACATTTGGATATCATCTTGTGTTGGAGGATGTCTAAAGTCAACGACCGACAATGCTAGCGTAAGTGTTTCTCGTTGAGTAAAGTATGTTTCTAGCATTTCTCCCCATTTCGCACGTTCTGTTTTTGATACTTTTGCATATCCATAACCTGGAACATCGACAAAATAGAATTGATTTTCAATCAAATAATAATTTAACGTTTGCGTTTTCCCTGGCTTGCTTGAAGTTCTTGCCAGTTTTTTCCGATTGACCATTTTGTTGATAAAAGAAGATTTTCCAACATTAGATCTACCAGCTAAAGCAATTTCAGGAAATCCAGTATTTGGATATTGCTCCGGTGAAACAGCACTGATAATAAATTCTGCTTGATTTACTTTCATTTTCCCTCTCCTTTTCATAAACATTTTTGGTTCTTCCTCTTTTAACATTGGTAAATAAATTTCCGCCGCTCGATGGGCTACTGATGGAAAGCCATGCGAACACATTGAGCCGAAAATCGTGTCTCAATACTTGCAAGCTTCAAATCTAGTGTAACGGCTAAAGCCTAACACTAAGTAATTCACATTGCATCTTTTTTCATGGCTATCAGTAGCCCTATGCGCCTCCTGAAATTTCTAGAAATAGAATTCTAACGAGTTTAGCATTAAAAAATTGATATTTTACAGAACAACGGTAAATATTGCAGAACCACATTTTTCAATCTTTGTGAACGTTAAAAGAAAAAGAGGCTGGTAAGTAATCAGCCTCTTCATCCATCTCAATATCTCTATTGATCTCTTTTTTTTATGTTACTTTTTCATTTACATTAACTTCCTATCAGTTTTTACAATAACACTTTAAACTTTGATAGTTGAAAGAGAAATGTTTAGATAACTTTTTTACCTTCGTCATTATAAAAAAGAGGTGTTCCTTTGTGTTCCACAACACTCTTTGTGATCACGCATTTAGTGATTTCAGGACGGCTAGGAAGGTCAAACATGATCTCCATCATGATGTCTTCAATAATAGAGCGTAATCCTCGTGCTCCAGTATTACGAGCAATAGCTTGTTTTGCAATCTCACGTAGCGCTTCATCTTCAAATTCCAATTCAACATTATCTAACGCCATCAGTTTTTTGTACTGCTTAACTAAAGCATTTTTCGGTTGTGTAAGAATTTGAATCAAATCATCTTCTGACAATTTTTCCAAAGCTGTCATAATTGGTAAGCGCCCAATAAACTCTGGGATCAGACCAAATTGAAGCAAGTCTTCAGGAATGATTTGCTGCATAATAGATTTGCTTTCATCCAATTTATTTTTTGAAGTTCCAAAGCCAATCACTTTTTCACCCAATCGATTTTTTACAATTGTTTCGATGCCATCAAATGCACCGCCCACAATAAATAAAATATTGCTTGTATCTAATTGGATAAATTCTTGTTGTGGATGTTTTCTTCCACCTTGTGGCGGAATATTTGCCACTGTGCCTTCTAATATTTTTAGTAAAGCTTGTTGAACGCCTTCACCGGAAACGTCGCGCGTAATCGAAACATTCTCGCTTTTACGAGCAATTTTGTCGATCTCATCAATATAAATAATCCCTTTTTCTGCGCGTTCCACTTCATAATCAGCAGACTGCAACAGTTTAAGTAGGATATTTTCAACGTCTTCTCCGACATATCCAGCTTCTGTTAAACTCGTAGCATCAGCAATGGCAAACGGCACATCTAAAATTCTAGCAAGTGTTTGCGCCAAAAATGTTTTCCCTGAACCAGTTGGACCAATTAAGCAAATATTACTTTTCTGTAACTCAATATCATCCTCTTCAGTTTCAAGAAAATGATTTACGCGTTTATAATGATTATAAACAGCCACTGACAAAGCTTTCTTTGCTTGTTCCTGACCAATAACATAATCATTTAAAATTTGTCTGATCTCTTGAGGTTTCGGAACATCTAAAAACTCGCCGTAGCTTGTTTCTTTAAATTCTTCTTCGATAATCTCTTTACATAAATCAATACATTCATTACAAATATAGACTCCAGGTCCAGCCACGATTTTTTTTACTTGATCTTGTGACTTTCCACAAAAAGAACAACTAATGTTGCCTTTTAATTCGTCATCATTATACATCTTATCCTACACCTCTATTCTGTTCCATACTATTTAATAGTAACAGATTTGATAGGGAAAATATACCCTTATGCCTAACTTTTACAATGATAGACGGTTCCCTTTTTAAAGTCAAGTCTCGTTATTTTTTGGTATGTGTCAAGTTTTTCTCGGGCATCCTTTTACTAAGCTAGTTTAGGCTTTCTATTTTTGTACACTCATCAGCTACCGCACGGCTCTGCCGTTTGCTGGCCTATCTGTTTGGAGAACGTTCCCAAAACAAGGAACCTTCCCCAA
>NZ_FOQE01000076.1 GCF_900113675.1 Pisciglobus halotolerans
TTTTTCATCACTTAACGGGTGAAGATGAAAAAGTAATTGTAAGCTGCCGTGAGGCAGTTTCACATGGTTTTAATTAAAAGTATGAATTATTCAGGAATCTAAATATTTATTAAATATATTTTCTAATTGGATGATTCACCTGAACGAGAGAGTCGTTTAGCCTTAGTGTATGCCGTTGCCTTAATGCTTGAAGAAGATTTAAGAATTTTAGGTGTCCAAGCACCGGATGAAATGTAAATAATAGACATAAAAAAAGAGTGCTCTTCTCTGCTTTGCTGTAAAGCAGACAAATGAGCACTCTTTTATTTTTTACTGATTTGGCCAGTCATGGTGATCAATCATAATGATTTTTTGTAGCTGATGTCGTTTGTCTTCGTATTCTTCCATATTTTTTTCATAGTCTTCTTGACGATTTAAAGGGATCCTTGTCTGTTCTAAACTGGATAGTTCAAGTTCTGGCGGATTTTTATAATAATCTTCAAAAAGATTGCCATAACCATCGCTAGAAGTATCTATAAAATTATTAATACTTTTTACTGTTGCATCAACTAGTGTCGTATTCACTAATCTTTCAGTTTTTATCCCATATCTGAGAACCAGTACAGAGTCATAGAGCACTGCTATCGCTACCGTGGTTGCTTTTTCAATATCCTCACTGTGGTAGTATTGAAGCAAAGGAAAAGCTTGAATTTGTAGTGTATATTGAGTAATTTGTGAATTTAAGTCAGCTAAAACGTCATCCAGCTGATTAAAATTTTTCCCGTTCCATATCGTTTGCAAAAAATCTACACTGCTTTCTCCAATTCCCATAATATTACGTGCAAGTGTCCTTTTTTCAACCACTACACTGACAATAGAAAGGATATAAGAAGCCCCAAAAGTGAGCATCAACATGCCTATTCCGGAAAATAAAGCGGTAGTTATTTGAAAAAAAGTGGTTTGAGGTGTAAAGTCGCCGATCCCTAATGTAAACACCACAAAGCCGCTGTAATACGGTAATTGATACCAAGTAATGGATTGACTAGAAGAAGAATGAACAATGGCACCTAAATCGCCAGCGAAAAAGACCGTTGCGCCAAACCAGAGGAGAAAGAACCACGTAAATAATGTAACCGTGAGAATTAAAGGACCAGAAATATTCATCAGGTTCTCCTTACCTGATTTTAAAATTCTACGCCAGATGCCTGTAGTTAATCGGTCCGTTATCCACCCCGCTCCCCCATCTACCCATAAAGTGGTCCAAATAATATCAATCAGCGTCACAATAATAATCGCTGCACCAAGAACATACAAAAGATATGACATGAAAATTCCTACTTTCTATTCACTGTAGTCTTATTTTAAAACAAGTCGTTCACAATTTATAATGATAGCCTTTAGAAAATAAAAAGAAGGCCTTTTCTCTCCTATTTCATTTGCAGAGAAAAAAGACCCCTTTAATTGTTATTTCTTAACCAAGCGCCACATCTAAGGTCATCATAATCGCAAAACCAAGCATAAAAGCCATGGTGGCTACTTCACTATAACCATTGTTTTGCGAATTTGGAATCAGTTCCTCCACACAGACAAAAACCATTGCTCCAGCGGCAAACGCTAGCGCATAAGGTAAAACAATGGTGATTTGCGTGACTAGCCAAGCCCCGACAGTTGCTGAAATAATTTCAACCAAGGCACTGGCTTGTCCCATATTAAAGGCATGTCCTTTTGTATTTCCTTCAGCTCGTATCGGCATGATTATAACGTTTAGATAATTTCTTTAAATCCTCAATATAGCTCTCAATTAACACACGGCGCTTAATGTGATAATCTGTCTCGCGTTTTCGATATTCTAGATCAATTAGGTAGCCTACCTCGCCATATTAGGCAGGTCAGAAAAACCAAAGATGTTCATCAGCTCTTTCACTAGGACGAGACCCGAATCACTCGATAATTGACCACCTGTATGAGAAATAGTGATATTTGA
>NZ_FOQE01000065.1 GCF_900113675.1 Pisciglobus halotolerans
GAAGTAACTTTTTAGTCAAAATCAGTTGATAGGGATATTAGTGATACATATTTCAATAAAATGTGCCAAAGAATTAAAGCTATGAATTATTCAGGTTATTTAGTTTTGAAAAAAGTGTTCGCTCTCTTAGCAAGAAAAAGCATTAGAAAATTTCTCCGTTATTTCTTTTGACTAATAGTAGGAAAAGGAAGGTGTACAATATTTTTGAACTTACACAAAATATTGTACACCCTCTAATATTTTTCCCTAGACAACTTTTGGTTCAATCACTTAATTTGAAAGAATTTCTTGTAATTGATGGCAGATTTTCTCTGCTTGGTCTTCTGTTTTAGCGATGATTAATAAGGTGTCGTATCCTGCCATTGTTGCTACAAATTGAAACATGGGTATTTGATCCATGTAATTCGCAATGATATCCGCACCATTTGGAAAAGTATGAATTGTTACGATGAAGGACGTTCTTTCATATGAAATAGTATACTCCTGAATACTTTTAAATAATGCTCCAACATCCTTTTTACTATCTTCGTTTATTATCAAAAGTCTCATTTCCCCTTCCTTGGAAAATGATTTGACAATTCGCAAATCCTTCATATCTCTTGAGATAGTTGCCTGAGTTTGGCATTCACCATAGGAACGTAATATTTTCAGAAGTTCATTTTGGCTTGAAATTTCATTTTCAGTGACGATTTTTTTTATTAAGTTTTGTCGTTCTTTCTTTTTTATAAGCCCTCTCCCCTTAAACCATTCATGAGTTGCTGCAACGTATGATTAAGGAAGAATCGTTGTCCCTACACCATTTTTGAAAATGTCTCCCAATCTTTCTAAAGAGGTGATAATCGTTTTACAATGGGGCTGTGTTTTCACATATTCAATGGCAGCTTCTACCTTTGGTAACATACTACCTGGAGCAAAATGTCCTTCTGCAATATAATTTTTCAATTCTGAGACAGTTACTTGATCTAGCCATTGCTCATTTTCTTTCCCAAAGTTTAAAGCAATTTTCTCTACGCCTGTCAAAATAATCAGAACATCTGCTTCAACCAATTCTGCTAACTTCCCGGTAGCAAAATCTTTATCGATCACAGCTTCGATTCCCGAACCCGATTCTTTACTTGTTTTAATGGTCCAATCTCTGAAAAAACATTTATTTTATTCTTCAAACAAATTCCCCCTAAAATTTTCTTGTGAACTTACTGCTGAGAAATTCCCATCTTTTCTAAAGTGCGGCCAGTTTTGAAATAATTCTCTCCATTGTATGCTGAAGCAATATGAATACAAGATTCAACAATCGGCACACGAATTCCTTTTGATTTAGCCAATTCGTAACAAGGAACAAGCAAATATGGAACGTCTTCTGTGATGTAGCGATGTTTCGATGATGCTGGCGCACTATTGATTTTCACATGAGTGGTTGAAGCACGGTTGAAATCATAAACAGTTTCATACGAACTATCATATAAAGCATTCATTGCTTCAAGCTCTGTTCTCAAAGAATAGCCCCAACTTTTTCCAACAGCTAAACGTTCTTCATCCATCTTAGCCGCTGCATTTGCAGTCGCTACACTACAACAATCTCGATAATAGTTGTAGTTTCCTTCAAAGTTTTCCAAAATGCCCATGTTCAAGGTTGTTAACAAAGGGTGTCCCCCAAAATTAATGTTTTCCAGTCCTGCTTCAATTGGATCGTCCAAGACCTCGATTGGAATAGGGATCAGTTTTTTTAGAGTATCTAGTAAATCAGAAGTTGTGTTCTCTTTCGGAAAGATACTTAATGGTAAAAAGCTTTTGAGACCCATGATACAAATAACTCCCGGCTCAACGATTCGGCAAGCCCACGGAATACTGATACAATCGATAAAGGTCAAATTCAACTCTGGCATCATCGCATCTTCCTTCATTTTATTTAAGACCAGTCCTCCATAGTTACCTGGCATGATGACAATTCTATGTTCAGAAGTCAGATAGGGCAGCATATCTTTGAAGAAAATTTCTTGAGCAAAAGAAGGACAAACCATGACGACATTTTTTGAAAAAGAAAGTGCTTGTTTTATATCAGTAGTGGCAATCTTTATTTCCGCACTTCCTGATAACATCATTTTTTCTCCATGATGTTCAGATAGAGCAACAATTTTTCCGCTATCGCTAATTGCATCAACTTGAGTTGAAAATTTTGGATTGTCATATAAACATACTTCAATGCCGTTTTTCGCTAAATGATAGGCAGCAGTGACACCACCGTTCCCTGCACCAATAATTGTTACGTTTTCCATTGCTTTCCATCCTTTCTATAACGCGATGATTGAAATAATTAAAGTTATAAGATTCACAACAATAATGGTAATGATTGGGGTTTTTATAAATTTCATCCAAGTTGAATACTCAACCTTATTTAGTTCTAGAGTCCCCATAAGAATGCCTGACGTAGGACTCGTTAGATTGATAACACCATGGGTAGCTGCAAAGACCATAATCATGATTTCTGGTGGGAAACCCATTCGATGAGCTAACCCCCCCATGATCGGCATGGTTACATAAGCCAATCCAGAAGATGATGGAATCAAGAAAGATAGAACAAAGTAAATTGCATAAGAACCTAATACAAAGAGAATAGGAGAGAGTCCATCCAAGAGGTTGGTTGCACGATCTAACAAGAACAAATCAAGATTTGTTGATGACATCAATGCTGATACACCTCTTGCCACAACGATAATCAACACAACTGAGAGCATGTCGCTTGCACCAGCAACAAAAGAAGTAATCGTTTGTTTTTCACCTATCTTGAAGAAAGCAGCAATAATGATACTCATCAATAAAAACCACATAGCTAAGTCACCAAAATACCACTCACCTAGATTGACCCCCGTCAAAAAGGAGCTCCAACCATTAAAGATCTCAATACCAAATTTCTGCCAAGGAATGAGAGAAACCACCATGATAATGAATGTAAATGCGAAAAATAGTAGAACTGTTTTATGCTTGCTAGTAAATTCTAGTGTTTTTGATTGATCTGTTTTAAAGTGTTTTTCACTTTCTTCTTGTTCTTGAAGTGAAAGAATCGTTGACCCTTTTTCTTGCTTTACTTTTTTTGCATATTTCATTACATAGTAAATTGCACAGGCTGTTGTTGTGAACCATAAAACACATCCTAAAGCTATAACCAACCCTGTGTTTGTTTGAATGTGAATTGCCGTCAAAGCGTCCATTGCGACTCCTGTAGCGAAGGGATTCACCGTTGAACCAAGAACCCCTGCTCCCGATCCTAATAGAACAGTTCCAATGGATACGATAGGATCAAAACCAGCGGCAATCATAACAGGTGTTAATATGGCATAAAAAGGAATTGTTTCTTCAGCCATTCCGAAAGTTGTACCGCCAATTGAAAAAAGTATCATTAACACCGGAATAATCCTTAACTCATTCCCATTTAGTCTTCTTACAACTTTTTGAATACCAGCTTCTAGGGCACCTGTTTTGTTCACGATACTCAAAAATCCACCCAGAATTAAGATGAAAATACAAATATCAATAGCATCTTTAAAACCGTTAAATGTAGCCATAACAACAGTGGAAAATTTTGCCGGAACTACTTCAGCTACACCTCCTTCATCCATCAACAAAGTTGGAGAAAAGCTTTTGCCTGAGAGAATAATGGAAATTAAAGCCAGTACGATTAAAATAAGAAACAAGATACTAAAAGAAGACAGTGATAGCTTTTTCTTTTTTTTCATAACATATCTCCTAGTTTTTTTGGGAAAGCGCTTTCCTTGTTTAATATCATAACTCCTTAATGTAGGGAGCGTCAATAATTTTGTGTAAATAAATTGTCCTCCTGCAAAATAATTAGTTACTCAGTAAACATTGAAACTAATGTATCGGTTACCTGTTGAAAACCTTTATGGCTTCTGTTTAGAAATTTTTGATTGTATGTATCAAAAATGCTGACTAGAAAGCGTTCTAGTGATTCTTCATTTTGAAACTGCTCTTTTCTACGGCTGTATCTTTTAATTTGCTTATTGAAAGACTCGATTAGATTGGTTGAGTAAATGGTTCTACGAATGCTAGGTGGAAAATCATAAAAAGTTAATAAGTCTTGGTTTTCTATGAGTGACTGCGTCACTTTAGGATAGTTTTTCTTCCATTTCTCAATCATGCCGGATAAGAAGGTATTCGCTTCTTCTTTTGAGTTAGCTTGATAAACAGCCTTAAAGTCATCACAGATTTCTTTTCGGTCTTTGACACGTACTTTATGAGCGATATTACGAGATACATGGATACAACAATGCTGATATTTTGCTTTAGGATAAATTTGATGGATAGTATCTTTCATGCCTTTTAAGCCGTCCGTAATAAAAAGCAAGACTTCTTGAACTCCTCTGGAGTTAATATCCTGTAGCAGCTCATTCCAAACGTATGTTGATTCAGTTGGAGCAATCGCATAACTCAGTACTTCTTTAGTGCCGTCTTCTCGTATACCAATGGCAATATAAATCGCTTCTTTGGATACGGTTTGACGTTTTAGTGGAATGTAAGTAGCATCCATAAAAATAGCGACATACTTATCATTTAAGGCTCTGGATTTAAAGGCATTTACTTCTTCAGTCAGAACTTTAGTCATGTTGGACATGGTTTGTGGAGTATAGTGATGACCGTACATTTTTTCGATCAAATCAGCAATTTCAGACATCGTAACACCTTTTTCGAATAAATGGATAATAGTGGTTTCCAATGTATCGTTTGTTCTTTTGTAGGCTGGTAAAGTTTGTTGTTTAAACTCACCATTACGATCTCTAGGTATTTCCAATGTTAATTCACCATATTCGGTTTTGATTGATCGAAAGTAAGAACCGTTTCTCGAATTACCTGAATTAAAACCAGTGCGATCATATTTTTCGTAATCTAAAAAAGCCGTTAATTCAGTCCGTAGGAGTGTGTTTATCGCTTTTTCTAAGTGCGAACGGAATAATTCATTTAAATCGCCTTTAGTGACTAGAGTTTGCACAATTTCTGTAGTAAAATCATTCATAGGGAAGTCCTCTTTTCTGTGAATTGGTTGTCGTTAACTTTATTCTACAGAAGGGACTTCCTTTTTTGGGTTCTGTTGCAAAGTTTTAAATCTACTATCAAATAAGGTAGAATAATAGAAAAAGATAGCAGGAGGAATGACGATGAATCATTTTAAAGGAAA
>NZ_FOQE01000063.1 GCF_900113675.1 Pisciglobus halotolerans
GCTCATGCCTTCGCTTCCTGGGAAAAAGGGACGAATGAACGACATAACGGTCTGCTTCGCGAATTTGTTCCTAAAGGCCATTCACTAAGAAACTTAAGATATCAAGAGCTCCAGCTTTATACAGACGCAATCAACGAACGTCCACGTCGAATCATAGATTATGCTACACCAACAGAATGTTTAGCATCTGAAATAGATAGAATAGTCGCAGCTTAACGAGCTTCTTGTTGCGCCGAAAGGATAGCGTCTTGCAACAAGCTGTATCAAGAGCCGCTCTGCTCTTCCTCTTGACACAGCTTATTGCAAGACACGCTAAAAGACGCACCAACAATAAGCCAAAAAAATAGAATGGGCACAAGACTAAAGACAGAAGATTATCCCATCCCTTGATAATACTGACTTTTTAGTAAATCCATTGTCTACCAAGGTTTTTATAAAAATTTATGCATTTGACTTTACAACTGAGCAACCAATCATTGCCATGAAGTGTGTTTTCTTTTTAATTGTGGGGAGATTAAAAATACGTTACAATGATTTTATATACATGATAAGAACGTAAAACAAAACCACCTTTAGGAGGAGATAAGTATGAAAAAGATGGCAATGTTGTTAGGTGCATCCCTTATACTGGCAGGATGCGGGGATAAAGAACCAAAACAAGAAGATCCAGCGGTAAGTGATTCATCAGTCGTATCTGAAGCAACAGACAGTAGTTCAACTACGAAAAGTACAAACAGTTCAGAGGCTAGCAGTAAAGCAGAGTCTTCTGATGCAACAGCATCTTCTGGCGTAAAAGTGGGAGAAGATTTGACTTTTGTTCCCCAAGCAGCTGAAGTTGAACAAGGTTATACGGTCGATAGCGATCCCTTATTACAATCGATCCAAGATAGAATAGAAAAGTCAGATTCTTTAGGGATAGAAAATGACGTAGCGATCCATTTTACAGGCCTCTATTTAGGTGAAAAAGGAAAAAGTAATGTTCAAGCAGCCTTTATTATTGTCAATCGAACGAATGTGGCAATGACAGACATTGATCTGAATGTTAGCATGGCAACGAAAGACGGTCAGGAAATCTTGAATCAAGCGAAATATCATTTATCTGAAGATGATTTTGGTGTATTAGAACCAAATACCATTATGCCAATTTATTTAGCCGTCCCAGCTGAGAATGAAGAAACTTTCTTCAGTATTGAAGATATGGAAAGTGTGACTTATTCAATTGATCACTTTGATTATAAAGAAAAATAAGATCATAAAAATGAGTGATAGAATAAGTTAAAAGCTTAGTTTACTGATTCCTAAAGGAAATAAAATCATAAACAAGCCTTTTATTCAACAGTTGTGGGAGGAAAATACGTGAACGTAACACGAAAAGAACTTTTTTCAATACCTAATATTCTTTCTTATATACGGATTATTCTAATCCCGATTTTTGTATACCTCTACTTGAATGCTCAATCACAGGAAGATCATTATGTGGCAGCGAGCATCATTATTTTTTCTGGTTTAACAGATTTATTTGATGGTCTTATTGCTCGACGATTTCATCAAATTACTGAACTGGGAAAACTGATAGATCCAGTAGCAGATAAACTGACGCAGGGGGCAATTGTATTTTGCCTTGTTATGAAATACCGCTATATGTGGTTGATCGTCCTATTATTTGTATTTAAAGAACTGGCGCTGTTATTAGGGAATGTGGTTTTATTGCGTAAAGGGAAGAAACTAGACGGAGCAAAATGGTTTGGAAAAATTTCGACAGCTATCTTTTATGTCTGTATGACAGCGTTGGTTGGATTACCTGTTTCACAAAATTGGGCGAATGTGTTGATGATCCTGACAGGGATTTTCTTGAGTTTATCTTTTGTTCTTTATACGGTTACCTTTATAAACATGTACCGAGAATAATGAAATGGAAATAAAAGATGTTCAAAATGAAACGGTCTTTTGTATATCGATAAAGGTATATATGAAAGACTGTTTTTTTGTTTTCAAAATACAATATACGCATGATCCAGCTGGATTAGAAAAAAGAATCCTACACTATTCAACAGGGGTCAGTAAAAAAATCTTTTTCTTTTTCATGCTAAATCCGTTAGGGGCATCTTTCTTTACCAGCGTTAGAAGATGAAGAATCGAAAAAATAAATGCTGTATAAACTAAGCACAAGTTTTTTCATGTGATCCAAACAGAAAAAGTGAACTACTTTTTAAAAGACGAACAAAATGAGGTATTAAGATGAAGTTATTTGGTAAGTACAAAGTTGACATGATCGATATCGTGTCATTAGCAGGCGTGATTTTGACAGGCTTGCTCATTTACTATGGGTATAAAGGTGGTTTATTTGAATCACGTGAAAGCTTAATTGCTTATGTCAATAGCTTTGGGTTTTATTCAGTTTTGATTTTTATCCTGATACAGGTATTTCAAGTTGTTTTACCTTTTCTGCCTGCAGCAGTTACCTGTACAGCAGGCATTGTTCTATTTGGAGCAGGCTGGGGATTATTTTATAACTATCTTGGGATCAGTTTGGGGTCAATCATTGCTTTTCTTATTTCACGGAGATACGGACAATGGATCGCCAAAAAGATGGTAGGCGAACGCTTATATCAAAAGTATGCTGCCCATTTAAATAAGGGAAAAGCATTTGACCGCTTTTTTGCGATCAGTATTATAGCTCCAATCGCACCAGATGATGCATTATGTTATTTAGCAGGATTGACGAGTATGTCTTTGAAAAAATTCACCTTGATTATATTGTTAGGAAAACCATTGCCAACTGCTCTCTACAGTCTAGGTTCTGCAGCCATTTTTAATTGGCTGAATATATTTTAAAATCAGAAAAGGAGAAGTAAAATGGGCCAAAATGCTGAAAAGTTTATTGCTAGCTTTAATCGCATCCAAAGTTATTTAAGTTTTTTAAGTCATGAAGAGGAAAATAAAAAGCCGTTCTACCGTTTGCTTGATGAAAATGAATATCGAAATAGCGGTGTAAAACAATACAAAAGTGAATTACAAGCATTTGCTGATTTGCGAAATGTGATGGTACACAAAAAGGTTTTTCCAGGTCAGTATATAGCTGACCCAACGGACACAGTGGTTGAGGAAATTGAAAAAATTGAAAGAGAGATTAAAAATCCAAACAAAGTTTTTCCAATTTTTAAAAGAGAAGTGGTTTGTTTTCAAACGACCGATTATTTCTCTAAATTGTTAAAAATTATTCAGACACACAAGTTCACTCATTTTCCTATCTATGAAAACAGTCAATTAGTTGGTGTTTTGACTGAAAATGGTATTGCGAGTTGGTTAGCCAATTACGCAGATGAAGGACAAGTTCAATTCGACCAGATCAAAGTTGGTGAGATCTTAAAAGAGGATGAAAAAAGTTCCAATTACTTAGTGATACGCAAAGAAATGAGTGTAGATGTTGCGGCAGAATTATTGCGGAATAATCAAGAAGTAAAGGCACTATTGATTACTGAAGAAGGTAAAAAAGAAGAAACTTTATTGGGGATCGTTACGCCGTCTGATCTTTAATAAACCAATAAACTGAATGAGGATCGGAAGAAATGAAAAGAATAGAAATAAAAAGCATCTTTCCTCTTGACTTATTTACTTTTTGATAGTAAACTTACAATTAGTTAGTTAATTGATTTGGAATTAACGGCATTCAAAATTGTAGGAGGAATATTATAATGAATAAAATCGGTATTATCACTGGAAGTACACGTCCAGGAAGAAATAGTTTACAAGTAGCAGAATGGGTAAAAGAAATTGGTGACAAGCGCGGAGATGCTGAATATGAAGTAGTTGATATCAAAGATTACAATTTACCAATGTATGCTGAACCTATTTCAGCTTCTTTCAGCCAAGATTATCAAACCCCAGAAGCTTTGCCATGGTCTGAAAAAATCAAGAGTCTTGATGGGTTTGTATTTATTACGCCTGAATACAACCATGGCATAACTGCTGCACTAAAAAATGCTATTGATTATTTATATGTTGAATTTAATAATAAAGCAGCAGGCATCGTAAGTTATGGTTCATCTGGCGGTGTTCGCGCTGCTGAAGCCTTACGAGTTGTATTGGCTGAGCTGCAAGTAGCCGATGTCCGTACACATCCTGCTATGTCCTTGTTTACTGATTTTGAAAACATGAGCGTCTTTAAGCCAGCAGCGATTCAAGAATCAACAGTCAACACGATGCTTGATCAAGTAAACGCATGGTCTACAGCTTTGAAAACTGTTCGTCAAGATAATCAATAAGATCGACGTGGAATAACTTTCCATTTGGCTAAGGGGATTTCACCGTTAAAGCAAGAAAACAAAACATCTTATAAATATTGAAGATGTTTACAATAGATCTTAAACATTTTGTACGCTGAAATAAAACAGTTCTCTAAGAGGCTAAGAAATGATCTTAGCCTCTTTTTAAATCATTCATTTTTTATGATGCAGCTTGAATCGATACCGATTTGTATCGTTTATGATAGATAAAAAACAAAATAAGTGTGCTCATGATGCGATAGTGGATTGACCGCTTAAATGTTCTATGATAAATTTATCTCGAATTAAAGATATTCAATCAGAAAAAACATTCGGAGTGGAAAAAATGACAGAAAATGATCCTAAAATAAAAGCATTAATGAGCATGATCAGAACATCTCAATACATTCAAGATAGATTAAAAAGTGATTTATCCGTTTATCATTTAAACTTTACTGAATATATGGTCTTAGAACTTCTTTTTAAAGAAGGAGATCAACCAATTCAGTACATTGGAAGAAAACTCTTACTAGCCAGCAGCAGTATCACGTATGTGATTGACAAATTAGAAAAAAAGGGATATGTCAGGCGTGTTCCCAGCTCAACGGATCGACGAGTTATTTATATTCAGATGACAAATCAAGGTAAACAAATTCGTGAGGATATTTCTCCCAACTATGTGAGTTCTGTTCGCTATTTATTTGAGGATTACTCCGTCGAAGAACTAGCTCAGCTGACCCAATTTTTGGACAAAATCAAAGGCCAGCCGGCAGTAAAAAAATAAAAAATATTGAAAGAACATTCACAACCCTTTTTGTTATGCATTAAACCTCACCAAATAAATAGTGATGATCAAAGACAAATCCAAACAGATAAAATGAAAAGTAAAGAAAGGTGAGTGAAAAAATGATTCACTTATTTAAAGAAGGCAATCCAACGAAGCCAGTTTTCTTGCTTCTTCATGGGACGGGTGGAAATGAGTATGATTTGCTGCCGGTCGCTGAGTTTATTGACCCAGAAGCGTCCATTTTAAGTGTTCGAGGAAATATTTTAGAAAATGGAATGCCTCGATTTTTCAAACGGCTAGCAGAAGGCGTTTTTGATGAAGAAGATTTAATAAAGGAAACCAAACAGCTTTATGACTTTATTAATCAAGCAGCTGAAAAATACCACTTTGATCGAAAAAAGGTCATTGCGCTAGGTTATTCGAATGGTGCCAATATTGCGGCTAGCCTGTTGTTTCTTTATGAACAATCATTAAACCTGAATAATTCATACTTTTAATTAAAACCATGTGAAACTGCCTCACGGCAGCTTACAATTACTTTTTCATCTTCACCCGTTAAGTGATGAAAAAAGAACCCCTTTCTGCTATGGTTAAAGTGACTAAACCAACCAAAAGAAAGGAGTTCTTTTCATGACTAGCTTACACAAAAATCAAGTAAAATTCAATTCAAATATCACTATTTCTCATACAGGTGGTCAGCTATCGAGTGATTCGGGTCTCGTCCTAGTGAAAGAGCTGATGAACATCTTTGGTTTTTCTGAACTGGCTAAGCAACACATTCACATTGAAGACGAACGAGCGTATTTTA
>NZ_FOQE01000075.1 GCF_900113675.1 Pisciglobus halotolerans
ATGTAGACGAATCTACAAATCTACAAATCTACATGTAGACACGTCTACAAATCTACAAATCTACATGTAGACGTGTATACAAAGAAACGGGTTTTCGCCTACAAAATAAGGTTTTACAAAAAAAAAATAGTGTAGTACATTTAACTCAATTCAAAGCAAGACTAAAAACTGAATACAAAAAAAGCCCCGTAGACTCCAATCTACGAGACACGCAAAACTTTTCCGGTTTTATGTGTCTTATTATACCAGCCTCTTTTTGAGTTGGCAATAATAGGTCTTTTTTAAAACTGTAGGGGACAAGCTGCAGCCATGAAAAACTGGAATAAAGGGGACAGGTTAGGCGCTAGCCACTTCAATAACTAGCGATAGGGGATCAAAAGAGTTTACTGTATGCACTCTTTCCCTGAATGGTGTCCGCGACCGATTTAACGGCGGGGGTGGTAATCCTGGGCCAAAAGCCTGGTAACCTAAAACAATGCTCTTAGGGAGGATTTTAAGAGGGTTTTAGGTGTGTTTCAATAACACCAACGCATACAGATGTGATAGTGGCTCCAATCGTCTCGCCGACGTTAGAAATTCAAAATACATAAAAAGAAAAATAGCATGTTGTACTCTAGATTGTCATATAATTATTTTTTATATGGCTTGTCTAGGGTACAACTATGCTCAACACCAAAACATCAACACCTCTGTTAGCAAAGTGACCACCCAAAAGCAAGTACTAAAAAAAATAGTTACATGCAATAGGAAACAAAAATAATAATAAAAATTATATGCAGCTGGATAGGAATAAATAGACTATCAACTAGAGAGGTAGATAGGTATGAAGAATGAAGAAATAATAAGATGTGAATTAGTTGCTATTGACGATGAATATAACTTTTTGTAACAAAAGCGAACTGAAGTTAAAGAAAATGATTGAATTGCATTATTTAGGTGAAGAAAAATGTTAAAGCCATAGTAGCAGAGTATCAGTTGCCTTTAAAAAATATAGCTACATTTTCAAAAAATCTTCCTAATTATTATATGGATACAAAGTCCCTTTATGATGATACGTATATACAGCACCATTATCCAGTAAATTTGGTCTACAATGTTATTTACTAGATGGGAGTTGTTTGGAATGCAGACATACAGAATATTTAAACATACGTATTTCAAAAAGCAAAATCAAGATTGTATTAGTTTGAAGACTATATCTTTGTTAAACTTTAGGGGGAGGTGGTTTCATGACGACCACACTTAATACAATTGTAAAAGGTGTTTTAATTTTAACCAGCGTATTATTACTTGTTTCTTTAATTCTAGAAGGTTTTATTTTTAATACAACGCAAAAGTTAGCAATGGCGGCAATTTTTGCATTAGCAACTTCACTGTATGCTGAAATAAAAGATAATCAGACATCCGTTAAAAAAAGATCCTAGCAATAGTTAGAGTCTTTCTGTATACGGAATGTTTCTCTTATCATATACAAAAAAACTCGATAGAAAATTTATCTTACACAATAAACGAATACATAGATTTTGATACTGAACAATAAAATGGCCAAGGAGTGAAGTGGAGCGTGAAAAGGTCTTTATACTTCGGTATTTTTATGGGAATAATGACTGCGATTGCTACAAGTAATATTCCAGTCGGTCTCTTAATGGCTGGAGCCAATATGCTAGCTTTTGAAAATATTATAGGCAAAAAAGAACCTAGAAAGTAAAGAGGTTCTTTTTTATTGTGCGTTTAAATACCTGGATAGGACCGAAGTACTGAAAAATATCTTTGATAAGTCGTGAGGGCCTATAACGATCTGAGAATAGCTTCTATGCTCTTGGTTAGATTGATAACTGCTTTTCATTTTTATTCCATTCACTTCTTTCACTTTCTTGTTCCATTATTAGAGGTTGGACGTTATACGTCATTGAAAATGGATTCTCCTTTCAAAAAAGTGATACAAGATTTCGTTTCATATAACACGAAATCTTGTATCTGACACCAATATAAAAAAAGAACCCTATAGGAATAGGATTCTTGCTACATGGTTTTATCTAATTTCATGTATCGCATGATACTATTTGGATAATGCGCCAATCTGTTAGCACAAAAAAAGACAACGAGATTTAATCGATGTCTTTTTTT
>NZ_FOQE01000062.1 GCF_900113675.1 Pisciglobus halotolerans
TGTAGAAACTACTTTTTCATCTGCTTTCCTTTGTATGTGCCAATCTTTCTTGCGTTGTGTGCTTTCGTTGATCGTTTCATCTAAAAGAGAAAACAAGTCTTCTGCCAGTTCTACACCTGATTTTCTCATCAACTCTTGGATATCGAAAATAACATCATTAAAAGCTGATTTTCCTGACACCGCTTGATCAAAAATAAGTTTCATTTCTTTCGTGATTGTTTCCATCATTTCTTGTATAATAGACATAAGGACAGCTCCTTCTTGGTGGGTTTGGGTTAACATCATCATAACATAAGGAGCTGTTCCTTTTTTTGTGTTTTCCAACAATAATTTTACACTAACAACATCAAAAATCGTGTCTATAAATGGTTAGACAAAAGCTTTCACATTTACGTCGGCAATGCTTTCCATTTTTTACTTTTTTAACAAGCAATACAAAACGCGCAGAGCAGATACTTCGCTTTTGACATTGCAATTGATTTATACCGTAAATCTTAGCGAAACTGATATTTTTCTTGTTTAAACATTATTGCAGCTTTTTTTGAAAGAATGTAACGACCATGATTTTTACATAAAGAGGTGTCCTTTCTTGTGATTTCCGCCAAACAAATTATACAACTCTATTCATTTAATGTAGAAAAAGAACCACCTTTTTTTGAAAGAGGGAAGTCGATTAGAGTGAACACTTCAAAAAATGAAAGCTGAGTTTGAAAATATAGTTGCTACAGACAACTAAATGAAGAAACAAGCAGAAAAGGTTGACATAACTCGATTATAGTGGCGTTTTTTTTAAAAAAAGCCTCCTTCAAATCGACCTAATAATGGTAAACCATTCACTTCTCAATGATATAGTTGTAATATGCATATATTTTTTTGAAGATGATATTCATTAGATTTAGAGCGGACAGGTTTCAGGCAAAAGAAAAAAGTGTTCTACAATATTTAACGTTGGTCTGTAAAAAAACAATTTTTTTAATGCTAAGCTCGTTAGAATCCTATTTCTTTACCAACGTTAAAAGAGGAAGAACCGAAAAAAGCTGGACAATATCTGTCCAGCTTTTTTCGGTCTTACTTTAAAAAATACTCATTAATAGAATATATGATCAGAAGCAGGCTTTTCCTTTATGCAATGAACGTAAAAAAACAGAGATTAAAGGAAATCTTTTCTCAATTGTTCTGGTGTTTTATCAGACAGGTAAGATAGTGGAATATCTAGAACACTAAACGCGCCTGTTTTGCCTTCTTCTTTCAGTTTCATGACAGCTCGTGCATAAGTAACGAGAATAGAAGAAGTAAAATCAGGATTGCTTTCCAATTTCAGCTGAAATTCCATTCTTTGCTGGTTTTCTAAAGCTGATTCCCCAGTGCGGATCACAAATCCGCCATGCGGCATTTTCTGATGTTCGTTTTCAAAAGTTTCTTCATCAATAAAATGAACCGTTGTCTGGTAAGGCTCAAAGTAGTTGGGCATCGTCTTGATCGTTTGTTCGATCTTTTCTTTGTCTGCATTTTCTTCTGCGACAATATAGCAAACCCGTTCATGTTGCTCTTTAGCAGATAGAGAAGGTTGAGAGCCTGAACGTACTTCATCTAGAGCTTCTTCTATTGGAACTGTATATTGAACACCTTTTTTGACGCCTGCTACACGGCGAATAGCATCTGAATGTCCTTGACTAAGTCCTTTTCCCCAAAATGTATAAGTTTTGCCAGAAGGAAGGACAGAGTCAAATAATACTCGGTTCATGGAAAATAGTCCTGGATCCCAACCTACTGAAATCACTGATGTGTTTCCATTTTCTTTAGCTGATGCATCTATGGCTGAGAAATACGAAGGAATTTCACCATGATTATCGTAACTGTCGATCGTAGAAAAGTGTTTTGCCAGAGAAGGACCTTGTTCTGGTAAGTCTGTTGCAGATCCACCACATAAAATCAAAACATCGATTTGATCTTTGTATTCTAAAATTTGATCAATAGAAACCGCTGGTAATTTGCTATTTAATGTTTCAGGGTTGCGACGGGTAAACACGGCAACACCTTCCATATCAGGGAACGCTTCAATTGCTGCTTCAGCAGATTTTCCAATGTTTCCATAACCTACCAAGCCAAGACGAATAGTATTAGTCAATTCGTTCATCTCCATTCAAACTTTTTTTGTGCTTTTTTACTGTATCAGTATAGGCTATTGAAAAAATAAAGTCCACAAAAAAGTATAGAAGCCGAGCAGCTTTTTAAGACAAAAGATTCTTTTAAAAAAAGGAATATCTCAAATGCAGAAAAATAATGCATGCAAAAATAGACAAAAGTCAAAATTATAAGTAAAATAAAGAAGATGATAAGGAATTTCGAGAGTGAATAAATAAGTTATTCTTTTTCTAAACACATTTTTTGATGATGGAAAAAGAAATTTGATTGCTTGGAAAGAAAAATGAGAAATCATCTTTACTCAATGAAATGAGGAGGAAAAAGTATGTCGATGTTTTTAGATCAAGTCTCCATCCATGTCAAAGCTGGCAATGGCGGCAATGGAATGGTCTCTTTCCGAAGAGAAAAGTATGTACCAGATGGAGGGCCGTCTGGAGGAGATGGCGGCCGCGGCGGAGATATTATTTTCATCGTGGATGAAGGTTTGCGGACACTAATGGACTTTCGAATGAATCGTCACTTTAAAGCAACTTCTGGCGAAAACGGCATGACAAAAGGCATGCACGGCAAAGGTGCTAAAGATTTATACGTTAAAGTCCCACCTGGCACAACAGTTAAAAACGCTGAAACAGGAAAGATCATAGGAGATTTAGTAAGTGATGGAGAAACGCTTGTTGTAGCAAAAGGCGGTAGAGGCGGCAGAGGAAATATTCGATTTGCGACGCCTAGAAATCCGGCGCCGGAGATTGCTGAAAATGGAGAACCTGGACAAGAGTTCGACATCGAAATGGAATTAAAAGTATTAGCAGATGTTGGTCTCGTAGGTTTTCCATCGGTTGGAAAATCAACCTTACTATCAGTTGTTTCTTCTGCACGACCTAAAATCGGTGCTTACCACTTTACAACACTTGTACCTAACTTAGGAATGGTTAGAACAGATGACGGAAGAAGCTTTGTGATGGCTGATATGCCAGGATTGATTGAAGGAGCTTCTCAAGGAGTAGGCCTGGGAACTCAATTTCTACGTCATATTGAACGAACACGTGTCTTGCTTCATGTCATCGATATGAGTGCCAGTGAAGGACGTGATCCTTATGAAGACTATCAAATTATCAATAATGAATTAGAGTCATATAATTTACGATTGCTTGAAAGGCCTCAAATTATCGTAGCAAACAAGATGGATATGCCGGATGCTGAAGAGAATCTTCAAGCGTTCAAAGAAAAATTGGGAGCAAACCAAGAAGATGAATTTGGAGAAGATCCGATAATTTTTCCAATTTCTTCTATTGCCCACCAAGGGATTCAAGCTTTGCTGAATGCAACGGCAGATCTTCTTGAAAAAACGCCGGAATTCCCTATGTACGAGCCGGAAGAAGCAGAAGAGGATCAATCTGTTTTATACCAATTCACCCCAGAAGAAAAATCTTTTACTGTGACAAGAGAGTCAGACGGCACCTGGGTATTAAGCGGAGAGAAATTAGAAAAATTATTTAAGATGACGAACTTTGAACATGATGAGTCTTCGTTGAGATTCGCTCGTCAATTAAGAACAATGGGAGTAGACGAAGAATTGCGAAGCCGAGGCGCTAAAAATGGCGATATCGTTCGAATCGAAAAATTTGAATTCGAATTTATGGAATAATAACACGTACTAGGTTTATCATGGAAAGTAAGAAGTCAGAATCTTTTATTAAAGGATGAAAATAATGGAATTAATGTTTTTAGGTACCGGCGCAGGAGTCCCCTCAAAACAACGCAATGTAACAAGTATTGCTTTGAAACTCTTAGATGAGATCAATCAAGTCTGGCTTTTCGATTGCGGAGAAGGAACGCAACATCAAATTTTGCATACGACATTGAAGCCAAGAAAAATCAATAAAATTTTTATCACTCATCTACATGGCGATCATATCTATGGATTGCCTGGATTTTTGGCTAGCCGGGCTTTTCAAGGGGGAGATGATGAACTTGCTATTTACGGCCCTGTTGGAATCAAACAGTTCGTATTGACCAGTTTGAAAGTTAGCAAAACATTTTTAAAATATCCGTTGACTTTTCATGAAATTGAACAGGAAGGGACGATTTTTAAAGATGATCAATTCACTGTTACTTGCATAGAACTTGACCATGGGATCCAGTCTTTTGGCTATCGTGTAGAAGAAGCTAGTCATCCTGGCATGTTGCTGATGGATAAAGTAAAGGAAGCGGGGATCCCTGCTGGCCCATTATTGGGTAAACTAAAAAATGGTGAAACAATCGAACTAGAAGATGGCCGTATCTTTAATGGCCAAGACTTCATTGGTCCTGCTCAAAAAGGACGCATTGTTACGATTCTAGGAGATACAAGGAAAACAGCCAATAGTGTAGAACTCGCAAAAAATGCAGATGTGCTTGTTCATGAAAGTACATTTGACGGCAGTAACCGCCAAATGGCAAAAGAGTATCATCATTCAACCAATACAGAAGCTGCTGAAGTAGCTAAAAGCGCAAATGTTCAGCAGTTGCTCCTGACACACATCAGTGCTCGTTATTTACCAAAAGATATTGCCTTGTTAAAAAAAGAAGCTCAACATATTTTTAAAGCAACAAAAGTTGTAAAAGATTTTGATGAATATCCGGTTCTATTGCGTAAATAAATGGATCTTGATAGAAAGGGAGTCATTTACTTGTCTAGGGAAAAATCTTTGAAGAATAAAGTCATCTTGATTACAGGAGCTTCTTCTGGTCTAGGTGAACAAATTGCTTACGAATCATCTTTAAAAGGTGCTATTGTCATCTTAGCGGCTAGAAGAATAGAAAAGCTAAGAGAAGTACAGAAGACTTGTGAAAAGCTGTCTGGCAAAAAAGCTTATGTGTTTCACTTAGACATTTCTGATCCAGAAGAAATCGAAGAGGTGCTAGAAAAAACTTCAGCAGAAGTAGGACCTATCGATGTATTGGTCAATAATGCTGGATTTGGACATTTTGAAGACTTTCGAACAGTTGATATGAATATTGCTGAAAAAATGATGCGAGTCAATGTATTAGGATTGATGTATACTTCTCAATTTGCTGCAATTCAAATGGCTGAAAGAGGAAAAGGTCATATTATTAACATTTGTTCAATGAGTGGAAAAATTGCGACACCTAAATCTACTATTTACTCTGCAAGTAAATTTGCCGTTCTTGGCTTTTCAAATGCATTACGTTTAGATCTTAAACCGCTGAATGTTGGAGTGACGACAGTCAACTTGGGACCAGTAAAAACAGATTTTTTCGATTTGGCTGATAAAAATGGAGATTATTTAGAAAAAGTGGGCCAACTTGCCTTAGATCCAAAAAATGTTGCTCATCAAGTTGTTTCTATTATGGGAACATCTAAAAGAGAATTGAATTTGCCGAAAATCATGGAATTTGCTAGCAGAGCATATATCTTATTTCCAAAAATCGGTGATTTTCTAGCTGGTACAGCCTTTAACAAAAAATAGAAGCTTTTTTAAGGAGGAGTAAGTAGCAGATGAAAAAACAATGGACAACAATCGTCGCAATTATTTTAATGGTGATCGTATCTTTTTTTGCCATCTCAAATATGGAAAACGTTCCGGTCAATTTTATGTTTAAAACGGTGACGTGGCCGCTGATCATGGTTATTTTAGGCTCATTGCTGCTTGGAGCACTGATTGCTGTTTTGATCTCCACAGGATCAATGTACCGTAATCGTAAACAAATTAAACAATCTGAAAGAAAAGTAGTTGACATTCAGGCAAAAAGCAAGGAAGATCTAGATCAAAATCGCAAAGAAATGCAACAGATGATGGAAAGCCAGCTGCGAGATAAAAATGAAAAGATTGCTGCTTTAGAAGAAGAAATTCGTCAGTTAAAAGGAACTGCTAAAATGTAGTTACCTAAAAAGATGCGGCTGAATAGGATGCATAGTCAATCCAAAGAGGAGTTGTGTTTGTAACCAACTCCTTTTTTAAAGTTTAATGCTGCTAGTTCTAACAACTGTAGAGGTACAATAGATATGTTACAAAAATAGACACAAAAAAAGAGACATCCTGTATAATTAAGTTACCACACAAAATCAGGAGGATGTCCCTATAT
>NZ_FOQE01000061.1 GCF_900113675.1 Pisciglobus halotolerans
TTCTTCACTCACGCGGCGTTGCTCCGTCAGACTTTCGTCCATTGCGGAAGATTCCCTACTGCTGCCTCCCGTAGGAGTCTGGGCCGTGTCTCAGTCCCAGTGTGGCCGATCACCCTCTCAGGTCGGCTACGCATCATCGTCTTGGTGAGCCGTTACCTCACCAACTAACTAATGCGCCGCGGGTCCATCCATAAGCGACAGCCGAAGCCGCCTTTCATCACTTGGCCATGAGGCCAATAGAGATATGCGGTATTAGCATCCGTTTCCGAATGTTATCCCCCACTTATGGGCAGGTTACCCACGTGTTACTCACCCGTCCGCCACTCCTTTATCTCGGTGGGTGCAAGCACCCGGTGAGATAAAAGCGTTCGACTTGCATGTATTAGGCACGCCGCCAGCGTTCGTCCTGAGCCAGGATCAAACTCTCATAAAAAGTGTTGAGTCTCACTCAACGTTTTTAATGAAGCTTGTAGCTCATTAATTGAATTGCTAGCGAATAAATATTCACTAATGTTGTTTGTTTTGACACTTGTCAAAACGCCCTACACATTGGTTCGTCTTACTTTGTTTAGTTTTCAAAGGTCAATCTTGTTTTCTTGACAACTTCTAAATGATAACACTTTTCAGAAAAGATTGTCAATAGTTTTTTATTTTTATTCAGTTATGAAAAAATCGATGAATAAAAATAAAAAACAAAAGTAAACGCTTCATCCTAATAATTAGGACTTTTACATGTTAGCACACTATCTAAAGGTTTGTCAACCACTTTTTTGCTAACATTCAAAAAACCATCAGCTGCTTTAACTTTTCTGTAGCAGCGACGTTTACTAATATACCAAGCTTTTTTCTTCTCGTCAACTCTTTTTTTCTTTTCTGTCTTTATAATAAACGGCAGTCTTAGCTCTATCGATTAAGTTTACAGCTGCTTTGGTGCCGCAGCGAGCTTAGTCTTGCAGGTTTTCTCGCAGTTACATCCTCTATTTTCATTTAAAATAGAGGTCAATTTCTAAACAACAGCAGGCATCCACCTGTCATTGCTTTCATCCTGATCGTTTAAATCAGGATGAAAACCAATACAGCCCGAACTTAGAATGAAGGTTATTTATTCAACTCATCTATCAAATAAAAAAAATCTGTTTCGTCTTTTTTTGTGATCAACAAAAGACCATCACCTAAAGGCAAGATACTCGCATCAAGCGATGGATGTTTTAAAACAACATCTAAAAAAGCATTTAGTTTACGATGGATGGTGCGGACTTTACGAGGAATAGTTTCAGTTGGCTCCAGAATCGTTCCGCCTTGTAAGACATCATCTACGATCAACATTCCCCCAACTTTTAAAAGCCGCATACATTCTGGAAAGAAATCATAATATTTAGCTTTAGCACTGTCCATAAAAATCAGATCATAAGGCCCATTAAGCGTCGGCAGAATATCTGCAGCTTGACCTTCTAGCAGCGTAATTTTATCTTCTATTCCTTGTTTTGCATAATTTTCTTTTGCTTCAGTGATCATTTTTTCATAACGATCAATTGTAGTAACCTGTCCATTTTCACCTACATGCTGTGCCATTAGGCTGGAGGAAAAGCCGATAGCTGTTCCTATTTCAAGGATTTGTGCTGGTTTTATCTGACCTAGCAGCACATTCAAAAAAACGACCGTCTCATGAGGAATGATTGGTACTCTTCTTTCATGAGCATCTTTTTCAATTTCTCCTAATTTGCCGGATAATGGTTTTTGTGCCGTTCGTAAAAAATCTCTTACCTTAGGATCGATAACAGGACGATCCATCATTTCGTTTTGTACCATACTTCTTCTCCTACTTTCTCCTCTTCATCTCTTTCTATTATACTGTTTTACGTTTTACAAAGAAACGCCCTTTTATCAAAATCCCCGTTTCTCTCCTGAAAATGAATTTATTTCTTTTCCATCCGTTGTTTTTTCCTATATCCTCCACGTCTATTGTGTTATGATGATGTTAAATAAAGCCAAAGGAGGAATAGAAAATGCTCATTAAAACACTTTGCATCCCAAAAAGAAAACTGACAACAGTAGATGAGGACTGCACTCTGCAGGAAGCCATTGATATATTAGAAAAATCCGGCTTTCGTTGTGTTCCGATTCTAGATGAGACAGGGACTATTTTTAGAGGAAATATTTATAAAATGCACATTTATCGTCACAAAGCTAATGGCGGTGACATGAATCTGCCTGTTACGCATTTATTAAAAAATGCAACAAAATATATTCATTTAAATGATTCATTTTTTAAGATTTTCTTTACGATCAAAGAACTGCCTTATATTTCTGTGTTGGACAGTGATAATCATTTTTACGGTATTTTGACTCATAGTTCATTATTGAATATGCTCCAACAATCTTGGAATCTTAATAATGGCAGTTTTGTTTTGACTATTGCTTCTGGCGGGCAAAAAGGTGACCTGGCCAGCATTTCAAAAATCATCAATAAGTTTGCAACGATCGTCAGCTGTATTACTTTAGATGTTGAAAAAGAAGATATCGTTCGCCGGATGGTGTTTACACTTGCACCTGGCGCGACCGAAGAAACAGTCAAAAAAATTTCTGAGTCTTTAGATAGAAAAGGCTACCGTGTTATTGAAAAAGAAGATTTGCGCCATTCATAATTTCTAAAAACACCATAATAGGCAAATAAAAAAAAGCTGAGAAAACTCAGCTTTTTTTATTTGCCTTCCATATATTGAGTAAAATGTACTTTATCATTAACATACTTCATAATAGGCATCCCAATTCCCATCACGACCAATTCGCCTAATGCAACAAAGCCATAATTCAACCAGAAAGGTGCATCGAAAGCTAACTTCAATTCCCAAGCAATGATGAATGAGAAGAAGACAAACATCGAAATATTAACGGCCATTTTAATCCACTCATTTTTGACATGTCGTGTTAACAGCGTCATAGCAATCAGAGAGATCAAAGAATGTGCTAGGCCAAAAACGATATCGTACCAACCAAGCGGTGAAAAAAGGTTAGCTACAAAAACGCCTGTGCCGATCCCGATAATGTATTTTTTATTGAACACGGCTAAGTGGTTGAACACTTCCGATAATCTAAATTGGACAGCTCCATAAGAAATCGGTGCTACTACAACCGTAACAGCCACATAAAGTGCAGCAACAATTGCGTTTGTCACTAAATATTTTGTTTTCATTTGTTTTCCTCCTAGTTTTTTTACGTGGGATGGTAGTTGAACGAACCACGGCAAGCATAACTTCTTTATTTTAACACTAATGACGATTCGATGCTACGTCTTCTTAAACGTTTAAACAAAAAAAGACTTTCTACCTTTAATGGTTAGAAAGTCTTTTAGTAGCTTTATATATATTAAGTACGTTTAGGTTAAGCATTATATTTTTTAGACAAGCCGATGCTAATCCGTAATGCATCATCGATTTTATTCATCATACTTGTATCTAAGTGCGTCACTTTTTCTCGAAGCCGTTGTTTATCGATTGTTCGGATTTGTTCCAACAGAACAACAGAATCACGTTCCAATCCGTATTCATCTGAAGAAACTTCTATATGCGTCGGCATTTTCCCTTTTTGGATCTTCGCTGTGATCGCCGCCACAATAACCGTTGGACTGTAGTGGTTTCCTACATTGTTCTGGATCACTAGAACAGGCCGCATACCGCCTTGCTCTGAGCCAACGACTGGAGACAAGTCCGCATAAAATATATCCCCGCGTTTAACCATAGTATCCTCCTCTCCCACAATACCGTGGCTAGAACAGGGTACTGACCTCTTTTTCACAAACCTCAAATTCATGACAGATATCAAGGTTGATTCGAGACATTTCCGCATATCCTTTACGCATGGTATCGATAATATTAAGTTTTTCTTTTATGATGTGCTGCATCATTTCATTCATAAAAACTTCTTGATCCATATCAAAAAATGTACAGTAATTAGCTATATCTTCATAAACTTCTAATTCCAGCTCGACTTCAACAGTTTTAGTCTCTCTATTGCTCATGAATTCTGCCTCCTAAAAGATAAATCCCCATAAATCTAAATCTTTTACTCTAGCTTATGGTAACACGGAAACAGAAACTTTAATACTACAATTTCGTAATATCTGAAAGTTTCAAAATTCAGTCACAATCAAAAGTTTAACAAACATGTTCGTACGTTCTAGGAATCCTTGACGAAAGAAGGCAGGCCACTTCATAATGAATCGTATGTAACTTTTCTGCTATTTCTTGCATCGTAATTTCATCTGTACCGCTTTTGCCAATCAACACCACTTCTGTTCCAACTGGCTTTTCTTGCGGCAATCTAATCATACATTGGTCCATACAAACTCGCCCTACGATTTCACATCTTTCTCCTTCTACTAATACCGTTTGCCCTTGCAAGCCTCGTGTCCAGCCATCTGCATAACCAATCGGAACAGTCCCGATCCACTCTCCCTCTTTTGCACGATAAGTTGCACCATACCCAACAGTTTCTCCTTCTGACATTTGTTTTACAAAAATCAAACGACTTTTTAACTGTAAAGCTGGTTTTAAAGAATAGGGGGTGGAAAGTTGGTTTCCTGAAGGATTTAACCCATAAAGAGCGATGCCGAAGCGAACTATATTAGATGAGAAAGATTGATGAAATAACGCCGTTGCGCTATTAGCAGTATGCACTATCTCAGGTTTTTTTACAAATGATTTGATCAGTTGACAAAACCGAGATTGTTGCAATTGAAACAACTGATCATCTTTTTCATCAGCCGTTGCAAAGTGGGTAAACACACCTTCGAGATAAAGATGCGAACTTTGACGAACGTAAGCTTCACACTGTTGGATTTCTTCAGCTGTTTTCAAGCCGATTCTTCCCATACCTGAATCGATCGCAAAATGAACAATTAAAGGATAGACAGTAGTTTTTTCGCGTAAGACTTGTTCTGCTTCTTGGAGCCATTCTAAACTGCTGACCGCTACTGAAAGTTGCTGTTCTGCCATTAAATCGGCATAAGCAGCTTCCACGATCCCCAAAATAAAAATCGGTTCCGTTATCCCTGCTTCGCGCAGTTCCAAAGCTTCATCTAGCAAAGCGACGCAAAATCCGTTTGCTCCAGCTTGACGAGCAGCTTTTGCTGTTTGCACCGCACCATGCCCATAGCCATCTGCTTTGACTACTGCGTAAAGCAAAGTATCTTCCGGAAGTCGTTTTTTTTCTTGTGAAATGTTCCAGCGGATCGCATCACAATCGATCACAGCTTTTGTTGGACGATGTATACCAGCAACCATTTCAGTTCTCCTTTCTTTCTGTCTGTTGTTCTAAAATGACTTGAGCAGCAGCAACCGTATCTGTATGGGTAATACTGATAAAGGCTTGTCCTTCATAAGGACTCTTGGTCACGATCGGTTGTCCTGCCCCGTTCGGAAGCACTTCAATATCGTGAAAACCAATTTTACCGATTCCGGTACCATATGCTTTTGAAAAAGCTTCTTTCGCTGCATAACGTCCCGCCAAAAACTCTATTTGCCGTCTTCCTTTTAGGCCATCAAAAATGTTTTTTTCTTGCTCAGTCAATACGCGTTCAGCAAACGTTACTCGTCTCTCTTGCGCCTCTTTAATTCGTTGAATATCTGTGATATCTAATCCGATCCCTACAATCATATCTGCCCCTCTTAAACTTTATGTACCTATTTGAGCTGCTTTCCTCATCTTTTAAGTAGGTATGCCGCTCGCTTGTTCACCAAACATTTTTGTTTTTCATGAACAGCTTTATTCTATCAAACTCGTTCAACATCTGCACGTTTTCTTTGTTGAATTTATCAGTAACTTAACAAATGACAAAAAAACGTTATCTTTCAAATACAAGGATGCTAAAGAAACTCCTGGATCGCGCTGTTTCTTAAAAAAGAAAACAACTAAAAAGGAGCAAGAATGTCTCATCCTGCTCCTTTTGGCTCTTTGACAAGTAGTGTTGGTGGGTCAAAAAAGTCAGAGCGATTACATCGCTTTGGCTTTTTTATTTTATGCTGCTTTTTCATCTTTAAAATACAAAGCTCTAGGTTGATAGTGAGAAGCAGTCAATCGATAAACAATCAATAGTCGGGCTCGCAGGTTATAGAAATTTCGATAGCCATATCCTGATCGTTTGATGTTCTTGATTTTGTTGTTCATTCCTTCAATAGGACCATTGGAAAGCGTATAGACAAACGCATTTTTAATGTCCTCTAGGTGTTTTTTAAACGTTTTAAGAACAGTTCTCACTTTTCTCGGTAAAGCATATTTTTTAGATTCT
>NZ_FOQE01000060.1 GCF_900113675.1 Pisciglobus halotolerans
TTCCGAATGTTATCCCCCACTTATGGGCAGGTTACCCACGTGTTACTCACCCGTCCGCCACTCCTTTATCTCGGTGGGTGCAAGCACCCGGTGAGATAAAAGCGTTCGACTTGCATGTATTAGGCACGCCGCCAGCGTTCGTCCTGAGCCAGGATCAAACTCTCATAAAAAGTGTTGAGTCTCACTCAACGTTTTTAATGAAGCTTGTAGCTCATTAATTGAATTGCTAGCGAATAAATATTCACTAATGTTGTTTGTTTTGACACTTGTCAAAACGCCCTACACATTGGTTCGTCTTACTTTGTTTAGTTTTCAAAGGTCTAATTTCTTGCGTGTGTTGTCTCAGCGACAACTATTTAATCATATCAAAGGTGTAACTCTTTGTCAACAACTTTTTGATTTTTTATTTTTTTTCGTCTATGTCCCGCTGACGACATGTATTACTATACCTTGATTTCAGCCTTGCGTCAACGTTTTTCTGAAAAAAGTTTTTTTATTTTTAAAAACTGAACATTTATTTCTAATGCAGGCGAAACGACAAAGAAAAAGTTGAATAAATCGAACATTATTAATAAAAAACAGAAATTGGTATGTTTATTTCACGAATGAATAAATGATATCGAAAATGAATAAAATTCCATATCCAATAATGATCCTCTTTTTGACGAATCGTAACAGAAAAAAAGCTAAAAAGTTTTTTTGACCTTTTAGCTTTTCACTACCAATTGGCATAATTTCTGCTATGAGAAATGCTTGTTCTTTTCTTATATGAAGTTGCTGATCACCGATTGACTGACCTTGCTATCATAGCAATACTGTGTCTATTCCCTCTTATTGCCTTACTTAAAGCAAAAATATTTTCTACGGGTGCAAGACCAGAATAACCAGCGTCTCCAATATGTTGAATATCCACTCCACAAATTTTGTTCCGGATAGCCATTTGTTTAATAGTATCTTCATCTGAACTTTCCTGACTTGTACCGATTGCTGACATTACTAATGCGCCATTCTTATGAGTAGCCTTAACGATTCGTTTTAATTCTTCTTCATCAAATCCTGGAACAGTTCCAACTGCCGGCACAAGGATAATATCTGCTCCTGCATGAACAAAAGATTCTACGACTTTTAAATCCGAAATAGGTTCACTAACACCTGCCCCATGCATCTTACCAGCAATGATTAAGCCAGAAAACAATTCTTTCGTCAGACGGATCGTCTTTTCGATTTGTTCATTGGTGACACCTGTACCGGGATTTCCTGTTAAACAAACAAAATCCATCCCTAGTGATTCGATTTCTTTTAACGTTTCTTCATTTGCTTGTCTACCTTTTTCTATCATAAGTCTATCTTCTGCCATATTAGCAGTTATATCTATGGGTTCAAGGTTTACTCCAATTGGACGACCGACTAATTTATGCAACTGTTCAACAAAGTTCTCTTCTGTTTGTTTCAATCCAGCTACTTGAGGATTCAATACATTTAGCCCATTTAATAAAATCATATCTGCCCCGAAAGCTCGTGCAACTTCTGCATTGGTGATATCTCCTACTACAGCCTCATGTGGGGCAACATTTTCTGATAATACTGTACGCCCTTCACTTGCTTTGATGCTTTGTTTCAATTCTTCTGCTGACATCGCTAATAATTCAGATGCATTAGTACTTAATAATCTTTTTACCATTTGTATCCTCCACTATTTTTTTTTACAACAAATTAATCACGAACTGCTTCTCCTCGATGCTCTTTTGCTTGAATCTCTTCAAGGGATTGACCACTTTCTTTTGCTAAGTTTTGTTTTTCAACAGATACGTAAAACGGAAAGTATAGTAATACATCGATCACCAGACAAAATACTTGCAAAATAGAACCGCTGATATGTCCGCCAGTAGCTAGAAAACCACTGATGATCGGAGGCATCGTCCATGGAATCGATACACCTACTGTTCCATGGACAAGCCCAGTAGACATCGCAAAGTAAGCAATAATAGCGTTTGCGATGGGTGCTAAAATGAACGGGAGTAATAGGCTAACATTCAATACTACCGGTAAACCAAACATTGCCGGTTCATTGATATTAAAAATTCCTGGTGTTAATGTCAAAGGAGCCATTGTTTTACTGATTTGACTTGATTTCTTTTTGGCTGCTACTAATGCAATCACCAACATCAATCCTAATGTAGCTCCGCCGCCACCTAAAAAGACAAAGTTATCCATGAAAGGTTGAGTGATGATGTGAGGAAGAGCTGCTGTGCGATCTGCTTGAAAAGCCAACCGGTTGGCATCCGTATTCATCAGCCAAATTGGATTGACCATGCTATTCACTACATTTCCTCCATGAATACCCATAAACCAGAATAAACTATTGAAGAAAATAACTAAAACCGTTCCTCCTAAAGTATCTCCTAATACACTCATGGGTTTTCCTAGAATAACCATTAGCAAATCATGGACGTTTGGTAAATCAAAGCTATCTAAGACAGCATAAACGATCAACCACATCGTGATAATGACTGCTCCTGGTATTAATGCACTAAAACTGCGCGAAACAGCTGGAGGAACAGCTTCTGGAAGACGAATCTGAATATTATGATTGATAAACCATTGAAAAATCAATGCAGTGATAATCCCTAACACAATAGCTACAAATAATCCTTGACTCCCCATATATCCTAAACGTATGCCTTCTAATGGAACCTCTTCTCCGCTAAAAATATTCGGCGTTACTACCAAAAATGAAGCCAAGGAAACAATACCAGCCGATACGCCATCCACATCATATTGGCGAGCAAGGCTATGAGCAATTCCAAAACTAGCAATTAATCCCATCAAGCCAAAACTACCGTTAACTCCTTTATTTAAATAAGTGCTAATACCTGTACTTTCTAACCAATTCGTCCATGCTTCTATTGGAAAGCTGCTGATAACTAAGAACAGAGATCCTATGATAATCAGCGGTAATCCTAATGTGATTCCATCACGAATAGCGATCAACATTCTATTTGACCCTAGCTTAACTGCAATAGGAAGTAACCTTTCTTCTAAAAGATCATTAATTTTATTCATCTTCATTCACATCCTCACTTTTTGTTAACACTCAATTTTTTTAGCTACAATACTTTTTTCTAAGTGCTTTTTCACCTCCTAAAATACAAACAAAATTAGTTCGAGGCTATCATGAAAAACTTTTCCTCCTTTCTTCTGTTACTTATAAAAGCCATTCCTCTCTCGTTAACCAGTAAAAGAAATTACTCTTCATACATAATCTATCAAAAAGAGCCTTTTCTTTTCAGGGACAACTTTTATCAATTGAGTTGAAGAAGAGACGTTTCTTCAATAATGGTTCGCTTTCTGTCATTGAGTAAATTATAATATAGATAATTGTAACCGTGTTCAAAATATAAGCGATTGTAACAGATCTCTTAAAAAGAAATTTGTTTTTAAAAAAAAACAAATTGTTACATTTTATTTGGAGGCAGAATAATGTTATTTTTAGATGATGTACCTGAGCTTAATCCTTTAGAGTTGACCATTTATCACTATGTAAGGGATCATTTAGATGATGTGTGTAAGATGAAAATCAGAGAATTGGCTGCTAACACACATACTAGCACTACCACTATTCTCCGTTTTTGTAAGAAATTTGAATGTGATGGTTTTTCGGAATTTCGTGTTAAACTCCAACTGTACAAAGAGCAGCAACATCAAAGTCATTTACAACCGATTGATGAAACGGCTTTGATTGATTTTTTTAAAAGAGCAATGGAGCCGGCCTTTAACGAAAAGATCAAAGAAGCAGTAGAATTATTGAACAGCAAAAGCTTTGTGCTTTTCTTAGGCATTGGTTTATCCAATATAGCAGCAGAATATGGCTCTTTATATTTCACTTCTATTTTCAAGCTATCTCTTAGAATAGAAGATCCCATTAACTATCCTGTTCATTTCCTATCTAATGATCTTGCAAAGCAAACCTGCATCGTTGTTTGCTCCGTATCTGGTGAGACAAAAGAATTGGTCAATTACCTTACACATCTTAATACAAGAGATTGTGTTGTTATTTCGATTACAAATAGTTCGCAATCTACTGTTGCTAAATTATCTGACATCAACCTTCCATATTACATCAATCAGCAAAAAGTTCCTGGAGCAGATGTCACTTCACAAATCCCTGCTTTATATATTCTAGAACGAATCGCAAAAGAAGTTCAGGGGTTAGAAAAGAAAGTACTATGAGGAGCAGCGGATAAAAAAACAACTTTCTCATTTCATTTATAATGCCATTTATTTCAAAGTAGATGATTTTACATCTCATTGAAAAATGATGTAACATGAAAAAAGAAGGAAACTTAGACAACAAGCAGATAAGAAGGTGAAGGCGAATGGGTGAGTGGATCGAACTGTTCATCGGTATCCTCCTTGTGTGGGGCGGCTATACATGGAATAGAGGTACTGAGGCTGGGGGACGAAAAAACTTAGTCAGATTAGCCATCCTCATTGTTGGCATCTTGCTCATTATCGTAAGTGTAATCGATATATTGAGTTGAAACACCAAGTTAATTTTTTTCAAGACTAGTGGTCACATGAAAAAGTGCCTTATATTTAATCATGAAAAAATAAGTAGACTCTAAATCAAACGATGGATCGCGATCATCAAATTTTTTATGTCCAAGTTAAACATTCTTGGAATAAATGATGAAACGCTATGTTCGTTTTAGATGAGTCTGCTTTTATTTCTATTTAGGCCTTATGTCTTCTATATCTTTCTAGTTTACTACTAGTTTATCCCCTTACCGTATCCATTCTTCAGCTAAAAGCCCATAAACTATATGATCAGTAAAGTGATCATACAGCCATTCTACTTGTCTTAACCGACCTTCTTCAGCAAAACCAAAGTGTTTAGGTAGTGATCGACTTTTATCATTTTTCTCAGCTACCCTTACTTCAATTTTATGCAGTGCTAGCATCTTAAAACCATAATCAATGACAAATTCAAAAGTCAAGGTCATGATTCCGCTTCCTTGATATTCTTCCCCTAACCAATATCCAATGCTTCCTATTTTATTCATTTTGCTAATAGTATTAAATCCTATTGTCCCCACTATTGCACCTTTATATACAATAGCAAAAGATATGGGATATCCACCATTTTCAGCAGCTTCTTTTTGCTTTGCTTGAATATTTCGCAGCGTATCATTTGGGCTATTGATAGAATCCAGCCAGCCCAACCATTCTTTTAAATAATCTTTTGAATGAATGATCAGGTGATAAAATTCCTCTGCATCCCCTTCGCCAAACGCCTTCAAAGAAATTTCTTCATTGATTCTATATATAAGCATCGTTTCCTCCTTGGTCTCACATGATAATAAAAAAATTACTTTCATTTATCTTTTTTCAAAGATGCTGACTTCTGCAAGTCAACTAAAGGTAAGAAGATGTAGAGAAACATCGCTAGCAAGCAAAGACTAGCGCAACCCTGATACAAATAGTCCCGCAAAACGGATGTGCATACAGTCTTCACCCGTTTAATGAAAACTCACATCTAATTTTGCTTGCGAAACGTCATGATTCGCAAAAATATGTTCGTTTTAGTATTACAACAGAGCACAACATCATTTATTGATTTCTAAAATCAAATTTTTCATCAGGAACATCAAGGCTATGCCCATTAATGTTTACTGTATCGCTATCTAGCCATTTTATACTGGCAGATTCTTCGCGGTTATTCCAATAAATATTTTTCGTCTTCCCCTTTAAGTTGTTAAATACTAATTCACCCCGGATAGAGTATGAAGTAGTAGCTCCTCCGTTAGAAAGATATGCCTTTAAAGTATAGGTTTCATCTGGTGAGGTTTCTTCTGTAAGATATTCTCCTGTCGGCAGCCTATTCATATCGAAGAATGCCCAATATATTCCATAGCTAAAGAAAACCACAAGTAATAAGCCCACTATCATAACACTTCTAATAATCTTCTTTCTATTTTTCATTATATTTTTCATTATATTTTTCATTATATTTACCATTCCAAGTATCGTCTCCTTGAATGTTATACTTCACAAACCACATAAGTGTATCAAAAAGGTACCGTGTTCTAATGATACCTTAAAAATCAGTAAAGGTGATGAAAAATAATTCTTCATCAATAATAGCGGTGAAAAGATATCTTCTTTAACTATTTATTTTTCAGAACATTGTGAAATAAAATTTCGAATGACTATTATTCTACTGAAGACTCATTTGTTGTCTATGTTAAAAGAAAGGATGGTCTTGGCAAGATACTGACTCATCTACGATATTTAATATCTAATCAAAAAAACAAGATGTCATTGAGCACCATACTGATCAATATACAAAAAAAGTGAGTTCATACAGAGATCGACTCTGATGAACTCACTTTTTCATTTTGCACGGCAACGTCCTAGTCTCACAAAGGGAAACCCTTCACTACCTTCGGCGCTAAGAAGCTTAACTGCTGTGTTCGGCATGGGAACAGGTGTGACCTTCCTGCCATCGTCACCGCACTTATTTGATTGAAAGTACGTTGTACTCTCAAAACTGGATCTGTCTTTTCACATTCGTTCAGTTACCGGATTGCACCGTTTAAAACTTGGTTAAGTCCTCGACCGATTAGTATTGGTCCGCTCCGTACATCACTGCACTTCCACTTCCAACCTATCTACCTGATCATCTCTCAGGGGTCTTACTCACTGACGTGATGGGAAATCTCATCTCGA
>NZ_FOQE01000059.1 GCF_900113675.1 Pisciglobus halotolerans
TATTGCAAGACACGCTAAAAGACGCACCAACAATAAGCCAAAAAAATAGAATGGGCACAAGACTAAAGACAGAAGATTATCCCATCCCTTGATAACACTGACTTTTTAGCAAATCCTTTGTCTACCAAGGTTTTTATAAAAATTTATGCATTTGACTTTACAACTGAGCAAGTATTTTTCTTTTAATTATCGATAATAAAATCATTTTTAAAATTAACAAAATAACTATCCTCGGGAGGGGGCTTTGCCCCTTCCTCGGTCAATCTGAAAGATTGCTCGGGTTTGGGGCGAGTAGCCCCAAGGTCTTAAAGCCCTAATTATGCCTTTTGCCAAGACTACTCAGTATTCAGAAATAAATAATTTTATTTAAGTTAAGTGAATCAATACTTATGCTCATCTAGGAACTCAACAATGTCTGCTTTCTTGTATAGACACAGACCATCAATAGTAACCCGTTTTAATCCTTGTTTACGTAATTTAGCCAACGTGTTTGTGGAAATATCTCCTAAATATTCTTTTGTTTGCGATGTAGTGAGATAATCTCCAAATCTATTCATTTCAGTTATCAACTTTATTTCACTTCTCAACTCTGACTTGAATTCCTCAAATACCCTTCCGGTGTTTACTTCTATTTTCAATTTTAAAGCCTCCTAAAAAAACAATTTTTATACACCGAATCATATAGTTAAACGAATAGAATATCAACATAAAAAATGTTGGATAACACTAATAAAAAGCATTTAAAAAGGGTTATTGACAAAAGTCAATAACCCTAAAAAAAATTCCCCAACCCGTAAATAACTCTTTTTTACAATACTATTAAAAAACATTTACAATAATAAGTCAACAAAAGTGTTTACTAAGTAAACATTAAATAGTATTATTAAAATAGGTGATAATAATGAATTACAAAAAATACGATTTTTACGATCCCACATTAGTTGGGAAAAGAATTAAAAATATTCGTGAAAGTTTTAACTGTACAATGGAACAATTCGGACAGCTAATTAATAGCACAACAAAAGCCGCCGTTTTTAATTGGGAAAAAGGAAAAAGGCTACCTAATAATGGTAGTCTTGAGCTGATTGCTATACTAGGCAAAACAACAGTTGAAGATATTGTTTACGGAGATTTTCAGAAATACATCGTTTCATTGTTTACAACCGAGTCCTTTCTGTATTCCAAGGTGAAAAATAAATTGAAACATTCTCAACAATACGAGCTATTCAGTTTCTATGAATCTGTATCCGAGGAAAAAAAAAGTTTAATTATAAAAAATGTAATTGAGGATACCGAACGTTTAAATTTTGATTATTTTGATATAGCTAATATTGTAGATTTATTCTTGATGCATACGGAGAACAGCTTAAAAATAAATCTATTTGTCAGAACTCTTCCGCCCAAAGTAGAGAATTTATTAATTGATATTGAAAAAAACGAACTAACGATCGATGAATTAAAATTGTTAATAAAATATCTAAGTAATAAAATACGAAGATGAATACAGCTGGTAATTTATTTAAAAGAAAGGGGGAATGCGATGGAAAGTAGCCTATGAGCTCTCAGCGGGCTTGTACGGCTTCTGTAAGGAGGTTTTATCAATGGCAACACTGAAACAATATAAGAAAAGTGATGGTACAACAGCGTGGTTCTACAAGCTTTACATGGGCAAAGATCCCATAACTGGAAAAGAAAGACGGACAACACGTAGAGGTTTTAAAACAAAAAAGGAAGCTTGCTTAGATTTAGCTAGATTACAATTAGAAATCGAATCCAAGGGACTAAATAATAACTCCGTGCGGACATACAGAGAACTATATAATCTATGGATGAGTCAGCATACCCTTAACATCCGAAATACGACTGAGCAACGCGTAAGAAATTACTTTACTAACCAAATACTCCCTTCTTTTGGAAACATGAAACTGGACTCTATCACTCCTTCTATATGTCAAAAAATATTAACAGATTGGGCTACAAAATATCAATCTTTTCAAAAAATTAGAAGTTACGCATCACAAGTTTTTAACTATGGCATACTTTTGGGTGTGATTGATAACAATCCCATGGAGAGGACAATTACACCTAAATCAATTAGTAATTCTACTGAAATCAAAGAGGAAGTCTATTCAAAAGAGGAGCTACATCTGTTTTTTGAATGTTTGCATAAGTTAAAAGATGAGCGTGCTTTAGTATTCTTTAGAATAGCTTCTTATACAGGGGCACGAAAAGGAGAAATACTCGGGCTGACATGGAGAGACATAGATTTCGATAATCAAACTATCCGTTTCAACAAAACGTTAGTAGAACTATCCGATGGCTCTCTATGTATTAATCCTACAAAAAAAGACAAATCAAAGAGAGTAATTTCAATTGATAACGGAACCTCACGTATTCTAAAAAAATGGAAACGTTCTGTAACAAAAAAGAACCTTTCTAGGGGGATTCGGATAGATAATATAGATGATATACCTGTAATCAGCACTATCAAAGGGAATAAAAAAAGGGACTTCCTTTACAAAGGCTACCCTAACCATGTCATGGATAAAGTAGCACGGAAGTTCCCGGATATGAAGATAATCAAAGTCCATGGCTTTAGAAAGACTCATGCTACCCTTCTCTTTGAAGCAGGTGCTCAAGTAAAAGATGTACAAGATAGGCTAGGACATTCTTCTTCTAAAACAACCATGGACATTTATATTAAAGTATCAAAAAATCGGCAAAATGAAACAGTCGAATTATTTGAGTCTTACATGAACGGATGATAAGCGAGGTCAAAAACGGGGTCAGAGGATATTATGAGGATACCTTTTTCCCCCTTAATCCTTTAATATCAATCCTTTAAGCTTCGACTTTTGCAATCTTCCCTTGTTCGATATAGACCATTAAAATTGAAATGTCGGAAGGGTTTACGCCGCTGATCCGGCTTGCTTGTGCTACCGTTTCAGGCTGGATTTTTGCTAATTTTTCTTTAGCTTCTGTTGCGATGCCGCTGATGGCTTGGTAATCGATATTTTCTGGAATCAATTTGTTTTCCATCCGTTTTAGCTTATCGACTTTCTTGACCGCTTTGACAATGTAACCTTCGTATTTCACTTGGATCTCGATTTGTTCTGCCACATCTTTCGGCAGTTCAACATCCATCGGTGCAAATTGCAGCAATTCTCGGTAAGACACTTCAGGACGGCGTAAAAAGTCAATCGCTAAGATACCGTCTTTTAATGGTGCTTTTTGTTTGTCAGCTAAGAATTTTTGGATCTCAGCTGTTGGTTTCAAACGAATGTGACTCAAACGTTCTAATTCACCTTCAATTTGCGCTTTTTTCACGAGATATTGATCGTAACGTTCTTGCGGAACCAATCCTATTTCATGGCCTAACGGAGTCAATCGCAAGTCTGCATTGTCATGACGCAGCAACAAACGGTACTCCGCACGAGAAGTCAGCAGACGGTAAGGTTCATTGGTTCCTTTTGTGACCAAGTCATCGATCATGACACCGATGTAGCCGTCAGAACGCTTCAAGACGATTGGTTCTTCTCCTTGGACTTTGCGGGCAGCATTGATTCCAGCAATAATCCCTTGCCCAGCTGCTTCTTCATAACCTGATGTTCCATTCATTTGGCCAGCAGTGAAAAGGTTGTCGATTCGTTTTGTTTCTAATGATGGACGCAATTGATAAGGTGAAACGACATCGTACTCGATAGCATAGCCTGTACGCATCATTTTGGCGTTTTCTAATCCTTCAATCGTATGCAGCATGTCAACTTGAACATCTTCAGGAAGCGAAGTAGATAAACCTTGAACGTATACTTCCTCGGTGTTTCTGCCTTCTGGTTCCAAGAACAATTGATGACGCGGTTTGTCGCTAAAACGAACGATTTTATCTTCGATCGATGGACAATAGCGCGCACCTACACCTTCAACGATCCCTGTAAACATCGGTGCTCTGTGTAAATTGCGATGGATGATCTCATGTGTTTTTTCATTTGTATAGGTCAAGAAGCAAGACAATTGCTCTTTCAAATAAGCACTATCCGATGTATCATAGCTGAAATGATGCGGTTCTTCGTCTCCAGGTTGTTCAGTTGTCTTACTGTAGTCGATGCTAGAAGCATTGACACGTGGCGGCGTACCGGTCTTGAATCGTTTCAGTTCAAAACCATTTTCAAGCAAGCTTTCAGATAGCTTGATCGATGGCTGCGAGTTATTTGGACCAGATGAATATTTCAATTCACCGATAATAATTTCGCCGCGTGAAGAAGTACCAGCTGTCAATACAACAGCATCTGCGCGATAAATTGCTCCAGTATTGGTAATGACTCCTTTAGCAGCGCCATCTTCCACGATCAATTCTTCTGCGATCCCTTGTTTAAGATCCAAGTTTTCTTGCTGTTCAATCGTCTTTTTCATTTCATTTGCATACATAAACTTATCAGCTTGCGCACGTAAAGCTCGTACAGCTGGTCCTTTTGACGTGTTCAACATCCGCATTTGAATGTAAGTTTTGTCAATATTATGGCCCATTTCTCCGCCTAGAGCATCAATCTCACGGACCACTACTCCTTTAGCTGGTCCGCCTATGGATGGGTTACAAGGCATAAAAGCGATCATTTCAAGATTGATCGTTACCAATAAAGTCTGCATGCCCATTCTAGCTGAAGCTAGTGCCGCTTCTGAGCCAGCATGTCCGGCACCCACGACAATGACATCGTATTTTCCTGCTTCATATCGATTCATCAAATCATTCCTTCTTTTTTGATTTCGTTTTTTTACTTTATTTTTATCAAGGAAGCGTTGCGCTCTCTTGCGGGCTTTCTCCGCATCCTCGAAGTTGAGCTGCGCGTTTCACTGCTCTCTTCAACAACTTCCTGTTTTTGCTGTGACTCTCACAGGCTTTCTCCGCATGCTGTTATTTTCCTAGGCAGAATTGGCTGAAGAGTTGGTTTAGTAGTTCGTCTTGTACGCTGTCGCCTGTGATTTCTCCTAGGAGGTCCCAGCTGCGTGTCATGTCGATCTGAACGAGGTCGACTGGCATTCCGTCTTCGATGCCGTTGATCACGTCGTCTAGTGCTGCTTCTGCGTCATGCAGCAAAGCGATATGGCGCACATTTGAAACATACGTGGCGTCTTTTTCGCCTGTTTTTCCTGAGTAGAAAAGGTCAGCGATATTTTTTTCCAATTCTTCTACACCCGATTGTTCCAAAATGGATGTCTTCACGACTGGATCATCATGAACGAGCATTTCTACTACTTCGAGATCCAATTGATTTGGCAAATCCATTTTATTTAAAATCACGATCCGGTTTAATCCATTAGTTGCTTTGATCAAGTCACGGTCTTCATCTGTCAACGGTTCGCTTTGGTTGAACACCAGTAAAATCAAGTCCGCTTCGCTTAATGCTTTCCGGCTGCGTTCAACACCGATGCGTTCAACAATATCCTCTGTTTCTCGAATACCAGCTGTGTCGATCAATTTTAGCGGCACGCCTTTTACACTGACATATTCTTCGATCACATCTCGCGTCGTTCCAGCTACTTCTGTGACGATCGCTTTTTCTTCCCTTAGCAAGTGATTCAATAAACTAGATTTTCCGACGTTAGGACGTCCAATAATCGCTGTAGCCAGACCTTCTCTTAAGATCTTACCTTGACTGGCTGTCTCCAATAAATGATGGACACTCGCTTTTACTTCCTTCGCTTTTTCGATCAGCAGTCTAGATGTCAGTTCTTCAACATCATCGTATTCCGGATAATCGATATTCACTTCAACTTGTGCTAAAGTATCTAAAATTTCTTGACGCAAGCTGCGAATCAACGCAGACAAGTTTCCGTCCAATTGTTGCAAAGCAACATGCATCGCTTTATCTGTTTTTGCTCGAATCAAATCCATCACTGCTTCTGCTTGCGAAAGATCAATCCGTCCATTCAAGAAAGCACGTTTGGTAAATTCACCTGGTTCAGCTAAACGAGCGCCATTTTGCAAAACGGTTTGCAAGACATGATTAACCGCGACCACGCCGCCGTGACAATTGATCTCCACGACATCTTCACGTGTAAATGTTTTTGGAGCTCGCATGATGGTGACCATTACTTCATCGATCAGTTCATCTGTTTTTGGATTTTGGATATGTCCATAATGAATTGTATGAGAAGGCTCTTCTATTAATTTTTTTGAACCAGATTTGTAAACACGGTCCGCCACTTCCAAAGCTTCGTCTCCGCTTAAGCGAACGATCCCGATCGCGCCTTCACCAGGAGGCGTCGAAATCGCTGCAATCGTATCAAATTCAAATGACAACTCGTTCACTCCTCTTTCTTCTTCATTTTATGATTTTTGTGCACGAAAAAAGTGCCCACTCCACCCTAATCATATTAGGAATGGAAAAGCACTTTGACTACTTTTATCATTCAAGATAAATCTATTTAATTTTAATATTACTTTTTGAAACTACAGAAAATATTCGTCATTCCCTGTTTCCTAATGCATCATACACGGATGCAACTCATTTGTCAACACCATTTTTTTGCCTATTTTTCGGTTTCTCTATGCCTTCAAAGCAGCTAAAGAACCTACAACTAACAACCCAATGATTTTCTTTTCATGTAAAACATACAATGCCCGCATCAATGAGACGGCAGCGCCTTTCTTAGAAAACTTTATTAGGCTTTACGATGACACAAAAAATGGTGGCAAGAAGCCTGTTCTTTTAGGAAGGCAAATCAAAAGCGCTTAAAAATCCTTTGCTGTATATTGTATAAAAAAGCCTTCTTTGCAGCTACATAGCATAAGCTGTAAGGAAGGCAAAAGTATTTAAAGATGATTGGGTTTCCTGCTATTCTAGAAACCACAAACATTTGTTACACGAATAGAACCCTGTTTAATTTTGTTCCAGCTAACGTATGGTTAAAACGTGCTACGATTTGACAATGA
>NZ_FOQE01000080.1 GCF_900113675.1 Pisciglobus halotolerans
AGCAAGAAGCTGTGTCTCGACTTACGCTCGACTGATCGAACCATTGTATAAGCTATAAGCTAAATAAATAGTTCTATTTTCAATTTTAGAGTAAATGCTTGTAAAAAGGTCCACTAATCAAATTGAAGTATCTCTAAGGTGGTTTTTAGTGGTTTTTAGTGGCTTTAAATTGATTTAAACTTGATAACTCTCCTGAATATTTCAATTCCATTTAGGAGAGCCACTATGTAAGCAAAAACTCCTTTTTTACCAAAGATTAAAGTAATTCAGCAGCCACATAAGCGCCACCACAACGATACCGGTAGGTACACTGGCATATAAATTGGTTAAAACTGTTCTAAAGGTTAGTCTTTGATTGGTTCGCTTGATTTCAGCGTTTAACTGCTTAAAGACTTGGTCCATGGTCTCGGTTATGGTCTGATTGATCTCGCTTAATTGGTGGTTGTTCTGGTTCATTTCGCGTTGAATCTTCGCGATTTCGGCTTTGTTTTGGTCTAAAAGATCGTTTAGGATCGTTTTCAGTTGTTTCAAGGATTCTGTTGATTGCTTTTGAGCTGTCTCGTTGAAGTCGGTTTGTGTAGTCTCTAAGTTGGTTAAGCTGCTGTTGAAGCTGTTCAGGACGGAGTTCGTCACTTCTTGAATCTCTTGTAAATTGTTCTCCAGATTGGCTTTCTCCAAGCTTTTCTGTTGCAGCGTCGCTCCGCTGTAATTCCGGATCTCGGTCAATACTTGAATCAGTTGCTGCAGGTCTTGGCTCGTTGCTTCCTGATTGTCCGGTTGCGGAATCTCTGCTTTCTGTTGGTTCAATGTGTCTTTCAAAGCCATTAAAAATCGTCTCCTTTTCATAATCACTGCCTAACTTGCTCGCCCTCACCTTTTTATTGGCGTTTAAATGGGTGTAGGTGATTGTTTTCCCTCTCAGTTTAACATCTACCCCATTTTCGTTTAAAAGCTCTGAGAAGCTCTTAAAATCGCCTGTACGACCCCTCGCCTGATCTACTACTTCTCTGATTTCGTCTTTCCAACTGCTTTTGCCTTTTTCTAATAATGATTTTTCAGCGGTGGTATAACGGACATTAGCCGGTGCTTCGGGAATCGTTAAACCATGTTCCAGGCAAATTTGATCGTTCGCGTCTTTCATTTCTTGAATGGCTTTGTGGCCATGGGCTTGAAATTTTAAACCAGTATCCATATTGACGCTATTAATCACTAAATGATTATGAATATGATCTTTATCGGTATGCGTATAAATGGCTACTTGGTGACCGGCAGCGACTTTTTCGGCTAATTGATAACCTAATGCATTGGCTTGTTCCGGAGTGACTTCTCCCGGCTTAAACGACTGAATCAAGGTATGCGCTTGGACTTTATCGTCTTTGCCATAAATCATGCGAGTAGCTTTCATTTGGGTTTTGGCGTAATTCACGTCACAATTGAAGCCGCTTTTGACCGTTGCGCGTGGTTCAGCGTAGTTAAT
>NZ_FOQE01000057.1:0-515 GCF_900113675.1 Pisciglobus halotolerans
TAAAGATGAAAAAGCAGCATAAAATAAAAAAGCCAAAGCGATGTAATCGCTCTGACTTTTTTGACCCACCAACACTACTTGTCAAAGAGCCGAAAAAATAAAACGTAATAAGGAGGAGCCGCTAAGCGAGTGAAACAGCTTGATGCGGCTCCTTTTTCTATGCTTCATGAATTTTATTGACTCTTCCTTTCCCTGTTCCTCTTTTTTTGGTAGAATAAAATCAAGATGCGAAGCGATAGCGAGAATGGTTACCGATTCATTTTATGGTAAGGTTAACACAACTTCAAAAACGTGGAGAAAGTTTGCATGAGTTGGCTAACAAATGCTTTCTCGTTGAAAGCAAGTTTTGCTTACTCGCGAGCAAATACGCAATTGAACGTGTCATGGAGAAGCGTTTATAACAAACTCGGAGACAGAAATGTGCTTGAGTGTGTGATAAAGAGGCGTTTATAGCAAACTCAGAGGCCAAAAGGTGCTTGAGTGTGTGATAAAGCAGTATTTATAGCAAGCTCGGA
>NZ_FOQE01000057.1:930-7766 GCF_900113675.1 Pisciglobus halotolerans
TTGAGTGTGTGATAAAGCAGTATTTATAGCAAGCTCGGAGACAGAAATGTGTTTGAGTGTGTGATAAAGCAGAATTTATAGCAAACTCGGAGGCCAAAAGGTGCTTGAGTATGTCATAAAGCAGCATTTATAGCAAACTCGGAGACAAAAAGGTGCTTGAGTATGTCATAAAGCAGCATTTATAGCAAACTCGGAGACAAAAAGGTGCTTGAGTGTGTGATAAAGCAGCATTTATAGCAAACTCAGAGACCAAAAGGTGCTTGAGTGTGTGATAAAGAAGCATTTATAGCAAACTTAAAGACAAAGCGCGTTTGAGTTGACAGCGCAGAAAGAGTTTATCAGCTTTTCAGAAGCAGCAAGCATTTCTGAAAGCACTTTAAATAGTTGAACAATGATAAAAACAAGTAACGGAGGAAAAAGGGATGACATTACGTTTAGGAATTATTGGGACAAATTGGATCACAAATGATTTTGTAGATGCAGCGATCGCGTCAGGAAGTTACACATTAACAGGGGTTTATTCAAGAACAACAGAGAAAGCTAAAAAGTTTGGCGAACCTTATGGCGCTACTGTTTATGAAACAGAGATGGAAGATTTTGCGCAACATCCAGAAATTGATGTCGTTTATGTAGCTTCGCCTAACAGTTTGCACTTTGAGCAAGCTGTCCAATTGATGAAAGCGGGTAAACATGTGATCGTTGAAAAGCCAATGTTCTCTAATCCAGATGAATGGCAAGCCGCTCGCAAAGTTGCTGAAGAAAATGATGTTTTCCTATTTGAAGCTGCTCGTCACATCCATGAAGAAAACTTTCAAATCGTTAAAGATGAAGTCAAAAAGATGAAAGGGCTGGAAGGCGCGAACTTGACTTATATGAAGTATTCTTCTCGTTATGACAAAGTATTGATCGGCGAAGAACCGAATATTTTCTCACTGAAGTTTTCAGGCGGCGCGTTGGCAGACTTAGGTGTGTACCTTGTTTATGCAGCGCTTGGTTGGTTCGGTATGCCAGAATCTTGTCACTACTATGCTAAAAAAGTTGCGACGGGTGTTGACGGCAAAGGAACGATCATATTGCGTTACCCTAATTTTGACGTCACGATGCAAACCGGCAAGATCGCCAATTCTTATTTGCCAAGTGAGATCTACGGCTTGAACAAAACGATTATTTTAGATGGCATCAGCAGCATCTCGTCTGTTGATATCGTGGATAATGAAACGAGTTTGACGGATCATGTGGCTGAACCTGTTGCAAAAATGCCGATGATCGATGAAGCACGGGCATTTGCAAAAGTGCTAGCTGCGCCAAAAGCTGAAGAAAGTCAAAAAGCTTATGCTGAATGGACTGAACTTAGCCGTCAAGTCAACCAAGTCCTATACAACTTGCGCCAAGATGCAGGGATCACATTTGCCGCTGACCACAAAGCAGACTAAACGAACAATCAGTTGTTTAGTTTGAGCAAATGCTTGAGTGAAAGTTGTACAAACTGAAAAGACTGAGCCAACATAAAGACAGACAATAGAGACGGAATAGGTGCTTGGAAGAATCGCTCCAAGGCCTATTCTTTTGCCAAAATAAAGGAGCAAAAAGATGGAAAAAATCGTACCTGCTTTTCAAAAGCATTGGGAAGAAGTTGGTTTCCAAGAACCAACCATGATACAAAAGGAAGCTTTTACTTATTTGGAAGAAGGAAAAGATATGGTCGGGATCTCGCCGACTGGAACGGGAAAAACGTTGGCTTATGCTTTGCCGGCTTTGCAAAAAGTAGCGCCAAGTGATGGGGTGCAACTTGTGATCCTAGAACCTTCACAAGAACTGGCTGTACAAGTAGGAGAAGTGGTGAAAGAGTGGGCAAATGAGATCCAGCTTACAACTTTAACGTTGATCGGCAATGCCAATATCAAACGCCAAATCGAAAAATTGAAAGCCAAGCCGGAAGTCATTGTTGGAACACCGGGACGGATATTGGAATTGGCAGAACAACGCAAACTGAAACTGCATCAAGTTCGGATCGCAATTTTGGACGAAGCCGATCAGCTATTGAGCCAAGATCAGTTGCATACAGTCAGAGAAGTAGTAAAAAAAATGCCGAGCGAACGGCAGATGGGCTTCTTCTCCGCAACGAGCAATGAAGTCGTGGCCCATTTGCAAAGATGGTTCAACGCCGATCCTGAATGGGTGGATGTGACGGAAACGGATGATTCAAAAGGTGAGCTGAGTCATGCTTATATCGAGATGCCAGTCCGCAAACGCAACCAAGTTTTAAAACAGCTGACCAATATGGACGGTTTTCGCGCATTGGTATTCTTTAACGATGTCGGAAGCTTGATGACAACACTAGAGAAATTACAGTATGATGGCGTATCGGCAGAAGTTCTTCACAGTGAAGAAAATAAAACGGCGCGTAAAAAGAACTTGCAAGCTTTTCGTTCCGGCAAGCTTTCCTTACTGTTGACGACAGATCTTGCTGCTAGAGGACTCGATATTCAAGACCTTGACTATGTCGTTCAATATGATTTGCCGATCTCGAAGGAAAGTTATGTGCATCGTTCAGGTCGAACGGGCAGAATGAAGCGTAAAGGAACTGTGTTGACCTTAGTAAATGAACGCGATTTGCGGAATTTCAAACAGTTGATCAGCCCACTCAATATAGATTTGCAAAAACGACAGGTTTATCAAGGCGAGTTGGTTTCAGAAAAACCGGCTGTTGAAAAGGAAATGAAAACAAAAACAGTCAGCAAGCCAAAGCAAAAAGAAACCATCCGTGTTAAACCAGTGGAGCAATCCGAAAAGAAAAAGAAGAAAAATCGCCGAAAAAATCAAAAAAACAAAGGGGCACGTAAGAAAAAATCTTGAGATCTGTAAGAGGTAAAGAAGAACAACATAAGCTGGGGTGAAAACATGAAAAACCGGAAAGAGCTGGTGTTTGATTTTTTACAGCAGCAGCCTAATGTTCAGTTTTCAGCAAAAGAAGTTGCAGAAAGCATGGAACAAGATCGAGCAAATATTAGTCGACATTTAAATGAACTCGCCAAAGAAAAACACATTGAAAAATCAACAGGACGACCTGTTCTCTATTGGTACAAACAAGAAAAAATAGCTGAAAAAGAAAAAGAGAGTCAAGCTTTTTCAAAAATCATTGGCTATGACTTGTCGTTAAAAGTCATGATCCAGCAAGCCAAAGCGGCTATTTTATATCCGCCTAGAGGATTGCATACGCTGATTCTGGGAGAAACAGGGACGGGGAAATCGCTTTTTGCGAAACGTATGTATGAATTTGCCGTTGAATCAGGTGCTTTGCCGCCCGATGCGCCGTTTATTTCTTTTAACAGTGCCGATTATGCACAAAATCCGCAGCTGCTGTTTGGACATATTTTTGGTGTGAAAAAGGGTTCTTATACAGGTGCTACTGAAGATCAACCAGGTTTGATGCGGAAAGCAGACGGCGGCATCTTATTTCTTGATGAGATCCATCGGCTGCCGCCTGAAGGTCAAGAAATGTTGTTTACCTTTATCGATAAAGGGGTTTACCAACCTTTAGGCGAAAGCGATAAAGAACATCATGCCAGCGTGCAGATCATTGGCGCTACGACAGAAAGTTCAGACGCTTTGTTGAACACATTCAATCGACGGATCCCGATGACGATCACGCTGCCGCCTTTATCGGAACGAACCATTGACGAACGCTATCAATTGGTCGCCACTTTTTTACAACAAGAGGCGCAGCGACTGAACCAGGAAATTTATGCGGAACGGGAAGTCATATTAGCGTTTATGCTGTATCATCCGGAAGGCAACTTTGGGCAAGTGGAGAGGGACTTGAAATTGGTTTGCGCCAAAGCCTTTTTACATTACCGTACCAATGATGAAGATCATTTGACGCTGACGCAAAAAGATCTGCCTTTGCAAGTGCAAAAAGGGCTATTGCTGTTGAAAGAAGCGCCAGAACGTGTTCAGCGCCTCGTCAGTCCGCAGCAAAAGACCTTTATTTTCACGCCAGGTGCAGATGGTTCGCGCTATTACTTGGGTTCAGGCTCCGATATGAGTGTGTACAATGTCATTGAAGAACGTGTCGATGAGCTGCTGAGGTCTGGTGTCTCTGAAAAAATCAACTTGGAAGAATTTGTCCAAAGCGGGCTCTCGCACTATTTTAGTGACTATGTCGAGCAGCTGGCCAATACGGAAGTGCACAAAGAGTTGATCCCGCAAGATATCTTGGATCTGACAGACCGGTTATATGAAACAGCTCAAGAACAATTGAACCGCACCTTTAATTCTAGTACACGATTTGCATTTGCCTTACATTTGCAAAGTACGATCGACCGTTTGAAAGAAGGACGTCAAGTGGTGCACCCGGATCTCAATAGTGTTCGCAAACAGTATTCAAAAGAGTTCCAAGTAGCGATCGCCTTATCCTCGATGATCGAAGACACATATGCTGTCGATATTCCTTTGGATGAAATCGGCTTTATCACGATGTTTCTAACGATCGATGTCAAACAAACCGCCAAAACGATGCAAGAAAAAGTAGGGGTTCTGGCGATGATGCATGGTCAATCAACAGCAACCAGTATGATGCAGACCGTCAAAGAATTATTAGATACAGACACAGGGCTGGCGCTGGATATGCCGCTGACGACCAAAGTCAAGGAAATGTATGCGACTGTTCGTGATTTGATCAAAGAACAAAAAGACAATTTCCCGAACGGCTTTGTACTTTTGACCGATATGGGATCGTTGAATGCATTCGGCAATATGCTGATGGAAGAATTGGAATTGCCGATCAAATCCTTAGCGATGACCAGTACGCCAGTCGTTTTAGAAGCTGTGCGCCTTGCCAGCATGGGACGGCCGCTAGAAGATATTTACCAGAATTGTCAGCGCACTTTGGCAAATGGTATCCAACAGACGTTAACAGTGAAAAAAGAAAAAACGCCGGCAATCGTAGTGACTTGCTTTACGGGAGAAGGTGTGGCTAAGAAGCTGGAAGACAAAGTGAACGATCTGATCGATACAGACCAAACCGCTGTGATCCCGATGCAATTCCTACAGCGAGAAACGTTCCGCCAACACATCGATCAGTTGATGCAAGATTACGATATTAAAGCGATCATCGGGACGGTTGATTTTGAGTATTCCCATGTGCCATTTTATTCTGCGATGGACATCTTCAACGGCAGTAAAGTAGCCGAGTTAAAACAAAAATTAGAAACCACGATCCCAATTGCTCAAATGACAACGTCACTGGAAGACACACTGAAACATGTAGGTCCGGTCAATGAACTGCTCGTTACGATCAATGAACTTTTGAATCAACTGATCAGCGAAATGCAGTTAAATATCGACACGGGCATCCGCACAGGTGTCATTATGCACATCGCTTTCCTCGTCGAGTCATTGAAAACGAAAGGGATCGTGCGGCATTTCCCAAATTTGGACCAATTCATCAAGCACCAGCGGATTTTCATGGATATGGCAAAAACAGCCTTCATCCCGCTAGAGAGAATTTACGGTATCACTTTCCCAGATGACGAGCTGGCGTATATTGTTTCCATGCTGATCGAAAATGAATAAAAGCTTACATTTAGCAGTTTTATTTGTACCAAAAGAAGAAAGACTACACACTGAATTGATTTGTGTAAGAGAACGATTACAGTGTGTAAGTTTTACGGAAGATTGAAAACCCTTTAGTCATAAGGACAAGCCAAATGAAAAGTTGGCACGCAATTTGCTATATATAAAGTGTGAGTAAAAATAAAGATTTGGAGTGAATCAATCATGGCAGAAAAAACAATTATGTTAGTATGTGCAGCAGGAATGAGTACAAGTTTATTGGTTAGCAAAATGCAAAAATCAGCAGAAGCAAAAGGTGTAGACGCAGATATCTTTGCAGTATCCGCTTCTGATGCAGATTCAAGCTTAGCAAGCAAAGACGTAGACGTTCTATTATTAGGACCTCAAGTTCGCTTCATGAAATCCCAATTTGAAAAGAAAGTAGCGGACAAAGGCATCGCTGTTGACGTTATCAATATGCAAGACTACGGTATGATGAACGGTGAAAAAGTATTGGATACAGCTATTTCTTTGATGAAATAGACCCATACTTTAGCGAGAATAACGAAACAGAGAGGAAGTTCAGTAGTGGGAGAAGAGCAACAAAACTTGGAAACGATCATGGGTCTGATCATCAATGGCGGAAATGCTAAAAGTGACGCAATGGAGGCTATCCGTGCAGCTAAAAAAGGTCAATTCGACGAAGCTGACCAAAAATTGAAAGACGCAGATGCCGCTTTAGGAGAAGCACACAAATCACAAACCGGCATGCTGACAAAAGAAGCTTCCGGAGACCCAGTAGCAGTGTCTCTATTAATGGTCCACGGACAAGACCACCTGATGAATGCCATCACCTTCCGCGACCTTGCCGCAGAAGTCGTTGACGTGTACAAAAAAATGGCCGGCGTAGAATTCTCCGAAGACTAATAGGATACTAATAGACCAGCTATAAAAAGTCAACTGGATAAATATACTTTTTATGATTTTTTTCTCTAGCTCCTTGCGCGCTTCCGCTTGCTGGCCTTCCCGCTTTTATTCGTTTCTGCTTTGCAGAAACCAACAAAAACGGGAAGGGATAGGGAAAACTTATAAAAAAGTGCATATCAAATAAGCTTGGTAAAACCAATTTTTTAAAATAATATTAGGTTGTTTTTAGAGAAGTTGGCAAATGTGGTGTATAAGGTTTATGATCGCGTAATACAGCGTAAATAATGTGAGTAAGTTTTCGAGCAACGGCTCCTATAGCGACTTTATGCGGTTTGCCTCTGCTTATAAGTTTTTTG
>NZ_FOQE01000053.1 GCF_900113675.1 Pisciglobus halotolerans
GTCTACATGTAGATTTGTAGATTTGTAGATTCGTCTACATGTAGATTTGTAGACGACTTTTATTGATAACGTTTGACATATTGATTTAGCATGGTATATTTACGATATAATATCAAATGTAGATTTGTAGACAACTAAGAAAAGAGGGTTACAATGGCTAAAGTTATAACGTTTGGAAATTTCAAGGGTGGAACAGGTAAGACAACTAATAGTGCAATGATGGCCTATACATTATCTAAACTGGGCTATAAGACATTATTAGCAGATTTAGATCCTCAAGCGAATGCAACATCATTGTATTTACATACGAAACAACGAATTACGAATAATATTGTTACTTTTGATAAGACGTTAATGTCTGCGATAGCAGATGAAGACTTATCGGATATCATTATTGAAATCAAAGAAAATCTTTTTTTACTGCCCAGCTTTGCAGATTTTACTTCATATCCATTATTCTTAGAAAAAAAATTTCCAGACAGTCAATTTAATAGGGTGACTTTTCTAAATGAATTAATGACTAAGATTAAGGACGACTACGATTTTATTCTGGTAGATGTTCCACCTACTTTGAGTACTTATACCGACTCGGCTTTGTTAGCTTCTGACTACACCATTATTGTCCTGCAGACACAAGAACGTTCTTTAGTAGGTGCTGAAGCATATGTAGGGTACTTACAAGAACTCATTGATAACTATAATGCAGATTTTGATATTTTAGGTGTACTACCTGTATTACTAAAAAACAATTCAAAGGTAGATGAAGCCACACTCAATACAGCGAAAGAAAAATTTGGTGAAGAAAACCTATTCAATATTGTAGTTAAAAATATGGAGCGATTAAAACGGTATGACATTATTGGGATAGTTGATCCAGATTTAGATACTAAATATGATATTCATGATAAGAGAGTCATGGGGCTTTATAAACGAGTTACAGAAGAAATGTTAAAACGACTAGAAATGATAGAATCTCGAAACGCACAGTAAACATTCTTCATACCATGTATAAAGAAAGAAGAGGGTGACAGTATGGCAGATAATTTATTAAATAAAAATAAAGGGAAACGGAATCTTCTCGAACGGAAAGAAGAAGTGAAACCCCAACAATCTTTTAATCGATCCAGTTTATTTACAGTAAACGAATCTCAGCAAGCAAATGAAGACACAAAAAAAGACACTCCTCGAAAAAAAGAAAAGGGTAAAACAACTACCATTCGTTGTGCAGCTGATACCTCACATCGTCTAAATGCAATCGTTACTTCTTTCAATTTAGACAGTGTAAATGAACTAATAGAAATTTTATTAGACAATTATGAAGCTTCTTTAACGACGGATGAACGAAGAGAAATCAAGACTCTACTAGAGGTTTACCAACGTAAATCTAAAAAGTAGATTTGTATACGCGTCTACATGTAGACGCGTATACAAATCGTCTAGTTATGATACTTTATTGAACTAAGTTTAGAAAAAGGAGGTATATCAGAATGAATAACGCTCTTAAAAAAATTACCAGTGAGTATTTTGAAGATATTTTGGTTCGATTAGCCCATCATTCAGCAGGTATTGAAGGTAACACTATTTCTTTGCCTGCTACAGTTTCTATCATTGTCAATGGGACTTTACCATCCAGTTCGGGAGCAACGGTCAGAGAATTCTATGAAATAGAGAACCACAAACAAGCTTTTGAAAGAATAGCCACTCATTTATTCAATAATGATAGGTTGTCTGTAACTATTATTAAAGAGATTCATGCTGATTTAACTGATCGCTTGCAGTACGATAAAGGTCAATTTAAAAAAAGCGAAAACATGATTATAGGTGCCGAGTTTCAATCCGCTTCTCCGGCTGAAACACCCTTACTTGTAGCGCAATTAGTTGATAATTTGCAGTATCGGTTAGATAACGCTAAAACGAACGATGACAAATTGTTAGCGATTTTGGATACTCACATTCAATTTGAACGAATCCATCCATTCTCCGACGGAAATGGACGCACTGGGCGGATGATAATGATGTATTCATTGCTACAAGAAGGATTTCCACCACTTATTATTGAAAAAGAAACCAAAGCACAGTACGTCGAATTTTTGGCCAATCAAGATATAGATGGCTTCTTTCAATTCGCAAAAGAAAGATTGGATAAAGAGCAGAAAAGAATGCAAGCATTTCATAATATGGATCAAGAACAAATTAGATATGAATAAACAAAATTGAGTTTTAGTATCATTTTTTAAAATGATAAAAACATCAACATTATTTATGGAAATGATGCCACGTCTAAATACTATATATCATATGGACGAATAGGAAAATCAAAGACCACTCAATTATGTAGATTGCGGGCAATTTATCCGACACAAAAAGTGGCTGGGACAAAACTACTTTCATTTGTTTTATAAAGATCTAGAAAAACACACTCCCACTATTGAACAAAATAGTTCATAGTTTTGGGAGTGTGTTTTTTTGAGAGACCTTTTGTCCCAGCCTCTTCTTTGCTATTCATTTTTAGAAGTTTTTGTTCGTTAACGGGAGTATTTCGCTTTCGATTACATCGGTATACTCTTGTTTAGCGAATTTTTTCACTCTGAATTTTTTCTGTACTTTCTCCCGATTTTCTTCTAGGTAACGATCTTTATCCATATTCTCAAGGAGATTACTCTCACCAGTTTGTTTACCTGATTTTTCTGGTTTGTAATTTTCAATCAGATAATACAAATCATCAGGCTGAATATAAAGGTTTTCGGATAAGTTTTGTACTAAATCATCAATACGCTCATCAATACGTTTTTCGATTTCACTCGATACATTAAGCGTATTTTCTGCTTGTGCTAGCTCATTATCATCCTTAATAGTAGAGAAGATATCTTCAATAATTTCACCTAATTTAGGGTTATTATCTTTAAACTTCGTTAAGTAAGCTTCAGCGTCAACAATACGTTTGATACGATTTTGACTATCAGGTTCATTTACGATCGTTTGCATTAACAGCATTAAGTACTCGTAGTCAATTTGTTGCTTGCCTACTTCAGACAACTGATAATCGAAGTCAATCGTTAAGTCATCTTCTTCATCTTCATCGATTTGTTCTCTAATTTTTTCTAAGGCGTTCTCATACTTACCATGGTAGGACTCTATTACTTCAGGACGTAAGTTGTATTGTTGTTCAAACACCTCTTCATCAAACTCTGAATATACTTGGATAGCCCCTAAGCTCTTATCAAATTCTTGATAAGCTTTAACAAAGAGTTTGAGGGTATCAACATCATCATTGACATCAATGTTCTCTGGGCTAGGCGCAACAGAAATTAAACGCTCATAAGCGTCCTGGAATCGTCCGTATGACTCATTCCACCCTGGCGCCTGTATTGCGCTCTCTCCACCGTTTGAATACAAAATAAAGGCATTTTCGACCGCTTCTTGATACTGAATTGGATATTGGAAAGTCATAATCTGGCCGTATTGTTTATCCTTGTCGTAGATACGATTTGTCCGTGAAAAAGCTTGAATTAAATGGTGCGGCTTTGCGGGTGGTCTATCCATGAATAAAATAGCTGTTGAAGGTGAATCGAATCCAGTTAATAGACGATCAACCACAATCACAATATCTAATTGTTCACTACGTGTACGGTATATATCTTTTTTCCGTGCTAAACGATTATTAATGTCTTGGTTAAAAGCTCTAACCTGTTCTAGGTCATAATGTGTGTTGAACGTTTCATTATAATCTTGAATGATTTGTTTATATTGTGATTGACGTTCAAAAGAAGTTTCTTCTGTTTCATTTAAAGAATAAGTCACCGCTACTTTCGGGAAGTCTGATACTTGACTCTTTGTTTTTTCACTTATCTTAACGCTTGATTTACCTTCTTTTACTTCATTAAATAGTTCATAATAGCGTTGTGCATCAGGAATAGAACGTGTGGTTAAAATCGCACTATAGGTGTTCCCTGGCCCACGAGTGAGTTTGAATTTATGTCTTGAGTAATTAACGATTTGGTCAATGACTTTTAGTTTGTGTTCATCATTTTCATAAGCCTCTCTAGGTAACTTAGCTTCTATTTCATGTTCACTCAGCCCATCTATATCTATACCTGATTGGTCAAAATAATCTACAATGGAGTTCTTTTCAAGTGTATTAATATATTCAACTTGGAAACCGAGTACGGCTTTATCATGAATAGCTTCTTTTACCGTATATTCATGTAGACGTGGGCCATACTGTTCTTCTGTTGTACGTGGCATATCCCCAAATTCATCTCTCGCATTTTCAGCAAATATTGGCGTTCCAGTAAAGCCATACCAAAGGGATTTAGGGAAGAACTTCGTAATTTCTTGTTGTTTTTTAGGGGTCACAGCACGGTGACACTCATCTACAACGAACCCTATGTTTAAATTGCGTAATTTCTTTGCGATACGGTTATCTTCTTTGTCCCCGTAACGTTTCATGACATAATTTAATTTTTGTATCGTTGTAATGACTAAGTCACGGTCATTAGCGGTTAATTTTCGCACCAAATCGGATACGTTATCCGTATCATTCACTTCTACAACGTCATTCATTGCATAAGATTTAAAGGCAGTACCCGTTTGTTGGTCAAGGTCAATTCGGTCTACGATAAATATCGTTTTATCTAAGGCTGGGCTTCTCAATAAGTTTCTGGCCACTTTATAAGACGTAAGTGTTTTACCAGAACCTGTTGTATGCCACACGTAACCAGACTGACGTTGCCTTACGGCTTGCTCTACAGCTAAGATCGCATGAATTTGATAAGGTCTGAGTAGAATAATCGCTTTATGGTCAGCATCTAACACAGAAAACTCGGTAATCATTTTATGACCTTGTGGAATAGACAGCACTTCTTTAGCAAAATCTAAATAACTATTGACTCTATTATTATTTTTATCTACCCATGAAGTTAAGAACTCTTTATTAATATGTTGACCATCAGCAGCTGCAATATACTTCGTATCTACCCCATTTGTGACCACAAACATTTGAAGCATTGAAAAGATACCTGTATATTTACCTTCGTTTGAGTATTTCTTGATTTGTTCGAAAGCCGCCATATACCCTTCTGAACGATTCTTTAATTCAATCTGAATTAAAGGTAATCCGTTTATCAATAAAGTGACATCAAAACGGCGATTACGGTCTTGTTCATCACGTTTACTTGACGCGTATTGATTAATCACTTCATAAACAGAAATACCACCAGAGATATCTTGTGACTTGAATACAGTTAAGGAAACCTTGCCTAATTTCGCATCTTCACGTTGTACAAGGACTTGTGCAATCCCATTTTCCCCTTTTAACCATTCACCAGCACGATAAAATGACCCGAAGTTTAATTGTGTTTTGACTTGTCCAAACTCCATATCCGTTAACGGGACGTCATTCAATTTATCTTTATTATTACGAGTCAGAATTTTGCGGAAATTATCCCATAAATCTTCTTCGTTTCTTAAATCTGGCCGATAAGTCCATTGCGATTCACCATTGATTAACTGATCTATCAGCTTATTTTCCATTTCGCTTTCTAATTCAAAGCTTTTCACATTACACACTCCTTTATAATTATTTTTATACAAATACCTTCGCTATATCAATACTCTTTATCAAGGTTAGATATATAGCGAAGGTGATTTATATGATTATATAAACATATTTTGTAATAAAACTTGTTTCATATTTTGTAATTGTTCTAATTTACGCTGATGAAGAGCAATCATTGTGTCTAACTGTTTAAAAGTCAACCCTACCTGTTTTTGTTCTGAAATATTAGGTATTGGAACAGGTATAGATTTTAATTGTTTTATTGGCAATTGTTTTAAAGCAGTTCCAGTGATTCTAGAGAACATTTCTTTTTGCCCTTTACGGCTTAATAAGTACTGCGTTAAAAACATTCCCCATATTTCGCTTTTGTTTGTTCGTAGTATAGCTAATTGAGAGTTTATATTCCAACCTACATTTTGTTTAGTAGCATAACCTAAAGTCCCTAGCGAACCCCGTACCGCAAGAATAATATCATCTTCCTGAATATGGCCAGATGCTAGTTCGTAATGCTTTTCTTTCTTTATATAATTAGCATTAGTTTCATCCAAATAACCATTTAAAAAGTTACTTCCGCGTAAAAAAGGAACGCCACCGTTTTCCTTAGTAGACATGTCATTAGCTGAAGGGTATGCTTCTCCGTAATTTCCATCTGTAAAATATGTATCCGTTTGACCCAACTTTCGCTCTTCCCAATCCCCTTCAAACCCAGCAAACCGTAATTTCGGCACCGTTTCGCCTTTACCTGGGAACATTTGCTGTAACAACGCTTCTTTTAGTTGATTTAACTGGTCTAACTTACGCTGATGAAGAGTGATAGTATTTTCGATGAAATTTAAGAAATTTCCAATCTTTTCTTGTTCCTGTTCAGAATTAGGCAACAAATAACTAACGTGTATTAGTTGAGAAACTTTAATACTTGGCTGAACTGCCCCCATTTCAATTCTTTTTGCTCGTTTAAGATTTTCTGGTAACTGGAACATCTGAACCAAGAATTGTGGATTATTACCTTCGATTGCTCTGAAAGCCACGATATTTTGAGCAATAGTTGCCCCAGCATAATCATCCATTAATGTTACTAGACCTGTGTTACCTACTGTAGAGAACAATATATCATCCTTCTTTATATGGGCTCGGAACCAGCCGTTGTATGTTTCTTCATCTACATATTTTGTTACCTTAGTATAATCAGGCGAAGCTCTACCCAGACTAGCAACCTCTAACAAAGGATAACGTCCAAATTCTTGAGTTGGTGGAGTTTTTCCTCTATTATCTACCGCTTTTATAACGAAATCCCCCAACCTACGCTGTTCCCAATCATCAGTAAAGCCTTTAAACCGAAGATTTGGTGCATTTGGTTTGTCTTTGTTTATACTCATTATCCCAAGACCTCCTTCAATGCATCAATGATGTCTTTGGTATCATCTGTTACCTCTAAATCATCAACCATCGCTAAAAGTTCTTTAGAAACTGATTCAATCTCTTGATCCGTTTGTTTCATTTCGTCTTTTAAAGCCACAACATCAATCGGTTCAGCTTCTTCAAATGTATCGACATAGCGTGGGATATTTAGGTTGAAATCATTTTCTTCGATTTCTTCATAGGTCGCAACATGTGCGTATTTCTCTATATCTTCACGTTTTAAATAAGTTTCATAGATTTTATCTAAATGCTTTTCTTCTAATTTATTTTGATTTTTGACTTTAGTAAATTCATTTGAAGCATCAATGAATAGCACATCACGACTATCACGGTTTTTCTTCAGAATAACAACCGTTGTAGGAATACTTGTATTGAAGAAGATGTTCGCTGGTAAGCCAATAACCGTATCAATAGCGCCTTGTTCTAGTAAGGCTTTACGGATTTTACCTTCAGCAGCACCACGGAATAGTACACCGTGTGGTAAAACAATGGCCATTTTGCCATCATTTTTCAAATGGAAGTAACCATGTAATAAGAACGCGAAGTCAGCTTTTGATTTTGGTGGTAACACACCATAAGAAGCGAAACGTGGGTCATCTAAGAAACCTTTAGATGCTGACCATTTTGCTGAATAAGGTGGGTTCATCAGAACGGCATCAAAGTTTGTAGGTTCATCTTGTGGCCAGTCCGCATCTAAGGTGTCCCCATTACGTAAAGTTTGGTTTTCTGGATCTACGTTATGTAGGAACATATTCATACGAGCTAAGTTATATGTTGATGTATTTAATTCTTGACCAAAATAACGAATTGTTGACGCTTCATTTGAATATTTAGACGCATTTAATAGTAATGATCCTGAACCCATTGTCGGGTCATAAACAGTTAAACCTTTCTTATCTTCTTTATTTGCCAAAGCGATTCGGGTCATAAGGGTGGACACCTGAGATGGCGTGTAGAACTCCCCGGCTTTCTTACCTGAGTCCTCCGCAAACTGTCCGATAAGGTATTCATAGGCATCACCCAAAGCGTCCCCGTCATAATTAGCCAAGTTTAAATTATCTAAAGCTCTCATAACTTGAGAAATCGTATCGTTTTGTTTTTGTGGTGTAGCACCTAATTTTTTAGAGTTTAAATCAATATCTTCGAATAAATCTTCAAACACGTTTGACGATTGTTCAATATCCCGTAAACCTTGTTGTAAGTGTTCGCGTTGGAATGTATGGTTATTGATTTCTTCCATCAAAGCAGAGAATGTCAATTCTGGTTTAATTCGATAAGACATTTCATAAACCAATGCAGATTGAAACTCTTCGCTAAATTCATCATCCGCATAGGCTTCACGGTACATATCTAAAGCTTCATCTAAATTTTCTGTTTTTTCTTCTAACATTTCCGATGAATGCACTAGCATCGTATCTGATAAATATTTGTAGAAAATCAATCCAAGTAAATAGTTCTTATACTCACTAGCGTCCATTTTAGAACGTAATACATCTGCTGAATTCCATAATGCTTGATATAGTTCTGTTGCTGTTCCCTTAGTCATGTAAAATCCTCCAAATATAATTTAATGTAATCACTTTTATTGTTTAAAATACATAATTAAATACTATGCATCTATTATAACAAATGAGTGAATGTTTATAGCGCCGATTTGTAAATGTTTCCCAGCCTCTTGGCATTTTTATTGGCTTCTCTTATTTCAACTTATTTGTGATAATTAATTCGACCAAGAAACTACACAATCTCTGACTTGTTACTCTATTAACTAACTAGAATCTATATTAGATTGTTAAATCAGAAAAAAACTCTATTTTTTCTCTGTGATTTCAGTATCAAAAACAATCGATTATGAGACGATTTTGAAGGACTGCTTTTTCACCTAAAAAGTAGTTCTTTTCGGTCTCAAAACATTTCTCTTTATATACGTATCATTAACCATATGTATAATGCAAAAGAATAATCATATGAAAATAATATTCATTAAAATAACCAATAGTCTTTATGTCAATTTTTGAAATGGTTATTAAAATCGTAACATAGAATTTTTAGACTCTTGTATGTGTAAAATAGTTCTCGAGATGTTTTTCATTTTTTACTAGAAAAAAGAAAGAAGGCGTTCTATCATAAATGTATGCTTGACTGGCAAATAC
>NZ_FOQE01000051.1 GCF_900113675.1 Pisciglobus halotolerans
TTGAAGAAACACAGCATTTTCCAAAGTTTCTCTCGTAAAGGAAATTGTTTGGACAATTCACCAATGGAAAATTTCTTTAGTCTTTTGAAACAAGAAGTATATCATGGACAAGTTTTTCATAGCTACGAAGAACTAGAGAGAACAATCGTCACATTTATCGACTATTACAATCACAGAAGAATCAAACGGAAACTCGATTGGATGAGTCCAATCGACTATCGTAAAGAAATTCAGAACGCCGCTTAGGGTTAGAAGTTTCTTGCGGATAAAAGTAGAAAAAAAGAAGTGGATTTCTCCACTTCAAAAAAGTCTAATATTTGGGGGTCACTACAGGTCGGCTGCTTCGAAGTTATGTTAAGATAAAAAAAAGCAGATAAAAATGTTGAATAAACTAAATCAAATTTAATAAAAAGGAACGGTGATGAACAGGAATGGAACAAAAGAAACGAGTTGTTCACTTGATGGGAACGGTCATTGATCTGCAGATCCAACATGATTCTCCTGACGCTGTATTGGACGAAACGGTCAATCGGCTAGAAATTTATGAAAGGCGTTTCAGCGCAAATGATGCAAGCTCTGAATTAATGGAGATCAATCAAAATGCGGGCATTCGTCCAGTTAGCGTTCATCCAGATTTATATGAGCTGATAAAAATCGGGAAATTTCACAGTTGCTCACCTGATAGCAATTTGAACATCACGATCGGGCCATTAGTACAAACATGGCGTATCGGTTTTGAAGATGCAAAAGTTCCTGAGCCACAGGAGATCCAAGAACTTCTAAAGAAAATCGATCCTGAAAATATTGTTTTAGATGACAGCGAACAGTCGGTTTTTTTGAAGCAAACAGGCATGTTGATCGACCTTGGTGCTTTGGCAAAGGGATACATCGCGGATAAGATCATCGCTTATTTGAAAGAAGCAAATGTTTTGTCGGGTTTAATCAATTTGGGCGGAAACCTCGTGACGATGGGAGATGCGCCTACACGAGCCGATCATAACTGGCGGATCGGTATTCAAAACCCGATATTGTCGCGCGGCAATTTTGTAGCAACATTGAAAGTTCACGATCAATCCGTTGTCACTTCTGGTATCTATGAAAGAAGCTTAAAAAGTGGTGGCGAAACTTACCATCATATTTTAGATGCGCATACAGGCTATCCTATAGAAACGGATGTCGTGAGCTTGACGATCGTCTCCGATCAGTCAGTAGACGGTGAAATATGGACGACACGTTTATTTGGCAAGCCTGTCAACGAAATTATCCGTACACTAGAAACACTTCCAGGGATTGAAGGATTAGTGATCACTAAGGAAGGAAAGCTCTTTTTTTCAAAGGACCTTGAAAAAGCGGTTGGATATAAAGTGAAGAACATCTATGATTAAAATCACAATGAAGAAAAAGAAAAATTTAAAAACAAGATAAAACAAGAATGAACAGCAGAGCTGAAAAATAAATTTTGAATAAAAGTTCACAACTTAGAAAGAAAGTTTAAAAAGTTTATAGAAAAAGTTGACGATTAAAGAAAAAAGGAATAGTATTAAAATCACAAAGTAAGCAAAAGGAAATGATTCTTTGCTGGAAAATGAATTGGATTCGATTCTCAATGAAGAACATTTCTGCAAAAAACAAGTTAGATGTAAAATAAACAAAGAAAAAGTTGAAGTTGACAGAGAAATTTGTGAAGGAAAAAGCAATTTATTTCTGACATCATCGGCGGATAAGCATAGAAGGGAAGTTGTAGTATGAAAAAATTTATTGGTTTAGTAGGAACAAACTCAGATCAATCTACTAATCGTACATTATTGGAGTTTATGGAAAAACATTTTGCGGACAAAGCGCAAATCGAATTGGTGGAAATTAAAGACATTCCTTTGTTTAACAAACCTGAAAATAAACAAGTACCAAAAGAAGTTCAAATCATTGCTGATAAAATCGATGCTGCAGATGGAGTTGTGATCAGCACACCTGAATATGACCACTCTGTTCCTGCTTCTTTAATGAATGCACTTGCTTGGCTTTCATACGGAATCGTTCCGCTTCTCGACAAGCCAGTCATGATCACGGGAGCTTCTTACGGAACATTAGGTTCTTCGCGCGCACAAGTACATTTACGTCAAATTCTTGATGCACCTGAATTAAAAGCACGTATCATGCCTAGTTCTGAATTTTTGTTAGGACATTCTCTACAAGCATTTGACGAAGAAGGAAACTTAGTTGATCAAGAAAAACTTGAAAAATTAGAAAAATTATTTGAAGACTTTATGATTTTTGTTGAAATCACTGGACAACTGAAAAGTGCTTATCAAGCAGACAAAAAAGAAGTAGAAAACTTTTCTTGGGAAAATATTTAATAGTGAGGAGTCGAAATAAATGAAATTAGTAGGAATCGTAGGATCTAACGCAGAAGTTTCATATAACCGTTTATTAATGGAATTCGTCGCAAAACATTTTGGTGATTTATTTGAATTAGAAGTTTTAGAAATCAAAGACGTCCCACTATTTAATCAAAGCGATGATCAAACAAATAGCAAAGAAGTTCAATACTTGAACAAAAAAATCATGGATGCAGATGGTGTGATCATCTCAACACCAGAACACAACCACACTATTCCAGCTGGATTGAAAAGTGTGATCGAATGGTTGTCATTCAAGATCCATCCTTTAGATGCTAAACCAGTGATGGTCATCGGTGCTTCTTACTATGACCAAGGAACATCACGTGCTCAATTACATTTGCGCCAAATCTTGGATTCACCTGGGGTTAACGCTCATGTATTTCCAGGAAATGAGTTCTTATTAGGTAAAGTAAAAGAAGCTTTTGATACAGACAACAACATCAAAGACCAAAGAACAGTAGACTATCTAGAAAGCTGCTTACGCAAATTCATGCGTTTTGTCAACGTTGTCGGCATCCTAGACGAACCACAACCAGCAAAAGCGCCTGAACCAGAAGATCTTTATGCGACTGGCAAAATTGATACAACGATCGAAAATGTTGATATGAATGCAGATGACTGGGTAGAACAAGCAGCAGAAGCTGTTAACGCTGTTGAAGGAAAAACTTATGTCAAATTGGACCGTGGTATTTTAACGGTTGACCAATTGAATTACTTCTTAGCTTCAATGCCAATGGAATTGACTTATGCAGATAGCAACAACCAATTCTTGTACTACAACCAAACAGCACCAGCTGAAGAAATGCTGGCTTCTAGAAACCCTAGTCAAGTTGGAAATCCACTTGCCAAATGTCACCCTGAAAAAGCTTATAAAAACGTGGGCTGGGTACTGCAACAATTGCGTTCAGGTGCAACAGATGCAGTTCGCGTTCATGTACCAACACATGGTCCTGACAAATATGTTGTTCATAACTACCAAGCTATGCATGATGAAAATGGCAACTACGCTGGTGTAAATGAATACATCCTTGATTTCAAACCAATCATCGACTGGTATTTGAAACAAACAGGACAAGAACTAGTTGGCGGCACTGACGGTGTATCCGGCGCTTCAGCAAAAGAAGACAAAGCTGTTGACGGCGTGTCTGGCGCATCTGAAAAAGAAACAGAAACCGTTGCTGTAGACAGTGTATCTGGCGCTTCAGAAAATGCTTAATCTTTTGAAATGACGTCTTCTCAGGTTAAAAAAAGACCAAGATGACTATTCAAAACAGTTAACAGAATAAACAGAGATTGATTCAAAAAGGTCATTAACTTTCTAGTTAATGGCCTTTTTTCATGCATAGAAGCAGCTTTCTTGTTATAATCTTTTTATTCATGAAAAAAGAGAAGGGGGAAAAGTGTGAGCGCAATCTATATTAAAAAAGCTGAAAAGCAACATTTACCTCAAATGATGGCAATCATTGAAGATGCAAAAACATTACTGAAAAAAGACGGCAGCTCTCAATGGCAAGACGGATATCCTGATCAGACGGCTTTGCAAATGGATATTGATAAAGGGGATTGTTATCTTTTAATGGTTGATGATGAAATTGCCGGCACAGCAACCTTAGTAGCAGGAGAAGATCCTAACTATGCTGTTATTTACGAAGGGGAATGGCAAGAAGCGAGCCTTCCTTACGCTGCTATTCATCGAATAGCAATCTCGGGAAAATTTAGAGGCCTTCAGTTGGGCAAACTGTTCTTTTCCAATCTGATTAGTCTTGCTTATGCAAAAGGAATCGAACATATTCGCATCGATACCCATGAAATAAATCAGCGCATGCAAAAGTTGGTGTTGTCATTTGGTTTTACTTATAGAGGAATCATTTATGTATCAGCAGGAATAGAAGGCAAAAGGAAAGCTTACGAGTTGAATTTAACAGACATAAAGATTTGAATCTAGAGACAGGATGAAGTTTGAGCTTACACGTTTTTTCAATCTGTCATAAAACTTTTTTTGATTCAAAGTTGTAATGATTTGCCGAATCAATAGGCGTTCTTGTTGGACAGGCTCTGTGCTATAGTATAAAAGAGGTGGTAAAAGATGGAGTATAGGAAGGTATTAGACTTTTGGTTCAATGAAGTGGATCCAAAAAAACACTTTGAAAAAGATGAAGGATTTGATCAAGAGATCTATACGCGCTTTAATCAAGTTCATCAACAAGCTGTACAAGGAGAGCTAGCACACTGGCGCACTACGCTAGAAGGTTGTTTGGCGGAAATCATTGTCTTAGATCAGTTTTCACGCAATATTTATCGCGGGGATCCTCGTTCATTTGCTTATGACGGAATGGCATTGGTGTTGGCTCAAGAAGCTATCGAACAGTATGATGTTTCAACTTTATCAAAAGCCGAGCTGTCTTTTTTGTATATGCCGTTTATGCATTCTGAGTCCTTAGTTATTCATGAAAAGGCACTTGAGTATTTCCATACAGAAGGTTTAGCAGAACCGCTTAAATTCGAAATTGCGCATCATGATATCTTAGTCCGTTTTGGTCGATATCCGCACCGAAATGAAATACTAGGAAGAGCATCTACGCCAGAAGAAGTTGCATTCTTAAAGCAACCTGGTTCTTCTTTTTGATTAATCGATCGAAATCAGTATGTTTAATGTCATTTACTCATTCATCAAAAAAGGCAGCTTCTACTAAGAGGAGCTGCCTTTTTTTGATGCAGAAAATAAATCTGATGTATGGCTATGTTTTTTTGATAAATTGCTCATGGCAACGAGGACAGGTGATTTTGATTTTTCCTTTATGACGCGGGACTCGCAATTCTTTATGACAGTTAGGGCAAGAATAAAATTTATAACTTTTGCGTTGATAGAATCTATTGCGCCGTTTGTTCCATTCTCTAGTCAATTGGTTTTTAAAAGCCAAAAATTTTTGATTTTCCTGATAACGTTTTGTACGCTGTTTTGAAAAGATGCGATAATAGCTGAAAATAACAGCTGCCCAGCCAATGAAGCTGATCAAAGGCAAACGGAAGATAGTAAACAAAAGGACGATTGCTAGCCCACTGTATAACAGAGTAGTGGAAAGTTTGTCTAGTCCGTATCTTCCTACCATGAATCTTTGAAATTTTAAAACCATATTTCTCATTTAAAGCGTCTCCTCTTGTTGTTTGTTTCTTTTTACCTTCATTATCAGTATAACATGCTCAGACAAATAGAAACATGATAAAAACAGCCTTTTCAGTTTTTTTCTGTTGTAAGACATCAATAGATCAGCTTTGTTTTGTTTGGGAAAATGCGTACTAAAAAAGCACCATACTTTGAAGGAAATACCTTGAAAGTATGGTGCTATATAATCAAATGACTTCTATTATTTAGCTAAATCTGGAAACAAATCTTCTACTTTTTTATCGTAGTCGATCGCGATATATAAGTTTCCATTGTCAGCAACTTTTGTAGATTGGTAACGGTTATCAATGCCGTCAGGATCCATTGCTTCATATGGGAAGTAAATGCGGTCGATCAGTTTTTCAGTTTGTGGATCTTCATTTGAAGCATCATACATAACTTCCATGCGTTCAATATCAGAGTATCCAGTAATACGTGCAAACATACCAGATTCTAAACCGCCATAATTGATGTTTTCTGTTTGAACATGGTCAGCTTCTGGTAAAACTTCGATTTTAAAAGATTCACAAGGATGAATTTCTTGGAAATCGCTTCCGTTAATTCTTCCGAAAGAAGTGGTGATGTGTTTGATCCATAAGTCACCGATCATTTCTTTATCAATTACCCAATATTCGCCGTTACGAAAAATCAATTTTAAACCCGTCATTCTTTTATCCATTCTGCAACTCTCCTTTAAGTATAAAAATCTTTTACACTTCAAGAGTAGCATTCTCTTTGCAACAGTTCAAACAAAAAGTTTAAATGAAGTTGAATTAAAAATATTTCAAAAAGAATGCGCTTTCTTATATAATAAAGGAAGAGAGAGAAGAGGTGCAAAAGGAGGGAAAGAGGGGAAAAACGGTAGATTGTAAAAAAATACACAAATAGTTTTGACAGGGGAGGGCTAGCAATGGTTGAACAACAAGATTATGGAAAGAAACCTTATGTCATTGATATTGAAGAATGGTCTAGAAGAAATACCAGTTACCGCAGAACAGTTTGGACAGGTGAAAAAATGCAAGTCATTTTGATGACGATCCCACCTCAAGAGGAAGCAGGACTAGAAATACACAAAGACATTGATCAGTTTATCTTCATTGAAGACGGACAAGGACTTTGTCAAATGGGACCTGAAAAAGACCAATTAGACTTTGAACGTGTATTTGAAAAAAATGATGCTGTCCTTATACCGGCAAATACTTGGCACAACATTATTAATACAGGAAGTGAGCCATTAAAACTCTATACGATTTATGCCGGACCGGAGTACAAAGAAGGAACAGTTCATGAAACAAAAGAAGAAATGGGCGGCTTGCCAGGGGTAAACTAAGAGATTGGTGATTGAAAAAACAGAAGAGAGAAGCATTCACTTAGAAAAATCGGAGTGGAGCTTCTTTTTTTCTTGGATAAAACTAATAGAGAGGATTGTCAGAAGGGGAAGATTGCTTAGGATGTTTTTCATCGTCTATTGAAAGGCGGGGCTAATGTAGACTGCATTTCAGGGTTTAACTTCATCTGTAAATAGCGTATGATAGGCAAGGAAATGAACCAAAAGGAGAAGTGATGATGAACGAAGAACGTGAAGTGAAATTTTGTCGGGAGTCTAGAGTGATTCAAACACATCGGGTTTTTCCGACCGACTTGAATATGTTTGGCTATTTGTTCGGTGGAAAGTTGATGACGATGTTAGACGATACTGCCTCTATCTCGATCACAAGGCATTGCCGGCGGGGAGCGGTGACGGCTTCTGTTGACCATCTAGATTTTCTACATCCGATTTTGGAAAATCATTCGGTATGTGTGGAGACATATGTCACGGGAGCTGGAAAGAAATCAATAGAAGTATTTGCAAAAGTGATCGGAGAAGTGCTGGTAACAGGAGAACGTTACTTGGCAGCTACTTGTTTCATGACTTTTGTTGCAGTTCCTTCTCATATGAATCAGGAGACAGAGTTCATTGTTCCGCTTGTCCAACCGGAAACCGAAGAAGAAAAGCAAGTTTGTGCTGGTTATGAAAAACGCAAACAACGTCGAATGGAAAAACTGAAACAAAATGAAGATTTTGCTGAATCTTTAAGCCTACATGTTCCTTGGTTAGGAGACGACTAGCCAAAGAAACAAAAGAGAAATAGACTGATCGATGAAGCATAGAGGGTGAATGACAGCCTATGCGGCGGACGTTCATCCTTCTTTTGCATCAAAAGCGTTTCGTTTTTCTTTTGAATTTTTATTAAAAGAAACGTATAATCAAAGAATGTAAAAAAAGAGAAGGTTGTGGAATCATATGGAATATATACGCTTAATTGGAATAGTCATCATTGTGATCGGCTTTATGCTGAAGCTGGATACGATCGCTGTCGTGTTAGTAGCTGGATTAGCAACGGCATTCGTATCTGGTATCTCATTTACAGACTTTTTATCCTTACTAGGAGAAGCTTTTGTCTCCAATCGGCTAGTTACCTTGTTTTTACTGACATTGCCGATGATCGGGATCACAGAACACTTTGGTTTGCGGCAGCAAGCAGTGAAAATCATTGAAGGCATCAAGGGAATGACGACTGGAAGACTCTTCACACTGTACATGTTTGCTCGTGAATTGGCCGGTTTTTTCTCAATTCGTATGCAAGGACACACACAGTTTATCCGTCCATTGATCGAACCGATGGCACAAGCAGCTGCGAAAACAGATTTTGAGCAGGTTGACGAGAAAGACATAGAAAGAATCAAAGCTCGTGCAGCAGCAACGGAGAACTATGGAAACTTCTTTGCGCAAAATACCTTTATTGCCGCTTCGGGTGTTTTGCTGATTGCGGGAACCCTAGAATCTTTAGGATATGAAGTTTCTGCTGTTTCTATTGCTCAGGCATCTCTGCCCATTGCGTTGATCGCACTTCTTTTCGTTGTTTTATCAAATATTTTATTCGACAGAAAAATGAAGCGCAAATATGGAAATGACGTGCCTTTATCTAATCGCAAAGGAGGACGTTAACCGATGGAAGCTTTGACAAATAACTTATTAGAACTATTTTTCATTTTGGTCGGACTTTTGCTGATCTATACAGGAATCGCTGTTTTCATGGATAAAGAACATCCGACTCGTTTAGGCACCTCTTTATTTTGGCTGCTTCTCGGTGTGATCTTTGCGATCGGAAACTTCATCCCTTCGATCATCAGTGGTGCCTTGCTGCTAGTGATCGGTGTATTGACCTTCTTTAAACAAGTCAATATTGGCCACGTTTTTGAAGCATCTGAAAAAGAGACTCAAGAAAACAACGAACGAATCGGCAACCTAGTCTTTCTTCCTGTATTGACTTTAGCTGTCGTAGCTGTCGGTGTTGCCCAATTGACTCCGCTTGGCGGACAAGTGGGGATCGGGATTGGATCCGTCGTTTCTCTCCTTGTGGCTATGGCGATCACCAAAGCTTCTCCAACTACAGCTTTGAAAGATGGAGACCGCATGGTGCAACAAGTTGGAACAACAGGGATTCTGCCACAATTGTTAGCTGCATTAGGGGTTATTTTTACAGAAGCTGGAGTAGGGGATGTCATTTCCGGTGCGATTTCTTCTGTTATCCCTGAAGGCAATCGTCTAGCTGGTGTGGTTGCCTATTGTTTAGGAATGGTGATCTTTACAATGATCATGGGGAATGCTTTTGCTGCATTTACAGTGATTACAGCCGGAATTGGTATTCCGTTTGTGATTGCGCAAGGTGCTGATCCAGTAGTTGCAGGAGCTTTAGCCATGACAGCTGGCTTTTGCGGAACGTTATTGACTCCAATGGCGGCTAACTTTAATGCTTTACCAGTCGCTTTGTTAGAAATGAAAAATGAAAATAATGTCATCAAAGAACAAGCGCCCATTGCTTTTCTAATGATCATCGTGCATATTGTCTTGATGTATTTCTGGGCCTTTTAATCACCAAATAGGTTTGCCTATTTGAGATTTTAGTCTAAAAAGGATTATAATTGAAAAAAGAAAGGAATGTTTAATGATATGAAAATTTGGCTCTTTGACAAGTAGTGTTGGTGGGTCAAAAAAGTCAGAGCGATTACATCGCTTTGGCTTTTTTATTTTATGCTGCTTTTTCATCTTTAA
>NZ_FOQE01000050.1 GCF_900113675.1 Pisciglobus halotolerans
TTTGACGCCGCAAAGTTTACAGCAGGAAGGTCGATAGGTCAATTTTCCGTGTACTACCAGATATTCTTGATCCTTTTTCTTTTCCTTTGTAACGGGAACTTCAGCTAATTGAACATTTGGGTCTTTAATATTGAGCAATTTTTTTATAGAATGAGTGTAGGCCATGTGAATTCTCCTATTCTTTTGTGTGGTAACTTAATTATAGGAGTTCACTGGTCTTTTTTCATTTAAAAACAAAAAATAGTGCCAGTGAACCGATTGGTCCACCAACACTATATATTATAGAGCCGAAAAAACCAAGTTTAATAGCAACAGAAATCAATATATGTTTCTGATAAAAAAGATCGGGTAGAACCGATCTTTTTTCATCATAGAGAATAAGTCAAAGAAAGGAGATTTTTTTATGTCTGTTTATTCATTCGAAGTGAAACCGCTGGGAAAACCGTCTTATCGTTTAGACGAATATAAGGGGAAAGTCCTGCTGATCGTCAATACAGCCTCTGAGTGCGGCTTTGCACCTCAATTAGAAGACTTGGAACAACTTTATCAAGATTGTAAAAATGAAGGATTCATTGTTCTAGGGTTTCCTTGTAATCAGTTTAAACATCAAGAACCATTAAAAAATGAAGAAATTGCGGAGTATTGTTCGATGAAGTATGGGGTGACTTTTCCATTGCATGAAAAAATCGATGTAAAAGGAGAGCACATGCATCCATTGTATCGTTATTTGGTTGAAGAAACAGGAAATAAAAAAATCAAGTGGAATTATACAAAGTTTCTAATTGGTAGAGATGGAGAAGTAGCTGAACGTTATGGCTCTATGACGAACCCTGAAAAAATGAGAGATAAAATTGTTCAGCTTTTAGAGCAGTAAAGCAATCAAACAAAAAGAAACAAGTAAAATCAACACGTAGAAAAGGCTAAAAAAGCAGCTACTTTATTTTAGCCTTTTTAAATTGTTTCATGTTATACTGAATGGTATAGTTCAAAGAATGGGGTGCTTAAATGAAGGAAAGCAACAAGTTTTTGCGTTTACTGGCGAAAGATTATCCAACGATTGGTGCAACAACTTCTGAAATTATCAACCTAGAAGCCATTATGAACTTGCCAAAAGCAACAGAACATTTTGTCAGTGATATTCATGGAGAATATGACGCCTTTCAGCATGTCCTAAGAAATGGTTCAGGTAATATTAAAGAAAAAATCAATGAGATCTTCGGTGATCGGCTGATGCAAAAGGAAAAAAATGCTCTGGCTACTTTGATTTATTATCCAGAAGAAAAAATTAAACTGATTTTATCTGAATACGAAACGGAGAATGAAAAAGAAGAATGGTTTCGAATGACGTTGTCGCGTCTCATTGAAGTCTGTGTTTTTGTGGCTTCAAAGTATACACGCTCGAAAGTTCGAAAAGCTTTACCGGATGAGTTTGCCTACATTATTGAAGAGTTGCTGTTCAAAGACAATAAGTACGCCAACAAAGATGGCTATTATAATGAGATCATCGACAGCATCATTTCATTGGAACGCGGCGCTGCCTTTGTAACGGCGATGTCCAATTTGATCCAACGGTTAGTCGTGGATCAACTGCACGTGGTAGGGGACATCTATGATCGAGGACCACATCCTGATAAAATCGTAGAAACGTTGATGCAACATCATTCTGTGGATATCCAATGGGGCAACCACGATATTTTATGGATGGGCGCAGCCAGCGGTTCAGCTGTTTGTATGGCAAATGTCATTCGCATCCAAGCGCGTTACCATCACTTAGATATTCTAGAAGAAGGTTACGGGATTACTTTAAGGCAATTATGGAACTTTGCGGATTCAACTTACTCTACCGAAACAAACAGCTGCTTTTATCCTAAGATCGATCCGAGCGAACCGAAACCTTTGCAGGAAGAAATGATCCAACTAACGAAAATTCATCAAGCGATCGCGATCATTCAATTCAAACTGGAAGGACCGATCATTCGTCGTCATCCTGAATTTCATATGGATCATCGGTTGCTTTTGAATAAAATTGATTACGAAAAAGGGACCATCACGCTTCAAGGAGAAACTTATCCACTGACTAATACAAGCTTTCCAACGATTGACCCAATTGATCCCTATCAGTTGACGCCTGAAGAAGAAGCGATTGTTGAAAAACTGGTTTTGGCTTTCAAAAACAGTAACCAGTTGCAGAAACACATTTCTTATCTGATCAACAATGGCAGTATGTACTTAACGCATAATCATAATTTATTGGTTCATGGCTGTCTTCCGATGAATCCTGATGGCAGCTTTATGGAAATGGATATTAGAGGAAAAATGGTCTCGGGGAAAGTATTATTAGACAAATTTGAAGATGCTGTACGAAAAGGCTTTTTATATCAACAGCGTGAAAATAACGATAAGTACCTTGACCTGGTTTGGTATTTGTGGACAGGTCCGGCATCTTCCTTGTTCGGAAAAGACCAAATGACGACATTTGAACGTTATTATATTGAGGATAAAGCTACCCATATTGAAAAAAAGAATGTCTATTATGAAAAGCGCAATGAAGTTGAAACCTGTGAAAAGATCTTGGCAGAATTTGATCTTGATCCAAGCAAGGGACATATCATTAATGGACATACCCCAGTTAAAGAGAAACGAGGAGAGGATCCCATCAAGGCGGAAGGACGGCTGATCGTAATCGATGGCGGCTTTTCAAAAGCCTACCAAGGAACAACGGGATTGGCTGGATATACCTTATTGTACAACTCGTTTGGTATGGTACTGGTTTCTCACCAACCCTTTACTTCTGTAAAAGAAGCGATTGAAAAAGAGAGTGACATCGTATCTACGCGCCGAGTTGTTGATCGCGAGTTGGAAAGAATGAAAGTTAGAGATACAGATACTGGAAAGAAACTGCAAGAAAAAGTAGCTGATCTAAAAGCATTGCTTTTTGCTTACCGCAATGGTGAAATATCAGAAAAAATTTATCGTAAATCGTCTACTTATCTATAAATAGAGTGCAATATCAAAAAAGAAGAGAGAGAACCTTTAATCGAGTAGGTCTTTTTTGGTACAATGAGGGAAGAACAGAAGCAAAAACGAGCAGGGGGAATAGAAATGAATGAAGGATGTACATTTTATTTTGTACGCCATGGCGAAACCTATTTTAACCATTACCGCAGGATCCAAGGATGGAGCAATACGCCATTGCGTTCAGAAGGAGCTGAAGACGTTCGCAGAAGCGGACGAGGCTTAGCAGACGTGAAGTTTGATGCTGTATATACGAGCGATTTAAGCCGAACAGTTCAAACAGCTAATATTATTTTAGAAGAAAATAAGCATGCAGAAGATTTAACCATCAAAATGATGCCGGAATTCAGAGAAGTCTTTTTTGGTTCTTTTGAAGGAGCGGATGTTGATGATGCTTGGCAGACCATTATCAAGGAAATGGATTACCCTTCTATTCCTGAGATGTTTGCATTATCTAGCATTCCTGAACGAATGAATGCCACAAAAAAAGCTGATCCATTCAATGACGCAGAAGACTTTATGACGTTCTGGTCACGCGTAGAACAAGGAATGATCAAATTGATCGACAAACATCGTGATACAGGTCATAAGGTATTGGTTGTCGCACACGGCAATACGATTCGTTATTTGTTGAATAACTTAGTCGCTGACTTGGTTGATCCTGAACCATTATTGAATGCTAGTGTCTCTGTTGCCAATTATCATGATGGAGCTTATCATTTAGAACGGTATAATGAAGTCAGACACTTCAAAGATATCGAAAAAATCGATTAACTAAATGGGCAAAAAACATTTAATAAGATGAGCGCAAATATTGAGTTGATGGATTTGGGTGAAACGGTCTTTTAAAGTAAAAGAAGCGTCAACAGTGAAAGTAAGTTGAAAAAACGGTAGCAACCAGCCATCGTTTTTTGATTCGAACCGGTATACGATGAATAAGTAGAAAACAAAAGGAGTTTTTCACTTGTCCCCAAAAGCATTAGTCTTTTTTGATTTAGACGGAACTTTGTTAAACGAGCGTTCAGAGATGGATCGGGATGTCATACAAGTACTTGAGCAATTAAAAGCAAATGGCGGTGTTCCTTTTATCGCCACTGGCAGAAGTCCGCTCGAAATCCAACACGTCTTGGATTCCACACCGATCGATTCATTTATTACATTGAATGGACAATACATCGTCTATGAAGGTGAAGAAGTTTACCGCAGTGTAATGCCTAAAGATACACTTGTTCGTTTGAAAGAGGAAACAGATGCACATGATTTTGCTTTATCCTTTTACACAGCAGACAAAATCAAAGCCACCAAAGAAACAGAAGCGATGGTCAATGCATACAAGTTTATTCACTCAACTGTACCGGAAGTTGATTCCGATATCTATTTGCGCGAAGAAATATTGATGGCATTGGTCTTTAACACTAAACCACAATATGACCAAACTTTCATTGATCGTTTTCCAGAATTGTCATTTTATCGGAATACGCCTTACAGTATGGATACGATCAATAAAAATAAATCAAAAGCTACTGGGATCAAAGAGTTGGTAAATAAACTACAATTCAAAGATATCCCAACCTTTGCATTCGGTGATGGTCCAAATGATATTGAAATGATTCGTTATGCAGATGTAGGTGTGGCAATGGATAATGCTAAACCGGAAATCAAAGAAGCAGCCGACTTTGTTACAGCCGGCAACTTGGATGGCGGTATTGCTAAAGCACTCAAACACTTTGAATTGCTCTAAAAAAAAGCAGCTGCACTTATTGGTCAGCTGCTTTTTTGTCTATTATAAAAAACGATCAAACGTTTTGCTTGGTCAAATGGTCAGTTGCTCCAACGTTTTGCCTACTTCACTTTCAATCATTAAATCGACCTGCAGATCAGGCACATCAATCGGTGTTTTATTGATCACCACGACTCGCTTCCCGCCAAAGTGACGAACGAGATTTTTAGCTGGATAAACAGAAAGAGACGTACCAGCAATGATCAATAAATCTGAATCAGCTAACAATGCTTTGCTGCGTTCAAGGACACGCGGATCTAAGTTTTCACCGAATAAGATCACATCGGCACGGATGATCCCTTGATCGATGGGACAGCGTGGAACATTATCCTTATCGCGGGGCATGTCATTAAGCGGATATTCGCGTCCGCATTTCATACAGTAAAAGCGTCTATTATTTCCGTGCAGTTCCACGACCAGCTTACTGCCTGCTTTTTGATGCAAGCCATCAACATTCTGAGTGATGATTCTTACATCTTTGCCGCTTCTTTCCAAGTCAGCCAAATATTGATGTCCTGCATTGGGTTTAGGCCGTAATTTTTTTTGCGTATTTGGACGATTGAAAAAAGCTACTGGATTTTCCAACATATAGCGTTTGCTCATCACGATTTTAGGATTCAAATGTTCTTTTTCCAGCTTTGTATAAGTTCCTTCTTGTGAGCGGTAATCCGGTAATCCACTTTCTGTTGAAACACCGGCACCTCCGAAAAAGACGATTTTTTTTGCTTCATCAATATAACGCTGCAATTGTTTTATTTCTTGTTCCAAACGAATCCCTCCTATGTCATGATATCTCCTTCTAGTGTACCAAAAAAACAGGACATATGTTAAGCAGCACCCTTAGAAAATTGCAATGATCAATTTAGATGATGAAATAACAAATTAGAATCTATAGAAAAAAAGCGAACATACTTTCTTTTTTGATGAGCGTATGCTATAATGTATTCAAGAGTTGGATAGATGCTAATCAAATGATAAAAATTCCTTTCCGCAATAACCCTTTTATTTCAAGGGGGCGTTACGGATTCGACAGGCATAGGTCGAGCTTGGATTGCGTTTCGTAGGTTACGGCTACGTAAAAACGTTACAGTTAAATATAACTGCTAAAAACGAAAACAACTCTTACGCTTTAGCTGCGTAATAACAGCTTAGTGTAGATCCTCTCGGTATCGCCCATGTACTCGAGTAAGGGTCCTATAATCAGTGGGATACGCTGAATCTTTCCGTCTGTAAGATTCAGAAGAGATTATCAGACTAGCGAGATTCGATGCTGGTTATGTGGCTAAGATCAAGCGAAACCTAAATAGCATAACTATAAACGTAGAGATCGAAGTGACGATATGTCTGGACGCGGGTTCGACTCCCGCCGCTTCCATATTTTATAAAGAAAAAGCTTTGAAGATGTTGGTTCTTTCGACAACTTCAAAGCTTTTTTTGGTTCTACAATGTTTAGGTTGAACAACAAAAAGAACGAGGTATACTGATTGCTCAAAAACAAAAACTTCTGGAAGCAAAGCAACCAGAAGTTTTTTCCCGTCCAAACAGATTGATGCATGGTGGTTAAATTGTAAATAGTAAAGTGTGCTAGATAAAATGATCAGCAGTCATCTGTAATAGATTATGTGCTGCTGCCCAGCACCGCATAGTATGCACTGAAGCCGTGCCAGCTTTGCATCCACCTCTGTTTACCCGCCCCTATTTTAACAGCTTATAGATCTGTACTCCAATTCGTTTGCTGGACACTGACTTCCAACTCGCGAATCTCTTTTGCCAGAATATCAATCTTTTTAGTGATTTCTTTCATATTAACTGTGCGGATCATTTTGATTTCATTTCGGCTATAGCGAGGCTGAATAGTAGCAGCTTCAGCAATCCGTGTATACAGACTGTGCTCTCTGCGCAGAGTCTCTCGTTTTTCCAAAGCCTCCGCCAGTGTCATTTGAAGGGAATCAATGATTGTTTCATGATTTCTTTTGTTAATGGAAGTGATCAAGTGAGAAAGCATCTTGTTCACTTCGTTATGTTCTGCTAAAAGTTCTTCATTGCTGAAATCCAATGTATCGCCTTCTTGAATATAAGCATTCGCTAAGAGTGTTTCTTGTATATTGTTTAATTTATTTTGGGTATCACGTCGTAAAACCAGTGCTTCCGCAAGTTTCATTTTCATCAAACTCCTTATTATGTCTGATCATATTTCAAAAAAAAAGAATACCACGAAAAAAAGAATTTCAACCTTCATCGTGATTTGTGCTGTAATGTCATTATACGGAAGAGGATAAGAAGAATCAAAGATTATCTCATCCCTGTCAGCTACTCCTTATCTATGAAATATGAAAAAACAAGGTGATCAAGCAAGATAGGTCAAAAAAGAATAACTAAGCAAGATTATGAATGTGAATGGATAGTGCAGAGAAGAGGGGCATTAAGCTTCGACAAGAAGAAGTTTTTATTCGGCAATTGAATAATTCCATTTGCCTGTTTTCTAAAAGAAAGTTAAAAAAATTGCTACCCTATCTGAAGTATTTTTAGTATAGACAAATAGCGGAAATTGATATAAACTACTAAATGGAACTTGTTCCTTTACGGGGGTATAGCTCAGTTGGGAGAGCGCTACGCTGGCAGCGTAGAGGTCAGGGGTTCGAGCCCCCTTATCTCCATAATAGCTTTACTAAGGTTTCCTAACAGCTTCTAAACGCTGGTAGGAAGCCTTTTTAATTCTAAAGCTTTGCTTACAATTGCTATAAACCATTACCAACCATTACCATTTCCATTACTACTCCAAAAATGGTAATGGATTTTTCTTTTTAGAATATTATTGTAAAGCATCGTGCATTAATTTAATTATTAAATTTTACTTCTTGTATGGCTTTCATGCCACCTTCGATAACTTTTGGATCGAATCCTTTTGATTCCAGGAATGAGGCCGCAGCAGTACTACGATTTCCTGAACCGCATAGTGTATAAATCTGTTTACTTGTGTCCAATGACTGGTAATTATCAACTAATTCTTCAAATGGAATATTCACCAGATTTTTTTCAGGGGCTGAGCGGGTAATTTCATCTGGATGCCTTACATCAAGTAATATAAAATCATCGGATTTATTTAAGAAGTCGCCAGCTGGGATTGTTTCCGTCGTCTGGAAAATTTCTTCAGGTACTTCATCAATCAATAGATAGCCATCCAGTTGGGTAATCCCTAATTCATTGGCTACCTCAGAAAGCTTCTCTAATTTATCTTTATCTTCAGAGCCAACTATAAAAATAATCGGTTTGCTTAGATCAATATAGTAAGCGGCATACTTTTTGAAGTTACCTGGGTTAAGGTTAAGCGATTTGCTAATATGACCTGCTTGATAATCATGTTGAGGTCGAACATCAATCAACTGCTGGTCATTAATTTCTTTGTAATTAATTTTTTTCATGTAAAATCCTCCTTCTAATATCGAAATGTACGGGTCTACTATTTATTTAAACCTTGCTGAAAGTGATTATTAATTTATTCCCTTTGTGAAGCTTATTTAATTTTCCATAAATTTAGCAAACTTATCTGCTGTGTCTTTCTTTTCTTCTTTTGTCACGTGAGCATAGATATTCATTGTTGTTTGAATATCAGTGTGTCCTAGACGAGTCTGAACATCTTTTATTGAAGCTCCCATAGAGAAGAGGATACTACAATGCGTGTGTCGCAACCTATGAACGGTAATTTGTTTGAGCCCATTCCGTTTTTGTACATTTCTCATACGGTCATTTGGTACATTAATCGAATAGAAGTTATTTTTTGTATTCGCAAAAACATGCTGTTCGGGTGTATTCGTATTAAACTCTAGTTTCAGCATGAATTGAGCTTGATACATCTTCCACTGCTTTAAAAGCTTCATCGATTCATAATCTATATCAATTATTCTACGACCGTTCACTGTTTTCGTAGGTTGCATGATAATCTTGTTATTTAATCCACTAGTGAGTGTTTTATTAATATTGATGTAGAGATATATCGAAATCTATATCGGACCATTTAAGAGCCAGTATTTCTGATTTTCGTGCACCACTGTATGCTAATAATCTGAAATATGTGTACCAATTCAAATCTAAATCTTCTTTTACATATTCTAACATATTCTAAGAAATCATTTAATTCTTCTTTGCTATAAAAATTCTCAAATTCACTTTCTTCGATAAATGAAATCAAAGAAACTCTAGTTGAAGCACAAAATAATGAACTCAACACTATGTTAAAAACAGTCTATAAACATCCATATGTTCAATTGGTTAAAAGTCTCCAGAGAAATCTTTATCATGATGTTAGGATGATTTCATGGACACGATTTGGTAGAATTTAACTACTAAGAAAAGGACGTGTCCAAGATAGTAAAAGCCAAGAAAAAATTTGATGAAGACTTTAAGAAGATAATCCTTGATTTAAACCAGTCAGGTCAATCGGTCGAGGAACTGGCCCGCATGCAGGAGGAAAACACCATCCTAAAAAAGGCTTTAACCATATTCGCTCAAAAGTAAAAACGAGTGATGTCTTCGAATTTATTCAGTCAAATGCTCATAATCATGACGTAAAACAAATGTGTATTGTTTTGGAAGTACCAAAATCCAGCTACTATGACTGGAAGAAAAAGAAGCCTTCCAAGCGCCAAACAGAAAACGAACGCTTAAGTCGCTTGATTTCAGGGATCTACCTTTGAAAACAAGGGTATCTATGGTGCGCCTAAAATTCATAAGATTCTTGTTAGCCATGGCGAGACCTTGTCCCTAAAGAAAGTACAAAAACTGATGAGAAAGTTGGGCTTACGTTCAATCACCCTGAAAAAGTACAAGCCTGGCAAGCAAGCGAAAGTGAAAAGTGAAGGACGCAAAGACCTGTTAAACCAAGATTT
>NZ_FOQE01000048.1 GCF_900113675.1 Pisciglobus halotolerans
CATCAACAAAATAGGAGCACGAGGCAACAACGCAAACGGAAACAACTGGTTCGTTTATCCTCGATATTGCATGAAAAAACACGACAGTCAGTCGGTGCAAAAGAGGGAACTATTCCCTTATATGCGGCTCATTCATCGGCAATAGGACAACTAGTAAAAAGTTTTCGTTAACTCCTGTCTGCTTGGGGAAGGTTCCTTGTTTTGGGAACGTTCTCCAAACAGATAGGCCAGCAAACGGCAGAGCCGTGCGGTAGCTGATAAGTGTACAAAAATAGAAAGCCTAAACTAGCTTAGTAAAAGGGTGCCCGAGAAAAACTTGACACATACAACAGTTTAATAGAGAGTGTTTCTATGCTGCTTTTTTGTTATGATAAAAAGAAGCAAGGAAAAGAGCAGCTTTTAGGGGATGATATATTGAAAGTGATCTTAATTTTCGGACCGCAAGCAGTAGGGAAAATGAGCATTGGAGAAAAGATAGCTGAAGTTACAGAGCTGCCTCTTTTTCATAACCATGTAACATTAGATGCCATTTGGCCTTATATTGGGTGGAATGACACCACATTTGAATTGGCAGAACAACTTCGGTTCGGAATATTTAAATATATTTCTGAAGATGCCCATCATAAAGGGATCATTTTCACGTTTGTTTGGTCATTTGACAATCAAAAAGATTGGGCGTACATAGAAAAAATAAAGTCGTTATTTAGCCAAGATGATCAAGAAGTATACTTTATAGAACTGGCGGCTGATTTGGAAGAAAGGCTGAGAAGAAATAAAACTGAAAATCGTTTAATGAAAAAACCTTCTAAACGTGATATTAAATTTTCAGAATATGAATTACTTGCTTCAGTTGAAAAAGATCGTTTAAATTCAAAACCTCATGAAATAAAGGAAGAAAGATATTTAAAATTGGATACAACTGATTTAAATATTGAAGAATCAAGTCAAGTGATTATCGAATGGCTTGGTACGTTTGAATCATCAAAAGAAAAATGATTGATTCTGTAAAATGAATATCATAGTAAATGTTCCATCTGGCATGAAAACAGAAACTCTTCAAACCTTATCTTTTCTATCAATGCTTTTGGTATACAAGTAGTAAAATGAATTGTTATACTAAAGTCAGATCAAAAATAGAATGAAAGGGATGGAGTAATGAAATCTTTGGTTCATGAAAGTAAGGCTGGTTTAGAAGGTCTGACAATACAAGAAGCAAAAGTACTCGATATAGGGGAAAATGATGTCAGAATGAAGATCAAGTATGCTGGATTAAATCACCGTGATTTGATAACGATCAAAAATCATGGAAACAGTAAAGAAAACATTCATTTAGGCTCTGATGGAGCAGGAGTGGTGACTGAAGTTGGTCATAATGTTACGGCAATACAGCCTGGAGATGAAGTAATCATCAATGCTGGTTTAGGCTGGAAGGAAAATAAAGAAACTGCTCCAGAAAATTTTCAGATTCTCGGCGGAGCTTCTATTGGAACTTTTGCAGAAGAAATCGTGCTCCCAGAAGAGAATGTGGTAAAGAAACCGGAATATTTATCCTGGGAAGAAGCCGGAGTCATTTCTTTGAGCGGATTAACGGCATACCGAGCTTTATTTACAAAAGGAAAAGTAAAAGCTGGAATGAAAGTGCTGATTCCAGGGATTGGCGGAGGTGTGGCTACATTCTTGCTACAGTTTGCTAAAGCTGCGGGAGCAGAAGTTTATGTTACTTCTCGTTCAAAAGAAAAGTTGGAGGCAGCCAAAGCAATGGGGGCTGACAAAACAGCTTTGAGCAGTGAAGATTGGGCAGAAGCGTTCGGAGAAAAAGCTGACTTAGTCATTGAATCTGTTGGTGCTGCTACTTTTAATCAATCCTTAGATGCTTTGAAACGCGGCGGAACGATGGTTACCTTTGGCTCTTCAACTGGTGATACGGTTGAATTTAATTTGAGGAAATTTTTCTATGGTCAATATACGTTAAAAGGAAGTACGATGGGCAGCCAAGAAGAATACAAAGAGATGCTTTCATTTGCTGAAAAACATCAAATCCATCCCATTATAGACCATGTTTTTGCTTTCAACGAATATCGTAAAGCTTTTGAAACAATGGAAAATGCTGAACAACATGGGAAAATTGTTTTAGCTATTGGTAAATAAGGGTTTTAGATAATTTTATCAAGAAGAATAACAAAAATAGAAAGGAATAACCAAAATGGATTTTGAAAAAGAAGGAAATCGTTTTTACAAAAAAGATGAAGATGGGAAGTTGTTAGCTGAAGTAACATATATCCCGGATGGTGAAGATAAAGTACAATTAAACCATACTTTCGTCGACTCCAGCTTAAGAGGTCAAGGAGTAGCAGAACAACTGGTTGATCGGGTAGTGGCAGAGATGGAAAAAGAAAATAAAAAAATTATACCTACTTGCTCTTATGCTGTAGCTTTATTCAAAAGAAAACCAGATAAGTACAAAGACATCATAGCAGAACATTAAAAAAAGGAGACAAAAAATCCAAAGCCAAAATTGGATTTTTTGTCTCTAAATGAGGTATAGTAAAGTCAATCGAAAAAGAAAACTTTCTTATCAGTGGCTTATGAAAATGAAAAAAAGGTTAAAAATGTAAAGAAATGTATTTTTATTCTTTACTTTTTTTTCAATTCTTTATATAATTCATTTTGTGCTTGTCACTGAATCATAACTGGCCCGTTGGTCAAGCGGTTAAGACACTGCCCTTTCACGGCGGTAACACGGGTTCGAATCCCGTACGGGTCATGTCAGTTTTATTTATTTCTATATTCTAAGTTCGCCGGCTTAGCTCAGTTGGTAGAGCATCGCACTCGTAACGCGGGGGTCACAGGTTCAAGTCCTGCAGCCGGCATATTCTAGCGTTTTAGAAGGTTAGAGTAGAAAGATAGAGATAGGATGAATATGGAGGGGTAGCGAAGTGGCTAAACGCGGCGGACTGTAAATCCGCTCCTTCGGGTTCGGCAGTTCGAATCTGCCCCCCTCCACCATGTTTGGGATATAGCCAAGCGGTAAGGCAAGGGACTTTGACTCCCTCATGCGCTGGTTCGAATCCAGCTATCCCAGTTGCATTTTATTGCACTGAGAAGAAAGCAGTAGGGTAATGTTCGATTTTTTAAGAGTCATTAGCTCAGTCGGTAGAGCATCTGACTTTTAATCAGAGGGTCGCAGGTTCGAATCCTGCATGACTCATTACAAATTCATCCTCGGTAAACTTACAACAGCTTTTGTGTTGTAAGTTTTTTATCGTTTTTAATGGTTCTACAATATTTAATGTTAATCTGTAAAAATCAATTTTTTAATGCTAAGCTCGTTAGAATCCTATTTTTAGAAATTTCAGGAGGAGTAGGGCTACTGATAGCCATGGAAAAAGATGCAATGTGAATCACATAGTGTTAGGCTTTAGCCGTTACACTAAGTTTGAAGCTTGCAAGCATTGAGACGTGATTTTCGTCTCAATGTGTTCTCATGGCTTTCCATCAGTAGCCCATCGACCTAGGAAATTTCATTACCAACGTTAAAAGAGGAAGAATCTTTTTAATTAGGGATTCTTCATCTTCTAACGTTGGTAAAAGCACCTCCCTATACGATACCTGAAATGACTAGAAATCTGCTTTTAAGAAAGTTAACAACAGAAAGCAATTTTTTTTTTTGCTCATTAACGTTAAACCTTGCAGAATCTTAATCGTTTATCTAGTTTGAAAAAGAGCAAGAAGAGGGAAACCAAGTAATATTAAAAGTGAAAAGAACCAAAAATAAGAAGGCTGGTCAGCACGAGAGCAGAAATTTTTCCAATAGTTCATTGACACTGTCCAGATTGTTTAACCTTTTGTTGTAAGGGTGCAAAGGTGTGATATAATAACTACGTGTGACAATTATGACTTCCATGGAGGTGCAAGGACAAGTATGTTTTCAATCGATTGGTCACAATTTTTTTCATGGAGAACGTTGATTAATATTGTGGATATTCTCATTGTGGCTTTTTTTATTTATCAATTGATCACGGTTTTAAGAGGAACAAAAGCTGTACAGTTATTAAAAGGGATCGCTTTTATTGTTTTGATCAAAGTAGCTAGCTTCTTTTTCCAGCTTCAAACGGTTGAATGGATCGTTGATTTAGTGATTCAGTGGGCTGTTTTAGCTTTGATCATTATTTTCCAACCGGAAATGCGAAGAGGTTTGGAACATTTAGGAAGAGGATCATTGTTTAGCCGTAAAAAACGGAAAAGCAATCCAGGTGAAGAACTTGTGGCGCATCTGGTCAAAGCTGTTCAGTATATGAGCAAACGTCGAATAGGCGCTTTGATTTCAATTCAAGTTGATACTGGAATGGAAGAATACATTAATACGGGGATTCCATTAGATGCTGATATATCGGGAGAATTACTCATCAATATCTTCATTCCAAACACGCCTCTGCATGATGGTGCTGTGATTATAAAAGATTATAAGATCGCTTCAGCGGCAAGTTATTTGCCTTTATCTGAAAGTTCTTTGATATCAAAAGAATTGGGTACTCGACATCGTGCGGCAATTGGTTTGAGTGAAGTAACAGATGCGTTGACGATCGTTGTATCGGAAGAAACAGGCGGCGTCAGCATTACGCAAGATAATGAGTTGTTCCGAGATTTGACAAATGAAGAATTTGAAGAATACTTAACAAAAAACTTAGTGACGATTCCTGAAGAAGAAGAAAAAAATCCAGTCCAGACCTTTTTTAATAGTTTTAAAAAGGGAGGGGCTAAATAATGATCGAAAAAATAATGAACTCTCCTTGGTTTACAAGAATCATTGCGTTGGCTTTTTCGATTCTCCTATTTACTTATGTCAATTACGAAAATAATGATCGATATAGTACTGCTATCGGGGGAGCAACAGTGAACAGCAGTGAAGTGATCACGAATTTACCAATTGCTGTTGATGTGGATAAAGATCGTTATTATGTGACAGGTTTGCCGGAGACAGCAACGATTCGTTTAGAAGGAACCACAGCTATTTTACTAAATACAATCACAACGCAAAACTTTAGCATCGTCACCCCTAATTTAAATGAACTTGGGAAAGGGACCCATACGATTCAGTTATTGACGAGAGGTCTTCCTGGAGAACTTTCTTATAGCATTTATCCATCTGAAGTGACGGTTACGGTTGAAGAACGCAGAAGCGAAGAACATGAAGTTTCTGTTAATTTTGATGAACGTTTGCTTGCTTCTGGATACGAAGCAGGAACGCCGATCTTGGACAAAAAGACAGTTGAAGTTTCCGGTTCCAGTGCTACAATGGAACGTGTCAGACATGTGGGTGTCAATGTGGAAGTTGAAAAAGGGATAACAAAGGATATCAGCCAAAAGCTTCCGGTTACTGTAACGGATGCAGAAGGAAATCCTCTAGATGTGTCCGTTGAACCAAGCGAAGTAACGGTAACGATCCCTATCACTACTCATCATAAAGAAGTTCCCGTTGTGTTATCTGAAACAGGTACTAAGGAACCAGATACGACCTATGAAATAGCACTTGCTGAAGGACAAAAGGAAACGGTCGATGTAGTGGGAGAAAAGGAAGAACTGAAGGAAATAATAGAGCTTCCTGTTGCAGTTGATGTGACTGGAATAAAAGAAACGACCACGCAAGAAATCACGCCAGAACTTCCAGAAGGCATTTCTTCTGTGAAACCTGAATCAATCAAAGTAAAAGTTACAGTCAAAAAGACAAATGAACAAGCAACTTCTGAATCTGATGCAGACAGCAGCTCTTCCGCTGAAGAAAATGCTAAGAAAGAGAATGAAGAGGAAGAAGAGAGCAGCAGTTCAGCTGAGTCAGAAGAGGAAAGCAGTTCTTCTTCAAGCAGCGAAACAGAAACAGAACGTGATTCAAGCAGCGAAGCAAGTTCTAGTGAGACAAGTTCTAGCCAAGCAAAGGAAAATAATACGTCTGCTATGCTAGAGTAGCCAAGTAGCGACAACTGAAATTAAAAGAGAAAGCAAAAGATTAGAAAACGATACGCATTTGAAAAGGAGCTTTTTAAACATGGGTAAATATTTTGGAACAGATGGTGTTAGGGGTGTAGCAAATTCAGAGTTAACACCAGAAATGGCTTTTAAATTAGGACGTTACGGTGGACATGTACTAGTCCAACATGCTGAAGGAGAAGAACATCCGCGGGTACTGGTTGGCAGAGATACACGAATGTCAGGGCAATTATTAGAATATGCATTGATCTCAGGATTGCTATCGGTAGGGATCGAAGTCATGAAACTTGGTGTCATTTCAACACCGGGCGTTGCTTACTTGACGCGCGTTCAAGGAGCGGCAGCAGGAGTGATGATTTCTGCTTCTCATAATCCGGCACCAGATAATGGCATAAAATTCTTTGGTCCAGATGGATTTAAACTATCAGATGAAACAGAGGCTGAAATCGAAGTTTTACTCGATAAAGAAACAGATGAATTGCCTCGTCCAAGTGCAAAAGGATTAGGTAGTGTAGAAGATTATAAAGAAGGTTCGCAAAAATATACGCAATTTATCCAGCAAACGATTTCTGGTGATTTGAATGGACTGCAAGTTTGCTTAGACAGTGCAAATGGTGCTACCAGTCCTTTGGTCAATCGGTTGTTTGCTGATTTGGAAACTGATTTTGATGTAATGGGCGCGTCTCCAAACGGCTTAAATATCAATGATGGTGTGGGGTCTACTCATCCAGAAGAATTGGCTAAGTTTGTTGTTGAAAAAGGCGCCGATGCTGGTTTAGCATTTGACGGTGATGGAGATCGCGTGATCGCAGTCGACGAGTTGGGGAATATATTAGATGGCGACAAAATCATGTACATTTGCGGTAAGCATTTATTTGAAAAAGGACGTTTGAAAAAAGATACGATCGTTTCAACGGTAATGAGCAACTTAGGGTTTCATAAAGCAGTGGAAGCAGCTGGTATGAAAGATGTTGAAACAAAAGTGGGCGACCGTTATGTTGTGGAAGAAATGCGTAAAAATGGCTATAACCTTGGCGGAGAGCAATCTGGACATATGGTCTTTTTAGATCTGCATACAACAGGAGATGGCTTGTTGTCAGGTGTTCAATTATTGAGCGTAATGAAAGAAACGGGTAAAAAATTATCTGAGTTAGCTGAAGAAGTCACGATATTCCCGCAGAAGCTGGTCAATATCAAAGTCAGTGATAAAAACGGTGCAATGGAAGTTCCAGCGATCAAGAAAGTGATTGAAGAAGTAGAAGCTGAGATGGATGGCGACGGTCGTGTATTGGTTCGACCAAGTGGAACAGAACCGCTATTGCGTGTCATGGCTGAAGCGCCAACGGAAGAAAAAGTAGCCAGATATGTCAGCCTTATTGCTGATGTAGTCAGAGCAGAAATTGGAATGGAATAACTGAAGGCTGCAAACAAAAAAGACGCTTCAAGAGCGTCTTTTTTGTTTGTATAGTAGTTGTGCCTCTTTTCTTCTTGACGAATAAATACTTAAAATTGCTCAAGGGAAGCAAGTCTTTTTTTGAAAAGGTTCTTTTTTTCTTGATAGAGAATGCCTTGGTTGGCTTGATTCAAAAGTGTTCGTTCTCCAGTAGCGATGACCACTGCTCTAGCAGAACCGCTAACGATTTTGCTTCCTCTAAAAGCCAAGTTCGAGCAGTCAAGCGGCGAAGAACAAGTATTGTCTTGTAGGACAGGGCTCTTTTTAAAAATCGTTTGTTTATTTTTTAAGTTAAGTTGAGCAATCTGCAAATGATTAGCCGTTAAAATTCGTACATCGGCTGGAACGATATCACCTGCAGCTAAATGAATGATATCTCCGCAGACGATTTCAGTAGCAGAGACCTCAACAGGTTTTAGACTATTGCGAAAAACAGTCGATGTTTGTTGAGGATTTGGAACAGTTTTTTTATTTGAATGGATCTGCTTTAAACAAGCACCCAAACCGCTCATGCTTGATAAAACGATTACCCAAAAGAAATTTCGAACGGTATGTTCAGAAGTGATATTCCAAAAGTGTTGGATAAAATAGAACAAAAAAGACATGCTAAAGCAGGCAAGCATAAAAGAGCGGATAAATAGAGAAATAGAAAATTTATCTGCTATGCTCGCTTCACGAGCGGTTACTTTGTTAGCGCCGTAAACTTCTCTCAAATAAGCTACGTCTTTTTTATGCAGTCCTTTTGCTTTAGAAGTGCGGAATCGATCTAATATATCCTTTTCATTTTCTTTTGCCGCATCGAATAGAAACCGAATGATGTCCTGTTCTGCAGCAAGGTTGTGTTTGATGTTTTTCATTGCCTTATTCCTCCTATGTTTATTTGTTAAAGCATTTTAGGAGAGTACAAATAAAGGCAGCCAAACGATCTTATTTTTTTACTTGCTCATCAAAGGATTCAGAGCTGGAGAAAAGAAAGACCTTCTGCCAGCTGTAAGATTGTTTGTCCACCTCTGATTATTCGTATCATCCTCGTCCATGCTCCATCACCTCATTTTCTTTTTTTAGAATAAATCTGCTGGTTTTTGTTTCGGACAGCGAGTCTGTTTTTATAGTAGTATACAGATGTAAAAGATTGTATGCTATAAAGATAGTAGTCCAACGTTAAAAATACAGCCTTTTTGACTGTAACGCAGGAGAAAAATGAAGTCAAGATAATAAAGGGTTTTTGTTTATTCTGGAACATCGATTGAAGGAAAATCCTGATTTGCGAGATGAGAAGATTTCAACGAAAAACGTGCAGAAAATTTTATTTGTTTTTACAAGAAAACTATTGATTATTGGTGTGTGTTTCTGGATAATGGAAGAGGAAACTAAAGCGGAAAAAGACGCTTTTTTTTTTTGCTGAAAACGTTTTGTTTTTGAAATGGAGGAAAGAATGTTGGATGTCAAACTAATGTTGTTCCAGTTTCTGGGAGGACTAGGGATTTTCTTGTTCGGTATTCAGTTTATGGGAGATGGACTTCAAAAGTCGGCTGGAGATAGTTTAAGAGAACTGCTCAACCGTTTTACTTCTACACCTTTAAAAGCGGTATTGACAGGTATCCTAGTTACTGTATTGATCCAGAGCAGTTCAGGGACGACAGTTTTAACAGTTGGTCTCGTTAGTGCTGGTTTTATGACTTTGCGTCAAGCCATAGGAGTCGTGATGGGGGCCAATGTCGGAACGACCATCACAGCGTTTATTATCGGGATCAATATTGGAGAATACGCTTTGCCTATTTTAGGAGTGGGCGCTATTTTGCTCTTTTTCTTTAATAAACAGGTGATCAATAATATTGGTCAGATCTTGTTTGGATTTGGTGCTTTATTTTACGGATTAGAATTAATGGGAAGTGGTATGGCACCTTTGGAAGAAATCGATAGCTTTAATAACTTGATGGTCGATTTGTCCCATCATCCGCTATTAGCGACCGCTACCGGAGCGGGTATGACGTTGGTCATGCAAAGTTCTAGTGCGACCGTTGGAATCTTGCAAAAACTGTACATGCAGGGAAGTATTTCATTAGAAGCGGTATTGCCGGTTTTATTTGGAGACAATATCGGTACGACGATCACTGCGATCTTTGCTGCTATCGGCTCAAGCGTAGCAGCAAAAAGAACAGCTGGCGCTCACGTCATGTTCAACTTAGTAGGAACCATTATTTTCTTGATCTTGCTTAAACCTTTTACCAGCTTGATCGTGTTCATCAGTCAAGCATTTAATTTAAATCCAGCATTGCAGATCGCATTTGCTCATGGACTATTTAATACTTTTAGTGTAGTGATTCAATTCTGGTTTATCAAGAATATTGCTGATTTAATGGAACGACTCATTCCAGGAAAAGATGCGCTGGTCGACTACGATACAACAAATTTGGATACTAAAATGATTAAAACTTCACCGAACTTGGCTCTAAACCAAGCGAAAAGAGAAATTACGCAAATGAGCAAATTCGTAACGGAAGAGTTTCAGCATGCATTCAGGTATTACCGAGATCAGGAAGAAAAAGACCTATCTGTTGTTGATAGTTTGGAAGAAACAGTCAACAATATTGACCATCGCTTGACGGAATACTTAATGATCGTTTCTGCTGAAAAGCTAACAATCGCTGAATCAAACGAGTTGAGTACGATGATCGACATTATCAAATATTTAGAACGTATTGGGGATCATAGCGAAAACATTGCTAAAAATGTCCGAGAAGTTTTACGCGTCGATAAAAAAGCTAAAAGTAAAGAAAAAGGCCGGTCTAATGGGGAGCAACGTTCACTTTATGATCAAGATGTAGTCAGTTTATTTAAGATGGTAGAGATCATGGTGAAAGTTTCCGTTCGTTCTTATGAAGAAAATAACAAAGAATTAGCCTTTAAAGTCATTGAACAAGATAGACTCGTGAATAAAATGGAACAAAAACTGCGTAAGAAATATATTGAATTGATCAATAATGGAGCTGAAAAACCTGGGGACGGTATTTTATTTATCGACATTGTTTCTAGCTTAGAACGTATTGGGGATCATTCTGTTAAAATTGCTCGTCATGTTGCAGAAAAAGAAACCGTTACTGCTTCCACTTTTGAAGCGGTTTATGACCAGTAAATCTACGGTGTGTTAGATAATAAAAGAAACAGCTCAATTTTATACTGACCCCCAAATGTTAGACCAAAAATCTAACATTTGGAGGTCATTTTTTATGGCTAAATATAGCTTTGAATTTAAAAGAATGGTCGTG
>NZ_FOQE01000079.1 GCF_900113675.1 Pisciglobus halotolerans
AAAAAACAAATAAAGCAAAACGTATTATAAACGTACTTAAAATTGCTTATAGAAGGTATTTCAGAGGTTATTCAACAATAGAGATGCAACATATTAGAGTTAATGTAATGAACCCAAATTCCTTTGATTATGTGATCAGAAGAAAAATATTTGTTGAAGGAATATATACTTATTTTTATTTTTGTTCATGGAAAAGATTTATTTTAAGAATGAAAGGTAAAGATTACAATTCAGAACTTATAATAACTTATATAAAAGTAATGACCTTAAAATCTTATTATATGGATAAAGCTATTTTAGATAACCCAATAGATTATGATGATTTAGTTAATAAGTTTAGTTCAAGATTAGGTACAAAAGATTATGCAAATTTATATAGTCTATTTGAAATTTCAGAAATCGATTATATGGAAAAAGTCCTAGATAATTTTGAGATTGCTAACACAGTATATAATTTACATTAATAAATAATTCTATAGATAAAAGAGAGGTAGGAATTATGACAATGAATTTACCACCTGAAATAATTGCAGCTGCACTACAACCAATATCAACGGGAATAAGTGCAGGTCTTAATAGTATTAGTACAAGAATAAAAACTGCTAAAACATCGAGTGATAAACAAGAAACAATTAATGAGTTAGAGAATATAATTAATGAATTAATTGAAAATCAAAATGAACTTGTAAGAAACGTAAGTATTTTACAAAATCAAATTGCTATGCAAACCATCTCTGATGAAGATTTAAATTTCATCACAGAAAACTTAATTCCTTTAGTTAAAAATCTTCTTGAACAAACTAGTAAGACTCCCGAGGAATTAGACAAATTAAATGAAAATATCTCTTTATTTGAATCTTTAATTTCAACAAAACTTTTAAAAATATTACAGTTAGTCGGTTTTAATATTAAAGAAGCAGTTGGTATCCCTTCAACAGAACTAGTAAAACATTTAATTCAAAATAATAATGATAATACACAAACAACAGAAACTGATTTACAACTTAAAGCACTTGAGTACACTATGGAAATGAGTAAACTTGCTGCTGATCCAGAAGCATATGAAAGGTATATAAACTTACTAGAAAAAAATCAATAACATTCGTACGTATTGAGTTTATAAATAATATGGCGATTATGTTAAGTACAGTATTACAAATTAAATTTTAAAAATAAAGATAAGCTAAACAACAATTATAGGTTGTTCAGCTTATCTTTTATACCTATTAGCCCCCACAAAATTATCAAGATAGCTACTAAAAAGACTATTATTAATGTTCCAAAAAATAATAAAGTCGCAGTGAATTCTCCAGGACTGATCATGTGAAAAATAGTTAATAAAATAAATATTCCACTTAAGACAGCTAAAAAATAAAAATAGTTGCCCTTTTTTATTTTTTTATCTAACTGTTTAACCATTCTAGGGTCTCCTTTCATTAATTCGTCTAAGGAAATAGCATAGATCTCGCTAATTAAAACAAGACTATTAATATCAGGTAAGTTTCGACCATTTTCCCAATTTGAAATAGTTTGCCGTGATACATGTATTTTTTCTGCTACTTCTTCTTGAGTCATTTGTAGTTCGTTTCTTTTTTGTTTTAATCTAGTC
>NZ_FOQE01000047.1 GCF_900113675.1 Pisciglobus halotolerans
AGTGCTGATCTCATCCAAAATGCTGCTCTTCAGTTGATGGAAAAACAAGGAAACGAGCAGTTTAAATCTCTGACTACTGATAACGGTTCTGAATTCGCCTTGCTCTCCCAGATCGAAGAACAAACCTCTTCTGTAGAAGTTTTCTTCGCTCATGCTTTCGCTTCCTGGGAAAAAGGGACGAATGAACGACATAACGGTCTGCTTCGCGAATTTGTTCCTAAAGGCCATTCACTAAGAAACTTAAGATATCAAGAGCTCCAGCTTTATACAGACGCAATCAACGAACGTCCACGTCGAATCTTAGATTATGCTACACCAAAAGAATGTTTAGCATCTGAAATAGATAGAATAGTCGCAGCTTAACGAGCTTCTTGTTGCGCCGAAAGGATAGCGTCTTGCCGCAAGCGGTGTCAAGAGCCGCTCTGCTCTTCCTCTTGACACCGCTTATTGCAAGACACACTAAAAGACGCACCAACAATAAGCTAAAAAATGGAATGGGCACAAGACTAAAGACAGAAGTTTGTCCCATCCCTTGATAACACTGACTTTTTAGTAAATCCGTTGTCTGCCAAGGTTTTTATAAAAATTTATGCATTTGACTTTACAATTGAGCGACACCAAAAAAAGAACTATACGGTACAAGCATTTTAGGTTATTGGCATAGGTTCAACAATTCTAAAATTGGGAAAATTTCGTTATGGACTATTTCAAGTGTAGTTAGCGGCTTTATTGGCGCTCTCATTAGTATTTTTGTTTAACACCATAATGAATATAAAAAGCAAGAAGCCGTGTGTAACTGAGATAACAAAGAAGAAATCAGCATAGTGTTTATAGCAAAATAAAAGTGAATCTTTCCCAGGTTAGTTAAGTGCTGTGATTGAAATAGACTAGGAAAGCAAGAAAATAGTCTACTGAATCAGAATACTATTTCAGTTGTTGCAAGCAAAATTACCGCCCGTTGTGAAGTCGTTTAACACTCATAGAAAAAAACTTGTATATCTAAATAGGCAGACTCATAGTCAGAAGTAATAGCTTTAGGTTTGAAAATTAGAAATACAAGAGTTTCTTGATAAACACTGCATGCAGTTTGAATTTACCTATGTAGAACATATTGAGAAAAGGAAAGCCGTTGATAAGAAAGAATAAAGTTGGCTTATTTATTATTTTTCTAACGCACTAGCTATGACGCTCATTATCAGTTTAATTCAGTTTTTTAAACTTCTTGAGTATTGCGGACAGATTGAGCCGCTTGTGCGAAACTTAGAGCCAGTGAGTGCATGGAATAGAGCGAAAAGGAAAGCCTTGATAACAAAAGATACCAGTGGCTGGTTTATTGCCTTTCTAATGGGTATTCTATAACATTCATTGCCAATTTGTTTACTTCGTCAGCCTAGGATGTTTATGCACTAAATAAATTTTAAATTTGTTTTGATATTACGTTCTTTTTTCACAAAAAAATGAAGGAAATTGTAATGAGTTTAGCATTCTCTTTAAATTTGATAAATAATGAAAATATTTGTTATTTATCTTAAAGAAAGCGTATACAAAACGCAAGTTATGTAGTAAAATAAATCTCGGAAGCAAAAACATACTGAGGAGAAAAAGACATGGAAACCGAAATGATTGCAGCAAAGTCATATGATTATGTAATGATCGCTTTATATTCAAAAGAAATTGCTCTCCACTATGTGTCAGGAGATGAACTGGCTTTATCGTATAAGTTTCAAACAGAAGAAGAAGCAACAAAGTGTTACCAGTTTTGTGTAGGTTTAGTAGATTATCTAGAAAATACGCCTGCTGAAGAAAGAGAGGCGGCTCACCGAAACTGGGTACAGATGTACTTAGCTGGAGACGACATTGAATTAAAGGTATACTAATGTTTGATTGAAAGATATACATATTTCAAATAACCGTTTTTGCTTCCAAAACAAAGCAGTAAAGGTAAAAGAAGTGAATCGTCATTATTTAAATATTTGATCGGTACAAAAAAGTGAATCTCATTTAAAAACATTTTTAGTGAAAGAGGCAATAAAAGTCTCTTTTAGCTAGAAATGTTTTTTTAATTTGGAAAGGAATATTGTTAAGAGGTTGTAATTGAATATTAAGTGAACATTCTATTCATGGAAAAATGCTAATGGAAGAAATTGTTATTGTAACCGCACCAATAAAAGGATATGATTATCATATAATAACTTATGTTAGCATGTTTTCTATTTATTAAATAAGTAAGTACTGTATAAAATAATAGGAACAAACCATGAACGTTGATTTAAAGGAGAATAGTTTTGGAAGAATTTATTGAAAAATTCCGTAATGGAACGCATTATATGGAGATCGTTTCGGCGGTTACGGAAAAAGAACTGACAACGAGTAACGATATTACTGAAGAATATGTAGAACAAAAATGTGTAAAGTTTATACCTGCAAGTGGCGCAGCTACACGGATGTTTAAAGACTTATATACATTTTTAGATGATGAGAAGGAAACTGCATTTATTGATCAATTTTTTGATCAGTTAGAACACTTTGCATTTTATGAAGATATCAAAGAGTTTGTAGAGACAAATAAACTAGATAAATACACAACTGAAGGCCGTTTGAAAATCGCCGACTGTGTAGTGAAAAGCAAATTAGCGTATGGCCATTTGCCTAAAGCTTTGATCAAAATGCATACATACAATGATGGTGCTACTACTCCGATTGATGAGCACATCTTTGAAGGGGAGCAATATTTAAATCAAGATTCTTTCAACATGCATTTTACTATAGCAGAAGAACATGAAGAACTATTTAATCAGTATGTCGATCAAGTTCTACAAGGAAAAGAACACATCGATATTACCTATTCTTTTCAGAAAAAAGAAACAGATACACCGGCAGTGGATATGAACAATCAACCTTTTTATTTGGATAATGGAGAGGTGTTTTATCGTCCAGGCGGGCATGGCGCTTTGCTGGAGAACCTAAATGATTTAGATGCGGACATTATTTTCATCAAAAACATTGATAATGTCTGTCATAGAAGCCAAGTTGAAGATACGATCGAGTCGAAAAAAGCATTGGCTTCAGTAGGATTAAACGTACAAAAACAAATTAATGCGTACATAGCAGACATTTTATCTAATGAGTATCATTTAGCAGATATCGAACAGTTCATTAAAGATATTTTGAATATCACTTTGAAGACCGCATTAACAAAAGACAAGGCGCTGGAATTTTTAAATCGACCTTTAAGGGTATGCGGAATGGTTAGGAATAACGGCGAAGCAGGCGGAGGACCGTTTGTTGTCGACAATGGAGACTATCTAGACTTGCAGATTTGTGAAAAAGCTGAAATTGATCTAGCAGATGAAGAAAAACGAGCGATTTTTGAATCTTCAGGTTACTTTAATCCAGTTGATATCGTGTGTTTCGTAAAAGATTACAAAGACGAGAAATTCGACTTACGAGATTATACCAATGAAGACCGCTATTTCATCAGTGAGAAAACCTACCAAGGCAAAGAAATAAAAGCCCTGGAGCACCCCGGATTGTGGAACGGCGCAATGCACAACTGGAATACACTGTTCATGGAAGTACCGTTGAGTACCTTTAATCCAGTGAAGACCGTGAATGATTTGCTGAGAGAAGGGCATAGGGAAGTATTATCATTGTGACAAAGAATGAGACTTGGTTAATAGCTAAAACATAATTTATAAAAAGTCGCATTTATTTAGAGTCACGTCCATAATCCTGTGTAAAATCTTATAAGGGATTTTATTGTTTTTTATTTTTTTATTAGAAATGGTACTGGAATTTTTATTAAAAATTGAACTTGATATCTCGTTGTTAAACGACGTGCGAGTAATAGATACTAAACTTTTATGGGTATCAGAACTAATAAGTTTTGTTCCTTGTAAGTCTCGTTCTTTGTGGCAATCAAAGAAGATGTGCCACGTATTAACACTTTCTTCATTGATTATCAATTGGCGCATTCTTTTGAACAAGAGTCTAACGAATTGCTCAAAAGTTCGAAAGATCATAAAGTCAGTCCAGCTTTTGAAAAAACGCTGTTAGACATCAAACAATACTATGAATTTATAAAAACTGATGATCTTAACGAAGAAAGTAAGGCACTGTCGTTAAAAGAATATCTAGCGCTACTTCAAAATTGCAAACAGAATTTGGCATAGAAATTTGATAAAGAGGGGATGGGAATAAAAGTAAAATGAAATTGAAACGAACTTTATTAGGAATTATTTTTTCGTTCTCAACTGTAGGGATTATGGCTACTGCTGTTGATGCTGAATCTTATCAAGAAGTTTACGATCAGCAAGACCAACAGGAAAAACAAATACAAGCAGCACTTGATTCTAAATTCATTTCAGCAGATGATTATAAACTGTTAGAAAAGGAATTAGAGCACTTCAACGAAGCTAAAGAAAGCGAAACTCGTCAGTCATTGCGAGCAATGATTGCTGAGGAAGAGAAACAGTTTTTAGAAGTTCAGGAGCGTCTTGATGTTAAAGAGGCTGAAGCAGCCAAAGTTGAGCATGCTCAATTAACGAAAGACTTCTCATCTTTAGAAGAAAAGGGAGAAGAGCCATTCGTTGTTGCGAAAGATGCTCAGCAAATTGAAAGTCTAAAAGATGAGCTAACAAATTTGGACTCTACAGAAAAAGTTCAGCCCATTCGTACGTTAGCTTCTAAAATGGATGAACTATCCACTCAGATAGGCGATAACCAAACTCAGCTGATTCAGTTGGTCGACGAATTGAAAGAACTTCATCAATCAGCAGAGGAACTGTCAAAAAATCAATATGTGCTAGCAAGCGATAAAGAAGCATTGGAAAATGATGAAAAAGAAAATGCTCAATTTTTTGAAGACGCTGATGATGTCGAAGTGGTCGAAAGCCGGATAAATGATTCTAAGGCACTCATTGATGGTTTGCAAACGAAACAACAAGAAACTGAACAAGATTTTAAAGAAAATGAGGGACAGGCAAACGAACTTCTTCAGTCAGCAAGTTCCTTACTTTCAAAAGGTGATTTGACAACTGAAGAGAAAGAAGCGTTACAGGAAGTTAGTCAAACGTTAAGTAATTCATTAGAACTAAAGGATTATGAACCAGGAAATCTAGCAGAAAACTATAGTGTTCTTCAGACGAAGCATGATGATCTGTCAGATAAGAGCAACGAGAGAATCGCAGAAGCAAAGAAAAAGGCTGAACAAGAAGCTGCAGAAGCGAAAAAGAGAGCAGAGCAGGAAGCCGCTAAAAAAGCAGAAAAAGCAGCCCAAGAGAAAGCAGAAGCAAAGAAACGAGCATCTCAGCAATCAGATAACAATTCTTCTAAGTCCAACAACTCGTCTTCTACTAAATCCAACGATTCAACTTCTTCAACTACAGTATCAGGAGGATGGCATCAAGCTCCAGCTGGTCACAAATACCTGAAAGTTTCTAGTGGTAAAACATACGGTCAAGTTAAAAATCCTGGGAACTTTAGTCTTATTACCGTAGAAGAAGCAGCCAAATACAGTCCAGGACATGGGAATGGTTACGCTAAGCAGTAATGATCATATTGCAACACGTATTTGCTATACTTAATTTCATCACTTAGGACAGCCTAATCTTTACAGCTCCTTTGGATGGGAAGCAATAAAGTAGTATTTTCTTTGAAAGACATAGCAAAATCGCATTGATTTAGTAATTCATATTAAATAAAAACATTTCTAGTAAAAGAGGCAGATAAAGTCGCTTTTGCTGGAAATGTTTTTTTGTATATAGATATTTAGTTTGTGTTTGTTCCATTAAAAATAATGATCCAGATAAAAACGGAACAGTGAGTCAATCACAATGTTTAAAGTGATAAAGAAATTGAATTCTTTAGCTGGATCGTTATCGATTTGTAAGTGGGTAAATTGGTAGTATAGCTGGTAGGTTGATTGCGAAGACAAATAATTCTGACTTAAAGGTGTAACAGAACAGAAAGGGACACCACGCAATTTTAGTTTGGTAATGTTATCTTCTAATTCTAAATTTTCTCCGCTAAATGAGATAAAAATGACTAAATCATCTTTCGTAAAAGAATCGATATTCCAGTTTAATTCAGTAACTGAAGGGATTGGGATAATAAAAACATTGCAAGACATAAAGTTGCGGGTAAAATCATCTGCAGCTTTTTTCTCGCCCCACCCTGTACCATAAATGAAAACTCGATTAGCTAAAGAAATAGCCTCGCACAAAGGATGCATGTTGGTTTGAGAAATCAGAGACATCGTTTCTTTGATGTCATTTTCCAGTAAAGCAAGATTATTCTTTACTGATAAGGTTTCTTTCTTCTTCTCATTTTTTAAGTAGTACTTAAATTCTGAAAAGCCAGTGAAACCAAGTTTTTGGGTCAAGCGAACGATAGTTGATTTTGATGTATGAGACTGAAGAGATAAATCATGGATTCCTGTATGGGTAACGCTTTCTTTATTGGCTAAAATATAAGAAAGAATGTCCAAATCATTTTCACTTAGTTTAGATCGATTAGCATTGATAAAGGTTTCTAAACTCATTTCTTGGCCTCCTAATTATAATTTCTACAACTATCATAGCATAATTTATTTATCACTAGTAAAAGAGGATGAAAAAAGTTCCGTGTTTTGGAAAAATTTAGTTTTTTTGAACGGAAGCCCTAAACCCAGAGTTGGTATCGCTTTCTTTGTTAGCTAGAATTATAATATGTGTATATTAAATAAAGGAAGGTTGAGTGGAATGAAAACAGAACAGTTGAATATTGCAATCGCTGGAGGAGGAAGTACCTATACACCAGGAATCATTCAAGCGATTTTAAATAATATACAAAAGCTGCCAATCAAAGAAATTAGACTTTATGATATCGATGAAGCTAGAAATAATGATATGTTCTTAATCATAGATTATATGTTAAAACGAGAAAAGTTAACGGATGTAAAACTGATAGCTACTTTAGATCCAGCCGAAGCTTTTACAAATAGTGATTTTATTTTTTCTCAAATTCGTGTTGGTGGAATGAAGATGAGAGAAAAGGATGAAAAAATTCCTTTAAAACATGGATTGGTCGGTCAAGAAACTTGTGGTCTCGGTGGATTTGCTTATGGTTTAAGATCTATATCTGGTCTTTTAGAAATCGTTGGATTCGTTCAAAAGTATGCACCAGACGCTTGGATTTTGAATTATACCAACCCTGAAACGATTATTTCAGAAGCAGTTCGAAGAGTTTATCCTAAAGCTAGAATGTTGAATGCTTGTGACATGACTATCTCCATTGAAGAAACAATTGCTTTTAACTATGGTTATGACCGGAAAAACTGGATTGCAGAGTATTATGGGTTAAATCATTTTGGCTGGTATACAAAAATCTATGATAAATCTCTTGAAAGAGATGTTATGCCTGAAATTATTGAAAAATTGAATACTGAAAATATGCATGTAGCTGATTTTAATGAAGGAGATAAAACATGGCAAGATGCTTTTAATATGATGTCTGTTATCACTAAAAGCTTTCCAAATAATATCCCTAATAACTATTTAGAATATTATCTTTATTCTGATATGGTTGTCGAAGATTCAGATAAAAACTATACAAGAGCAAATATGGTAATGGAAGGCAGAGAAAAGAACACGAAAGAAATGGCTGAAAAAATTCGTCAAGGAAAAACGGAAGATGTACTGAACTTTAACTTTGGTGAGCATGGCCAGTATATCGTGGATATGGCGACTTCCATCATGAATGACGAACATAAACGGTTTATGCTGATTGTTCCGAATCATGGCGCCATTCCTAATTTGAGACCGGACGCTGTTGTTGAAGTTCCTGCTTATGTAGGGGCGACAGGCGCAGAGCCGATTTCTTTAAGAGAAAATATTTGTGATTTCCACAAAGGGTTGATGGAAGCTCAAGTTGCGGCTGAGAAACTATTAGTAGATGCATACTTTGAACATTCTTATCAAAAAGCATTACAAGCTTTTACTTTAAATCAAACGGTGCCTTCAGCTCGATTAGCTAAATTAGTATTGGACGAAATGATCGAAGCGAATAAAAAATATTGGCCTGAATTAAAATAAACGATAACAAAGGAGACAAAACGAATGATGGCAAAAATACAGCGTTTTGGTGGCGCAATGTTTGGTCCGGTTATATTTTTTATTTTTTCTGGAATCGTCGTAGCTTTAGCTTCAGTATTTACAAACCCTGCTATCGTTGGCAGCATTGCTAGTGAGGGAACATTATGGTCGAATCTTTGGAATGTGATTGAAGCTGGTGGTTGGACAGTATTCAATAACATGGAAGTACTATTTGTCATAGGACTCCCAATTGGGCTAGCAAAAAACGCACATGCGCGCGCAGCTATGGAATCTTTTGTTCTTTATATGACGTTTAATAGTTTTGTAGCAGCTATTTTAGAAACATTCGGCGGTACTTTTGGGATCGATTATAGTGCCGAAGCCGGTGGACAAAGTGGGTTAAAAATGATTGCAGGTGTTAAAACACTGGATACAGGTGTTTTAGGTGCAATCGTCATTGCTTCAATCGCTATTTATTTACACAATCGTTTCTTTGATAAAAAGTTGCCAGATTTTCTAGGTATTTTTCAAGGTTCAGCATTTGTAGGGGTTATCGGATTTTTCGTGATGTTTGTTATTGCCTTTCTAACTTCATGGATATGGCCAATCATCCAACAAGGTATTTTGTCTTTACAAAGCGTAATGGTCAACTCAGGTAATGTTGGTGTCTTCTTGTATATCTTTTTGGAAAAGGCATTGCTTCCAACAGGTCTACATCACTTTATCTACACTCCATTCCAGTATGGTCCTGCGGTTGTCGAAGGTGGAACAACTCTTTATTGGATCGATCATCTTCGCGAATTTGCAAGTTCAACTGCTCCTCTTAAACAGTTGTTTCCAGAGGGAGGATTTGCATTACAAGGCATCTCTAACTGGTTTGGAATTCCAGGTATTGCATTAGCTTTCTATTCAACTGCTAAACCAGAAAATCGGAAAAAAGTTCTTGCTCTCATTATTCCAGGAGTATTGACATCCGTTTTTGCTGGTATTACTGAACCTTTTGATTATACATTCTTGTTCATTGCTCCTGTACTATTTTTGATCCATGCTTTATTAGCGGCTACGATGGCAACAACGATGTATATTTTTGGTGTTGTAGGAGATATGCAGGGTGGACTCATTGAATTAATAGCTAAAAATGTTATTCCAATGGGCGCCAATCATTGGCAGACCTATACGATCTTAGTCATACTGGGTATTGCCTTTTCAGCAATCTACTTCTTTGTATTTAGATTCTTGATTCTTAAATTTGATTTTAAAACACCTGGAAGAGGGGAAAGTGAAGAAGAAGTAGAACTCTATACGAAGAAAGATTATAAAGATAAGAAAAATAAAGTTTCCTCGGGAGGAAATGCTTACCGGGATCAAGCAGGCGTTTTTTTGGAAGCGCTTGGAGGATCTGAAAACATAGTGGCTGTAAGCAATTGTGCCACTCGGTTGCGCGTCACTGTAGCAGATGAAACAAAAGTTAAAAGCGATGAAGCTTTCCTAAAAGGCAAAGCACATGGCGTTGTACGAAAAGGCAAAGCTTTCCAAGTGATCGTTGGACTATCAGTACCTCAAGTGAGAGAAGAATTTGAAGCGCTGGTCAATGATGAAACAAAAACAATAACCAACGAACAAATGGTATAAACAATTTTATTAAAAAACGCAAACCTCAACAGCAATTTTTGTTGAGGTTTGCGTTTTTTTTTGATGGAGTTACTTTTTTAATAAAGTATCGGATTTATTTAAAGTTTTTTGATAACTTAACGAGCGTATTAATTGAAAGGAATAGTTGCTGAAACGGTCAACCCTTCCTATTTTGGGTGTAGTAAGTAATTTTTTTCAATTGAATGAAAGTTTTTAGAAATACCAGAGCAATACAAAACTTAAAATTTATATAGAGCATGGAAAGAAAATGGAAAGGTGAAAAAGAGTTATGATGTAGAAAGGACTAAAAGGATTTCCTATATTATTTTAAAATTGGAAGGAGATAATTTTAGAATAATTAAATTGGCCTACTTTATTTCATTAAATTACAGTAATTTATTCTGTATTCAAAAGATATTTATAGAGAGATAATATAGCCGTATCCATAAGGGGAGAAAAATAATGAAACTGGAAGAACTTCAAGTTGATATTATTAGTTTTTTATTAGATGAAAAGACTACTACCATAGCAGAAATTTCTCAATCTACAGGTGCATCTAATAAGACAATTTCAAAGTACATTGAATTAATTAATGATGTATTTGATAAGGAAGGCTTAATGGTTCGAATTACAACTAAAAGGGGGGTAGGAGTAAAAATTGAAGGCGATTTAAAAAAACTAAATAAAAAGATACGAACCCTTGGATATTATGTAAATGATACTGAACAAGATCGGATAACTTTTATTTATTCTCAATTGCTGAATATAAATGGATACATTACGATTCAAGAGTTATCTGAAAAAATGTTTGTTAGTCGAACAACTGTTGAAAAATTACTAAAATCAGTTAAAAGAAATTTGAAAAAGCTAAACGTCCATCTTATTGCAGATCAAAATGGATTAATTCTTGAAGAGAATGAGGAAAAGAAAAGGAAATTAATGTCCGAGGTGCTAAGTTATTATTGGTCCGGCATATCTACAACGAGTGATCTAGAATTAAACGCACAATTAGATAGTGATGCTTCAGGAATTGTAGATAACAAAGTATTTAAGACTGTATTTAAAGTATTAGGAGAGTTTATAAACGAAAATCAATATACAATTACTGATTATGAATATCAAACACTAGCTATTCATCTCGCTATTGCTATTTCACGAATTTCTCATCAATTTTATATTGATAAAGCTAATGGTTTTTCTAACAATGTTTCGGCTAAAACTATTGATTTAGTAGAGATATTAGAAAAAAAATTTAGTATTTCTTTTCCAGAAGTAGAAAAACAGTACATTGATATTTATATCAATTTATTCAGTAATAATCAGAAAAATAAACATGAAAGCTTACAAAAAATAAATAAAACCTGAATAATTCATACTTTTAATTAAAACCATGTGAAACTGCCTCACGGCAGCTTACAATTACTTTTTCATCTTCACCCGTTAAGTGATGAA
>NZ_FOQE01000020.1:0-11458 GCF_900113675.1 Pisciglobus halotolerans
TTTACCGAGAAAAGTGAGAACTGTTCTTAAAACGTTTAAAAAACACCTAGAGGACATTAAAAATGCGTTTGTCTATACGCTTTCCAATGGTCCTATTGAAGGAATGAACAACAAAATCAAGAACATCAAACGATCAGGATATGGCTATCGAAATTTCTATAACCTGCGAGCCCGACTATTGATTGTTTATCGATTGACTGCTTCTCACTATCAACCTAGAGCTTTGTATTTTAAAGATGAAAAAGCAGCATAAAATAAAAAAGCCAAAGCGATGTAATCGCTCTGACTTTTTTGACCCACCAACACTACTTGTCAAAGAGCCTGTATTTACAAATTATTGTCTTCGCTGTAATGTTACTTAATGATCCATATACAAAGGAGGCTAAAAGATGGACGGTAAAAATAGAAACAATCTGCAGATCGGTATGCTAGTCGATATTGTTTTGAAAAAAGATCAACGAACAGGAAAATTAACAAGAGGGCATATTAAACGCATTTTGACCAATAGTTCCCAGCATCCGCATGGCATCAAAGTAATGCTGGCAGAAGGCGACCAAGTAGGACGCGTTCAAAAAATCATTGAAACAGATCACCTTTCGTAATCATACCATTAGCCAAAATATACCTTTCCTATTTTCTTAAGAAAACTGCTAATGTTTCATCATACTTTCTTCACATCTTCCCAGTACTATATAAATATACCAACAACAACCCAATTTCTTTACTCCTCCAAGTAAAGAACACCCTTTTTTACCGCTCTGAATATTCAGGGCGGTTTTTTATGTTCTTTTGTTTGAGACAAAAGCATACAAAAAAGAGAAAGCACTGGGCTTTCTCTTTCCTCTTTTTACATCGATGCCTTTAATTCTCGGATTTTGATTAATAAATCTTGGTATTCCTTCTCTAAAGCTTCCTTGTTATCCTTCTTACTCGGTACAGACAGTTTTCCTATCAAAGCACTCAAGCGGTTTTCCATTACCATCAATTTCTCTTGTTCGTCTTGGAGCGGCTCTTCTTTAGTCGGCTCAGATTGAAAAATGATCTGCCCTCTTTCTACTTCTCCCATTCTGATCGATTGATTCTCGATCTGCCAAATATGCGTGGCAGTATTCTTCATCAATTGCTCATCATGCGTAACAAATAAAACGGTCCCCTGATAAGCTTTTATGGCTTCTTCTACTGCTTTGATTGAAGCCAAATCCAAGTAGTTGGTCGGTTCATCAAAAATCAATACATTTGCATCGCTGACAAGCAGAAGCGCCATAGAGACTTTGTTGCGTTCTCCCCCACTTAAAACAGTGACCTTTTTATATACATCTGCTCCTTTAAACAGAAGCCGAGCCAATAACATACGTACAAATGTCTCATCATGCACACTCTTTTTCATGACATTTTCTAAAACTGTTAAAGAGTCATCCAACAAGTGCAGTGTTTGACTAAAGTAGCCAAAATGAACATTTTTTGCAAATGAAAATTGCTGGCCTTGAGCCAAAATCATGTTCAGCAATGTTGTCTTTCCTGAACCGTTTGCCCCAACTAAAGCTGTTTTTGAATGGTTCAACAACTGGACGCAGCTGTTGCGGAATAACACTTTTTTTCCTACCCGCTTAGAAACACCTTCTCCAGAGATCAGAATCTGATTGTGTAGGTCACGACCTTTTTCCAATTGGATCTGAATCGGTGCTGCCTCGATCGGTTTTTGCTTGGTCTCCATATGCTCTAGTCTTTTTTCCAAGTTTTTTCTTGTGCGATCTAATTTCTTTTTGTTTTGCTGCCCACCCATTTTATGCAGTCTTGCTTCAGAATTCCCCATTCTTTTTGGTGTTCTTCGAATCTTATCTGTTTTTATTTGAACATCCTGCATGGCTTGTTTGATGTGCTTTTTTTCTTTTTCGTACTTGTCATATTCAGCTTGTGCAGTTTGTTGTTCTAATGCTTTTTGTTCTTCATAAGCTGTATAATTTCCTGGATAAAAGTGCACTTCTCCTGCTTCCAATTCGACGATTTTCGTACATGTGCGATCTAAAAATGCTCGATCATGCGAAACCATTACAATTGCGCCATTGAATTGCTGGATATTCTTTTCCAAAAAGTTTTTACCATCTGCATCCAAGTGACTCGTCGGCTCATCAGCAAAAATAAGTCCCGTTTCAATCGCAAATGCAGACTGGATTCGTTTCCTTGTCATCTCGCCGCCGCTAAATGAGGTCATTTCTTCTCTATCAGGCATTTGTTCGATCATTCCGATCTTGCTATTGACCATCACAGTTCCTTCATCAGGTTCTTCCTTTTTAGCCAAACAATGCAACAATGTCGTTTTCCCTGAACTATTTCTGCCTACAATACCGATGCGTTCTCCTTCATTGATCTGCCATTCTGAAATAGCAAATAGTTGCTTTTCACCTATCGCTTTTTTTATTTGCTTTGCTTCTAATAACATAAAAAAACTCCTTCTTTTTCTGAAGGAGATGATAAACGGCACATGTTAAATAAACCTTATTGACCGAAGTAAACAGGTTTGTACAGTCTCGCGTTTTTATCAATCTCATTCAGAATGATTCCATCACAAATAAAAGCCTCTTCAGCTCTATTTTCTTTAGGATCTTTCGTTTCTGATGTCGATTGATTAGCGCATTGCACACGTACCTGTCCTTTCTTAGATTACTTTCTTCTTTTAGTATACATAAATGAACGAATGATTCAATTCATAACATCCACAAACAGAATATTAGATATCTATGCCAATTCACGTTATACTTTCTTTAGAAAAAAATTTTTAAGGAGGAAGACAGAACCATGGAAGAAAAAATTTTGGTCACAGGAGCAGGCAACGGTTTTGGCAAGGGAATCGTATTTGAACTAGCAAAACGAGGCGCAAAAGTGATTGCCGGCGTTGAAATCATGTCACAAGTATCCGCATTAAAACAAGAAGCAGCAGATCAAGGCCTTTCTTTACAAGTTGAAAAACTTGATGTAACGAATCCGAGAGATCGTGAAAAAGCTTGGAGTTGGGATATCGATGTACTTTTGAACAATGCAGGCGTTGCTGAAGGCGGTTCTTTAGCGGATATACCAGAAGAAAGTCTTCGTCGTCAGTTCGAAGTGAATGTCTTCGGTCCTATTCTTTTGACCAAAGGCTTTGCGAGACAAATGGTCAAAAAAAATAAAGGAAGAATCGTCTTTATGTCTTCCATTTCAGGGTTATCAACTGATCCTTTCATGGGCCCATATTGCGGAACGAAACACACTTTAGAAGCTTTTGCACAGGCCTTAAGCAAAGAATTGCAAGAATTCAATATTGAAGTAGCAACCATTAACCCTGGGCCTTACTTGACTGGTTTTAATGACCGAGGTTTTGAAACTTGGAAAAATTGGCAAGATGATCCAAGCGAACGTATTTTTGATTATGAAAAACTTGCTTTTCCTTATGAACAAATGGATCCAAAAGAAGTGATCGAGCCTTCAATCAAAGTGGTAATGGGACAAACGAACAGCTATCGCAATGTGGTGCCTGAAAAAATGGCCTCACAAATCAAGAAACAAATGGATCAAGTATGGCAGCAAAAAACAGATGAAGCATTAGGGACACGTCATAAAAAAGTACAAAAAGCTTATGATCTCGCTCCTGGTACTTTAGCAGAAAACGAATAAAATGATGATTCTACAATATTTAACGTTGGTCTGTAAAAAAATCAATTTTTTTAATACTAAGCTCGTTAGACCCTATTTCTAGAAATTTCAGGAGGCGCATAGGGCTACTGATAGCCATGAAAAAGATGCAATGTGAATTACTTAGTGTTAGGCTTTAGCCGTTACTTACACTAAGTTTGAAGCTTGCAAGCATCGAGATGCGATTTTCAGCTCAATGCGTTCTCACGGCTTTCCATCAGTAGCCCATCGACCGTAGGAAATTTCTTTACCAACGTTAAAAGAGGAAGAACCAAAATGATCTAAAAGACAAACATTTGCAAAAAAAAATCTTAGGCAATATATATTTGCCTAAGATTTTTTTATTTATCTCATTGAGTAGAGAAAAGATTACATCATACCGCCCATACCTGGATCCATTGCAGGAGCTGCAGGAGTTGCAGGTTCTGGGTGATCCGCAACAACCGCTTCTGTTGTTAATAATAAAGCAGAAACGCTGGCTGCATTTTGCAAAGCAGAACGTGTTACTTTTGTTGGGTCAGTAATACCAGCTTCGATCATGTTTACCCATTCATCGGTAGCTGCATTATATCCAACACCTGTTTCAACATTTTTCAATTTTTCAACAATGACTGAACCTTCAAGACCAGCATTGGTTGCAATTTGGCGAACAGGTTCTTCAAGCGCACGTACTACGATCTTGATCCCTGTTGCTACATCGCCTTCCGCTTCGATTTCGGCAACTTTGTTTTGAACATTGATATAAGCTGTTCCTCCACCAGAAACTAGACCTTCCTCAACGGCTGCGCGTGAAGCATTCAAAGCGTCTTCGATTCGCAATTTGCGCTCTTTAAGTTCTGTTTCTGTGGCAGCACCGACACGAATAACGGCTACTCCGCCAGCTAATTTTGCAATTCGTTCTTGTAGTTTTTCTTTGTCAAAATCTGAAGTTGTTTCAGCAGATTGTGCTTTCAACAGTGCAACACGTTGGGCAATACCTTCAGATTCTCCAGCGCCTTCAACGATCGTCGTATTTTCTTTCGTTACTACGACCTTACCAGCGTGTCCCAATTGCTCGATCGTGGCATCTTTCAGTTCTAGTCCTAGGTCTTCTGTGATCACTGTACCTCCTGTTAAAATAGCGATGTCTTCTAACATAGCTTTACGACGGTCGCCAAATCCAGGAGCTTTAACTGCACAGACATTGAATGTTCCGCGAAGTTTGTTTAAGACCAATGTTGGTAAAGCTTCGCCTTCAATATCTTCAGCAATGATCAATAATGGACGGCCAGATTGCAAGATTTGTTCTAGCAATGGCAAAATGTCTTGGATATTAGAGATTTTTTTGTCTGTAATCAAGATGTATGGATTTTCCAAGTCTGCTTCCATCTTATCGTTATCTGTGACCATATATTGAGACACATAACCGCGATCGAATTGCATTCCTTCCACAACATCTAATTCTGTTTCGATCCCTTTTGATTCTTCGATCGTGATAACACCGTCATTACCAACTTTTTCCATTGCATCAGCTAATAACTGGCCGATTTCTTGGTCGCCTGAAGAAATAGCAGCAATTTGAGCGATCGATTCTTTTGTTTCAACTTTTTTCGAAATGGCTTTTAATTCTTCTACTGCTGTTTTGGTTGCCAATTCGATCCCACGGCGAATGCCGACTGGATTTGCACCAGCTGTAACGTTTTTCATGCCTTCACGGACGATGGCTTGGGTCAGCAAAGTTGCCGTTGTCGTACCGTCACCGGCTGTATCGTTGGTTTTTGAAGCCACTTCTGAAACTAGTTGAGCTCCCATGTTTTCAAAATGGTCTTCCAATTCGATTTCTTTTGCGATCGTTACACCATCATTTGTGATCAATGGCGAACCATAAGATTTGTCTAAAACAACGTTTCTGCCTTTTGGTCCTAAAGTTACTTTCACGGTATCTGCTAATGTGTCTACCCCGCGCAAAATAGCTGCACGTGCATCTTCTGAAAATTTAATATCTTTTGCCATGTTCTCGTCACCTCATCATTTATTTACTTTAATCGTTTGTATGTCATTATGCAACAATCGCGACAATATCACTTTCTCTTACTACTAGATAGTCGTTGCCTTCATATTTCACTTCAGAACCAGCGTATTTTTCAAAGTACACCGTATCTCCAACAGAAACAGAAACAGCGACTGTTGTACCATTATCTAATACACGTCCTTCTCCAACTGCAACCACTTTTCCTGTTTGTGGTTTTTCTTTAGCTGAGCCTGCTAAAACGATCCCACTAGCAGTTGTTTCCTCTTCTTCTTTCACTTCAATGATGACACGGTCTCCTAAAGGTTTTAACACGTCAATCCCTCCATTTAATCAATCTTTTTCTATTTTAGCACTCTTAAACACTGAGTGCTAAACCACTCTTTTATCATACCATGCAGAAAATAGATTGCAAGACATTTCGTTGCTTTTTGACTAAATTTGACCAAAAAATTAAAAAATTTCGGATAGAAAGTTGTCTTGTGTTATACTACTAAAAGGACACTTTAACGAAACAATCCACTTGTTTCTATATTACTCGATTACTCGGATTCGTTACTGCTGCTCTTAGGAAGGTTCTTTATTATCTTCCATTAAACTTCTTGATATAGAAAGGTTTTCATTTATGAACAATTGGATTAGATCCCCTTATGTCAAAATCGTTTTGATTTATATTTTAGCTCAATTTGTCCCGGCGTTGGTTTTGCCCTTTACACCAGAAAAAAATCAGTTTACGGTCAGCGTCTATGCGACCATGATCTGTTTTATTTTAGGAACAGCTGCCATGCTATGGACCAATCGACGATCTACTTTCGATAACAGTCTTGAAAATAGTCCAAGACCTGCTCTTTCTACCATACTCACATGGGGAATAGCAGGAACGCTTTTAGCCTTTGTCGGTCAATATGTAGCTGTTGCGATTGAATTTTTCGTATTCCATCTTCCGCTTGGTTCACAAAACACACAAGATATCCTATTAACAGTAGGAACTTATCCGCTGTTTCTCTTACTTGTATCGATATTAGGACCGGTTATGGAAGAATTTGTCTTTCGTAAAGTGATCTTTGGTTTTCTTTACGATGTAATCGGCGGCATCGGTGCAGCCGTGATCAGTTCATTGGCTTTTGCTTTCATTCATATGGACGGACATATTCTCATTTATTCCTTTATGGGCTTTGTTTTTTCTTTTATCTACTTTAAAACCAAATCCATTGCAGCCCCGATTATCTCACATGCGTTGATGAATTCTCTTGTTGCTGTCGCTTCACTCATGTATTATTAATAGGGGAAAAGGACCCTTTAGAAAGGATTTTTTACTTTGATCAGAAAAAAAGATTTTATATTTCAAATCTTGTTCAACTTTATTTTTTCGGCTATTTTCATCTGGTTTGCAATCGATTATGTCGGTTCTTCCGGCTGGGGTATTTTCCCGGTTATCTTCATTTTCTTTGCCACCAATGATGTCGTCCGTGGAATAAAAATTATCAAACTTTATCAGCAAGTCAAAAAAGGCAATAAACCTTAACCAGGTTATTGCCTTTTTTCTTATTTATTTGATTAGTCTTCCAAGTCGAGCGCTTCGTCAAATGTTTTATAGTAATCAATGAAGTAAATCAATGTTTGCAGTTCATTCGTCAAGTCTACGTTTTGTACTCGAACTGTTTCAGGAACAGAAATCCGGATCGGCGTAAAGTTTAAGATACCTTTGATGTCTGCTTCGACTAGTTTGTTCGTTGTATCTTGTGCTGCTTCAGTTGGAACAGCTAAGATCGCAATTTCGATTTGCTGCATCTTTAATTGTTCCACCATTTCATCCATTGGATATATCGGAATACCTGATTGGATCGTACCAATGATGTCTTCATTTACATCAAAGCCAGCACTGATCCGCATATTGTTGCTTTGGTGGAAATTATAGTTGAGCAAAGCATGTCCCAAATTTCCTATACCGACTAAAGCTACATTGGTAAGGCGGTCTTGCTTCAATGTTTTACTGAAGAAGTTCATTAAGTTTTCAACGTCATAGCCATAGCCTCTTTTTCCTAAAGCACCAAAGTAAGAAAAATCACGACGGATCGTAGCACTGTCTACTTTAACAGCATCGCTCAATTCAGTTGAAGAAACACGTTCTTTCCCGTCTGCATGCAAAAACCGTAAGTAACGGTAGTAAAGCGGCAAACGTTTTGCTGTTGCTCTAGGTATTTTGTTTGGAGTATCCATTATATTTATTCTCTCACTTTCTACAAGTAATGGTCATTCAATTTTTGTTGTTCTCAAGATCTGTTTTCAATCGCTTGCTCAAAGCAATCAACGTACAAATCAACCGAGAAAGGGTTGTTGTCATTTTATCTATTTTAAACGAACAAAATAAGAGAAATGTTCTCTTTATTTTAAGTTTTTCTTTTTTCGTAAAACTTACTATGTGATGTAACAAGCCTTGATTACTTACAATATGATAGCATTCTATTCGAGTTTGTGCAATCTTTTTTCGTGCTTTCATTCATTTTTCGCAACTTTTTCACAATCTCTTATCGAATCATAAGGACCTTTTTACCTTCCTCTTCTTCTCCTCAGCAAGCAAACGCCTTTTCAAATAAACATTCGTTTTTTACTCTAGAAACTGTTACAATAAAGGTATGTTTTGAACAAAAAAACGCAAAACACCGTCTTGTTTAAAACTGATGAGTACGAAATAAAGAATGGATGAACACACATGACTAAAACAGCACGCAAAAGAGCGGCTGAAAGCAAAAGAATTGTTGTAAAAGTAGGAACAAGCACGATTATGTATCCAAATGGCACCGTCAATTTGCAGCGTTTAGATCGGCTCACGTTTGTATTGAGCGACTTGAACAATCAAGGAAAAGAAGTGATCCTTGTTTCTTCTGGAGCGATCGGCGTCGGCATGAACCGACTCCACCTGCAGGAACGGCCGCAGACCATCCCTGGACAACAAGCAGTAGCTGCCGTTGGTCAAAGTGAATTGATGAGTTTGTACAGCCAGTTTTTCCATACTTATGGAAAAACACCCGGTCAGATTTTAATGACGCGAGACATTATTGAATTTCCTGAAAGTCGTGAAAATGCGATCAATACCTTTAATGCACTCCTTGAAACAGGTGTCATCCCTATCGTGAACGAAAATGATTCAGTTTCTGTTGAAGAGTTGGATCATTTGACAAAATTCGGCGATAATGATCAGTTGTCGGCCATCGTTTCAGAAATTACAGATGCTGACCTATTGATCATGCTCACGGATGTGGATGGTTTTTATGACAAAAACCCGCTCACCCATGAAGATGCTTCATTATTTAAAGAAATCTCCCAACTTACTGACCAACATTATGCTTTGGCTGGCGGCAACGGTTCCCGTTTTGGTACTGGAGGCATGGCTACTAAACTAAAAGCAGCGCACCACATGATGCAACTGGAAAAACAAATGGCTTTGGCCAATGGAAAAGAGCCAGCTGTGATTTTAGATATTATCAATGGCACAGAAATCGGTACTTTATTCACAACTTAATTCAGATAAACAGCATTCTTGAGAAAGGAACTGAAACAAATGGAAACCTTAAATCAACTTGGTGAACAAGCAAAAAATGCAGCTCGTCTATTATCACAAGCCGCTACTCCTCAAAAAAATGAAGCTTTACGGTTGATGAGTCAAGCTTTAGTAGACCATCAAGAAACGATCTTGTCTGCCAACCAAAAAGACTTGGCGAAAGCCCAGGAAAACGGCATCTCCGGCACGATGCTCGATCGCTTAACGCTAAACTCAGATCGCATCTATGCGATGGCTGAAGGTATGCGGCAAGTCGCCGATTTACCAGACCCCATTGGCTTAGTTAGTCAAATGTGGACAACAGATAATGGCTTAACGATTGGAAAAGAAAGTGTTCCTCTAGGCGTAGTGGGCATTATTTATGAATCACGTCCCAATGTCACCACAGATGCAGGTGCCCTTTGTTTCAAATCTGGAAACGCAGTGATTTTGCGTGGCGGCAAAGAAGCGATCCATTCCAATCAAGCCATTGTTCATGTTTTGCAAAAAACATTAATCCAAACCGCTTTTCCGCCTACTGTGATCCAGCTGGTAGAAGATACCTCTCGCGCTTCTTCAACAGGTATGATGACGCTCAATCGCTATATCGATGTCCTGATCCCTCGAGGCGGTGCCGGTCTGATCAAAGCAGTGGTTGAACACGCGACTGTTCCCGTTATTGAAACCGGAACTGGTAATTGCCATGTCTATATCGACAAAGCAGCTCAATTGGACATGGCCAAAGAGATTATTGTCAACGCAAAGTGTTCCCGCCCTTCTGTCTGCAATGCAGCAGAAACACTTTTGATTCATGAAGCAGTGGCACAAGAATTTTTGCCAGTCATCGAAGAAGCTTTATCAGCCTATCAGGTAGAGTTACGTGCAGATGAAAAAGCACAAGCCATCCTTCAGCATGCTGTCCCCGCTAATGAAACTGATTGGGAAACAGAATTTCTTGATTTTATTTTAGCTGTCAAAGTTGTTTCCTCCTTAGATGAAGCGATCGAACACATCAGCCGCTACAGTACTGGTCACTCTGAAGTCATCGTAACAGACGATTACTTCGCCAGTCGAGCATTTCAAAAACGTGTGGACTCTGCAGCTGTTTATGTGAATGCTTCAACACGCTTTACAGATGGTTTCGAATTCGGTTTTGGTGCTGAGATCGGTATCAGTACGCAAAAACTTCATGCCAGAGGGCCAATGGGACTGTCAGAATTGACATCTTATAAATATATCATTTCTGGTGAAGGCCAAATCAGATAAATCATGCCTGCTGAACAATCGATCGTGCAGTTATTTCCGCTTTTTAACCCGTAACGTGAAGGGACTGAATCGCTCCAAAATTGCATGGTTTTGAGCAAATCAACTTAAAAGCTTGCAGTTGCTGCTAAAATAATAACAAAAAACTTTGTCAGCAATCCATTTTCAGTTTACTCGGTAAAAAATAAACCTAAACAAAGAAACGTCAAGAGATGCAGCAGTTCTCTTGGCGTTTCTTTAGTTGTATTTATGGGTCTTGTTTTAACATACCGAAACATTTTATATTTTTCAAAGATTCCCTTACTAGAACAGATAGAATTGTTCACTTATTTCTTTTTACCCAAACCAGATGTTCATTTCTCTTTGAGCGCTCTCTGCAGAATCAGAAGCATGAACCGTATTTTCAGATACGCTTTTCCCATAAAGTGCGCGGATCGTATTGTCGCCTGATTGGTCAGGATCTGTTGTTCCATTTAAGGCTCTAACGCGTTTGACCGCTTCTTCACCTTCCAACACAAGCGCCACTAAGGGACTTCTCGTTAAATAAGACACCAATCGTTCGAAGAAAGGCTTCTCTTGATGCTCAGCATAGTGCTGTGCAGCTGTTTCTTGAGAGGCTTTCATTAGTTTCATTTTTGTGACTTTCAAGCCATTTCGCTCATATTCAGTCAAAATTTTCCCGATCAAATTACGCTCCACTGCATCCGGCTTGATCAACACCAGCGTTCGTTCCAGCATACTTGTCGCCCCCTTGAATCATTTTTAATTATTTTAACATGTTAAATCGCTTTCGTATAGAAAATGAATCGCTCTTAGTAGGTTTGATGAGCTGGTCAATAAGAAGCATTAATGACAAACTCGAATGCCGTACTGAGTTTGAGCTGGTCAATAAGAAGCATTAATGACAAACTCAGGAGCTGCAACTAGTTTGAGTTGGTCAATAAGAGGCGTTAATGACAAACTCGAGGGCTGCAACT
>NZ_FOQE01000020.1:11468-44286 GCF_900113675.1 Pisciglobus halotolerans
TGGTCAATAAGAAGCATTAATGACAAACTCAGGAGCTGCAACTAGTTTGAGTTGGTCAATAAGAGGCGTTAATGACAAACTCGAGGGCTGCAACTAGTTTGAGTTGGTCAATAAGAGGCATTAATAACAAACTCGAATGCCGTACTGAGTTTGAGTTGGTCAATAAGAGACGTTAACAACAAACTCGAGGGCCATAACTAGTTTGAGTTGGTCAATAAGAAGCATTAATGACAAACTCAGGAGCTGCAACTAGTTTGAGCTGGTCATTAAGAGGCATTAATGACAAACTCAGGAGCTGCAACTAGTTTGAGCTGGTCATTAAGAGGCATTAATGACAAACTCAAGAGCTGCAACCAGTTTGAGCTGGTCATTAAGAGGCATTAATGACAAACTCAGAAGCTGCAACTAGTTTGAGCTGGTCAATAAGAGACGTTAATGACAAACTCGAATGCTGTACTGAGTTTGAGTTAGTCAATAATCAATAAGTGCAACATTCGAAACCAATTCGAATGGATGCGCAAATCGAGTACTTTACCGAATGAGGGATTGTAAGGAGCTAGATGGGTATACATTTGTCAGTGCTAAAGTTTAAGAATCAAAACTCTCTTTATGCAAAGGGACAGAAGAAGCGGAAATAACTGCATGGTCTATTACTCAGTAGGCATTAAATAAAAATTTTATTTCTACTTCTACATATTGCCTAAACCGCTTCCCGTTTTGTATACTTAGACAATGTGCATCAAGACAAATAAAAGGAGTTGAAAAAGTATGCATTGGTTTATTCCTGCCCTAGTCGCAACCGTCGCATGGGGTACTGCTGATTTATTTTACAAGAAAGGTGCTGATCCAGCTGACCGTTTCAGTTACTTGAAAACTGTCATCATGGTTGGATTGCTGATGGGGCTGCATGCTTTTTACATCTTGCTCTTCAAAGGCATCGATTACGATCCAAGCTTTATGATCAAATACTTGCCAGTCTCTTTCTTCTATATTTTATCAATGGCGATCGGTTATTTAGGTTTACGTTTTCTAGAACTGTCGATCTCCTCTCCCATTCAAAACTCATCTGGAGCAATTGCTGGTTTGATGGCTTTCCTTTTCCTAGGACAAGTCATGACAACGATTCAATTTTTTGCAGTCGCATTGATTACAGTTGGGGTGATCGTTTTGGCTCTGTTAGAACAACGCCTTGCGGAAGCAGAACGTCGCTTAAATAAGGAAGTCATTGATCGCAAATACAAATACGGCGCACTTGCTTTGCTTTTCCCATTGATGTACGCCTTTTTAGATTCATTGGGAACTTTTGCGGATGCTTGGTTTTTTGATGCCTATGCTGGATTTGGAGAAACGCTTGAAATGCAAGCTAACCTTTCCTATGAATTTACATGGTTGATCGTGGCGATCCTAGCCTTCATCTATGTTGTGGTGATCAAAAAACAATCTTTCCGTCCAAAAGATCAAACCGATCGTGGCTTAGCAGCTGTGTTTGAAACATTAGGACAATTCTTTTATGTTTTCGCCATCAGCAGCAATGCTGTAGTGGTTGCTCCAATGATTTCTTCTTATAGTGTCGTATCTGTCATCCTTTCCCGCATTTTCTTAAAAGAAAGACTGACAAAGTGGCAATACACGGCAGTCATGGGCATTATCATCGGTATCTTTATTTTAGGATTTGAATAAAAAAGCTTATAAATCACAAAAAATAACCCTCAATCTTTTCAGTCGAACGCTCAAAAGATTGAGGGTTATTTTTATCTTTATCGTTTGAAAAAACTTATTTTCTTAGAATATATCTTAAAACTATTTTGTTAAGATGAAAAAAGCTGTAACCTATTAAATAAATAACATAATTGTTTTTGTAACAAAATTGGCTGTACTTTTTGGCATACTGACTTTAATGCATGCGTTATAAATTCCGTTTTCTAAAGTACCTGTGTAATGGTTCAATAAGATTTAAAAAGCCTGTTAGCCCAGTATACGATGCGATTACAGTTTTTACCTTAGAAGGAAGCTTATTGTAAACCTTTCTAATAGCTTTCACTGTCCAAGTAAGTTTCCTCTCTCTAGAGAAGGAATATCAGGAAGTGCTTGTCCATCTATTAAAGTAATATCAGAACCTGAATAATTATTAAAGTTTTGCATTTCTTCACTACTAAACCCGTAATCTCTTAGTTCTTCGTTACTCAGATAAAAGCTTTTATCAAAATTGTTAAACTACTTTTGATCTAATTCGCTAGCACTTACTACCTGTGTAATCGGTAAAAGATAACTCAGTTCTTATCGAAAAAGAAGATGATACTGAAGCATTAAAGTATACAACTTGGGGTAAAGAAAGAGCTGATAAGAGCTATCAGTTATATGAAAAAATTATTTTAGATATTAACATTGCTATAGCAAACATAAAATGCTTAAATGAAATACAACAAAATAAAAATCAATTAAGGAAAAGCTTATTTATTCTCGAATCTTTAGAGCTTGCTCAGTTATCTAGCCATTATAAAGATTTGCTGCTTAAATATAACATTTCTTTATAACAAAACAGAACAAGCTTACCTCTTAAACAAAAAGGTATAAGTTCACTTCTTTTTATAATCTGCAAATGACTCGTTTGTTCTCTTTGCTGTCTGATTTCTTTTATTTTTACCTGTATTTTTTAACATCAAGCCTGTTTGTAAAAGGAAACATACAAAGGCTAAACCGCTCATCCATAATAAGGAGCTGTCTGTACTGCCATTAAATTCGTCATACAATACACCTGAAAATAAATTGGCCATGGCTAGTGTAAGCAATAGAATGAACGAAACGACAAGCCTTGAGAGATTAGCTCCTCTATGGCGGCTAGGCCATATAAAAGCTATACCCGTATTTACCGCTATCCCGATCGTTAACAGTATAAAGATTCCTTTAAACATCCACCAATAATGATTTAAAATAACATCAGCATAATCGTACATCACAACTCCTCCTTTTAAATAACAAACGACCTCTTACATGATTTAACCATTTCAGTCTTTACAAATCAATCTAAGCTAGCAACTTTAAAAGAAACTTAACGTTGCTTCTTTTACATTTTTTCATGAAAAAATCAGTGCTTTCTGTTAGGCTAAAAGAGAGTGACCAATTTATTATTAAAGGAGACAAGGCAAAGACATGACTTCACTGTCTTTTGCCGTATAATGATGAATCAACCAAAAAAGATCGCAGTGATCGGCGGCGGAATCGTCGGATCAACTACTGCTTTTTATCTCAGTCAAACAGATACAGACGTTACCTTATATGATGAGGAAACAGGCCAAGCTACTTCTGCAGCAGCAGGGATCATTTGTCCTTGGCTTTCGCAACGCCGCAATCAAAAGTGGTACCGCTTGGCAGCAGGTGGAGCTGCATTTTATCCAACTTTGATGAAAGACATAGGAGAAGGCTTGCAATATTCCGTCATTTATCGTCAAGTCGGTACACTCGTCTTTAAAAAAACGCCTAAGCTGTTAGACAAACTGGAAAAAATTGTTCAAAAGCGACGTATTGATGCACCGATGATCGGCGAGTTAGCTGTTCTATCCCCTGAAGACATTCAAGAAAAAATGCCTTTGCTTGAAACAAGGAATCCTGCTTTATTTGCTTCTGGCGGAGCGAAAGTCGATGGTGCCCAGCTGACACAAACATTAAAGGAAAAAGCGCAGCAAAACGGCGTCGTTTTTCATAAAAAAAAGGTATCCTTGCACGTTGAGTCAATGGATGAATCTCCTTATATCATTAACGACGGAACGCGCCAAGAGCGCTTTGATGCAGTTGTATTGGCCGTTGGTGCCTGGTTGCCAAAACTGCTAGAACCATTAGGCTATGCAGTTGATATTCGCCCACAAAAAGGACAGCTGGTCGAGCTGCAGTTGGATGCAGAAACGGATGTCTGGCCTGTTGTCATGCCAGACGGTGAAATGGATATCATTCCATTTGCGGGAGGTAAAATCATTGTAGGGGCGACCCATGAAAATGATAAAGGCTATGACTTGGAGCCGACAAAAGAACAGCTTCAACTGATGCTGCAAGAAGCCAACAAGCTGGTGCCTGAATTAGAAAAAGCAACGATCACACGGACGCGTGTCGGAACGCGAGCTTATACCTCAGACTTCGCGCCTTTTTTTGGAGAAGTTCCTCATGCTCCACGGCTTTATGCAGCTAGCGGTCTCGGTGCTTCCGGTTTGACATCTGGTCCTTTGATTGCACGTATGCTGACACAATTGATAAAAGGCGAACAGACAGATTTACCACTGGAAAATTATCCAATTAATGATTATATCCAAAAATCGAACAGTTCTTCCTAAGCTGCTTTTAGACAAAAGCTGAACAAAGAAGCGTTCCCTGATGAAATCAACAGGAAACGCTTCTTTGTTATGATTGAATAGCTACTGAATAAATCGAACAGTTGTTTTTGATCGTACATTCGATTTTTTTAATGGACAGGCGTATAGGTTTCATATTTTCCGGATACAGGATCCATTTTTGTTAAGCTGTCCGAAGATAGATCATATTTAAACATCCCAACCATATTTGAGATTTCTACACCGTCTACTTCATGGGCATGTCGAATCTCGATTTGATAAGTGGTTTCATTTTCTTTCGTTGCAAAAAACTGGTTATCAGATGGTGAAATACCAGTCTTTTCCACTACTTTGTCTAAAACATAGTTTTGTTCTTCTTCCAATGTCATTGTTTTTTCTTGTGTAGAAGTAGAAGCACTGGAAGCTGTGCTGCTGTCTTTTTTATCAGCAGGATTGTCTTTTTGACTTGATTCAGTTTCTGTTTTTTCTGCTGTATCTTGTTTTTGGTCAACAGCGCTATCTTTACTTTCTTTACTTTCCTTACTTTCTTTACTTTCCTTACTTTCTTTACTTTCTTCGCTAGCTTTATTGACTTGGGTATTTTCGACTTCTGTGTGAGCAGCTGCTGTTTCTTGTTTTGTTATCCACTGTTTGATTTCTTTGTCAGAAGCCATTTTGATATTTTTGCCTGTTTCTTTGGTAAATGCTTCCCCTGTGATGACAGATTTGCGTTCAGCTTTATAGTCAGACTTTTCCATTAAGTCATATGTATCATCTTGAACGGTTTCTTCCGTTTGAGCAGTTGTTATTTTTTCTTTCAATGCTTCTGCATCGGCTTTTAAATCGGGATAATCTGTTAAATCATTTTGCAACAGCATGTCGATATTTCCAGCAGCTTCATCATACTTTTCATCACCATAAAGGTCCTGGCTATCTCTGTACATATTCTGATAAGCGGTCTTCTGGTCAGAGGATTCAACTACTGCGCTACTTGTTACAGCAGTGTCCGTTTCTTTTTCATTTGCCGTTCCACATGCACTTAACACACCAACACTAGAAAGGACAACAGCTGAATAGATCCATTTCTTTTTCATTTTTACTTCCTCCTTTTCCCCTTTTTCGGGTCACCTTCATTATAGATTGAAACACTGTAATTGCCAATCTTTTTCAAGCCAGGAACACATTTTTATACTTTTTTAAGAAACCGTTTCATCTACTTTCTTTCTTCCCGTTTTCTCTTCTATCGTGTATACTGAATGAGAATGAAACTGAAAGAGGTCATGTAGGAATGAAAAATTTTTTTGAAGAGTTTAAAGAATTTGCTTTTAGAGGCAATGTTCTTGATTTAGCTGTGGGGGTTGTTATCGGTTCTGCCTTTACGGCCATCGTAACATCTTTAGTTGAAAATATTATTACCCCTTTGATCGGTATTGTGATTGGCGGCGTTGATTTCAGCAATTTAAGTTACCAATTCGGCAGCGCAACGATTGCTTACGGTGCTTTTATCCAAGCGGTGATCAACTTTATATTGATTGCATTGGTTGTCTTTACCTTTATTAAGCTGATCAATACTGCTTTGAATCGATTCAAGACTCAAGAAGCAACAGAGGAAGAAGAAATTCCTGTAACGGAAACTTACTTGAAAGAAATCCGTGACTTGTTAGCAGAACAAAACAACAAAAATAGTTAATAACAGCAAATTAACAAGAAGCACTTTGTGACGTCTTATGACCATATGGTGCTTCTTTTTTAATACAATTTTGTTTATCACTTACCTGATAGTCCATAGAACTTTTTGACTCGGTCATCAGCTTAACATGATCCAAAAACCTAGAATGCAAACCATTAATAGAGAAATGGTGATAAATGAGATAGCTGTCATATTCAAGTTAAAAGAAGATTTATTTTCTTCGATACTGCCGTAGTTTTTCAACAAATGCTGATACACAGCTCGGTAACCGATCCAAGCATACACAAAAGTCAGCATGCCGATCGTGATCAAGGCACCTCCTACGATTAAAGCAATCGTGCCGCTTCCAGTATCCTGTAAAGCTTTACCGATCGTTAATCCTGCACCTGCAATCGTGAAACCTGTTCGGATCCATGCAGAATACGTTCGTTCCCCTGCTAATAACGTCCGGCTTTTTGCTAAGTCTGTTCTATCTTGCGCCAATTCTGTATTTGATTTTCCTTTTACTTTCTCTTTTTCCAACATCGTGCATTCACCTCTTTTTAAAATGGGCTATGGTATGTATTTTCTCATCGTTACTGAATTTGTGCAAGCGTTGCATCAGCATCTCTTTGCTGACCAACGGCATCCTTATCCTAGCATGTTCAGACTTTATACGGATGTTTTTTTGGTTGTTTTCCTTTATACTGATTCTAACCTATTGAGTAAAAGATGCCTTGCAGCATCCTGCAGCTCGATTGTTAACATTTTTTACATTGATTTTCCTTAATGGGAGTGATGAAAATGAATCAATTTTTAGCTATTTTAAATGAAATATTGGCTGCTTCTTTTAAAGGGGTAAGAGGCTATGTAAAAGCAGCCATTAAAATGTCCATCTTGATGTTCATTATTTTGTGTATCGGTTTGTGGTGGATCGGAATCTCTTGGTGGGGAGTAAAAGCATTAGGAATCGCCATAATTGATATCATTCCGGTATTGGGAAGCGGGATAATCATGCTGCCATGGGCTTTGGTCTATCTATTGATGGGTCAGACATCACTTGCTTGGCAGCTCGGATTACTTTATATTGTTTTAGTGATCGTACGTCAGATCGCTGATCCATTGATCACCGGCAGAGAAATCGGGGTTCGTCCTATTTACACCCTACTTTCTACAATCATTTGTATTGTCTTATTTGGACCGATCGGAGCTGTTTTAGGAGCTATAATAGCCGTCATCATCAAAGCCATTTTTGATATCAAAAAGCAGTACACATCATAACATTAGAACTTTCACCTAAAAAAGAGTACACTAAAATTAGTGAAGGCATCGAACAAATCAAAAGAAAGTAGTGAAGTAGATGAAAAAAATGGTACTTGTCAGACATGGCCAAAGTGAATGGAACTTTACGAACCAATTCACTGGTTGGGTAGATGTTGACTTAAGTGAGCAAGGTGTTGCTGAAGCAAAAAAAGCCGGTGATAAAATCAAAGAAGCCGGTATTGAGTTTGACGTTGCCTATACGTCTGTTTTAAAACGGGCTATCAAAACATGTCATTACGTGCTTGAAACCTCTGATCAATTATGGGTTCCTGAAACGAAAAGTTGGCGTTTGAACGAGCGTCATTATGGTGCGCTTCAAGGCTTAAACAAAAAAGAAACTGCTGAAAAATATGGTGCAGATCAAGTTCAGCTCTGGAGACGTTCTTATGATACTTTACCCCCAATGATGGATCCGGATGATGAATCGTCCCCACTCCAAGACCGTCGCTATGCCAACTTGCAAAAGCGCACCATCCCAATGGGTGAAAATTTAAAAGTTACGCTGAATCGTGTTATTCCTTTCTGGGAAGATCATATTGCACCTTCTCTGCTAATCGGAGAAACGGTTTTGATCGCTGCTCATGGGAATTCTTTACGCGCATTGGTTAAATATGTTGAGGAAATCGCTGACGAAGATATTATGGAAGTGGAAATTCCAACTGGCCAACCACTCGTCTACGAGTTAAACGACGATTTGACGATTTCTAAAAAATATTATCTATAATATCATGTTCATCTTATTGAATGTTTCTTATTAAACCGTTAAAAAAATGGATCAAACCTATTAAAAGCACCGACGCTTTCTTCGGCTTGAGCCTTATATCAACAGTTAAAAAGCCACCTGTTTTCCTTCGAAAACAGGTGGCTTTTATTGGTTCTTCTTCTTTTAACGTTGGTAAAGAAATTTCCTAAGGTCGATGGGCTACTGAAATTTCTAGAAATAGGATTCTAACGAGTTTAGCATTAAAAAAATTGCTTTTTTACAGACCAACGTTAAATATTGTAGAACCCTTTTATTAAGATTTTATATGGCTAGAAGCTGCTTGCTTCTTTAAGTTTTTCCTTTGTTTCCAACGGTTTCTTATTGCTTGAATAGACCCTTTGCTAGGAGAGAATAAAAAGGCGAGTAAACACGTTATTCCTGTCACAACTGCGATCATACCGGCAATAGAAGTATCCAGTACAAATGCTGCTTTCACTCCAACTAAGCTATTGAAGACAGCTGTGATAAGAGTGATCAATATCATCCTTTTCAGTCGATGCGTGAGCAAGTAGCCTGTTAAAGCCGGACCGACCATAAAACCGACAACCAGAATAGAACCAACTGAATCATAAGCACCGACTGCTGTTAGCGATACGAGTGTCATTAACGCATAATGTAAGAAAACAGGCGAAAAACCCAATGCAGCTGCGAGACCTGGATCAAAAGTTGTGATCTTCAACTCTTTATAGAAAAAGGTAATAAATAACACGTTGATTATTAAAATAATCAGCATCGACCACAATACTTTTGGCCCAAAGTCCATTCCAAAGAGGGTCATTCGTCTAAATGGCGCAAAAGCGAGTTCTCCCATGAGCACTGAGTCTGCATCCAAATGGACATTTCCAGCATATCTTGTGATCAAGATGATCGCAATACTAAAAAAGAGCGGAAAAACAATTCCGATTGCTGAATCGTTAGATAACAATTTGGTGTGCTGTAACGTTTCTATCAGCCAAACGGTTAAGACGCCGACTAATGTTGCTCCCACGATCAAAAATGGCGAGTTTAAATCATTGACCACAAAGAAGGCTAAGACGATCCCCAGTAAAACAGTATGGGTAATGGCATCTGACAGCATCGTTGAGCCCCGCAGCACTAGAAAGACACCTGGGAGCGAACAAGCTAGAGCCACTACAACGGCAATCAAGTAGATTTCAACGAGCATATTTTTCGCTCCTTTCCTGTTTTTCTTCAATTTGTTTGATGTACGCTTTTTTCTTTCGACGCTGATTGACCCATCTAATGATCAATCCACGTTTGGGAGAAAAAATCAAACTGATCATCACGATCAAACTGAGGACTAAAACGATAGTGGGACCAGTCGGTATTTGTCGTCCGATAGAACTGATGAACGTTCCGGCGACACCTGATACCATGCCAAATAAACCAGCAAGAATCAGGACAACGCCAAGACGATCTGACCATTGACGTGCAGCAACAGCTGGACCGATCAAGAGCGCACTCATCAAAATAACTCCTACAGATTCCAATCCAAAAATAACAGTCAAAATAATCATAGCTGATAAGATAAATTGTAAGATCCTCGTTTGGAAGCCAAGAGTTTGCGTAAAGACAGGATCGAAGGCGAAGACTTTTAATTCTTTCCATAAAAGTAAAACCAGCACTAATATTCCAGCCCCTACTGCTAACAATAACTGAACATCGCTCAATAGCATAGAGGAAGCTTGTCCATAAATAAACTTCTCCAATCCTGCTTGATTAGCATTCTCCAATCCTTGGATATGGGTCAATAATACTAAGCCAAGTCCGAAAAAGCTGGACAACACAACAGATAAGGCATTGTCGAATTTAACAGTACTTTTTTTGCTGATCCATTGGATGAGTGCTGTAGCGATTAAGCCGCTTATCAGAGCTCCCCCTAGCAAATAGACCAAGTCTTTTTTACCAATCAATAAAAACGCGAGCGCAATTCCCGGCAACGCTGCATGGCTCAGTGCATCTCCAAGCAGACTTTCTTTTCTTAAGGTCGCATAAGTACCTACTACACCGCTCAATAACCCTAAAAAACCTGTTCCTAACGCTACGATCTGAAAGGTATAATCTGAAAACAAAGCCAACAGCTGTTCCATCAAGGCTGTGCACTCCTTTCTCCCACATTCTGATCTGTTCGATAGGTTTCTTCAATATTTTTATCGGTAAAAGCAGAAGAAACAGATCCTGCTGCCATCAAAGAACGATTGATAAAGACAACTTCATCAAAATACTCTTCTACTGTTTGCAAGTCATGGTGGACAACAATCACCGTTTTGCCTTCCGCTACTAACTCATGTAAAAGATTCATAATAATGCGTTCTGTTTTCATATCAACACCGGCCAAAGGTTCATCTAATAAATAGATATCTGCTTCCTGTGCCAAAGCTCTGGCAAGAAATACTCTTTGTCGCTGCCCGCCCGAAAGCTGGCTGATTTGACGATCGGCAAAAGTCTGCATGCCTACTTTTGCTAATTGTTGGGCCGCAATTTCTTTGTCTGCTTTTTTAGCTCGTTTAAACCAGCCAAGACGTCCATACCTGCCCATCGTGACCACGTCTAAAACCGTTGTTGGAAAATCCCAATCAACAGAACTATTTTGCGGAACGTAAGCTACTTGCTGTTTCACTTCTTTGTAGGGTGCCATTTGATGGTCATTTAATGAAAATGCTACTTCTCCAGTAAGCGGCTTGATCAACTGCAGCATTGCTTTGATCAAGGTTGATTTTCCTGCACCATTTGGTCCGATAATAGCCGTCATTTTTCCTTTTTTAAATCCTAGTGATACATCCCATAAAACAGGGACAGATTGGTAAGCCACTGTCAAATGTTTCAATGTGATTGCTTCTTCGCTCATCTTCAACACGTCCATTCTTCTTTATTTCAGTGCATCCACGATCGTATCAATATTTGCACGATACATTTTTATATAGGTTTCTGCTTGCTGCGCTTTGTCTCCTAAAGAATCGGAATAAAGTTCTCCGCCGATCCCAACTGCCCAGTTCTTTCGTTTCACAGCTGCTTGCAGTGATTCCACGGTTTTTGTTGGAACGGAGCTTTCGATAAAAATAGCTTTGATTTGATGATCGGATACAAATTGAGCTAAATCACTCACATCTCTTGTCCCCGCTTCCGATTGGGTATTCAAACCTTGTAATCCCACTACTTCAAACCCAAATTCTTTTCCGAAATAGTTGAAAGCATCATGGGCAGTAACCAAATAACGTTTGTCTTCATGGACTTCTTCAATGCGAGAAGTAATATAAGCTGATAATTCATCTAGTTCTTTTTGATATCGTTCATTATTGGCTCGATAATCAGCTTCATTTTCTTCGTCTACTTCGCTCAATTGGTTAGCAATATACTCAGCTGATAGTTTCCAATTCTGGACACTAAACCAAATGTGCGGATCATGGACTAATGATTCATCTTCGGATCCTAACACGTTTTCTTTAGGCAGCGCATCTTCGAGGGTAAACGTTATTTTCCCTTGTCGGCCAAATTCATCAAAGATATCTCCCATTTTTCCTTCTAAGTGAAGGCCGTTATAGACGACGATGTCTGCTTTCATCATTTTCATCACATCTGAAGCAGAAGCTTTATATCCATGAGGGTCTACTCCAGAACCCATTAAACCTTCTACTTGCACATGCTCTCCACCGATTTCTTTTAATAAGTCTGACAACATTGTGGTGGTTGCCACGATCTGGATCGGTTCGTCTCCTGTTTCCCCAGCTTGGTCATGTACGGATGTTTCTTCTTCTCCGCAAGCACTCAGAAGAAGGACGATTCCTGCCAGCATGATGCCTAGCCAACGCTTCATTATCATCACTCTCTTTTTCTAGTATACTTTGATATTTTTAGATTAACCTAAAAATATTGTGCAGTCAACTTAAAGATTTTTTTCAATATTTGGAGACCAAGCGAAAATGGGGTATAATATAGATAATCACACTTGGAAATGAGTGAACCTTATGACACCGAGCAAAGAAGATTACTTGAAAACCATTGTTGAACTTGGCGGAGAAACACGTGTCATCAATAATAAAGAACTGGTCCAAGCTCTTAATGTTTCTGCTGCATCTGTGACCGATATGAATGCAAAACTATTAAAAGAAAATTTGATTACTCACGTTCCTTATCGCGGTGTTCAAGTGACGCAAAAAGGTTTGCGCACTGCTAATCAACTCATTCGAAAACATCGCTTATGGGAAGTTTTTTTATCTGAAAAATTAGGCTACGATTGGAATGAAGTGCATGAAGATGCAGACCGATTGGAGCATGCTTCGTCCGATCTGCTTATCAAGCGTTTAAATGAGTTTTTAGGTGAACCGACGCACGACCCGCATGGCGGACTGATTCCTAATGAAGATGGAACAACAGCACAGACCAATTTTTTGCCACTAGTGGAACTTTTTCCCAACGATTCTTTCCTTTTAAAGGAAGTAGAGGATCAAAAAGAGTTTTTATCTTATCTTTCTAGTAAAGGCATTCACTTAGGCGCTTTTTATCAAGTCAAAGAGATGGACCCTTATGAAGGCCCTATCACTTTAGAAAATGAAAAAGGCGAACACATCACATTGGGTTATCAAGCTGCCCGTAATATTTATGTGGATAAAGTCGCAGAAAAACAATAAAGAGTCCATTCAACAAAAACCCAAAAAGCCGTCGTCTCCTATAGAGACAACGGCTTTTTATTTGTGCAAACATTTTTGGTTCTTTCTCTTTTAACGTTGGTAAAGAAATTTCCTACGGTCGATGGGCTACTGAAATTTCTAGAAATAGGATTCTAACGAGCTTAGCATTAAAAAAATTGATTTTTTTACAGACCAACGTTAAATATTGTAGAACCACATTTTTTTATCGCTGCGTTTCTTTAAAACTTCTTATTCAATCTCATGATAGGCCGCATATACCTCTTGCTTTTTGAGGTGACGTACTTTGGCGACTTCTTTAATGGCTTCTTTGCTGCGCACATGTTTCTCACTCATCACTTGCTCAACATGTTCTTGCAAGGATAAAGCTTGCCACGTCTCCTCTTCTTTGAAACGTGCTCCATTTTCATTACCTTCCACGATCAGACAAAACTCTCCGCGAACCTCACCATCTTGCGACCACGCTATTGCTTCTTCAAGTGATCCGCGCAAAAACTCTTCGTAACGCTTCGTAAGTTCACGGCACAAAACGATTTTACGGTTGCCGCCGAAGACGCGTTCCATATTTTTCAACACTTCTTTTAATCGATGCGGCGATTCATATAAGATAAACGTTTCAGGATGCTGGTCCAATTCTTCAAGTGCCGCTGTTTGTTCTTTTTTCTTTCGCGGCAGAAAACCGTAAAAGTAAAAAGGCTGCGGGCTTAATCCAGATGCGATCAAAGCTGTTAGACCAGCATTTGCGCCTGGCAAAGGCACTACCGAAATCTGTTCTTTTATACAAGATTTGACTAAATCGTGTCCGGGATCGCTGATGGAAGGCATACCAGCATCACTGACTTGGGCGATGTTCGTTCCTTCTTGCAATTTTTTAAGCAAGTGTGGGATCCGTTCCTGAGAGTTGTGTTCATGAAAGCTGATTTGACTCGTGTGAATGTCAAAATGATTCAACAATTTCTGGGTGTTACGGGTATCTTCTGAAGCGATCAAATCAACTTCTTTTAAGATCCGTATCGCTCGCAAAGTCATATCTTCCAAGTTGCCGATCGGTGTCGGTACTAAGTATAATGTTCCCGTCGCCTGTTGTTCAAAGCTTTTCTGGCTCTTCATCTTTTGGTTCTCCTTTTTTTGTATGATCCATGACCTTGCAAGGCTGGTTTGTTTGCAACGGAAAAATAATCCCCTGCTTTTTTAAAAAGCGCACTTTGTCTTGCCGCGTCTGTTTTTTAAAAGCATATTCCGCGCTAGTTGCCTCGCTGCGTGTGGCATAAGCTTCAGCATAGATCATTCGAACAGGTCTGCGGGAAAGCGGCTTTGTATATTTAGCCCCCACTCCTTGGTTATGCTCCTGCTCCCGTCTGTTCAAATCTGTTGTATATCCGCCGTAGAAGGACCCATCCTGACAATGCAATACATAAAAATAACTATTCTTCTCCATATAACAACCTTCTGACTTCAGGCAGATACTGATTATCTTCACTGTAAACAAACAAAGGCGGCAACACACGAAAACCAGTCTCTTTACCGTCTTTGATGCCTTCAACTAAGACGGTATTAGCTTCCCGATCTTTTTTAGGATAAACAAAGCGGATCTTTTTGGGGGCCAAGCGATGTTGTTTCATTGTTTCCAAAATTTCCAGCAAGCGATCTGGACGATGGACAAAGTAAGCTTTGCCGTTCATTTTCAACAAACCGCTCGTTACTTTTATCACTTCTTCCAAGTTGGTATACAGTTCATGACGTGCAATCGCTAAATGTTGATTAGGATTACGCGTACTTTTTTCCGTTGCTGCAAAATAAGGCGGATTACACGTGACGACATCGACCGTATCTTTTTTGATCCATGAAGCAGCTTCAGAAAGATTCCCTTCAATGATTGAAAGCTGTTTTTCCAATCCATTGATTTCGATGCTCCGTTTCGCCATATCTACCAATCTCGGCTGCAATTCAATTCCAACGATGGAACTTTTCGTTTTTTGACTCAGCAGCAAGCCCACTACACCATTTCCAGCACACAAGTCAACGATTTTTGCTCTTTCATGTTTAGGAACTTGTGCAAAGTCTGCTAATAGTACAGCATCTAGCGAAAACGAGAAAACAGACGGACTCTGAATGATCTCTAAATGGTGGCTCAATAATTGATCCATTCGTTCGTCATCTTGTAACCATTGCTTCATCTATTCTCCACGCACCTTCACTCTACGGTCAATATGATCTTACCGATATTTTTATTTTCTTCCATGTATTGATGAGCTTGAGCTGCTTTTTGCAAAGGAAAAGCCGTATCTATAATTGGTTTGATCGTACCATTTGCTAGAAGAGGCAAAGCCTTTTCAACAAATTCCTGTGTTAATGCAGCTTTATAATGATCTAATCTCGGTGTCAGCAAAGTAGCGGCAAGTGTGATTCGTTTGCCCATAAGCTCAAGCAGATCCACTTCCGGCACCACATGACCGCCTAACGTTCCGATCAATATCCAGTGTCCATCTTTTTTGATGCTCTTCATGTTTTTTTGCCAGTAGGAAGCACCGACAAAGTCTAGGATCACATCTACTCCAGCTTGATTCGTCCACTCTAATACTTGATCAGCAAAATTTTCTTTTTTATAATTGATTCCTTTATCTGCACCCAGCTTGCGGCAAAAATCTAGTTTTTCTTGTGAACCGGCTGTCACGATGACGATTGCCTCTGTCAGCTGCTTCGCCAATTGGATAGCAGCCGTTCCGACACCACTTGCTCCTGCGTGAATCAAAACGGTTTGACCTTTTTCTAGCTTGCCTAACCAATACAGGGTTTGATAAGCCGTTAAGAAAACTTCTGGAATAGCTGCCCCTTCTGCAAAATTTAAACGCTCAGGCAAAACGATAGCTCTATCAGCCGGTATCGTTACGTATTCAGCATAACTGCCTTGGTTAACAATTCCAGCAACGCGTGTTCCTGGAGCTAAGCTTGGATCTTCACTGTGGTTTTCTTCCACGACACCCGCTGCTTCCACACCTAAGATAGGATAAGGCTCACTTAAAGTAGGATCTTGGCGTTTTAGTGTGTCTGTACGATTGACTGCACTGGCTTTGACTCTGATCAGTAATTCTCCCTTTTTAGCAACTGGTTTCTCTCTTTCAACCAAGGTCAAAGCTTCTGCGCTGCCTGGTTTTTTGATCGTTATAGCTTTCATCTAAAGACCCTTTCTATATCATTTGGTCATCTTCTTTTATATTTCTTCATTCTTTACGGAATCGCTTAGAGACACGATACACTTTGCCGGAACGGCAACAGTACTTCCAATAATGGTTTTATGTTTCATTTTCCTGTCGCCTCTGTCCACCTCGCTCCGCATCCTTTTTCTAGTTGAGCTGCGAAAGCCAGAGTCTTTGCAAAAAAGATAAGTTGTTTTGATGTGCGCTCCGCTGCTCTCTTCAACAACTTCCTGTTTTTGCTGTGACTCTTTCGGGCTTTCTCCGCATCCTTTTTCTATAAAAAAAGAATTAAGTTTCTTCTCAGGGAAGGTGGACTCAATTCTTTTTGTGTTTGTTTAACGTCTTTCTCCATAGATGACATCTAAACAAAAAGCGCAGGATTCGTCATTGACACGTCTAGATCCGTAAAACACGTTGCATACGTGAAAACCTTCCTCATATATTTTTTCGAGGTTTAAGCGTGATTTGGACATTTCTGTGCCAATGCCGTCTTTGCTGATTTCTTTTTGTTTTTCCAAGTCGCTTAAACGGTCTCTTAAGTGTTGATTCTCTATTCGAAGAGTGGCGTTTTCCTCAACCAAAGCTTCTACTTCATTTTTCACTTCTGAGATCCGTCCCAGCGTCGCATTGGTATCATTTTCTAATTGAATAAATGTGTCATACAAAGCTTTCTTGTCCATTTTTTCACCCACTCTTACCTTGATCTCCTTTCAAACATAGCAATGCTCTACTCTGAGCTTGTTTAAGTCAAGCTGCTAAGCGGCTTGGACAACTTTTGCATTAAACGAATGGCTAGCTGTTCAAAAACGCCTTGTGCATTCACATTGCTTTCGAGTTTTTTTTGGCTGAGCAGGATCTCCTCTATCGCCTCAGTCAACTGTTTTGAACTTTTTTGTGCAATAAACTGGCGAAGTTCTTGCTCATAGCGAGGAAAAGCCAGTTCATCAGCCTGTTGTCCATAAAAAAGCTTTAAAGCATCACGATACAACAATAACAGCAATGACAGAGCCAACTTGTACTGCTCTCGTTCTTTAAAATACTGTAGCAAATCAGTCTGTACAAAAATAAAGGCTTCATCATCTTGTTTCGTTAACCACTTGAACCATTTCCAAATCAATTCGCGTTGGATAGCGAATGTTTCATCTTCACTTAAAGCAGCTGCTTTTTCTATATCATTTGTAAGATGTACCAGCAATGCAGCTTGGTTTTGGGAAATGCCTTTGTCCTCCAGCTCTTGTATCAAGATGGGTTTAGGCAGCGGTGAAAAATGGACCAGCTGACATCTAGACAAAATCGTCGGCAACAGTCTTTGTTTAGCTGTGGTCAACAGAAAAGCTGTCACTTTACCATCCGGCTCTTCTAAAAACTTCAACAAACTGTTGGCTGCACCTGCTGTCATTTTTTCTGCATCTTCAATAATAAATATTTTCTGGTCACTTTCGACACCGCTTTTGACGAACTCTGCTTTTAGATCTCTTACTTGCTCGACTTTGATCGACAAACCATCTGGTGCTACTTCCATCACATCTGGATGCTGATGTTCAAAGACGCGCACACAATTCACACATTTTCTACAAGCTTTTCCGTCTTGTTTGTTTACACACAAAAGGGAAGCAGCCAGCCATAGCGCAATTTCTTTTTTCCCTGTTCCTCTTGCGCCTTCAAATAAGTAAGCATGAGCCAACTTATGCTGTTCAAGGATATGTTGAAATTGTTTTAACAATCGCGGCTGTAAACGTTCAATTTTTTCGTTCATTTTTCTCACAACCTTATCGCATAGCACTCATTTAGCAAATAGATTTGCAAACTAGTAGTTTCCTTGTCTGATAACTTCTGCTTTACGATCAGCTATTTTAAAACTTTTGGAATTGATCTACTGGACAAACGAATACAGTAGCGCCTCCGACTTCCACTTCTACAGGATAAGGAAAGTTGGTTTCCATTGAAACGTCGTAGCTTGATGGCGGCATCATATATTGTTCTCTTGAAGAACAATTTTCACGAATGATATCTAAAACTTCATCTACCCTTTCCTCTTCTATTCCAATAATAAAAGTTGTATTTCCAGCTTTTAAAAAGCCGCCAGTAGTAGACAGTTTTGTAGCGCGTATGCCATTTTCGATAAATTCGTTTGATAAGCGGTTTCCATCTTTATCTTGAACAATAGCTAAGACCAGTTTCATAATGAGCACCCTTTCTTTTTCTATTTCAGTTACATTGCTTCATAATAACGGTATAACATTCTTGTACTACTTTTTCCAATGTTTGACTTGCATCAATAGCAACGATCCGTTCCGGGTTTTCCTTTAACAGCAGTAAATACGCGTCACGGACTTTTTCATGAAAAGCCAGTTCTTCCTGATCCAACCGATCATATTGTCTGTCGGCTTTGCCTTTTTGGATCCTTGCTAATCCTTCTTTGGCTTCAATATCTAAGTAAAGCGTTAAGTCAGGCGACATATTTTCCGTAGCAAATGCATTGATCGCTGCGACTTCTTTCATGCCGACCCCTCGAGCCCAGCCTTGATACGCTAAAGAACTGTCTACAAAACGATCGCTAATAACGATTTGACCTTGTTCTAATGCAGGAATCACTTTTTCTACCAAATGCTGTCTTCTTCCAGCTGCATATAACAACGCTTCTGTACGTTCGTCCATTTCTGTATGTTCTGGATCCAAAATGAGCTCCCGTATTTTTTCAGCAATGCGACTGCCGCCAGGTTCTCTCGTAGCCATAACTTCTTGTTGAAGTGCTGCCGATAATTTTGGGACAAGCGCTTGAATGACACTCGTTTTCCCTGCTCCATCAGGCCCTTCGATCGTAATAAAACATCCTTTCAAAGCAAAAACTCCTTAACTGTATTCTTGTTTCTATTATACTGTATCCTGCCCATTCAGTCTAATAGGATTTGAAAATCATCATCGGATTCTTTTCTTCAGACCCATCGCTTCGCTTTACTAACTGCATAACACAGCAATCTGATCTGCTGTGACGCTGCTTTTACATGTAACGAACTCTTAAGCGGTCAAAAAGTTAATCCTCTTGTTCCTCTTTTGGACTAAATGTAAATCTTTGGTTCTACAATATTTAACGTTGGTTTGTAAAAAATCAATTTTTTTAATGCTAAACTCGTTAGAATCCTATTTCTAGAAATTTCAGGAGGCGCATAGGGCCTACTGATAGCCATGAAAAAAGATGCAATGTGAATCACTTAGTGTTAGGCTTTAGCCGTTACACGAAGTTTGAAGCTTGCAAGCATTGAGACGCGATTTTCGGCTAAATGCGTTCTCATGGCTTTCCATCAGTAGCCCATCGACCGGAGGAAATTTCTTTATCAACGTTAAGTTAAAAGAGGAAGAACCAAATCTTTCAGTTGTACAACAAAAGGACAGTGAATAGAGTTCCGCAACTCCTCCATTCTCTGTCCCATATTTTTTACTGTCTTATTTAGGTTCTCTCTTTGACAATTAAATTTCTCGTCTGCCTTCGACGGCTTTGAGCAAAGTGATTTCATCCGCATACTCAATGTCGCTGCCGACAGAAAGTCCGTGAGCCAAACGAGTCACTTTGATACCGGCCGGCCTGATCAAACGGGATAAATACGTTGCCGTCGCTTCTCCTTCAGCTGATGCATTCGTCGCCAAGATAACTTCTTGCACTTCTTCCGATTGCAGCCGCTTCAGTAAAGAAGGAATATTGATGTCTTCTGGTCCTGTGCCTTCGATCGGTGACAAAATTCCATGCAGCACATGATACAACCCATGATATTCTCTGACCCTTTCTAGAGCCATCACATCCTTGACATCTTCTACAACTAAAATCGTGCTGCGATCACGATCCTTATCTCGACAAATATCACACGGATCGCTTTCAGTGATATTTCCGCAAATGGAACAATAATGCAAATCGCGCTTTGCGCTGATCAAGGATTTGGCAAAGTCGGTCACGTCCTCTTCATCCATATCAATGGTGAAGAAAGCTAAACGTGCAGCTGTCTTGGCTCCAATCCCCGGCAATTTCATATAGCTATCCATTAATTTAGATATTGGTTCAGGGTATTGCATGTCATTTTCCTTTCTTGAGTGACAGAATGCTTTTCACGTACTTTTTTCTTTAAAAAAATGAGATCCTGCAGCAGCATCTCATTTTCACTCTTTATTCGTAGTTTGTTTTAGCAAAACCTTCTTCTTCGCTTGAATGATCTGATCCAGATTTCTAGGCGAAGAAAAAAATTTGCTTACAGTGAATAGTTTTCTCCTGAGTCTTAAAAAGTGCTGCTTTTATAAACCAGGAATATTTAATCCATTTGTATATTTTCCCATCACTTTTTCTGATTCAGCTTCAACTTTTGCTAAAGCATCATTTGTTGCTAGTAAAATCAGGTCTTCCAGTATGCCGCTGTCTTCCGGATCCATTACTTCTGGTTTGATTGCAACGGCGGTCATTTTTTTATCACCGGTAAAGGTTACAGTCACCAAGTCACCATTAGCCGTACCTGTAAATTCTTTAGCATTTAGTTCTTGTTGTGCTTGTTCCATTTCTTTTTGCATTTTTTGTACTTTTTTCATCATACCTTGCATATTACCCATTCCACGCATGTATATCTTCCTCTCTCATTTTAAATGTTCCATTTTTTTGCTAAACCATGATTCTTAATCATTTTGTACTTCAACGATCTCTTTGCCAAATAGCTGAACCGCTTCTGTTACGATTGGATCTTCTTTCTGTTCCTCACCGGCTTCATCCACTGGGATCAGTTGGTTCAAACTCTCCCATCCTGCATCCGGTTCTGCTGACTCCAGCTGGGACGCGTTTGAAGAAGACGCTGTTTTTTGTGCTTCCTTAGGATGATCAGTTGATTCAGCTTTTGTTCTGGATTGGATCTCTTCCTTATGGTGCTTTAAATAGTCGCTCCTGATCATTGGCCATTGCTCAGCCGTAACCGTGATCATTTGAGGTGCATAGCCGATCAGCCGATTCAAATAACTGCCGATGGCTTGGACAAGGTTTTCGTCTGAAGCAGCTTTTTGACATAAAATATCATAATCAAAAGAAACGATCAAGCCTTCTGGACTAGCTGCGACAGGTGTGGAAGCTTTCATGACAGCCCGCTGTGTCACAGAAAGCATATCTAGCAAATCTGGCCATACATCACGCAACTGCAGCAAGTTTTGTTTGGTGGCTACACCCAGCACCTTGTAAATGGCTGACACATTTGGTTTAAATGCGCCATTTGCAGCTTTTTTAGGCGCTCTCTTCGCTGGTCTTGCGGCTGTTGTCTGCGACTGCTGTACACTAAGCGTCTGCAGTTGCTGTTTCAATGCCTGTAGTTCCGACTCTAGTTGCTGTACTTTTTGGCTGTCTGCAGCTTTTTCTTCAGTTGGAAGAGGTGAAGCAGTGTTTGCTTGCATTTGGGTTAATTTGACTGTTGCCACTTCCAAGTATACATCTGCATGGTTGGTCAGTTTCATTTCCCGCTGCGTTTCATTCAAAATCTTTATTGTTTCATACAAAGCTGTATTTGAGATCTCCTGGCTCATCGCAGTAAAGGTTTCATCAACGCGAGCCGTTTCCAAAATCTCAGATTTAGCTGGCGCTTGCTGATAGACCAACAGATCGCGGCTAAATAAAATCATATCTTCCACAAACCGTGCGGCATCTTTTCCTTCTGCCAATATCTCTTGCAATAAAGACAAGCCTTTTTCTGTGTCATGATGAAGAATAGCTGAAAAGTAATCAATCAGTTTTTCCTGTGTCAGACTTCCGGTTACACTTAATGCATTTTCAACCGTCACTGTATCCTCACCATAAGAAATCGCCTGATCCAAAATACTCAATGCATCTCGCATCCCGCCTTCTGCTGCACGTGCAACGATCTGCAAAGATTCTGGTTCAAAACGAATCTCTTCTTGTTCCAAGATATAAGTCATCCGCGCAATGATCGCTTGAAGCGAAATACGCTTAAAATCAAAGCGCTGTGTCCGTGAAATGATTGTCAACGGAATTTTATGCGGCTCAGTCGTTGCGAGAATAAAGATAACATTTTGAGGAGGTTCTTCAAGTGTTTTTAACAACGCATTGAAAGCTCCCGTCGATAACATATGCACTTCATCAATGATGTAGACTTTATAATCTGCAACAGTTGGTGCATATTTAGCTTTATCACGAATATCGCGAATCTCTTCGACCCCATTATTGCTGGCCGCATCGATCTCAATGACATCATTCAACTGACCTTTAGTGATTGCACGACAAGTTTCACAAGTATTGCATGGCTCGCCATCTTTCAAGTTAGGACAATTGATTGCTTTAGCAAATATTTTTGCTGCACTCGTTTTTCCGGTTCCCCTTGGTCCGGTAAAAAGATAAGCATGGCTTGTCTTTCCTTGAATCAAAGCATTCTTCAATGTTTGTGTAATGGCCTGCTGTCCTGCGATTTCATCAAAACGCTGCGGACGCCATACCCGATAAAGTGCTTGATAGCTCATCTTGATTCTTCCTTTCTTGTCGCTTTGATCCTGCCTTTTATTATACGTTAAATTCCTTTAAATTTAAACCTGACTTCAAACGTTCTCGCATAAAAATGGTTCTTCCTCTTTTAACGTTGGTAAAGAAATTTCCTACGGTCGATGGGCTACTGAAATTTCTATAAATAGGATTCTAACGAGCTTAGCATTAAAAAAATTGATTTTTTACAGACCAACGTTAAATAGTGTAGAACCATAAAAATCAGTTGGCTTTCTTCTGCAAATGTCTCAAAAAAGCACCAGCCTTCTAAAAGGTTGGTGCTTTCTAACGTTAACGTTTATTATGTACATACAACACATGATGGAGCATACTTAGTGCTGCTTCCTTCCAGACCTGACACGATTCATAAGTCCACCATTGTTGTACGGCCTTGCGGCACTTACTATTATAGCGCAGACCATGAAAAAAAGCCAGTCTTTTCCCGTTTTATTTGTAAAATCACACGCGATAATAGAGCATCACGCTTGTTAAACGACTTTATCTCACTATTTTTACCGCCATCATTTCTTTTGTGCATACTGTATTCAATATTTTTGCGCTCTGGGCTTTTTTTGTTTTATCTGATCATAAAGAATACAAAGGAAGAAGCAGTTTTTTATGATTTTAAGCGTGACTTAAAAATGTATTTAGACAGACAGAAAAGTCTTTTTATGATACACTGGGTATGAATCTATGAAGGTAGTCTACGAAGCCCAGTCTCGTATTCTACACTTTTCTAAACGATGCTCATCATGAGCTCATTTTTGCCGAAAGATTTCTACTTGATCGTTTCTATCTAAACGAAATATTTTCGACAGATCATCTATTCACTAAAAAAATCATTATTTCATTTGAAAAAGGAGAGATTATGTGAAAAAAGATCAGTCTAAAAAAGAAAAAAGTTGGATAAAAAAAGTTGAAAACATCAGCTTAGAAGAAGTCAACAGTTCAGTCAGCGTACCGCCTGAGAATGCGCCTTTTTTTAGAAAGTTGCTAGCATTTTTAGGACCTGGATCCCTTGTCGCTGTAGGGTACATCGATCCAGGAAACTGGGCAACCTCTATTGAAGGTGGATCTAAATTCGGCTATACCTTGCTGAGCGTGATCTTGATTTCAAGTTTGATCGCGATGCTGATGCAAGAAATGTCCGCACGTCTAGGGATCGCTACAGGTATGGACTTAGCACAAGCTACCAGTGCTTCTGTAGGAAAAAAGACATCGATTTTTCTATGGCTGCTGACTGAGTTAGCTATCATCGCTACTGATATCGCAGAAGTTATCGGTTCAGCCATTGCATTGAAATTGCTGTTCCATATTCCCATCCTTGTAGGGATCGTTATCACAACGGTTGACGTTTTGCTCCTGCTTTTACTGCAAAAACGTAGCTTCCGAATCATTGAAAGTATTGTTGGCGTATTGATGGTCACGATTTTCTTGATTTTTGCCTATGAAGTTGCCCTTTCTCATCCAGAGATGTCAGCTTTATTGGAAGGTTTCCTTCCCCATAAAGAGATCATTACAAACTCTGATATGCTTTACGTAGCATTAGGTATCATCGGGGCAACTGTTATGCCGCATAATTTGTATCTGCATTCTTCTATCGTTCAAACGAGAGCTTATAAACGAACAGAAAAAGGAAAAAAAGAAGCCATCACATTTGCCCGAATCGATTCTGTCATTTCCCTGACAGCTGCTTTTATCATCAACTCCATGATTTTGATCCTAGGAGCTGCTGCCTTTTATGGAGCAGGACAAGTCGTTAGCGAAATAGAAGATGCTTATACACTGTTAGCACCTGCTATCGGTGCTTCTCTTGCCAGTACCTTTTTTGCCGTTGCCTTATTAGCTTCAGGACAAAACTCAACGATCACTGGAACTTTAAGTGGGCAAATTGTTATGGAAGGTTTTATTCATCTTCGCATCAAGCCTTGGCTGCGCCGAGTGATCACCCGTCTGATAGCCGTGATTCCGGTCTTTGTCGTCACATGGCTGGTCGGCGAGAGCGGAACAGCAGAACTGCTGATCTTAAGCCAAGTTATTCTAAGTATGCAGCTTCCTTTCGCACTTGTTCCACTTGTTAAATTTACGAGCAATAAACAAAAAATGGGACAATTCGTCAATAAAAAATGGGTGACCGCTATTGCTTGGATCGCTACGATCGTTATTATCCTATTGAATCTTTACTTGATTTACTATACCTTAGCTTAGCAAAAACAGCTCAAAGAAGATGTCTTGATCTTTTTTGAGCTGTTTTTTTGTCTTATCTATCGATAGTGTTGAACCATTCCTGATCGTTTAGGCAAGTTACCTAACTGATTTGTTTTGCTCTTCTTTATGGTAAAATAAATGAGAACAAATCTGTAAAACAGAAAGAGGTTATTTCAATGAAAATAGGCTTCATCGGTATTGGCAACATGGCCAGTGCCATCATTAAAGGTCTGATCGCGTCCAAACAGGCATCACCTGAAGACATCTACCTAACCAACACGACGCCTTCTAAACTGGCAGCTTTTGTAGAAGAAACAGGCACTCAAGCTTGTCAAACAAATGAAGAACTAGTTGCAACAGTAGATATCGTTTTTGTTGCAACCAAACCAGCTGTCTTCCCTGAACTCCTTAAAGAACTGAGTGAGGCTTTTTCACAACATCAACCATTGCTTGTCTCTATTGCTGCCGGAATCTCTTTGCAACAGTTAACACAATATGTTAACTCAGATCAAGCACTCTCTATCATTAGAGTGATGCCCAATTTAAACACCCAAATTGGGGAAGGAATGGCAGCGATTTGCGGCAATGAACATACGACAGAAGAACAGATGCAGACGATCTCAACTATTTTTAATGCTGTCGGCAAGGCAATTCGCTTGCCAGAAAAAGATTTCAGCGTCTTTTCAGCCATCGCTGGATGCTCTCCAGCTTTTGCCTTCTTGTTTATTGATTCTCTCGCACGTGCTGCCGTCAAAAACGGCCTTTCTAAAAGCCAAGCTACTGAAATCGCTGCTCAAGCTGTTCTCGGCAGCGCCAAAATGATCTTGGACGGCAGCCACTCGCCAATGGATCTCATCGATCAAGTTTCTTCTCCAGGCGGGACAACAGTCGAAGGCGTGCTAGCGCTGTTCGACAACCATTTTGTATCTGCTGTTGTAAAAGCTGTTGATGCTGCTACTGAAAAAGACCAAAAAATGATGGCAGACAACTGATTTCCTAATGTAAAGACTCGTCTATGGATGAGTCTTTTTCTAACTGGTTGATTTATGATAAGGGTTTGAATAGTTAGCAACTTCAACTGATTTTTGTTTTATGAACACCGTTAACTTTTACAAATGAAAGCATTAAAAAAAGAGTTGGCATTTTTCCAACTCCTTTTCTTGTTTGTTATGATATTAGCCTTCTATAATGATGTGCAATGCTTGATTTTCCTTAGCTGCTGTTTTAAAAACGTTCAGCAATGCTTGACCGCCATTTCCTAGGTTTTCTTGCATTTCTGTTGTATGCACCAGAAGGATCTTTTTCTCAGAAAAGTCGCTAGTTAGACAATCATATAAAGCATCTAAGTTTTTTCCATAATAATCAGGCAAAAATAGTTTTTCTTTTAAATAAGTATGGAGCGTGTTCCTATCAGTCATTTCTCTTCCGTCTAGAAGAATTATTTTCATCTAATCATCCTCCTAATACAATCGTTCAAAGGTTTCATAATGATCATCTGTGTAAAAAATCAATCCATCATTGGAATAAATCAACCGCTTAGCTCCACGATAACCACCATCATAATCAATATCCGCTTCAGAATACGTTCTTCCTTTTTTCTCAGGAAGGAGGCCCTCAAAGTTTCCAAAGTGATCGCCGCCAATCGACATATGGTCCGTCACTTCCCATAAATTACCTTCAGCATTATCCCAGCCTCGTTGTTCAGCTTCCTTTTTCGTTAAGTAGTTAGGCGGCAACTCACCAAATTGATGAAGATACGCGGCAACGTCCTCCTTTGAACTATACGTCTTTCCTTTGACGACTGTCGTTTCTTCTTGCTGCATTGTTGTTTGTTCAGCTGCCTCATCTGTTCTCTGTTGATCAGGGGAGTCACTTAACAGTTGACCGCCGCCAAATAAGATCACCAGCAAGGCTGCAATACTATAGATCCATTGTTTTGTTTGCTTCACGCTTCTCTTTCTCCTTTTTCTTTCAGCAAAGCTTGTCGTATTTTTTTTGCTTCTTTATTTCTCTTACGCAATGTCCTAAAAAAGTTTGTCAGTAAAGCTGCACATTCTTCTTCTAAAACTCCTTTTTCCACTTCGACTTGATGATTGAAACGTTTATCAGCCAATAGGTTCATTAGAGTTCCGGCTGTTCCGCCTTTAGGATCAGGCGCGCCATAATAAACTTTTTTGATTCGAGATAGAATCATGGCACCGCTGCACATGGGACAAGGTTCTAACGTGACAAATAAATCTGCTTCTTCGATGCGCCAGTTTTCTAGATATTGATTGGCTTCGCGAATCGCCATCATCTCAGCATGCGTTGTAGCATCATGTGTTTCTTCTCTTCTATTATGCCCGCGACCAATGATTTCTCCATTTAAAACGATGACTGCACCGATCGGCACTTCCATTTTTGCTGCTGCTTTTTGGGCTTCTTTGATCGCTTCTCGCATAAAATATTCTTTTTCCATTTTCGTTAATGCCATCTTGTACTTCCTTTTCTTTTTTCTTTTCCTTATCATATCACAATCTACTTTTCTCCTATACATCCATGAAAAGAATGTTAAAATAAAAGTGAATGAAGCCACCACTTTCGTATGAGAAAGGAATATCAACAAAGGAGTCAAATCATTGAACTTTCATCAATTAAAACGCATTTATCCTGAAGCATTCTTAAGTGAGCAGCCTTCTTCAGATCAAGAGTGGGTCTCATTTCCTTTTCAGCAGCAGTGGATCCAGCTAAAAAAAGAGCAACGAACAGCTTCTGAATTAGCCTTACTAGAACTTTCTCTTGCTGCTGCAGAACCCAAAAAAGAACATAGGTACTCTAAATGGTATGCTTTTCTGTTTGAACAAGCATCCGCAGTTCCAACAACAGCGGCTGTCTGTCGTGTGATTCAATTTGAATTATTAAAAAAAGATCGCAATTTCGATGATGATCTTTGGCTGCAATCTTTTAAAAGCTTATTCGATAATGTCTTAGAAGCCTTTTTTCTCAATGATCATCAAGGGATCCTGATTCAAGATCACCAAAAAGAACAATGGGGTTTGGAAGAAATCACAGGAATCCTGCATACACTAGATGATGACTTTTCCGTCCGCTCCGCTTGTTATGTAGGCCAATATTGGTCTGTTGCTTCAACTCTGCCTGAAGTCTTCCACGAAGAACAGCGTATTTTTGCAAAAGAAAAAAATAAAGGCAAAACGGTGGTCACTTTATCCACAGCTGGGTTGAGCTATTATATACAAGATACGTTAACAGCCAGTCCTTTGATGCAACAGTTAAAGCAGCAGCTGCTCTCTGATCCTGAAACCAAAGAAGTGATCGAAGCAATGTGGCAAAGCCAAGGCAATATCAGCTTAGCGGCCAAATCACTCTTTATTCATCGGAATACTTTACAGTACCGCATCGATCGTCTGCAAGAAACTAGTCAACTATCTTTGCGTAACTTAGATGACCTGCTGCTGTGTTACTTGTTAACGTTAGAATGACCATGATGCCAAACAAAAGAATTTACAGTATTTAACATTGATCAGTAAAAAATCATTTTTTTAATGCTAACCCCTTAAAATCCTATTTCTTTACTAACGTTAGAAGAGGAAGAACCAAATAAAAAAGATTGCCCCGTTCCCAGAATAACGATTAAAAAGCAGCAGTACCTTCACCCATCGATGAAGGTACTGCTGCTTTTTTTAATATGTTATTTCTTTACTTTTTTGACAACATCTTCTGTTTTATCTGACAGCAAATCTTTAAATTCCATCGTTGCATCTTTTAACTGATCCGTATAGCTGCCAACTTGTCCGCGAAGGTCAGTTACTTTGTCAACTACATTTAATAAGTTTGTTACTTCGTCGTCAGAAAGTTTTTCTACTACACTCATTGCTTTTTCGTTTCCGCGCAATTTATCTTTTACAAAATGTTTTGCACGTTTACGATTGATCATTTTCTCCATTTTTTCAACAGCTTTGTCTGAAGAAAACAAACAAGCTGCTCCGATAACCGCTGCAGCACCTACACCCACAAGAATATTTCTAGTTGTGTTATTCATATAGATCCCTTTCCTTTCCCTGTCATTTCTATATCTTTATCATAACAAAAACCATTAAAAAAAACGAACGATAAGCGTCCAATGTAAAAATAAATCATCAGACGTTTATCGTTCTCAATGAAAACTTCACACTTTTTCTACAGCTGAAGACGTTTCATCTTTCTTATTCTTTCTTTTTGGTTCTTTTACAGTAAACCGAATCTCGCCTTTATTTGCTCCGATCGTTACACTATCGCCAATTTTCAGACGGCCGCTTAACAATTCTTCGCTCAGCTGATCTTCGATTTTTTTCTGAATAGCCCGATGCAATGGGCGTGCGCCATATTCAGGATCATATCCTTCTTTAGCGATCACATCGATTGCAGCCGGCGTTACTTTAGCTTCAATATCCATTTCTTCCAAACGCTTGATGATCGACTTAGACAACAATTTGACGATTTGGTTTAATTCTTCTCTTTCTAGTGAATGGAAGACGATTGTTTCATCGATTCGGTTGATGAATTCAGGACGGAACGTATTCTTGAGTTCTTCCAAAATACGTTTCTCCATTTGCTTATAATCTTGTTTTTGATCCGTTAAGCTGAAACCAACCGCTTTTTCGTCTCTCAATGCTGTTGCGCCTAAGTTGGAAGTCATGATCAAAACAGTATTCTTAAAGTCCACTTTACGTCCTTTTCCGTCTGTCAAATGTCCATCGTCTAACACTTGCAGTAAAATATTAAAGACATCTGGGTGAGCTTTTTCTACTTCATCCAGCAAGATGACAGAGTAAGGCTTTTGTCGAACTTTTTCTGTTAATTGGCCGCCTTCATCATATCCTACATATCCTGGAGGAGAACCAATCAAACGACTTGTACTGTATTTTTCCATGAATTCAGACATATCGACACGAATCAACGCATCTTCACTGCCAAACATCGCTTCACTCAGCGTTTTAGCTAGTTCTGTTTTTCCTACACCTGTTGGGCCTAAGAACATAAAAGAGCCTATCGGACGATTCGGATCTTTCAATCCGCTTCTTGCACGGCGAATAGCACGTGATACAGCCTCGACTGCTTTATCTTGCCCAATCACTCTTTCATGAAGAATTTGTTCTAGTTTCATTAGGCGATCTGATTCTTTTTGTTCCATTTGTTGAACAGGAATACTTGTCCATAATGCTACAACTTCTGCAATGTCTTTTTCAGTTACTTGCAAAGCAGCAGCTGGATCTTGCTTTTCTTGTTTTTTCAATAATGCAGCTATTTTCTTTTGTTGCTGCATCTCTCTTTTACGGATCTGACCCGCTTTTTCAAAATTTTGTCCTTGAATTGCTTCTTCTTTTTCCCTAACAAGACGATCATATTCCTCCATAGCCGCTGCTACTGGAGTTGGTTTATCCGCCATATCGATCCGAACCTTTGAAGCCGATTCGTCGATCAAATCAATGGCCTTATCTGGCAATTGTCTAAATGGAATATAACGAGAAGACAATTGAACAGCTGCGCGTACTGCTTCGTCTGTAATTTTCACGCCATGGTGCTCCTCATAACGCGAACGCAATCCATATAAGATTTCTTCTGTTTCATCTGGAGAAGGAGGATCGATTTGAATCGGTGCAAAACGACGTTCCAAAGCAGCATCTTTTTCAATGTGTTTTTGATATTCATCTAAAGTAGTCGCACCGATCGTTTGCAATTCACCGCGAGCCAGCGCTGGTTTTAAAATATTTGATGCGTCGATTGCTCCTTCAGCTCCGCCAGCACCGATCAACGTATGCAGCTCATCAATAAATAAGATTACTTCTCCATCTTGGTAAATCTCTTCAATAATTTTCTTCATCCGCTCTTCAAATTCACCACGGTACTTGGTTCCAGCAACAAGTGAACCCATATCCAGCATCATCAGCCGTTTTTGTGAAAGGGTAGCAGGAACTTCGCCTTTGATGATTTTTTGAGCCAAGCCTTCTGCGATTGCTGTTTTCCCAACACCTGGTTCGCCGACCAAGACGGGATTGTTTTTAGTACGTCGACTTAAAATTTGAATGATCCGCTGGACTTCTTTTTGACGGCCGATCACTGGATCCATTTTTTCTTCACGTGCCTGTGCCGTCAAATCTCTAGCAAGCGCATCTAAAGTAGGTGTTCCCACCACTTGTCTAGCAGATTGTCTTTGACGTCTAGCTTTAGTATTTTTCATTTCACTTTGGCCGATTTTTTTCAACACAACTTGTCTTACTTTGTTTATACTGATATCTAAATTTGCCAAAATCTTAGAAGACAAAATATCCTCTTCTCTTAAGATCCCCAGCAATAAATGTTCAGTTCCTACCGTTTTAGAACCCATTCGCTTCGCTTCATCTGTAGCAAAGGTGATAGCTTGTTTTGCACGAGGAGAATAAGGCAGAGTTGTGAAACGATTCAAATTTGTCATCGTTCCATATCCAGTAAAAGCTTCTATTTCCTCTCGAATATCCATTTCTGTAACAGAAAATTGTCGTAAAGTTTTTCCAGCAACACCTTCTTCTTCTTTTACAAGTCCTAGAAGGAGATGCTCCGTTCCCACTGCATGGTGGCGGAAACGTTTAGCTTCTTCTTGTGTGATCATTAAAACGTTTCTTGCTTTTTCTGTAAATAATTCGTCCATTTTTTCGCCTCCATATAATGGCTATTTTTCATATCTCAAATGATTTAAATAAGTTTTTAAAATTCTCGCTCTCATCATTTTTTCCGTTCTTGCTTCTAACATTAAAATTGATTTGCTCATCGTGCTCATCATTAATACAGCTTCTCGTTTGGTTACAACTTCATCTTCATATAGTTTTTGGATAATAGAATCTGCATCCGTTTCAGAAATTTGATCTCCAACGATATCTATCATTGTATCTAACATTTCAGCTTCATCCAACAATTTCACCTTGATGATCCGGATATATCCACCGCCACCTCGTTTGCTTTCGACTAAATACCCTTTTTGAACTGTAAAACGTGTATTGATCACATAATTGATCTGCGAAGGAACACAATTGAATTGATCCGCCATTTCACTACGTCTGATTTCTACTTGATTAGTTTGACCTAACACTTTTTTCAAATAAGCTTCTATGATATCTGACATATTTTGATGATCCATGTGTCTATTGTTACTAAAAACAACTGCAACTTTGCCTAGTATCATAACTGTTTTCAGCATCTATTGCAATGGTGTTTTTTTAGTAACCCCCCTTTTCTTTCAAGCCTAACACAAGGCTACTGATAGATGTGCTATTCTTTTAGCACCGACTTTTTGCAGCAAAACTTTATTACCTTTTTTGTGGAGCTGACATTATCGAACAAACTACTCCTACAACATAAATGAATGAGTTACTATTCTACCAAAAACGAATAGAAAGCTCATTTACTGCGTTTACTGTAAATGAACCAATGCTTTTTTTTGACTAATCCTGACTATTATTATAATGGAAAAAGAGCTATTTTGGAAGTCTATCTCATTAAATGAGAAAAAAAGGTTCCTCATCTTCTAACATTGGTAAAGAAATGGGACTCGAACGGGTTTAGCATGAAAAAGAAAGGATTTTTCACTGATGAATGTTAAATATTGTAGCACCACAAAACTATTCTTTTCTTAAGAAAAACAAAAAAACCTAGAATACTTAGATTCCAGGTTTTTATTCTTTATCGGGAAGACAGGATTCGAACCTGCGACCCCTTGGTCCCAAACCAAGTGCTCTACCAAGCTGAGCTACTTCCCGTAACATAACAAAGCTTCTATCTTTTAGCGATCAAGATAAAGATGCACCCAGCAGGAGTCGAACCTGCAACCGCTTGATTCGTAGTCAAGTACTCTATCCAATTGAGCTATGGGTGCTTCATATTAAACTATATAAATGGTGCCGAGGGCCGGAATCGAACCGGCACGGTTATCACTAACCGCAGGATTTTAAGTCCTGTGCGTCTACCTGTTCCGCCACCCCGGCATTGAACAAGTTGTCTAGTTTACTAGAAGCGGAAGACGGGGTTCGAACCCGCGACCCCCACCTTGGCAAGGTGATGTTCTACCACTGAACTACTTCCGCATAAAAATGGTGCCGGCTAAAGGACTTGAACCCTCGACCCTCTGATTACAAATCAGATGCTCTACCAACTGAGCTAAGCCGGCTAATAAAAT
>NZ_FOQE01000052.1 GCF_900113675.1 Pisciglobus halotolerans
TAGCATTCGTAATAAGAGCGGTCATAAGCCATTTGGCGGACTTTTCCACGTCTTAATTCGCGGGAGACGGTTGACTGATCTACTCCCAGTTCCAACGCCATTTTTGTCTGGCTCAGTTTTCCTTCTTTAGCCATTTCTTCGAGTCTCCCGCGTTGGATATCAGATAAGTGTTTAGCCTGTTTGCGTTTTATGTTAGAATGGTTATTAGTCATGTAGATACTCCTTACTTTGGTTTCGTCGCTTTAAAGTATACCGTATCTACATGGCTTTTTTATATTTTTTTCTTTATGCATTTCATTTTACAACTAACCCTCCCTTTTTTACTCATACCAATACGAGTTTTTTATTAACCAGTTACAATCCATATCAAAATTTGTTGTAAAATGTCCATGAACTTCCTCCTTTTTAGTATATGGTTAGGTTATCGTTCGAATCGTCAATATCGTTTTTTTTGTAATGTATTTATTACAAAAAAGTTTATTATAATGAATAGAGATGGCATAATATTACTTAGTTAAAGCTACCAACTCTATACGAAACTGTGAGCCTGAATTTTAGGTACATTACAAGAAGTACACTGTGACATAAACACAAAAGAGCCTTTGATTTAGCCACGAGAAGATTCGAGCAATTAGTGAATGTGCTACTATGCAACCCTCAACCCCATATGCTAGATAGAAAACAGCGATTAGTTATTTGTACTGTTCTTATCTCACAACTCGTAAAAAACGGTTTGTTTGAGGACGCTCTAAAATGAATTGTTTATCAAGAATTATATTTGCTTTCTTCTTAGCTTATTACGATTGGGCTTTTTTTAGATTTTCGTTCCAATTTTTAGAGTTATTAGATGATTTGTCTTGAAATTCAAGAGTGGGTATAGTCGTTCTTTGTAATTCCTTTAAGGTGGTAATACCTGCTTTGTCATTATCAAAACATACTTGCATGTATTCTAAACATTCTTTTTAATTCAAGTTATGCAACTTGGAATAAAAAGAATGTTTTGTAACTTATATTTGAATAGCAGTGAAAATTTGCAGAAAATCAGAAAAAGTTGTTTTCACAAATCGGAGTTTATGGTATGCTAGGGAAGTGAGTGAATAAAAGAAGAATGTCACTCTTGACATAGATGCCTTTTTTCATTAGACTATTCAAGACTGTCTTGAAATTAACCTATAAAAATGATTGTGAGATAGTTTTCAGGAGGTGTATTACGAATGAAAAGAACTTACCAACCTAAGAAACGTAAACGTCAAAAAGTACATGGTTTCCGTAAACGTATGAGTACTAAAAATGGACGTAATGTATTACAAAGTAGACGCCGTAAAGGCAGAAAAGTATTGTCTGCATAGATCACTGACCGTCTCAGTGGTCTTTTTTTTCTTTATGGACAAAAAGATTCTTTAAACCATGCCTGCTGAACAAAGCGGACATAGCTGTATATGCCATTATTCAGCGGGTATTAATATAGAAAGAATCAAAAAGTAAAAAAGTTGAGGGAAAGAAATGAGAAAAGCTTATCGCGTAAAAAAAGAATCCGAATTTCAACGCGTTTTTCATCATGGAAAATCAACTGCTAATCGGCAATTCGTTATATATGTATTAAATAAAGAACATCAACCTCATTTTAGAGTCGGCTTATCTGTAGGAAAAAAAATTGGAAATGCCGTGACGCGAAATGCAGTGAAAAGAAGAATTCGTCAAAGTCTGACTGAGTTGAAGACAGATCTGAAGGCAGATAAAGATTTCATTGTGATTGCGCGTAAGCCGGCAGCCGATTTGACGACGGCAGAAACGAAAAAAAGTTTGGTTCATGTTTTAAGATTAGCTAAAATGCTAAAGAAACACTAAGAACGTAGAAGAGTGGGGGAAAAACTTTGAGAAAGCGTAAGCGATTACTTCTTTTATTAGGGATTTTATCATTGACTGTTGTGCTGGCTGCATGTGGCACAGACCCGATTTCAGCAGAAAGTACTGGATTTTGGGATCGTTACATCGTCTATAACTTTTCTAGGATCATTATTTGGTTATCCAATTTTCTTGGAGGAAATTATGGGGTAGGGATCATCGCCTTTACTTTGTTGGTGCGAATCATTCTATTGCCAGTTACTTACTATCAAACAAAGAGCAGCCGCAAAATGACGGATGTTCAGCCGCAATTAAAAGAGCTGCAAGAAAAATATTCTAGCAAAGATACAGAAACAAAAGAAAAGTTAAGAGAAGAAACTTCTAAGCTATATGAAGAAGCAGGCGTGAACCCTGCGGCCGGTTGTTTGCCATTGCTGATCCAAATGCCTGTTTTGATTGCTTTGTATCAATCGATCAGCCGGACAGAAGTTCTTCGGACAGGTCACTTTTTGTGGGTCAACCTAGGAACACCGGATCCATTGTTCATTATGCCGATTTTAGCAGCACTACTGACACTGGCTACTTCTAAATTGACCAGTATGAGTCAGTTGCAAAAGAACTCATCAATGGCTATCATGACTTATATGATGCCCGTCATGATTTTATTTATTACGATCTCGCTGCCAAGTGCGTTAGGGTTGTATTTTGTCATCAGTAATGGTTTTTCAGTTGCTCAAACGTTGCTGTTAAACAATCCATTTAAGATACGGAAAGAACGCGAAGAAAAAATCCGGGCTGAAAAGGAACGGGAACGTGCACGTCAACAGGCGATTAGACAAGCGCGCAAGAGTGGAAGAAGCGTATCAAAAAAGAAATAGAAACAATGGAAGTTAACGGATTTATTTAAAACAAAAAGAAACAGCGTTATAAGACAGGAGTATCATCTCTTTTCCAGTCATCACGATATAAATGTTCAAATGATTATCTAAAAGTTTCAGAGCGGAGGATAGGACATGGATAGATATACTGCAAAAGCACCCACTGTTGAAGAAGCTATCAATAAAGGCTTGAGAGCATTGGGAATCGGAAAAGAAGAAGCATCGATCGAGATCATCGAAGAAGGAAAGAAAGGTTTCCTTGGGATTGGTCAAAAGGATGCGATCGTTCGAGTGAGAAGTCGTGTTGCAGAGAAATTGCCGGAAGACGTTTTTCACGAACCAGAATCTGAGCCGAATAAAGATAAGGAAGAACCACTAGCAGGTGAAGCATCAGTAGACTCCACGTCTCAACAAGCAGTTGAAGAAGAAATAACGACAGAAGAAGCAGCTGAAGAGGAACAGAAGGGTTCTAGCAAAAATGATGAACAAGCCATTGCGTATGTGGCAGATTATCTAACAAACGTCGCAACCAAGCTTGCAGGGAAAGCGACTGTTGAAGCAGAAAGACAGCATAAACAAGTGATTTTCCACATCCAATCAGAAAAAGCAGGAGTCATTATCGGTAAGCATGGCAAAGTTCTCAATGCTTTACAATCTCTTGCTCAAGTGTTGCTACACCGTTATGGCAAAACAAAAATGGTTGCGATCGTAAATGCTGGCGACTATCGTGAAAGACGCGAAGAAATTTTGCGGAAATTAGCAGAACGGACAGCTAGCCAAGTACGTCAAACAAACCAACCTGTTTTCTTAGAACCAATGCCGGCTTTTGAACGAAAAATCATTCATTTCTATTTAAGTGAAAACGAATGGGTAGCCACGCATTCAGAAGGAAAAGAACCGCATCGCTATTTAGTGGTGGAACCAACAGATAAACAAATATAAGCACCATAAAAAAGATGACTTCTATAGAGCAGAAGTCATCTTTTTCGCTTATAGTAGAAAAAAACCAGCAGTTTTGATGAATAGTCTTTTTAGTTGTGTCAATCAATCAAAAAGTGGGATCAGTGATTATCTTTGTCATGACGAGCTTTACCGCCTTGTTGTCCAATATCTTGGTAAAAGTCTTTGCCGTGAGAGTCAGAAGTTGCTTCTCCACCTTTTTGTCCAATATCTTGATAAAAATCTTTGTCATGTGTTTCGGAAGTTGTTTCTCCACCTTGTTGTCCAATGTCCTGGTAGAAATCTTTGTCATGTGTTTTAGAAGTTGTTTCTCCGCCTTTTTGTCCAATGTCTTGGTAGAAATCCTTGTCGTGAGCATCAGAAGTTACTTCTCCGCCCTTTTGTCCGATATCTTGATAGAAGTCTTTATCATGAGACTTAGAAGTTGCTTCCCCGCCTTTACGTCCTGCTTCTTCTCTACTCATTTTATTATTGTCTTGATTAGCCATTTAAAAATCCTCCTTCATTTTTTTCCTCTCTGCTTACAGTCTTTTTTCTACTAAATCTATAGTATCGAGATATCTTACTTAAAGCAAATGAAGTGCTTTCTCTTCTTTAAACCTTTGGTAGTGAACAAAAAACAGCTTCCTATCAGCTTTTTCAGCTAAAATGGAGGCTGTTGAAAAATCATTTTCTTTTTGTTTTGTCTGATCGAAAAACCAAAGAGGTACAGAGATAAGCTAGTCCTACTTCAACAACAAAGATAAGTGCATAAAGAAAAATCACGCCTTTCATTTCTTCAGGACCCGGAATAAATGTTCCAAAGAAGAAAAGGAAGAGACGATTGATCACGTACCAAAAAATAAAAGTCAAAACGATTTTGGACAAGATCCTCGTTAATGTTTTCATCTAAACTCACCTCATTTATATGGCGTCTCGTATGAACACCTATTATTCAATGACTTTAAGTTTCATAATTTTATTTTAGCTCAAAGAAGAACAGATGAAAAGTCAAGTGTTTGATACGAGGAAATCTGCTCAAGATTAAGGTGAAGAGCGGAATGAGATCAATGAAAATGAAGGTGTTATTTTTGCAGAATAGTGGCAATCACGGTAAAGTGAAGACAAAGAAGAAGATGAAAAGAGCAGCAGATGGAGTACCGATAAAGGAGGGGGAAAACAATCATCGGGAAACGGCAACGAGAAAAAAAGCAACGTCAAAGAAATAGCAGATTTTTTTCGAAAAGCGCTTGCAATCAAGAAGGAAATAGCGTACATTTACTTGTATATACAAGTTGCTTTTTAAAATAAAACTATTTTTCTTTAGGAGGAAAAGAAATGGCAGATTTTAAACAAGATGCTAAACAGTTGCTTGAAGATATTGGAGGGCCAGAAAATATATCAGCTGTTACGCATTGTGCTACACGTATGCGTTTTGTGCTGAATGATCCAGCAAAAGCTGACAACAAAAAAATCGAAAAGATTCCGTCTGTAAAAGGGACTTTTACTCAAGCTGGACAATATCAAGTCATCATTGGAAATGATGTCGCAACTTTTTATAATGAATTTGAAAAGGTTTCCGGAAAAACAGGTGTTTCAAAAGACGATGTAAAAGCTGCAAGTAAGAAAAACCAAACACTACTGCAGCGAACGATGTCCGTTTTCGCTGAAATTTTTTCACCGCTTATTCCTGCCATCGTTGTTGGGGGTCTTATTTTAGGATTTAGAAATATTTTAGAAGCTGTTCCTTTTGATTCACTAGGAGGGGAGACGATCGTTTCGGTTTACCCGATTTGGAATACGATCAACTCCTTCTTATGGCTGCCGGGTGAAGCTATTTTCCACTTCTTACCAGTCGGGATCACTTGGAGTATCGCTAAAAAAATGGGGACCACTCAGATTTTGGGAATTGTCTTGGGGATCACACTTGTATCGCCTCAATTATTGAATGCCTATAGCGTTGCTAGTACATCTGCAGCAGACATTCCATTTTGGGATTTTGGTCTTTTCCAAATCGATATGATTGGATATCAAGCACAAGTTATCCCAGCGATGTTAGCCGGTTTCTTGTTGGCTTATTTTGAACTCGGTTTACGTAAAATCATTCCAGAAGCTGTGTCGATGATTTTTGTTCCTTTATTTGCTTTAGTTCCAGCTATTTTTATCGCACATGCTGTACTAGGACCAATTGGCTGGCAGATCGGTTCATGGATATCTGATTTGGTTTATGCAGGATTGACGAGTTCGTTTAGATGGTTATTTGGTTTGTTGTTTGGCTTCTTTTATTCACCGCTCGTCATCACAGGGCTCCATCATATGTCGAATGCCATCGACTTGCAGTTAGTGGCCGACTTTGATGGTACGAATTTGTGGCCGATGATCGCCCTATCAAACATTGCACAAGGATCAGCTGTTTTAGCGATGTTGATTCTTCATTGGAAAGACAAAGAAGAGCAATCTGTTTCATTGCCAGCTACGATCTCATGTTATCTAGGGGTCACAGAACCAGCGATGTTTGGGATCAACTTGAAGTACTTCTACCCATTCTTAGCTGCAATGATCGGTTCAGGGCTTGCAGGAATGATGTCTTCTATCTTTAACGTAACAGCTTATTCCATCGGTGTCGGTGGTTTACCTGGGTTATTATCGATCAAAAACCAATATTGGGGACAATTCATTATCTGTATGGTGATTGCCATCGTAGTGCCGATCGCATTGACATTTGTCTTCAGTAAGAGCAAGAAACTGAATAAGATGGGGGTGGAAGATCTGCCAACACCTAAATTAGGATCTTAATTTTAAGAGAGAGTAGGATGCAACATGAGTGAAATGCGTAAAAAAGTCGTTTATCAAATTTACCCTAAGTCTTTTAAAGACTCTGACGGAAACGGCATCGGTGATTTAAGAGGGGTTATTGAAAAATTGCCTTACTTGGATAAACTTGGAGTAGATTTGCTATGGATGAATCCTTTCTTCACTTCACCGCAAAAAGACAATGGCTATGACATTGCCAACTATACAGAGATCGATCCTTTATTTGGTACAATGGAAGACTTTGAAGAACTTGTAGAAAAGGCGAGAGAAAAAGGTATGGAGATCATGTTAGACATGGTATTGAATCATACTTCGATCGAGCATGAATGGTTCCAAAAAGCACTAGCAGGGGATAAAAAATATCAAGACTACTATATTTTAAGAGAGCCAAAACCAGATGGAAGTTTGCCGACAAACTGGGTCTCGAAATTCGGAGGCCCAGCTTGGGCACCTTTTGGCGATACAGGAAAGTATTATTTGCATTTGTATGATGTCAGCCAAGCAGACTTGAACTGGCATAATCCGAATGTCCGGAAAGAGCTGTATCAAGTCGTTAACTACTGGCTGGATAAAGGCGTAGCAGGGCTGCGGTTTGATGTGATCAATGTAATTGGTAAAGATGAAGAACTGAAAGATGCCGCAGATGGTATTGGAAAATATTTGTATACAGACCGTCCAATTGCGCATACGTTTATTCATGAATTAAATCAGGAAACATTTGGCAAAGGAGATAGAGAAATCATGACAGTAGGGGAGATGTCTTCTACGACTGTTGAAAATGGTATCTTATACTCTGATCCAAAAAATCAAGAACTATCCATGATTTTTAGTTTCCATCACTTGAAAGTGGATTACTTGAACGGGGAAAAATGGAGCCACATACCATTCGACTTTATGAAGTTGAAATATATATTGGATGATTGGCAAGATGGCATGTCAAAAGGCAATGGCTGGAATGCTTTGTTTTGGAATAACCATGATCAACCCCGTGCCAATAGTCGATTTGGAGATCCTGAACACTACCCATTTGAAACAGCTACGATGCTGGCACAGACGGTCCATCTGCTGCGCGGAACGCCGTATGTCTATCAGGGAGAAGAAATCGGGATGACCAATCCTGACTTTATGGATATGCAAGACTACGTAGATGTGGAGACCTTGAATGCTTATAAAGAATTAAGTGAGCAAGGCGTAGAACATGAAGAAGTAATGGAGATCATCAAAAGCAAATCGCGAGATACTAGTCGTACGCCTATGCAGTGGTCGGCAGAGAAGAATGCTGGATTCACAACTGGGAAGCCATGGATCAAACCGGCAGAGAACTTCCACTATATCAATGTAGAAGAAGAGTTGCAGAAAAAAGAGCACTCGATTTTCAACTATTACCAAAAACTGATTGCCTTAAGAAAAGAGTACAAGGTAATTTCAGAAGGCAGCTACCTCGGTATTCTAATGGATCATCCAAGCGTCTATGCTTATATTCGAGAATACGAAGGAGAAGAATTGCTGGTCTTCAACCACTTTTATAAAGAACCTGTTGTGGTAGAAATACCGAAAGCTTATCAAGAACGTCAAGGCCAATACCTCATCGGAAATGGCGAAGAAAGAGCACTAGGATCGACGCTTACCTTAGGACCATATGAGACAGTCGCTTATTACTTTGATAAGAAATAGAAAATAAAATATATAGAAAAACAAGCCGATCATATAGTCACTGACTCTGATCGGCTTGTTTTATTTTTCGTTACATTGGGCTTCGGCGGCGGGCAAAATCGACAAACTTAAACTTGTCCAAACGATGCCGGGATTCAGTGTATTGGAATAAAGTCGTATCTTCTAAATAAACAGAACTTCTAACAACCACTACATGTGTATCACCATGCAGACTCATCAATTGCTTGTCTTCTTTAGTGACAGGTTCAACGGTAAATTCCTTTTGAGCATAACCGATGCTCAAGCCCAACGTCTGCTCGATATATTGAAACAAAGAGTTTTCTGCTTCTTTGTCGGGCAAATCAGGGATGACGCTTGTCAGCAAGTAATCTTTGTCTAGAATAATCGATTCTCCATTTACTTGACGTAGCCTTTCGACAAAGTGAACGGCTGTATCTTTAGGCAGTTGCAGCTGCTTGGTGACAGCATCCGGCATGGTTTGACGAATATTTTTAACCAGGATTGTTTTGCTATTGATATGCTGGGATGATTTCAACTCTTGGTAACTGGTAAGACCAGAGACAGGAAAATTAAATCGCTGTACGTCTAAAACGATTGAACCTTTTCCTTGTTTTTTTTGGATATAACCATTTTCAAGCAAGAGAACTAAAGCTTTTCGAATTGTTTCACGGGAAACATTATAGCTTTTTGCCAGCTCATTTTCGCTCGGCAAAAGTTCTCCCGCCTGATATTGTTGGTTTAAGATAGCTGATTCAATATCTAAATAAATCTCATTAAACTTATTCAACTGTCTGTCTCCTTTAGCTTCTTCTATTGTCATTTTAACACATTCTATATCTTAGAAGAACCTTAGGCAGAGAAGAAGCTGGTCAACGGTTTTTCCAGTTGCAATTTTGAAGAAATAAGCATATAGTAGGAACACAAAAAAGAACAAGGGAGGAAAGAAGATGCCTTCTCATAGAGATTATGAATCCCTAAACACAGAATTGGATCAATTGTTTAACTCCTTAATCGAAATGCCGGAAGAAGATCAAGAAAAGGCAGAAGACCAAGATACTAACAATGATAAAAAAGAGAAAGATTCTCATGCCGAAAACGAAACGGATTAAAGATTAGATTTTTCGTTCATATCATAGCAGGAAACCCAATCATCTTTATGTAGAGGTACAATAGATATGTTACAAAAATAGACACAAAAAAAGAGACATCCTGTATAATTAAGTTACCACACAAAATCAGGAGGATGTCCCTATATGTCTATTATAACAGAAGAAATGCGTGTAAGAAAGAAAATGTGTGAGTATGCGCTTAAGTATGGCGTTTCGAAAGCTGCTAGAAGATACAACACTTATCGTCAATTTATTTATCGCCAATTAGATAAATACGATGGAACTGTCGAAAGCTTAGCTCTCAAATCACGAAAACCAAAGACAGCACATCCTAATCAGCACACAGAGGAAGAAATTCAGCTCGTTAAAAAGAA
>NZ_FOQE01000019.1 GCF_900113675.1 Pisciglobus halotolerans
CTCATTGTCAAATCGTAGCACGTTTTAACCATACGTTAGCTGGAACAAAATTAAACAGGGTTCTATTCGTGTAACAAATGTTTGTGGTTTCTAGAAATTTTTATTGTCATTTTTCTTGACTTTACTTGCGTTCATTTCCATCTTTCGTTATAATTTACTGTTAGTATCACTATAGTAAATAGGTGAATGCATCACTTATTTTTAAGTTCGTATGTAGGAGGATTTAGAAATGTCTAAAGACTATCGAGTATTACTTTATTATAAATATGTCGCAATTGAAAACCCAGAAGCTTTTAGAGATGAGCATTTGGCATTCTGTAAAAGTCTAAATTTGAAAGGCAGAATTTTAGTTTCTGAAGAAGGACTAAATGGTACTCTTTCAGGAACAATAGCAGAAACGCAACAGTATATGGACGCTATGCATGAAGACCCTCGCTTTGCAGATATGATGTTTAAGATCGACGAAGCTGACGGCCATGCTTTTAAAAAAATGTTTGTTCGCTACCGTCCGGAAATCGTTTCTCTTAACCTTGAAGATGACGTCGATCCAAACAAAGTAACAGGTAAGTATCTGGAGCCTAATGAGTTCCGCGAAGCAATTTTAGATGAAGATACGATCGTGATCGATGCACGTAACGATTATGAATATGATTTAGGCCACTTTAGAGGCGCTGTTCGTCCTGATATTCGCAACTTCCGTGATTTGCCACAATGGATCAAAGACAACAAAGAAAAATTCATGGATAAAAAAGTGGTTACTTATTGTACAGGTGGTATACGCTGTGAAAAATTCTCAGGCTGGTTGCTAAAAGAAGGTTTTGAAGATGTAGGCCAACTACATGGCGGTATCCACCGTTATGGTACTGACCCTGAAGTCCAAGGCGATTTATGGGACGGTAAAATGTATGTTTTTGACGAACGCATCAGTGTACCGATCAATCGCAAAGAACATGTTGTGATTGGAAAAGATTGGTTTGATGGTACTCCTTGTGAGCGTTATGTTAATTGTGCTGATCCAACCTGCAATCGCCAGTTCTTAACATCTGAAGAAAATGAATACAAATATATGCGCAGCTGCTCTCATGAGTGTCGCATTTCTCCAGAAAACCGCTATGTCAAAGAACATCACCTCAGCCGTGAAGAAGTTGCTGAACGTTTGACAGCCATCGGTGAAAAATTGCCTGAAACAGTTGAATAATGGATAAAGCATGCTTTTGATGTTGATTTAAGCAAGGAAACGGTTTTTCCGTCTCCTTGCTTTTTTCGTTTTTCAGCAACAACTATTTTTTTAATGAATTTTATTTCCTTTTGATATTTGATATAATAAGCGGAGCTACATAATAATCAAATGGGGTGAACTGAATTTGAAAGATCCACAAAAAAATAAAGGCTTAGCCTTCTTAAAAAATGTTTCTAACACTGTTCATTCTTTTTTTCGAGAAAGTGGTCATCTTCTAAAAAGAGATTGGAATTTTCTCAAGCTGCATTGGAAACAATCCGTAGTTCCTTTCCTTCATCGTTTCTTTAGTAAAGTAGATGAAAGTACAAGACATCTCTTTCATCGGTTGCAAGATAACGTCATGCAATGGAAACAGCGCAGAAACAGTTCTTCATCAACGAAACCTGAACCTGAGTCTACGGAAGAATCTCTAGTTCTAGCTGAAGAAGAGAAGATAGACAAGGAGCCAAATAACCAAGAAGAAGCGAACGTACAAGAAGAAAAAGGGAAGTTCTCCTCTTCTCTCTGGCACTCATTTATATTTGGATTCAACGTGACTTATAATGTGATTCGAAACCTTATTCTGATCATCGCGATATTCTTGATCATCGGCGGCGCTTTTGCTGCTGGAACAGGCGCAGGATTATTTGCATCACTTGTTTCAGGTCAAGAGCCTCCTTCATATGAAGAGATGAAAACGGCTATCGGAGATGTGTCGCAAACCTCTAGCATGTATTATGCAAGCGGTGAAATGATCAGCGACTTTAGATCTGATTTAAAGCGGACATCCATTCCGCTCGATCAAATGTCGGATTACATCGTCAATGGAATCATTGCCACAGAGGACGAATACTTCCGTGAACATAAAGGTGTGGTACCAAAAGCGATCATGCGTGCGCTTGTTCAGCAAGTTATGGGCTCTAGTGTGACTTCTGGCGGTTCAACGTTGACCCAACAATTGGTCAAACAGCAAATTTTATCTTCTGAAGTAACCTTTGAGCGAAAGGTAAATGAAATCTTGATCGCTTACCGGCTTGAAAATTATTTTTCAAAAGACGAGATTTTACAATCTTATTTAAACATCTCTCCATTTGGAAGAAATAACCATGGAAACAACATTGCCGGTGTTCATGAAGCAGCTACAGGAATCTTTGGCGTTGAAGCAAGTGAACTTTCGCTTCCGCAAGCTGCCTTTATCGCTGGTCTTCCGCAAAATCCAATCGTTTATAGCCCTTATACCAATTCTGGACAAATAAAAGAAGATGTTACTGCAGGTTTATCTCGTAAAAATGAAGTTTTATTCAGAATGTATCGAGAGGGATATATCTCTGAGGATGAGTATAAAGAAGCTAAAGCCTATGATCTGACTCAAGATTTTCTTTCACGTGAAGATACAGACGCAAAAAACAAATCTTACTTGTATGATGAAGTTGAAAAACAAGCAAGAGAAATCGTCATGGAACAACTTTATACAGCAGATGGAAAAACAGCAGAAGACATCAGTAAGAACAAAGATCTATATGATAAGTATTATGAAATGGCTGATGATGATATGCGATTAAACGGTTATCAGGTGTACTCAACCATTGATAAACCGATTTACGATGCTTTCCAACAAGTTGCGGCTAACTATGGCTATACGTTAGGCAGAGACAAAACCGTTACTTATAAAGATAAAAATGGACGAACAAAAGTGAGATATGAAGAAGATCCTGAAACAGGGGAAAAAGTAGCCATGAAACGACCAGCCGAAACAGGCGTACAGCTGCTAGATAACACTACTGGTGCCATTATCGCTTTTGTCGGCGGTAGAGACTACGAATCGAATATGTATAATCATGCTTTTACGGCTCATCGTCAACCGGGATCCACCATCAAGCCGTTAGTTGTTTACGCTCCAGCGATTGAAGAAGGCATTCTTACACCAGCTTCAATCATTCCAGATACACGATTGTTTGTCAAAAATGGTAATGAATATAAAGAAATCACAAACGTTGGCAAGCGGGTTTCTGGAACAAATGTAGACGCTAGAACAGCTTTATCTAAATCTATGAATATTCCTACGACACGTATCTTTTTAGCAGCTCAAGAGTCAGGCGATCCAACAAAATATCTGCCTCTAATGGGAATCGGCACAGACTCCATACCAGAGAGTGATTATCAAAATGCTTCTCTTGCTCTAGGTGGTACGAGCAATGGTCCAACGATACTAGAACAAACGAGCGCATTCACGACTTTTGCTAATGGCGGTGTTCATACTGATCCTTACTTGATTGAAAAAATCGAAAATGGCAAAGGCGAAGTTATTTATCAGCACGAAACCAAACAAACCAAAGTCTTTTCTCCAGAAACTGCTTACTTAACACTGGATATGATGCGTGATGCAATGAATTCTGGAACGGGTAAAGGGACAAAAGATTGGCTAAACTTTAATGCTGATATCTATGGTAAAACAGGTACGACCTCAAGTCAGCGAGATATTTGGTTTATCGGCAGTACACCGAATATTACCCTCTCTTCTTGGACAGGCTATGATGATAATATGAGTATCGATACAGAAGGCGGTACAAGTGCAAGTATCCGCAACAGAAGATATTGGGCTCGTTTGATGAACGCAATCTATGAAACCAACCCTACTGTTTTAGGCACAGATCTGACTTTCAAACAACCTGAAGGAATCAAAACAGAGACCGTCTTGACTGAAACTGGTATGAAACCAGGAGAAGTAACTGTACCAAGTGGATCAGTTGCTGCAGCACAAAAATATGCTGAGCAGCGGAAAAAATCTCAGCCAGGTGCGCCTGATACTTCTGCCGGAACGTGGTTGCCGGATGGCACAAAGATCACGATCAACGGAGACACTAAACAAGACATCTTTTCTAGTCATCATCTGCCGGGGGTAACAAAATACAATTTCTTGATCCATGGACCAGCTGATGAACAAAATCTTTTCTGGAAAAATAAACGTTAAAACAAAAAAATAGGCAAAAAAAGGAGCTGGGATATTTCCCAACTCCTTTTTTTCATTTCATTGAATCATTATTTTTTCATTCTAAAAACTGATTTATTCGCCCTTAGTTGTTCCTCTATTGGCAATGTTATATGGCAAGACGATTGTTTTTTCATCTGTTTCTTCTTTGTTCATCAACTTGGTCAACAAACGCATCGCAACTGCTCCAATATCATATAAAGGTTGTGTGATCGTGCTGAGTTTAGGACGAACCATTTCAGTTAACTTAGAATTATTGGCTGTAAAAATCTCAAATTCTTCTGGTACTTGAACGCCTCGATCCAATGCACCGTTCATTAGACCAACAGCTAATTCATCATCTCCGACAAAAGCAGCTGTCGCTCCAGCTTCTTCTACTTTTTCGTAAATGGCTTCTCCAGAAATAAAGCTGTAGTCAGCTTCAAATACTAGACTCTCATCAAATGGAATATGTGCTTTTTCAAGAGCAGCTTTGTAACCATTCAAACGGTAAATGCCATTGATCGGTTCCATTCGGCTTCCTGAAACAAAAGCAACTCTTTCATTTCCAGCAGCAATTAAGTTTGTCACACTTTGTTCAGTTGCACTTTCATAATCGATATTCACACTACCGACCTGTTCATCTGGATCAACTGTTCCAGCCAAAACGACAGGCGTCTTCGAGCGTGAAAATTCTGCTCTCAATTCATCCGTGATTTTGTGTCCCATATAGATAATACCATCTACTTGTTTAGCAAGAAGTGTATTCAATACTTGAACTTCTTTTGGATCATTTTGGTCAGAATTTGCTAAAATAATGTTGTATTTATACATACTTGCAATATCATCTATCCCACGAGCCAAAGAAGAAAAATATAGATTCGTTACATCAGGAATGATCACACCGACTGTTGTTGTTTTTTTGCTGGCCAATCCACGTGCTACTGCATTGGGACGGTAATCTAAGCGATCAATCACTTCCAAAACTTTTTTTCTTGTGGTTGGTTTTACATTCGGGTTGCCATTTACTACACGGGAAACGGTAGCCATTGAAACATTCGCTTCTCTAGCCACGTCATAGATCGTAATTGTTTGTTTTTCCATTTATTCGTGCTCCTCTTTTTTTATTCTTTATCTTATTCTTGATAGTAACAATCTATCAAAATCAAAGGATAAATGCAAGCGTTTTATTTAAGTTTTCATGAAATTTTCACATATTTTTTCAAAAAGCGCTTCCTTTTTTTCTCCTTCTACATAGGTTTCTAGTCAGTGAAGTGGTACAATAAAGGAGTAAAAAAAGTAGGAAAGAAGGAATGTCCTGATGAAAAAACAATTACAACAATTTAAAACGTGGTTGATAGAGCAAAATATTGATGGAGCTTTTTTAAATGATCCGGCCACTGTTGCTTACTTAACAGGTTACCAGAGTGATCCACATGAACGCATTCTAGCTCTGCTGGTTTTCCCTCATGAAGCACCTTTTTTATTCACACCAGCATTAGAAATAGAAGATGCTAAAAACAGTGAATGGGATCAAGATGTTTTTGGATACTTAGACAATGAAAATCCTTGGGCTGTGATCGCCTCTCATATTAATGAGCGCGTTTCCGATTTTAAAAAGATGGCAGTTGAAAAAAACTTTCTTACACTTGATCGATTTGAAGCACTAAAAAATCTTTACCCTTCCGTTGAGGTTCAAGACGCTTCTTCTATTATTCAACAAATGCAGCTGATTAAAACGGAAGACGAAATCAAGAAAATGGTTGAAGCCGGCGAATGGGCTGACAAAGCTTTGGAAATCGGTTTTCAGTCCCTTGAGGCAGGAAAATCAGAACAAGAAATTGTTGCTGAGATCGAGTATCAATTGAAAAAGATGGGTATCCGCGAAATGAGTTTTGAAACGATGGTCTTGACTGGTGACAATGCAGCTAGCCCGCACGGTGTTCCAGGAGAAAGAAAAATTCAAAAAGGCGATTTGGTTTTATTTGACTTAGGTGTTGTTTGGAAAGGATATACAAGCGATGTTACCCGTACGGTCAGTTATGGTATGGCCTCTGAAGAAGCTGCACACATCTATGAAATCGTGTTAAAAGCTCATGAAGAAGCCCTTGCTGCAGTCAAACCGGGCGTCAAAGCCAGTACTTTAGACAAAATTGCTCGTGATATCATCACTGAAGCTGGTTATGGGGAATATTTCAATCATCGCTTAGGGCATGGATTAGGCAGCTCTGTCCATGAGTTTCCTTCTATCATGGAGGGAAATGATATGCTGATCCAAGAAGGCATGTGCTTTTCGATCGAACCTGGTATTTATGTACCAGGAGTTGCCGGTGTACGCATCGAAGACTGTTTGTATGTGACATCAGATGGCTGTGAAGTCTTTACCCATACACCAAAAACTTTTACAGTTATTGACTGATCAAGAAGATAAAAAAAGAAGCTGAATCACATCAGCTTCTTTTTTCGTTTTCGCTCCTTAGATACCAACATTTGTATTCGTTGTTTTCTTGTCTGTATCTTTATCTGCATTTTCAGTTGTTTGTTCAGAGCTTGTATTTTCTGTGCTATATTTTGGCTCTTCCCCTGCTTTTTTTAAGTCGTAATCAAAATCCATTGTTTTTTCTTCGGCTTCTTTTTTCATTTTATCTGTATTGAAGTCAGATTTAGAAGAAGATTTGTCATCTTTCATTTTTGATGCAGCTTCATCTTTCATATCTTTAGCCATATCTTTTTCGCCTTCATAAACTTTGCCGGCTGCATCTTTTACATCGTCAGTTGTAGAAGACAATTGTGACTTCATATTATTGGCTGTTTCTTTCAAGCTGTCTACTACATCGTCTTTTGCATCTTTAGCTGTTTCTTTTAAATCAGAACCTTTGTCACGAGCGACATTAGAATAATCTTGTACAGAGCCTTTTGCTCGTTCAACTTCTTGGTTTAAGTCTTTACGTAATTCTTTTCCTGATTTAGGAGCAAATAGTAATGCTGTTACACTTGCTGCAGCAGCTCCAATAACTGCACCTAACAGAAATCCGCTATTTTTTTTGTTCATTAAAAATCTTCCTTTCTATTATTTTGTTTCTTTATTCAACCCAGATTTAACATAAGCACTTTTTGTTATCTATCTTTACGTTTGCGATTCATATTCAAAGCAGTCTTCCCTACTTTTGTGACCACGCCAGTTTGTGCCGATCTTTTTGTCACTGTCGCAACACGATCCGTTAGATTACGCGTAGAAGCATTCAAACTAGAAACTGTATCTCCAAGATCTCCTATTGCTTGGAATAAAGGATCTGTCTTGCCCAATTTTCCGTTAACATCATCTAATGTTGTATTGGATTTATTTAACAATCCTTCCACTTCGATCAGCAAATTATCTGCATCTTTAGTGATGACGCGTAAACTTGAATTGGCTTCCTTAATGGTTTTAGAAACTTCCCCAACCGTTTTAGAAACTTTCATCAGCACGATCACCAGAAAGACAACCAGCACTGCAAAAGCGATCGCGGCAATTAATGCTGCAATTTCTCCACCTGTCATAACAATTCCTCACTTCCATTGATTTTTTTATTTTTAGAATAGGGTTTCACGCTACTCTAAATGCTTTCTTTGTTTTGCTCATTTCTAGAATACCATTAAAAAAAATGAACATCAAACAATATGAAATCGTTTGTCCTTTATTTTTTTATCATTTTTTCGCAAACTTTTCTCTATAACTTCCTTAACGTTTTTTTCTGTTTCAGCTCAATACGTTAAAAAAATTTTAAATCAGCCTTTTTCTATTTATTTTTTTCATTATTTTGTTACACTTGAAAAGATGAGTTAAATTGTTTAAAGAGGTGTTTTTTATGGATAGTTCTACTATGGACAGTTCTATTACAAATAGTGTTGTACAAGGCGTAGAAGAACAAACAAGTCTTTTTGCCAAGTTTTGGCACACGATCAATTGGAATCAAATCATTAAAATGACGATTTCAGCAGCAATTCAGATTATCTTCTTTTTGGCTTTATTTTTTATTGTTCGTAAGTTGGGAAACTTATTTATTGAGCGTACATTTAAAAAATATCGTGCGAAAAAGTCGATTTCTCCTAATCGTCTGAATACATTGAATTACCTTACGCAAAATCTCTTTCAAGGTATTCTAGGTTTCTTGGTGGTTTATGCTATTCTTTCGATCCTAGGTGTTCCAGTCGGATCCTTGTTAGCTGGTGCTGGTGTGATCGGGTTAGCTTTGTCTCTGGGCGCACAAGGTTTTGTCAGTGATATTGTGAACGGCTTTTTTATTTTGCTAGAAAAGCAGATCGATATCGGGGATGTAGTCGAATTGGATGAAGTCTCTGGAACTGTAGTGGACGTTAACTTAAAAACAACGCAAGTTAAAAGTTTTGATGGGACTTTAAATTTTATTCCCAATCGCTATATTACGATTGTCAGCAATAAATCTCGCGAAGATATGAGAGTCATGATCGAGATTCGTTTATACCCAAACTCAGATATGGAAGTTGTCAATCAGGTCATACAGTCTGTCAATGCGCGAATGGTTCCAGAATATCCTCAAATTACTGAAGAACCAACAAATAGTGGTCTTATTGATCTAGGGAGTGGACAAACAGGCATTCGTATTATCATGTATACATTAAATGGTCAACAATATGCCGTACAATATGCCTTTTTCCAAGAATATTTGAATGAACTGACAAAGGCTGGTATTAAGATACCGATCCACCAATTCAATATCACCCAGCCTTAATCTATCCTTTTAAAAGAAGGTTCTTCATCTTTTAATGTTGGTAAAGAAATTTCCCCTGACCGATGGAGCTACTGACGGAAAACCATGAAAACGCCTTGAGCCAAAAATCGCAGTTCAAGGCTTGCAAGTTTCAAACTTAATATAAATGGCTAAAACCTAACGCGATGATCATTCACATCGCATCTTTTTTCATAACTAGTAGTAGCCCTATACGCCTCCTGAGATTTCTATAAATGGGATTTTAACAGGTTGAGTTATGTAAAAGACATCATTTTTTACTGACCAACGTTAAATATTGTAAAATCTAAAAAAGAGCCAAATTTGTCTATTTCTACAAATTAGCTCTTTTTTAAGTTGTTCTATATTCACTTGTTTATCAAAGCTTACTTCTGAATGAAAAGGATTAGCTCATTCATTTTTCGCTGATAGACTCATACCTGTCATCATAAAAATGCTGTTTCAAACTGGCTAAACAACGATTTACCTTAACAATGGAATACAGCTGCTTAATATGCAGATTCCATTGTTTAATTAAGTTGTTCTGCCTTTTCATGAACTTCATACAGATTTTCAAATTCATGAGCCAAGCGATTAGTGGCTGCTAAAACAACTTTTCTCGTAATGATCCCTTTAAAGCTTCCACTGTCATCTGTGACACATACAAAAGGGTTGTCTACGAGCAGATGTAAGACATCTTCCAGTTCATAATCTTCTTCTACTTGAGCAAAGTCTGTTTTCATCACTTCAGAAACAGACAAGTCGCTTAATTGATCAAAATGGATATCCTTCAAACCCGTAATAGCTTTCATGATCACCGGCATCGAAATCAATCCTTTAATATTACCATGATGATCTAAAACCGGAATAATCGTATAACCAATATTGGTCAATACGAGCAATGCATGATCTAAGTTATTGTCTACTTGCACATTAGCAACCCGATCTGCCGGAATCAAAAAGTCCCCGTTATCCTCAAGCATTGCTTTAATTTTATTTCCAATCATCTCTACTTTCCTCCTTGATGCCACGCACGATAACCATCTTACTTTATTCTACTTTAAGTCGCAAATGATTAAAATGGTAATGAAGAAATTTTAGAAAAACGTTAGAAACTTACTTAAGGTTCTTTATGAACGCGTAAAATGTGCTTGCAATCCAGGAACAGGATCAAAACGGCGATTGTAGTAAGTGATATTGACTTCTTTACCTTCCGTTTCAACGATCACATACGTTGGAATTGGATATTTGCCACGCGGTAACAAGATACTTCCTGGATTAAGCAACACAATCCCCTCTTGCATTTCTGTCCCAAGTTCATGAGAATGTCCAAAGAAGGCAAAGCTGGCGCCTGCTTCAGAAGCAGCTGTCAGTAAAGGCTCCATAGTCATTTTAACTTGATGTTGGTGCCCGTGAATCATAAAAATACGTTCATTTCCTATATCCACTGTTTGGCTAAGCGGCAAATCAGGATCAAAGTCCATGTTGCCTTGCACAGTTTTAAATACATCCCAGACTGTATCTGTGGCTTCAAGTTCAGAATCGCCACAATGAAATAGACCATCGACTTTATCTTGGTACTCTTTGATCAAAGCAGTTAATATGTCACGGTCTCCGTGACTATCGCTGACAACTAATACTTTCACTTTTCCCACTCCTTACCGATCACATGGAAGATTAATGGTTGATCCATTCATCCCATGCAGTTTCCAGTTTCTCTAATGCTTTAGCACGATGACTCATTGTGTTTTTCTCTTCTTTTGTCATTTCAGCTAACGTTTTTCCTTTAGTTTCTATATAAAACAACGGATCATAGCCAAAACCATTTTCGCCTTTTGGAATCGATAAAATTCTTCCAGGAATCTCTCCACTCACAGTTAAGCTTTTCTTACCTGGATAAGCCAAGGCTAATGTACAATGAAATTGTGCCGTTCGTTTTTCTGGCGGAATATCTGTTAACTCATGTAATAACTTGGCATTGTTGGCCGCATCACTCTTCATTTTTCCAGCATAACGAGCTGAATAAACACCGGGATTTCCGTCCAATGCGTCGACTTTTAATCCTGAATCGTCTGCTAAAACCATTAACTGAAACGTACGAGCAATGGTTTCAGCCTTTAACAGTGCATTTTCCTCAAATGTTGTACCTGTTTCTTCCACATCAGGAATCTCAGGATAATCAAGTAAAGTCTTGACGGTGACCCCTTTTTTAGCAAACATCGCCTCAAATTCTTTCGCTTTACCTGCATTGCGTGTTGCGATCAAGATTTCATTTGTGGGATGTGTATCATTGATAACCGATTGTTCTTGCTCTAATATCGTTCCTTCAACAATCGCTGCATGTTGTACATCCATCAGCTCATCGATTCCTTTTTTTCCTAATGCAAGCAGTACATTCAACTGCTCAGGTGAAAAAGTTGCTTCTTCACCTGTTCCTTGTATTTCAGAAAACTGTCCATCAGAAGTCATGACGATATTCATATCAACTGCTGCAGCACTGTCTTCAATATAATCTAAATCTAAAACAGCTTCTCCATCCTCTAATATACCTACACTGACAGCAGCTACATTTTCTCTGATGGGATTTTCTGTCAGCATTCCTCCTTGCAGCAGTTTATCCACTGCTAGACGCAAAGCAACAAATGCACCTGTAATACTAGCTGTTCGCGTTCCTCCATCTGCTTGGATCACGTCACAATCTACTGTGATCGCTCGTTCACCAAGTTTTTCTAAGTCTACGACTGAACGCAAGGACCGAGCGATCAAGCGTTGAATCTCCATTGTTCGACCGCTGACCTTTCCTTTTGCCGCTTCCCTTACTTTGCGCGTATGGGTCGCACGCGGCAGCATACTATATTCCGCATGTACCCAGCCCTTTCCTGTACCTTTAACGAACCGAGGAACTTGCGCTTCAATCGTGGCCGTACAAATGACCCGCGTATTCCCAAATGAAATCAGTGCTGACCCTTCAGGATGGATCAAATAATTCGGCTCAATCGTGATTTTTCTTAATTCATCGTTTTTTCTATTGTTTCTACGCAAGTTATTTTCCTCCCTTTGTTATAGCCTCTTCTCATAATCCCGTTCCTAATCGAATCTGTTCTACTTCTAGGTGATCCATATTCAACCATTCAGAAGCAATACCATGAAACATTTGTTTAGAACCAGTTGTGTAAAATTTACGCTCTGCCTTTGTTTTTGACTCGCTAGATTCAGCTAAGTGGAAGTAATCTAATAAAGTGCTGACTTCACTGACTGTTTCTGCACCGGAATCGATCAATTTGACATGATCTCCCATTACGTTTTGAATAATTGGTCTGAGCAGAGGATAATGTGTGCACCCCATGATCAATGTATCCATATGGTTGTTTTTTAGTGGCGTCAGCGTCTCAGCTACTACTTTTTTTGCGATAGCACTTTGATATTCGTTACTTTCCACTAATGAAACAAACTTAGGACAAGCTAATGGCGTTACTTGTACTTCTCGATCTTTTTCATGCATCATTTTTTCATACATACGGCTTTTAATGGTTCCTTCTGTTCCAATGATCCCCACTTGATTATTTTGTGTAGCTTTAATAGCTGCACGGCTGCCGGGCAGAATCACACCGACGACAGGGATACGTAATTTTTTTCTAATATCTTCTAATGCTACAGCAGTAGCTGTATTGCACGCAATCACAAGCATTTTTATGTCTTTATGCAGCAAAAAATTGGTCATTTCCCATGTAAATTGTAAAACTTGTTCAGCTGGTCTGGGACCATATGGACATCTTGCAGTATCTCCTACATAATAAAACGATTCATTCGGCAATTGGCGCATCGCCTCTTTGACGACTGTCAATCCACCTACTCCTGAATCGATAAAACCTATTGCTTGTTTTTCCATCTCTTTAACAACCTTTATTTAGTCTATGATTAATGAACAGTTCTATTTTCCCTTTTTTTCAACAAAAATTCAAGGAAATTTGCCTTATTCTTTCGGTCAGTGTCTCCCTTATTCTTTTTTCTGTAATGATAAAAAAAGAATAAGCTTCTTGGAAGAAACCATGTATAATAGTTAGCGAATTAAATGAGATGAAGAAGCGGAACATAACTACAACCATTGAGTCTTGGTGCTGATATTAGCAGAAATAAAGTCTCTTTTTGCAAACAAAATAAAGAGGAATCGATTTAACGGTTCCTCTTTATTTTTTTGCTCGCGCAAACTTTAGGTGACTATTTAGGTCTTTTTCAGCCCTTTCAATGACGTTTTCATCGTTTTGAACATTCCCGAGTCAGAATAAATCAATACGTTCGATCGATAAAGGACAGCGGAAACGCCTGTGGTGATAAGCGTAAACAATAACAGGACTAAAACAGAGACCATAATGCCTGCAGTCGAAACAGTATCACTAGCGATTCTAAAAGGCATCACAAATGGAGTGAACAAGGGGATATAAGAAGCGACTTTAACGACAAGATGATTCGGACTGTAAAAAGCAAATAGCCCAGCATAGAAACCGCCTAATGCAATAAAGACGATTGGTGAAACTGCCTTAGAAACATCTTCGATCTTTGTCACTAATGAACCTAGAAAAGCGGCAATAACAGCATAAAGAATCACTCCAAATAGGAAGTAAACCAAAGAAGTTCCTGCTAGACCTTTAAGCAGAGCTATTACGTCCACCCCGGCAAGCAACTCTTTAACAAAAGGAAATTGAAAAGCAATCAATCCTATGACGGCGTAAATCCCGATCTGCGTCAAACAAATCAGGAAGATACCTGTTAACTTTCCAAAAAAATGAACGGTTGAAGATACACTGGACAAAATGACTTCCATGATTCTTGTTCCTTTTTCAGATGCAATCTCTTCTGCAATAATACTAGAATAGGTCATGATAAAAACAAATACCGCGATTCCAACTGCATATGCACTTCCCATTTTTATTGCATCTTCTACGTTGTCCGTCGTGGTGATCCCACCGCCGCCTCTGAATTCAATACGCGTTTTTTTCAACTGCGCTGGGGTTAGTAAGGTCTCTACCGCTTCTTGAGACAAATTCAACTCCTCTGTTTGCTGCTCAAGCTGAATCTTGCTGAGCAAGTTGGTCAATTGCTCGATATCTACATCAGCACTTTGTGGAGTGTAAACATATTCTCCTGTATACAGCCCATTTTCTTCAGTCAATTGCAGATAACCATCGAGTTTTTCTGCTTCCAGATCCGCTTTTGCTTCTTGCGGCGTTTGATATGCAGTCGTTATCGTCATTTCTTCATGCGGTTGTGATGTTAAAGCCTCAACAACTTGCGGCTCGTCAGAAAAAACAGCAATTTTAGGAATTTCAGATTCTGATTGGGCAACAAAATAAATGATGACAGCAACAACCAGCAAAATAATAATAGGCGATAACACCATGGAAAGGAATCCCATCGACTTGACGTTCTTTTTATAAACTTGCCCAACAATAATCCAAAATTTATTCATGTTGTTCACCTGCTTTCATTTTGAAAATTTCTTCCAAAGTAGGCGGTTGCTGACTAAAAGTTGAAATGTATCCATCCTTGGTCACTTGTTCAAAGATCTCTTTTCCATAAGCCGCATCTTGTAGTGCTAAGACTTTTACCCCATCTCTCGTCAAGTGAACGGACTGCACACCTGGCATCAGCGCTAATTCCTCTACCGTCTTAGGTGTTTCTAAAAAGAGCTTTTTACGGCCGAATTGCTCTCTGATTTGATGGATCGTTCCGTTTAAAACCATTGCCCCATCTTTTGCCATAACGAGGCGATCACAAATTTCCTCAACGTTATTCATGTTATGACTTGAGAAGATCACACATGCCCCTTTTTCTTTTAATTCCTTTATCCCTTCTTCGAGCAATCCCGCATTCACCGGATCAAGTCCGCTAAAAGGTTCATCTAATATCACCAATTTGGGTTCGTGTAACAAAGTCGCGATCAATTGGACCTTTTGTTGGTTCCCTTTCGATAGTGATTTAACTTTGTCACTTTTCTTTCCTTTTACTTGAAACTTTTCCATCCATTCATCGATCAGCGGTTTAACTTCTTTCTTCGTTTTTCCTCGTAAACGAGCAAAATAAATCAATTGATCCTCGATCGTCACTTTAGGATAGAGCCCTCTTTCTTCCGGCAAGTAACCAACAGCATCATAGTCTTTTTTTGTCAGCGGCTTCCCGTTCCAAAGCACTTCCCCTGAATCCGGTTCTAAAAATTTCAACAACAGACGAAACGTAGTGGTTTTGCCAGCACCATTTTGACCAATCATACCCAATATTTCACCATCATTTATTTTAAAACTGACGTCATTAACAGCTGTCAATGTTCCAAATTTTTTTGTTAAATGTCTTGCTTCCAACATCCCTTTCTCCCCCAATCTATCCTTTTTTATGTATACTTTTATTCTAGCATAGACTGGAAATATAACCGAACCATTTTCTCTGTCTTATTCTTATCCTTCACTGTTTATTGACCGCCTACTCTAAATCCGCTAGAATGTAATCAGACTTTAATACTTTTTTTATCAGGAGGAATAAAATGAACAGATATTCAAATGGTGCACAAGAAGTTCAATCTCAACAATCTTTTTCCCGTTTTATGTCTGGTATTTATGCTTGGGTAGCCGGCGGGTTATTGATCAGTGCACTAACCGTATTTTTCTTGATGTATTCTTATAATCCTGTGTCTGTTGCTTTTTGGGACTTGATCGTTGCAACAAACGGCATGGTAATATACGGATTCATTATTTTAGAATTGGTGCTTGTTTTTACTTTCCGCTTTAACCCAGAAAATATCAAAAGTAAGGCTAATTACGTCGTCAAATATTTATTATACGCAATGGTGAATGGTATCACACTTTCACTCGTTGTTTTCTCTTATACGGACACCAGCGTATTTAATGCCTTTATCAGTACGGTAGGACTTTTTGCAGTTTTAAGCGTGATTGGGTTTACCACAAAGAAAGATCTTTCTAAGTTAGGCGGCATCTTGCTCAGCATGCTGCTCGGTCTGATCATTGCCTCGCTTGTCAATATTTTTTTCTTACACAGTTCTGTCGGCGATTTGGTTTTATCTATTATTACTGTAGTGATTTTTGTGGGTTTGACAGCTTACGATACACAAAAATGTCGTTATTTGTATCAAGAATTCGCAGGAAGTCCCCTTTTAAGTCGCCTAAGCATTGGCCTGGCCTTAGAATTGTATTTAGATTTTATCAATCTATTTCTCAGTATTTTACGTATCTTTGGAAAAAGAAAATAATCTATTTATTGCTAAACCAACAAAAAAACCGAGGCATTTTCGCCTCGGCTTTTTTGTTGCACTATAAATTAATGTTTAAACTGATTTCATTCAAAACGGTCTCTTGTTCCCCTTCATACTTGACAAACAAAGCACGCGTGGGAGAAAGACCATTTAGATCTCCAAACGTCAAATGGTGTTTGCTCAACACCGCATCTAAGGGACAATCAATTTCACCATCTGCATTTTCAATAATGTCATTGCGACACACTGAAAATGTTTTTTTCATCTCATTGCCTTCAATAACATATGCATAGGTTTCTTTTAAATTTTTCATTAATTGACTCATCTTTTTTCTCTCCAGAAAATGAAATTATAGTTATGTGTTGTTTCTTACAATGTCTATATCCTATACATCTGCATGACTGCCGTTCTCTAACTAAAACTACTGCTTTACTTTGGCATGAAATACCACCTTAAAATAAGCTATGACTTATTTTATTGACCATATTATAGCAAACTATGAAGAGAAAAAAAGTTAATTTGTCTTAATGTCACACTTTTATAGAAAAAATGTGAACAAGATTTGGCTAAAAAAATACCCTTTTTCATAAAGGGGGATTTATGAAAAAGGGTATGACGATTTGTTTATGCTGCTTATTTATATTTAGCTAATACTTCTTCTACTTGCTCTTTAGAATGGTAGCCAATCAATTTTTCTTTGACTTCTCCATCTTTTTTGACCAATAAAGTCGGAATGCTCATGATGCCAAAAGCAGCCGGTGTTTCTTGGTTTTCATCTACGTCCATTTTGACAAATTTTACTTCATCACCGATTTCGTCATCTAGCTCTTCCAAAACAGGAGATTGCATACGACAAGGTCCACACCAAGTAGCCCAAAAGTCCGTTACAGATAATCCATCTTTTGTTTCTTCTTCAAAGTTTGCGTCTGTGATAGCTTTTACCATTTCTATTTCCTCCTTTAAATATCTGCTTACTCCTTCTTAACTTATTATTAGTAAGCTACTCTATTTTCATTATAGCAAATATTTTGATGATTTGCCATTCTTTTGCTTAGTTTTTAAACTCTACGATCGTTGCGCCATTCCCACCTTGATTTGCAGGTGCATAGTGGAAGGATTTGACTGAGCGATGTTTTTTAAGTGCTTCTGTTACGCCTTTTCGTAAAGCTCCAGTGCCTTTTCCGTGGACGATCGTGACTTGAGGATAATTAGCCAATAATGCAGCATCAAGATAATGATCCAATTCTGCAAGTGCATTTTCATAGCGTTCTCCTCTCAAATCCAGCTGCGGCCGAACATGACTTTGAGAAGCAGAATGAACCGTGGTTACTTTTCGTTTGGGTTCTTTTTCAGGTTCAGTTGGGGTCAGATCACTTTCAGGCAATTTCATTTTCAACATGCCCATTTGTACGATCCACGCGTGTTTATCCGCCTTTTCAACCAGTACCCCTTTTTGGCCAAATGATTCCACTTTAACATCCATGCCTTTTTTAAAAACATTTTTTTCTTTTTCTTTCCTCAATACTTTATTCTTAGCTAATGCTTCTTCTTCTTGATGATGAAGCTTAGCTAAATCAGACCGTGCTTGGATCAGTTGATGTTCTTTTACTGTGTCACTGGTCGTTGCTTGAAGCTGCATCCGACGCAAATCAGTAATGATTTGCTCCGCTTTTTCTTGAGATGATTCAACAATTTGATTGGCTTTTTGTTCAGCCGATTTTATTAACTCTTCTCTTTCTGACCAAAATTGCTGAACCGCCGTTTTTAAATCAGCCAACAAGTCTTGTGCTTCACGAACATCTTCGCGAACTTCCTGATATTCCATTTCAGTCATCTTACGACTATTTTCTAAGTCAGCGATCATTTCATTCAAGTTTTGTGTTTCTCCGCTGATCAACTGACGCGCACGCTCAATAATTTCAGGAGCGATCCCTAGACGTTTTGAAATTTCAAAAGCATTGCTTCGTCCAGGCACACCAATCTGCAAACGGTAAGTCGGACTTAAGGTATCCACATCAAATTCCATGCTGGCATTGATCGTTCCAGGCCGCTCATAACCATAAACTTTCAACTCAGGGTAATGAGACGTCACAAGTACTGAACTGCCGGCTATGCCGATTTGATCTAATATAGAAATCGCTAAAGCTGCTCCTTCTTGAGGATCTGTTCCAGCACCCAACTCGTCCAAGACGATCAAGCTCTTGTCATCCATTTTATCTAAAATGGAAACGATATTGGTCATATGAGATGAGAATGTACTCAAGCTTTGCTCAATCGATTGTTCGTCCCCAATATCTGCAAATATTTCCTTGAAGACACCGATCTGGCTTTCTTCAACAACAGGAAGCTGCAAACCAGATTGTCCCATTAACTGCAACAACCCTAACGTTTTTAAAATCACTGTTTTACCACCAGTATTCGGTCCTGTAATAATGACAGCTTGGTGTTCTCCACCAATAAAAATATCATTTGAAACGACTGTTGCTGGATCTAATAACGGATGACGTGCTTGGTACAATTTCACATCATTTGCTTCGCTGATTTCTGGACGAACAGCTTGTATGCTTTTGGCATAGGCAGCTTTTGCTCCAATAAAGTCTAGTGTACCTAATAATTGCATGTTATGGGCGATTTCGTTACTAAACGGCGCAATGTCATTAGATAATTCTGCCAAGATGCGGTCAATTTCATGTCGTTCTTCGATTTGCAGCTGACGCAAACGATTATTTTGTTCTACTACACTTCTCGGTTCAATAAACAAAGTTTGTCCACTTGAACTTTGATCATGAACAACCCCGCCAAAATGTCCGCGATACTCTTGCTTAACAGGGACAACATAGCGGTCATTACGAATCGTAATGATTGGATCACTCAAATAGCGTGCGCTTTTGCCACGAATGATCGATTCTAATTTTTCTCGAACAGCTGATTCACCTTTTTTGATTCCGGTACGGATTCCTCTTAAAGCTGGACTGGCATCATCTAGTACATTGCCCTCTTCATCTATCGTTTCTCTGATGCGTTGATTCAGAGATGGGGTCTGTGCCAGTTGGTGAATGAGCTGGTATAACCGTGCAAATTCAATACCCGTTTCTTCCAATTGTTCAAAAAATCTCCGCACTTCTGTTGATGTGCGTAAAATTTTTCCGATCTGTGCAATCTCTGCTCCGTTTAAAACAGCTCCAATTGCTAATCTTTTTAAATGCGGTTGTACATTTTCCAGTTGCGGTATTGGCATACTACCGCGCAAACGGATAACTTTTACACCATCATCTGTTTCATCTTGCCATCTTTGTACTTCTTCAACAGAAGAAGATGGTTTTAATGACATAACTTTTTCTTTTCCTAGGATAGAAGCTGCAAAGGATTTAACTTCATGCAGTATTTTTTGATAATCCATCATTTGAAGTATTTTTTCGTTCATGGTTTCACCTCTCAAACTATTCCTTTACACCACAAGAAATCGTTTCTTTTTTAAGAGAAACGATTTCTTGTGGTGTTAATGTCTTATACTACTATTGACCCACCATTCATAAATCTGATGAGAAATTTTTGGTGTATGTTCTACGATCGACTGTGCTAATGCATTATGGGCAAATTGTTCTTGAATAAAGCCAAGCGGCAGCATCGTCAAGATAAATAACAATAAAAAGACAGCCACATAAGAAACAACTCCGCCAAGCACTGCCCCGCCAAGTTTATTCACTTGTTTGATGATTGGTAAAGCTGTTACCCCATTTAACAATCCGCCAACAAATCGCGTCAACAACCAGCCGATACCTAGCAGCAGTAAAAAGGAAATGCCATTGTAAAAAGCATCATCCAAATGCAGGGCGATAGCCTGATCATAATAAACAAATGTATCATTTAAAGAAGCTTGCGGATAAGGAACCAGCAATTTTAAATGATTTGCAGCTTTTAAGTAATATTGGCTGGCAAAATAATAAGAAACTGCATAGCCCACTGTCAATATCAGCTGTAAAACTAACCCTCTTCTGGCACCGCTATACATTCCAATAAAAAGTATGAATATGATTCCTAGTGTCATCCACATATCTTCTTGTCATCCTTTTTAATCAACATGTTCCATGTTTGATTCTCTTAATTTTTGTTTCAGTTCTTCAATCTCTTTTTCCATTTTTTGCATGTTAATTTGCATTTCGATTTGATCAGAGACAGCATTGACTGCTGCCAAAACGGCTCTTCTTTCTGGATCCAATCCGCTCGTCAATGCTTCAATTTGTCTTAACTGTTCATCGACTGTCTGTTCTACAAGCTGCAAATGTTTTTGAGAGCGTGCCCCTATAATGGTATAGTTTTTTCCAGCAATTTTTGCTTTATACCGTATTTTTTTATCAGACACTATCCATCCTCCTAAAATTCGCATTTCTCTTATTTTAACACGAATGACGGTAAGAATGCGAAAAAAATTTAGGAAAAAATCTGTCGATTGATAGAAATTTACGACAGAAAGTTTCCTGAATACGCGGTATCATTTTAAATGCTCTCCAAAATGTTTTATAAGCAAGTTATCTCTGTTGCTTTTCTACCTTTTCCAAAACTGTGCGAATATGATGCCAATTGCGATGATTGGGGGCATATTCGATACTAACGACAGGAACAGTATGATCCGTTTGTTTTTGCAGAAAAGGATCGATTTTCATATCCGTTATCACCATATCAACTTTTTTTTGCAGCTTTTTTACTTCTGATAAAGGATAACATTCTAACTTATTAGGGAATTGATGGATCAATAACTCAGAAATAAAGTATTCATGATCGACCCCAAACTGGGAAACAACTTCCACACAAATCTTTTTTTCTTTTTCAATGATTTGTTGTGTCAAATTTTTCCATGAAACAGCTAAAGTATATAAGAAACTATAAGGCTCTTCTTTCATTTTTTTAGTCCAAGGCTGCTGCCACTGGTCTAATGTCATAAGCGTTTGATCAATAAAAGAAGCATAAACATCTACTGAATGAAGTAACGTTTTTCGTGTTGGATTCCAAAACAAATCATTTGGCCCTTTAAAAGCTTCTTTATAAATATAGTGTTTAAACAACTTATCGTTGACATATTCTTTATTACTCATCTGAACTTCCTGTTGATAGGTCAATTGCTCTAAGAAACGCCCTATATCCGTATAGGTTTCCCACAAATTTGAATGGGCTTTAATGGACTGTATATCTGTAAAAGCAAAGCGATTCATAAAATAAAAACCAAAAAATTCTTTCTCATTTGCTGGTAAAGAGAAGGATAAAAGCTTTTCACTTTCGTCAATCAATTGTTTAACGGACTGGGAAACAGGAACAATTGGAGCATATTCTTTCAAGAGATACCCTTTTTGGATACGGTCCAAACAAACTGCTGTCCACACAATCATTTTGCTGATGATCACTGTTGAAAATGATTCTTGTGAAGAAGTCGTCAATTGTTGAACAAATGCCGTTGCTTCATCAATAAAAGGAATGTCCAATTCTGAAAAATTCAATCCTGTTAGCTCCCAAAAAAAGACACAATAGAAAAAGCGAATTTGCTCTTCTCTTCCCTCTAAAGCAACGGGTTTTGTTTTTATCGATAAATCAAATTTTTTCAGTGCTTCTTTGATTTGCTTCATGCTGCGCGTAACTGAAGAAAGACTGGTGTATAAGTAAGCTGCATAGTCTGTCAATGTATGTAACTGTTCTTCATACAATAAACTGAGCAGCTGAACATTGAGATTTTCTTTTATAATTTCTTGGTAAATCGTATTTTGTTCAAAAAAGTCAGGTGTGATCAGCTGAATGCCATTTTTTTTGGAGGTTTTTATAAATAGATCTTCTTTAAAATAGTGTTCGAAAAACTGAATATCGCTTTTGATACTACGCTGTGAGCAATCTAGTTGTTTTGCAATATTTTCAATCAAGAGCCAACCATCTTGGGATGCCAATATTTCAAGCAATTGTAAACGTCGCAACGAGCTTGAATCTAATAACAACCTCATTGTTTTCACCCCTATGTGCCATTTTCTTCATTATACCATAATATAACATAGGTGAGTTATTGATATCTTTGCTGAAAAATAAAAAACTATCTGGAAGACAGATAGTTTTTAAGAGAGGAAAAAATGAGGATAAAATCGGTGAACAATAAAAAAATTAAGCGAGGACAATAAGAAAGATGATACTATGCACGCTGTTTTCTCAAAAACAACTGCCACTATTCCTGTTTTGAATAGATGGTTTCTTTCATTGGGGGTGTTTTTGAGTTATAGTTTCCATATCCATTTGCATATATTGAACAAAAGCACTGGTTTTCTATTTTATAGGAGCGCTAGTAATCACGGGAAAAACAAAAGGGACGCAAAACAACTGAAACAATAGACATTTTTTTTGTGAATCCCTCCCCATTTTTTATTACCCTTATCATACCAAATTTACTTTCTTTGTGGGTTCCAATTGCTGCCTTTTGTCGTGCACTTTTTGACACGTTCTAAAGGCTTAAGGGCTTATTTTGTCGTATGTGACACATTTTGTACAGCTTTTCTCTTTGAACACAAGAAAGTGATTGGTCATTTAAAGCGAAATGGTATAATAAGAGGCATGGAAAGTTTTTTTAAGCATGAAAGGAGTTTGTCAATGGCAAACGAAGTACTAAAAGTTTCCGCTGAAACGATAAAAGAAATGGAAACATTTTATCAGAACCATTTAAAACAACCAGCACCTCCAGGAAGTGTATTTGCTGCTAAAAAAGGCCCTGTCAGCATCACTGCTTATCGATCAGGAAAAGTTCTGTTCCAAGGCAGCCGCTCAGAACAAGAGGCTGAAATATGGCAAAAAGAGGCAACAACTCAAGCGCCTAAAAAAAAGACCGTAAAAGCTACTCACTTGCCAAAGGACTTTTCAAATTGGTCCGTCATTGGGAGCGACGAGGTTGGCACCGGCAGTTACTTCGGTCCATTAACCGTTGTCGCCGCCTATGTACCTAAAGAAAAGATTGCTTTAGTAAAAGAGCTGGGTGTGCGAGATTCTAAAGATATGCGCGATACCGAGATCATCAGCGTTGCCAAAGATTTGCTGACATTTCTTCCCCATAGTTTGTTAACAGTGATGCCGGAAAAATACAACGCTATTCAACCGAGCATGAGCCAAGGGAAAATGAAAGCTATCCTTCATAATCAGGCGCTGAATCATCTGATGACAAAAATTGCTCCTGACCAGCCAGACGGCATTTTGATCGATCAATTCGAACTGCCTAGTACTTATTTTAAACACATTCAAGATCAACCGATCCAAGTTCGCGAGAAAGTTTTTTTTGAAACAAAAGGAGAAAGTCATCATCTTGCTGTAGCAGCTGCCTCGATCTTGGCTCGCTATGCATTCCTAAAGGGGTTAGACACTTTAACAGCAAAAGCAGGCCTTACTATCCCTTCCGGTGCTGGAAGCAATGTCGATTTAGTTGCTGCCCGCTTGTTAAAAAAAGGCGGTCTGTCTTATTTGGGTCAATTTGCTAAATTGCATTTCGCTAATACTGAAAAAGCCAAAAAAATCGCTGGATTTAAATAATTCTTTTGTTTTATCCGCCGAAGAAAACATATTTACCAACGTTAGAAGATAAAGAACCAAAAAAGAAGACAACCGTTAACCTGCTTTGGCCTGTTAGCCCTCCTACCAATTGAAAGATGGTAGGAAGGATAACAAACTCAAGGTTACCAGTGTCTTCTTTTTTTACGCTTCATGTTTTTGTTTCTTTAGTATCTGAAAAGCTATTAGAACATTAACGAATTTCTGCTTGTACTTGTTCAACCAAAGCTGATTGTACTTTATCAAATGCTTTGCTGACTTCTTCCTCAACCAAGGTAGCTGTTGGGTTAAGATAAGAAAGTGTATAAGCTAACGATTTTTTACCCGTTTCGATATTTTCACCTTGGTAGACATCAAATAGATGCACAGCCGTTAAATACTTGCCGCCATTTTCTTTGATCACTTCTACTATTTGTTTATTAGAAACGGTTTCGTCTACCATTAACGCAATATCTCTTGACATACCTGGATACTTCGGCACCGGTTGGTAAATTGTCGCATGTTTTTCGGCATTTACGATAGCCTGGAAGTTGAATTCAAAAACATAAGTTTCTTTTAAGTCTCGTTCTTTAGCAACTGATGGATGAAGCTGTCCGGCAAAGCCAATCATCTCATCGCCCAACATAATTGCAGCTGTTCTTCCAGGATGCAAAAGCGGGAGATCTGTTCGCTGAACAAAAGTGATTGGTTCAACCAAACCATAAGCAGCAAACATTTCTTCTAAGATTCCTTTTATGACAAAGAAATCAATTCTTTGTTCTTTTCCTTGCCAATCTGCCTGCTGCAAAGAACCTGTCAAGGCACCTGCTACATGTTCTTCTTCGATCGGAAGCGTTTGTTCTGAACTTGTGTAGAATACTCGACCATTTTCATATAAGGCAACATTTTGATTGTGATGAGCGATATTATAAGACAAGTCATCTAACAAACCGCTCAACAGACTCATCCGCAATGTGCTATGATCTTCACTCATCGGCATTTCAAGTTGAATCCTATCGCTTTCTCGCATAGAAAAGGCTGCTGCTTTTTCAGGCGTTGTCAATACATAACTGATGGCTTGTGATAAGCCGCTGCCTTCAAGAAAATGCTTCGTATGACGGGTCAGGCGTTGCTTTTCATTTAAATACCCAGGATGAGAAGCGCTGATCGGTAAAGTAGAAGGTAGATTGTCATAACCATAAATACGAGCTACTTCTTCAATCAAATCTGCTTCGATTGCGATGTCCCAACGTCTTGGCGGAATGATAACGGCAAAAGTTCCATTTGAAATCGATGCGTCAAAACCAAGTTGATCAAAAATGCTTGTCACTTCATCCTCAGACAACTCAGTTCCAAGCGCATGATTGATCTTTTCTAAAGTGATAGAAACAGTGACATCTTTTGCTTCAACAGAACGAGCTTCTGCTATTCCTGAAACGATACGACCACCAGCCAGTTCCGCCATCCACGCTGCTGCTTGCTTACCAGCTTCTTGAACAGTAGCTAGATTAATGCCTTTTTCAAAACGAGCACTTGATTCACTGCGTAAATTTAAAGCCTTTGCTGTCTTACGAATCGAAATAGGATCGAACAATGCAGCTTCTAAAGCAACCGTTACTGTTTCATCTGTAATATGGGAATCAAGCCCTCCCATCACTCCTGCTAAAGCAATCGGCTTTTCGCCATTTGTGATCACAATATTTTCTGGCGAAAGTGTTCTTTCCTCTTCATCTAAAGTGACGATCTTTTCTTCAGCCTTAGCCCGTCTCACATAAATTTCTTTTGAGCCTAATTTATCGTAATCAAAGGCATGAAGCGGCTGACCATATTCCAGCAAAATATAGTTCGTGATATCAACAATATTATTCACTGGACGAATACCTGCATTCATCAATTTCGTCTGCAGCCACAACGGACTTTCTTTCACTGTTACATCCTTAATGATTTGGATCGAATAAATCGGTGTGTCTGCTGGATTTTCAACAGACACTTGCATGTCTTGTTTGATATCTTCCGATGGATCTTCAACATAATCCAGTTCAGGGAACGTCACTTTTTTGTTATAGATCGCTCCTACTTCATAAGCCGTTCCACGCATACTCAAAGCATCCGCGCGATTAGGCGTGATCGACATATCTAAGATCGCATCATCCATCGACAGATAAGAAAATACCTCTTCTCCTGGAACAGCTTCATTCGGTAAAACATAGATGCCTTCTGCATATTTTTTAGGCACGACATGATCAGTATAACCTAACTCCTCAAGCGAACAGATCATACCATTTGAAACGACTCCGCGCATTTTTCCTTTTTTGATCTTTTTGTTCCCGGTGATGCGTGAACCAGGCAAAGCAACGATAACCTTTTGTCCAGCCGCAATGTTTGGCGCTCCACACACGATTTGCAGTACTTCTTCTCCGACATCTACTTGGCAGATATGCAAGTGATTGGAATCTGGATGATCAACGACTTCTACCGCGTGCCCGACGACGATTTTCTTCAATCCTTCACTTGGATAATCGACGCCTTCGATCTCGATTCCTGTACGACTCATTTTTTCAGCTAATTCATCTGGTGTGATGCCTTCTAAATCGACATACTCTGTCAACCACTTATATGATACGTTCATCCTTCTACTCCTTTACTTTGAACTGGTTTAAGAAACGAATATCGTTTTGATAAAAACGACGAATATCTTCAATGCCATATTTCAACATGGCGACGCGATCAGGTCCTAACCCAAATGCAAATCCACTATATTTATCGGTGTCGATCCCAGACATCTCTAAAACATTAGGGTGTACCATTCCTGCTCCTAAGATTTCGATCCAACCCGTATGCTTGCAGACGCTGCATCCTTTTCCGCCGCATTTGAAGCAGCTGACGTCAACTTCTACAGAAGGCTCAGTAAAAGGGAAGTAACTAGGACGAAGACGAATTTCACGATCTGCTCCAAAAAGCTCTTTAGCAAATACTTCAAGCGTTCCTTTCAAGTCAGCCATTGTAATATTTTCAGCTACGACAAGTCCTTCAATTTGATGGAATTGATGCGAGTGAGTAGCATCATCATTATCACGGCGATAAACCTTTCCAGGGCTGATCATTTTTAATGGTCCCTTTGAGAAATCATGTGTATCCATGGTTCTCGCTTGAACAGGAGACGTTTGCGTACGCAACAAAATATCATCAGTGATATAGAAAGTATCCTGCATGTCTCGTGCGGGATGGTCTTTCGGCAAATTCATGCGTTCAAAGTTGTAGCTGTCTTCCTCAACTTCTGGACCTTCTACGATTTGGTAACCCATGCCCAAAAACAAGTCTTCGATTTCTTCCATGATCTGTGTTAAAACATGACCTTGACCTTTGGCCACCGCTGTTCCCGGTAAGGTAACATCGATCGTCTCAGACATCAATTGTTCTTGCAGAGCTTGTCTTTCTAGTTCTTCTTTTTGTTTGTCCATTTCTTCGGTAATGGCTGTCCGTACATCGTTGACCATCGCGCCTACTACTGGTTTTTCTTCAGAGGGCAATTTTTTCATTCCTTTTGAGATCTCTGTGATCGGACCTTTTTTCCCTAAATAATCTATTCGAACTTGATTTAATGCTTTTAAATCATGTGAATCTTTGATTTGTTTCATCGCTTCTTCTTTTAAAGAAGTCAGTTGTTCCTTCATTTCCATATTGCTGCTCCTTTTCCTTTTTTCTAAAGTTCCTTTAGCTAAAAATCTATCTGATGCTCTTACGATTGATGCTTAAACTCGTTTTCCTTTCAAATAGTCTTTTTTGATCTAAAAAAATAAAGACCCCGCCCCTAAAAAAGGGACGAGGTCTTCGCGGTACCACCCTAGTTTAGATCCTATTACAGATCTACACTCTATACTAGTAACGGCTAGCACCGGAACTTTATTCATTACTTGCGTAAATTCCAAAGTCGACTCAGGAAGTGAATGTTCAGAAAAGTTGAAATACGACTACTTGCAGCCGATGATAGTCGCTCTCTCTATTTCACGCTTAACTTACTTTTTTCCGTCAAAGTCTTTTGATGATCTTATTCATATTTAGTTTACCGGATTGAGCATTTAAACTCAAGCTTGATTTTTTGCCATGTCTTCAGCGCAGATCCAGTCGTCTGCCCAATGTTGGATTTCTTCCATTACACCTTGGAGGGCTGTACCTTTTTCAGTCAAAGCATAAGCCACTCGCATAGTTGCTTCAGGATCGACTTTCCGCATGACAATTCCTTCTTTTTCTAATTCTTTCAAACGTTCTACTAACACACGATCACTGACTTCAGGAATTGATGCTGCAATATCTTTAAAACGGCGAGGTCCTGTAAGCAATACATCGATAATAAGCCCCATCCATTTTTTCCCTAAAAAAGTAAACGTATGTTCAAACTTCGGACAAATGACTTTTGCTTTTTCGTTACACGACATAGTTTTTTCCGTTTCATTTTTAACGGATGTCATTGTTTCTCACCTCTTTTGAACTTATTATATCACATTTGGTTATTTTTAGTAAGTGAATCACGTGAAAAGACATAAAATAATCCTCACGCATCAAGGAGTGAGGGCTTGAAGATGACTGCGTTGTTTACACAGTTAATGGCTTTAAACGTGTCCAAATCTGTTTTGCTTTATGTTTTGCTTTGCTGCTGATCATTCCAGGCAGTGGTATAACAGCTTCTTTTGTTGCACAGTACTTATCAACCATTGTAACCACATAACTTTCTTTATATCTTGGCAATTTCATACAACCAGGAGCTGCAAGCCACATGTGTTTTTCAATAATGTCACATTCTAATTCGCTCAGTGCTGTAATTTCTTTAGCATTTTTCAAAGCTATTTGTGGATGCATAGCAGCGTGTGAACAGCCAGCATAATGTTGTTTAAACATTTCTCGATCTTCATGGAAAAAGTCATGCAATAAACCTGCACGGGCAATTGCACTACAATCTAAATTTAGTTTTTTTGCGATTTTGTAACTGGTGTAGGAAACACTAATGGAATGTTCCAATCGTGTTGAAAAGTGATGTTGTGTAATAGTTTGTAATTTTTGCACTGCTTCACTTGCCATTAAATCTTCAACCAATTTAACATACTCAAGATCCAGTCTCCAACTTGTTTCAGTCATGTAAAAACTTCCTTTTCATTTGTTGGTAGTGCTTTTCAACTTGTTTCTTATCATACAAGGTTTAATAGGAAAAATAAAGCTGAATGGACCTTTTTTTAAAGATTTCAAAAAAACTTAACATTTATAGTTTTATTCAATTTGTTTTGCTTGCTTTTTTAAAAAATAGCGCTTTGTGAGAACAAGGAGACTAATTTTGCTGATACAATGCGAACATTAAAATACCAGCAGCAACCGCTACATTTAAAGATTCTGCATTTCCTTCAATCGGAATGTAAAGATTTTTGTCTGTTCTCTCCAACCATTTTCTATTCATGCCATTCCCTTCATTTCCCATTACTAAAGCAAAACGGCTCGCAGCAGGAATCTCGCGATAAGAAGCAGCATCTTTATTTAATTCTGTTCCATAAACAGGAACATGCTCATCTTTAAACCAATCAAACCACTCTCCTAAGTCATTTTGAAAAACAGGAAAATGAAAATGACTGCCTTGTGTTGAACGCAATACCTTACTATTATATAGATCAACTGTTCCAGAGCCTAAAATAACTCCTGCAAAGCCTGCTGCATCCGCAGTTCGAATCATTGTCCCCACATTACCTGGATCTTGGACCTGATCTAACAGCAAATAGGGCTTTTCCGGAGTTTCCGGTTTTGTTGGTTCCTTTATCTCCACAACTGCAAAGAATCCTTGGTTTGTCCCCGTCTCGCTGATCGTTTGCGCAATCTCTTTTGATACAATATAAAGCTTATCATGAGGATATTTATTTTTATCTTCTTGTGCGATTGTTTCTGACAAAATGTATTCACGAACAGGTGCTTGATGTTTAATGGCTTCTTCTACCATATGGCTGCCTTCGATCAAGTAAGCTCCAGCCGCTGTCCGACCTTTCTTTGTGAGGAGCTTTTTCCATTGTTTTACACGTTCATTTTTTTTCGATAAAATTTTTTCCATTGCCTTCAGCCTCTCTGAGTTGTTCATGATTTTATTCTATAAGAAAAGCTGCTCCTGTAAAAGAGCAGCTTTTTTCTTCTATCAATTATAGGCCTAAATAAGGTGCCGGATTGACACGTGTGCCATTTTTATAAACTTCAAAGTGCAAATGAACGCCTGTTGAAGAACCAGTTGTTCCCATTGTTCCAATTTGCTGACCTTGAGATACTTTTTGTCCAGGTACAACTGTCAAACTACCTGCTTGCATATGAGCATACAATGTTTGAATGCCGTCTCCGTGGTCGATCTTAACGTGGTAACCCCATGAACTATGGTACTCTGCTTTCACAACGACACCACTTTTAGCTGCTACGATTGGACCGCTGCCGCCAAAGTCAATTCCGCCATGTAATTTTTTGTGTCCAGTTATCGGATGAACCCGGTAACCAAAATGAGAAGTTACATAACTGCCGCCTGGACGGATAAATCCAGAGCTAGATGTTGTTTTTTGACTAGAAGAACTGCTTGAGCTTGAAGAACTGCTTGAAGTTTTGGTAGAAGCTTCAACCGTTGTTTGTTGATCAGCTGTCTTCTGTTCCGCCGCTCTCTGTTCAGCTGCTTTTTGTTCAGCTGCTTTTCTAGCTTCTTCTTCAGCTTTCCGTTGTCTTTCTTGTCTTGCAGCTTCTTCAGCTAAAATGCGTTCTTGTTCTTTTTTCATATTGGCATCCAATGTACTTGTACGTTGTGCCACTGTTTCTTGCTCTTGTACAAAAGAATTCTTTTCTGATTCTGTCATATGATAATTTTGTGCCACTTGCACGATTTTATCATCTAATTCCGCTTTTTGTGCCAACAAGTTATTGCGGCTCACTTCAATTTCAGCTTTCAGTTTTTCAACTTCAGCTTTTTCTTTTTGTGCTAAAGCTTCTTTTTCTTCAAGCGCTTTTTCGTCGTTCATTTGTTGTGTGACAATATCTTGATTAGCTTCTACTAATTGAGAAATGACACCGATTCGTCCAAGCAAATCTGAAAAGCTATCAGAAGCAAGGATTAAATCTACTAGGTCAGTCGTATTTGCATCTTTTTGAACAGATCTAGCTTGATTCGCCAACTTTTCTTTACGTTGAGCAATCAATTTCTTTAATGCTTCAATTTCTTCTTGTAACTTCTTAATTTTTTCTTGTGTTTCTGCTAATTTCTCTTCTTGTGCTTTTAACTTACGCACAACTTCATCAATTTTTGTTTGGAGTGTTTTAACATCATTCTCTAGAGAAACTTTTTCTTCTGCTAAACTCTTCATTGTTTTTTCAGAAGCTTCGATATCTTTTTGCAATTCATTTTTTTGCTGTTCTAATGCGCTTTTTTCTTGCTTCATTTCATCTAAAGAAGCAGCATCGGCTGTTATCGGAGCCATTAAGGGCCCAGCCAACAAAGATAAAGCCACAAAGCTTGTAAGTACCCTTTTTTTCACTTTCTTCTTACTCTCCCATCAATCATTTTCATTTTATGATTTATTCGTTTATTTTGAACATCGCTTTTCTGTTTTTCGCAACAGTAAAAGAATATCACATAAAAAGGAACAGAAAAATGTAAGTTGTGTAACAAATTACCCAGTATATTACAACCATATTACTGAAAGCGCTTTTTGTTGTTTTCAGGTCAAAAAAGTCAATAAAAGACTGCTTTCTTGTTTTTTCATTGTTTTCTAAAAGCCTTTCGCTCAATCGCTTTCAAGTACGATTGTTTCACAGTATTTTCAATAGCTAAACCCGTTTTTTAATCAGCTTTCTTTAAGTTTTTCAAGGAAAATAGAGTTCGTTTCTGTTGTCTATATTTGTCACATTTAGTTCAAATCTCTCTCATCAATTCTCACTATTTTCTAATATTTGTACATTTAGCCAAGAAAAAAGAAGCGATTATTTTTTATTTCGTCCATAATTGGATACTAAAAAAAGTTTTTCTCAAAAAATGGAGAAAAACTTTTTCGTTTGAATCATTTAAAAATATTTTTTTACATTAAAACCTGAACTGTTCTAAACAATATTGTGTACCTTTATCCTTCTACAATTTTAACAAAAAAATGCCGGTTCCGCGGACCATCGAAATCCCAAAAATATAAACTTTGCCAGGTGCCAAATAATATCTTTCCATTTGTTAGGATAACCATTTCGCTAGTGCCAGTAACGGAAGATTTCAAGTGTCCATCTGAATTTCCTTCTTGGTGAACGAATGCTGCTCTGTTCGGAAAAGTTTCACGATAAGCTAAATCCAGATCACGTTGTACATCAAGATCTGCATTCTCATTGATCGTGATGGCTGCGGTTGTATGCGGACAGAAAATCAGCACGATCCCATCTTCTATGCCGCTTTCTGTCACTGCTTCTTCAACAAAATGGTCAATATTTGTTAAAGATTGTTTCTCTTTCGTTTCCATTTCGATTTTTTTCAGAAAAGGTTTCATTTTCTTCCTCCTATTTGAATGCCTTTTATTTGTCTATTGCCCACCCTTTTCAACTGTATTAAAAAAAGGATTATTTGACCAATCAAAGCACTTTTTATTTGGCCTCTTTCCTTGACTCTGCTGTTTCCCCTTGCTTCTTCATTTCGCCAAACGTTCGTTATCTTTTATTGTTATCATGAACATAGCTTTTCGATGAAAATAGTATGCGGAACCATTCACTCTAAATGCTCTGATCCTATAGAGTTAGTGTGTCATTCTATATTCGTATATGTTATACTTTTTTTGAAAAAGAATACTATCAAAAAAAGATTCGTCTGATCTGCTTCTTTATTTCTTATGCAACAAGTTTCTATACAAAAGCAATAGATCAGTCAAATGCAACGCACAATGAGGAGGAAATGAATTGGATACATCGATCTCTAAGCAGACTTTTATTCCTGTGATACTAGGTGGTAATTTAGGAGGGTACAGCACAGCTCGTTCCTTCTATGAAGCTTACAACGTATCTTCAGTTGTTGTTTGTTCCTTGGTTACGGGAGCCATTGATCACTCTGTTTTTATCGAACCATTTGTCAGCAAAAATATGATGAAACCTGATGATTTTATTCAGACTTTAAAGGAACTGGATAAAAAGTATGGAGATAAAAAAATCCTGCTGATCGGTAGTTCGGATAACCATGTAGAGCTGATCGTTCAACACAGAGACCAAATACCGGCTAACTGGATCGTCCCTTATATAGATGAGCAAAAGTTCTATTACGGAACAAACAAAGAAAGTTTTTATGAAATCTGCGAACGTATTGGTGTGCCTTATCCAAAAACAAAGGTCATTCATCAGTTGGATCTTGATCTGCCATTTGATTACCCTATTATTATCAAACCAGCAGACAGTATGAAATGGCATGAAATATCATTCCCAGGAAAAATGAAAGTCTATTTATGCGAAAATGAAGAACAATACAAGAAAATCGTACAAGACGTCTATGATAATCATTATGAAGGTTCATTAATTTTACAAGAATATATTCGCGGTGATGATTCTGCTATGGGTGTGGTCACCTGTTATAGCGACAAAGACCAACACGAAGTCAAACTGATTTCATTTGGACAAACCTTGTTAGAAGACCACACACCTTCAGCAATCGGAAATCACTTGTCTATTTTGACACGCGAAGAAATACAAGTCACTGAAGATGTTAAAAAGTTATTGGCTGAACTTCAATGGACTGGTTTCTCAAATTTTGATTTAAAATACGATGAACGCGACCAAACATATAAGTTTTTTGAATTAAATGCCCGACTTGGCCGCAGCAATTATTATGTGACAGCTGCAGGTGCAAATACAGCTACTTATTACGTTCGAGACTTCATTAAAGAAGAACCGATCCCTTATCAAGTTTCTAGAGAAGAGATTCTTTATTCAGCTGTTCCTAAACGTCTATTGTTAGCAAATATTCAATCAACCAAGACACAACAAAAAGTAAAAGAACTTTATCGACGCAAAAAAGTTTTCCATCCGTTAAATAGTCCTCAAGAACCACAATGGAAACGAAAACTTTATGTTAAAATGGCTACAATGAATTACTTTAAAAAATTCAAGCAATATCCTCAAAATCCTGATTTCTAATCATCGGAATAAGCGCATTGCCAAACAGTGCTATTAGGGGATGAAAGGTGAATAAAATGAAACATTTTTTTGGTATTCTGGGCGGAATGGGTTCAGTGGCAACGACAAACTTCTTGATTGAACTCAATAAGCGTTATCACCCCGGAAAAGATCAAGATTATTTTAACTATGTTCTATTTAACCATGCGGAAGTGCCGGATCGCACAGCTTATATCCTTGATCGATCTAATCCTGATCCTTTGCCTCCTTTATTAGAATCGATCGAACAACTTAGCAAATTAGAACCAGCTTTTATCATTCTCCCCTGCAATACGGCTCACTATTTTATGCCGTCCCTAAAGGAAAGTACTTCGATTCCAATCATTGATATGATTGAAGAAACACTGATTTGTTTAAAGCAACAATTTGGTGAAAAGAAAACGATTGGCCTAGCTGGAACAGAAGGAACGATAAAAAGTCGGCTATATCAAACGCCTTTGGAAGAAGCTGGTTACACGGTAACTCTTCCGCCAGAAAATTTACAAAAAAAAATAAATGAACTAATCTATACACAAGTCAAAAATGAAGGATCCGTTTCTTTGCCTTTTTATTATGATATTCTTCGCTCTTTCATTGATATGGGATGCGACGCTGTCTTGCTTTGTTGTACAGAAGTTTCATTTGCAAACAGTCAAGACGATGAAAAAATTTATCCAGTGATCGATACCGAAAAAGTATTATTAGAAAAAACGATCGCTTTAGCAAAACAATTAAAAGAAAAAAACGAGTAGCCTTTTTAAAAGGCTGCTCGTTTTTTTGGGTCTTCCTCTTTTAACGTTGGTAAAGAAATTTTCTACGGTCGATGGGCTACTGATGGAAAGCTAAGAGAACACATTGAGCCGAAAATCGCGTCTCAATGCTTGCAAGCTTCAAACTTAGTGTAACGGTTAAAGTCTAACACTAAGTGATTCACATTGCATCTTTTTTCATGGCTATCAGTAGCCCTATGCGCCTCCTGAAATTTCTAGAAATAGGATTCTAACGAGCTTAGCATTAAAAAATTGATATTTTACAGACCAACGTTAAATATTGTAGAACCGTTTTTTTCTTTTAGTCGCTTATTTAATCAATTCATAAATGGCTTCTGCATAGATCGCGCATGCTCGCGTCAAATCTTCCAAAGCAATAAATTCATTGGCTTGGTGCATCGTATCAATGCTGTCAGGGAACATGGCGCCATAAGCTACTCCACGTTCAAGCAATCGGCCATATGTCCCGCCGCCGATAGAATGTTCTTTTGCTTCTAGACCTGTTTGCTTGTGGTAAACGTCTAACAAAGTTTTTACAAGCGGATCATCAGCTGGTACATAATGAGGTGTTTTAGCTTTTCCTCGTTTGAACGTCACATCATATTCGGCTAATTTATCTTCCATTTTTTGTTCAATACTTTGGAAATCCATACCGCGTGGGAAACGGAAATTAACGGCAATTTGGCCGCCTTCTTCAGGTGTAAATGAAAAGACACCTGGGTTCATCGTTAAATCACCCATCACTTCATCTTCGAAGTTTAGCCCTAACTGTTCTGCTCTTGAATCTTCATGCAAATAGTTAGCAGTTAATTGAATAAAGTTTTGCGCGTCTTCGCCAAATTTGAAATTGCTTAAGAAAGCTGCTAAGTAAGTTCCTGCGTTAAAACCTCCACGCGGTTCCATTCCATGAGCTGCTTTTCCAACAACTTTAATGGTCACTTTATTCTTGTCTACTTCAACAGTACCGTCAATTGGAGAAGTGTCTGCAAAATCATAAAAAGCTTTTTCAATCACTTCAGCTTCTTGACTGTTAAAGACCGCAATAGCATCTTGCGGTACCATGTTTTCACGCAAACCAGCTTCAAAGCGGATCAATTCATTCTTGCCGCCTTTATTGCCGCCATGGACATTAACGTAAACAGTTAAGTTCCCTTTTTCACCATTGATGATAGGGAAATCTGCATCTGGCGAAAAACCAAAGTCAGGCTTTTCTTCTACAGATAAGTAGTGATCCATGCATTGCCAATCACTTTCTTCATCTGTACCAATAATGAAACGAACACGCTTAGAAACGGGCAGTCCAAGTTCCTTAATGATCTTGATAGCATAATAAGCAGCCATTCCAGGACCCTTATCATCACTAGCACCGCGTGCATAAATTCGATCATTTTTAATGACTGGTTCAAATGGATCTGTTTCCCAGCCGGTACCAGTAGGCACGACATCAACGTGCGCCAGCACACCCATCAGTTCGTCACCTTCACCGTATTCAATGTGTCCGGCAATATTTCCTGTTTTTTTGGTTGTAAAACCGTCTCGTTTCCCAATTTCTAGAAAAGCTTCCAGTGCCTTTTTCGGTCCAGGACCAACCGGTGCATCTTCAGATACTTTGCTGTCATCACGAACACTGTCGATACGCAATAATGTAAACAAGTCTTCCAACATGTCATCTTTGCGTTTTTCTACTTCTTTTTTCCAATCTATTGCCATTAAACAAACACTCCTTCCAATCTTTTAACAGTACTATCATATCATTTTTGAAGGGTGAACCCAAAATAAACTTTTTTCTGTTTTACCAGTTGCTATGTTAGATCGCGTCTCAAATGATAAGTTTGCTTTGCCTTTCTTCACAATGGTCTAATCGCAAAAGAGACATTTCGTGCAATACATTCTTTTCCCTTTTATAATACTATTAGAATGATAAACAAGATACATTTGGACATCTTGTTATATTTAGGAGGGCTTTATTTGAAGAACATTACAGCAGATATCGTTCAGCAATTCATCCCTAAAAGAAAAGAAGACAGTTATAAAGGAACTTATGGTAAAGTTCTTGTTATTGGCGGAGATCAAAATATGGGTGGAGCAATTATGTTAACTGCTAGTGCTGCAGTATATAGTGGCGCAGGACTCGTGACGGTTGCAACAGACCCCAAAAACCATACTGCATTGCATGCTCGTTTGCCGGAAGCGATGGTCCTTGATTTGTGGGATGCAAAAAGTTTAGAAGAACAAATTAAAAAAGTTGATATTGTGGTGATGGGTCCCGGCTTAGGGTTATCTGAACAAGCAGCTGAAGTAGTCGAACTTGTGTTTCAACATATTCATAAAGAACAACAGCTGATTTTAGATGGAAGCGCGATTTCTTTGGTTGCTCAAGAAAGCTTGTCTCTTCCAGAAACGCACCTTACTTTTACCCCTCATGCTGGTGAATGGAAAAAACTCAGTGGGATTTCTAAAGAAGATCAAACAGTTGAAAAGAACAAGCAAGCCCAAAAAAAATTAGATGCGACGATCGTACTAAAAGGTTCTCGAACAGAAATTTATTTCTGCAATGACGATTGGAAAAATACAACCGGCAATCCTGCAATGGCAACTGGTGGAATGGGCGATACACTGGCTGGAATGATTGCCGGCTTTACAGCTCAACTGCCAGATAAAGAACAAGCCACTTTAGCTGCAGTTTACCTGCATAGTTACATTGGAGATGCTTTGGCAGATCAGCAGTATGTTGTACTGCCTTCTCAAATTATCGAAGCTATTCCTTCATTTATGAAAAATTTTGAACAGCAACGTTTATGAGAGTCATTTATTTTCTTGCAGGGATTTCTGTCAGGATCTTCCTATCAAAGTAATGAGAACAAAAACAGCTGCTGCCAGTTAAACTATTGGCAGCAGCTGTTTTTGTTTATTTCTTTTTTAATGTTTCGATTTCTTCTTCAGTCAGAGGTCTGTATTGCCCCAATTTTAAGTGCTGATCAAGTTTTAAAGGCCCCATCGTTGTTCTTTTTAAGTAAACAACTTTCTTATCCACCGCTTCAAACATCCGTTTTACCTGATGAAACTTTCCTTCTCGAATCGTCACCTGAACAGTAGACCTTTTCTTTTCTGTTTCTGTTTTTATGATCGTTAAGTTGGCTGGCTTGCAAAGATAACCATCATCTAGCTGGATTCCGTGTTGGAAAGCCTTCTGATCTTCTTCAGTGACCAGGCCTATTATTTCAGCTTCATACAGCTTATCAACATGCTTTTTAGGCGACAGCAGATCATGCGCTAATGCTCCATCGTTTGTCAACAAAAGCAAGCCTTCAGTGTCGATATCAAGTCGACCAACTGGAAAAGGTTCTTGTAATTGATCTTGCGGTTCTAATAAATCAATGACAGTCTCATGAAAATCATCTGTAGTCGCACTGATGACTCCTTGAGGTTTGTTCAGCATGAAATAGACAAATTCTTGATATTGAACTTGCTCTCCCAGAACTTGGATTCGATCATTTTCTTCATCTACTTGACGCTTTCCGTCTTTTTCAGTTTCGCCATTTACAGTCACAATACCTTTTTTAAGGAGTGCTTTTACTTCTTTTCGTGTACCAAAACCGGTATGAGCCAACAACTTGTCTAAGCGCAATTTTTTTCTCCTTTCTAAATGACAGATATCGAACAGGTTGTGCAAAACCTTCTAAAGGGGATGCACACATTGTGTCAACTTTGCTGTCTATTCCGTTTTAACGAATGTGCAGTTTGACACGAGCTCTTTTTGCCATATTCCCCAACAACTTTTCAGCTAAGCGTGTTTTTAAGATCAAATAGCCATACGTAAGTACACCTACAACAGCAACTACTCCCACAACGATAACTGATCCAGAACGGCTGCTTTCATCAATAAACAGCCACATGATCTCTCTCGTCAACCAAGTAACGAGCATCATCGTCAATGAAAGCAATCCAATCAGCAAAATGCGTTTTGATAACAATTTAAAATCATATTTCGTTGAAAAGTACATGGAGCGCATCATAAAGTAGGCAGCCAGTCCAAATCCTATCATGTTGGCATATAACATACCGTTTGTTTTAAATAATATCAAAAGCGGTGCTTGAATGATCAACTTAGCTGCCAATCCAAACATCAAAGCTTTTACAGCGGCTCTTACTTTGCTTGCTGCCAAAAGATTTGAGCCTAGAATGGTGTAAAGGCCTAAAAATAGTGTCATAATAGCGGAGATTTTTGTCATTTCTGTCCCGAAATCATTTTGCCCATAAAACAAAGAATATAAAGGTGAAGCGACCACAAACATCCCTACTGAAGCTGGAAATAACACTAGAAACAGCAATTGGATACTATTATTGAACTGTTTCCCTACTGCTTTCATGTCACCTTTTGCAACCAAACTACTGATCAAGGGCACAGAAGTTGCAGCCATCGCACTGCCCAAAGATAAAACGATCATAATCAGTTTATGGGCGTTAGCTGCTGCAATACCGTAGAATTCTTCAATTTCTTTCGGTGTCCATGCAGTTATTCTAGACATCACTGGTTCATAAGTATATTGGTCGATCAATTGTGATAAGGTAATACCCGCTCCTACCATAACAAATGGAATCGCAGTCTTGACAATGGCAACAAAAATTTTATTGGTTTCTACTTCTTGGTGATTGATGCTATGTTCAATTTCTTCTTCAAGTGCAGCTCGTTTCTGCCAAACTTTATAAGCAAGATACAAAATACTTGCTAACGCTCCAACAAATGCAGCAAATGTAGAAAGAGATACGGCATTGACCATCGATCCATTAAACATGACGCGGATGATATAGACGGAGACCAGCATAAAGATAACACGAACAACTTGTTCAAGAATTTGTGAAATCGCAGAAGGAGCCATCGTATTGTGTCCTTGAATATAACCTCTCGTCACACTCATCATTGGGATGATCAATAAAGCTGGTGTCAGAGAACGAATAACTTGAGTACCTTCAGCAACAGAAGCAGCTGGACTTGCTTCTGCCAGCACTGGAGCCAGTAAAAACATTAAGGAAGCTGAGATAACTCCCGTGATTCCCATAACTTGCAGTCCTTTTTTATAAATCTTCTGCCCAGTTTTAAAATCACCGATCGAATTATAATAAGAGACTTGTTTTGAAATGGAAGACGGCACACCAGCTGTTGCAATACTTAAGAATAATGCATACGGCGTATAGCCAATATTGAACAATGCATTCGCCGCATTAGCTGTTGACTGATCTCCCATCCAAGACATCCACGGAATGATATACAGTGCGCCTAGCAGCCTGGAAACAACACTGCCGATACTCATCCATGCTGAACCAGCTACCATAGTCTCTTGTGAACTTTTTTGTTTTTTCTTATTCATACGCTGACCCATTTGTTTATTTCTTACTTTTATAGAATCGTTTGTCATATCATTATTAACCTACTCTCATGGTTTTACATATCAGCCTCTATTCTACTTTTTATACCTTACTGTTGCAACGCTTAAATCCGTTCTGCTACATAAATTTAACAAATTTTTAAACCCTCTCCTGCTTGTTTTTTCGTTTGCCACTTTCAACTAAATACAAACAAGACCTCAGCAGTTGCTCAGATCTTGTTTGTATTTGCATTTTATTCAGCTTTTGCTGTGACTCTTGCGATTTTAATCGCTTAGAGGCATGATACACTTTGCCGAAACGGCAACAGTGCTTCCGATAATGATATTAATTTTCATTTTCCTGTCGCCTCTATCGACCTCGCTTCGCATCCTTTTAGTTGAGCTGCGCGAGGTAGAGGCTCGGGTAAAATTCAAAAGTCGCTCGCATGCGCGGGATGCTCTGCGCCGCGCTTTTTCATTTTCCTGTCGCCTCTATCGACCTCGCTTCGCATCCTTTTAGTTGAGCTGCGCGAGGTAGAGGCTCGGGTAAAATTCAAAAGTCGCTCGCATGCGCGGGATGCTCTGCGCCGCGCTTTTTCATTTTCCTGTCGCCTCTATCGACCTCGCTTCGCATCCTTTTAGTTGGCTACGATGTTGACGAGTTTTCCAGGTACGACAATGACTTTGCGGATTGTTTTTCCTTCTAGAAGTTCTTGGATTTTTTCATCTGACATCGCCATTTTTTCCAAGTCTTCTTTGGAAATTTTTCTAGAAGCTCTTGTTTTTGAACGCAATTTTCCATTTATTTGGAAGACAACTTCTACTTCGTCTTCTATCAACATGGATGCATCATATACTGGCCAAGGTACATAAGAAATGCCTTCGTCGCTGTCAGTTACTCTTTCCCAAAGTTCTTCACCCATATGTGGTGCGATCGGTGCAATCATTTGGATCAAGCCTTTAATGTAATCGACAGGCAATGCTTCTGCTTTATAAGCTTCATTAACAAAAATCATCAATTGGGAGATGCCAGTATTAAAGTGAAGATCTTCAAAATCTTCCGTTACTTTCTTCACGGTTTGATGATAAACAACGTTTAATTTACCATCGTTAAATGTAGTAATACGATCACGCACTTTACCGTCTTCGTCAATGATCAAGCGCCAGACACGGTCCAAGAATTTACGGCTGCCTTCCAGCCCATCTTCATTCCAAGCGATCGAAGCATCCAAAGGACCCATAAACATTTCATACGTTCTTAGTGTATCAGCACCATATTGTTCCACTACATCATCAGGATTTACAACATTTCCTCTTGATTTAGACATTTTTTCATTATTCTCGCCTAAAATCATTCCTTGATTGTACAATTTTTGGAAAGGTTCTTTATTCGGCACAACACCTAGATCGTATAAGAACTTATTCCAGAATCGTGCGTAAAGCAAATGCAATACAGCATGTTCTGCTCCACCGATATACATATCAACTGGCATCCATTCTTTTAGTTTTTCAGGGTCTGCAATTTGTTTTTTATTGTGCGGATCTATGAAACGTAAGAAGTACCATGAGCTGCCTGCCCATTGTGGCATTGTATTGGTGTCTCTTCGTCCTTTTTTGCCGGTTTCCGGATCTGTTACATTGACCCATTCAGTGATATTAGCTAATGGAGATTCTCCTGTACCACTTGGCTTGATCTCATCTGTTTTAGGAAGCAACAAAGGCAATTCATCTTCAGGAACAGCTGTCGTTGTACCATCTTCCCAATGAATGATTGGAATAGGTTCACCCCAATAACGTTGGCGGGCAAACAACCAATCACGCAAACGATAAGTAACCTCTTTCTTACCCACACCATTTTCTTCCAGCCATTGGTTCATTTTGTCAATAGCTTCTTCTTTGTTCAATCCATCTAGAAAACCAGAGTTGATGTGTTTGCCATCTTCAGTATAAGCTGCTTTAGTCACATCTCCGCCTTCCAAGACTGGAATAATCTCTAATCCAAACTTAGTTGCAAAAGCCCAGTCCCGCTCATCATGAGCGGGAACAGCCATAATGGCTCCTGTACCATAGGAAGACAGCACATAATCTGCGATCCAAATTGGAACTTCTTTTCCATTAACTGGATTGATCGCATAAGCACCAGTAAAGACACCCGTTTTATCTTTATTCAAATCAGTTCGGTCTAGGTCGCTCTTTGTACTAACCGCTTTGATATAAGCTGAAACAGCTTCTTTTTGCTCTGGTGTTGTAATGCGTTGCACGATATCTGCTTCTGGCGCAAATACGGTATAAGTTGCACCAAACAAAGTATCTGGACGAGTCGTGAAAACAGTGAATGTTTCATCTGTTCCTTTCACTTTAAAATCAACATTTGCTCCCACAGACTTGCCGATCCAGTTGCGTTGCATATCTTTAATGCTTTCAGGCCAATCGACCAATTCTAGATCATCCAGCAAACGGTCTGCATAAGCGGTTATTTTAAGCATCCATTGTTTCATCGGTTTGCGGTAAACAGGATATCCGCCGCGCTCACTTTTGCCATCGATCACTTCTTCATTTGCTAGAACTGTCCCCAATGCCGGGCACCAGTTAACCGCAACTTCCGCTTCATAAGCTAGCCCTTTTTCATACATTTTTGTAAAGATCCACTGTGTCCATTTGTAATACTCAGGATCTGTTGTATTGATTTCACGGTCCCAGTCATAACTGAAACCAAGTGACTTAATTTGTCGTGTAAAGTTTAGAATATTTTTTTGTGTAAATTCAGCAGGATCGTTTCCTGTATCTAATGCATATTGCTCAGCCGGCAAACCAAAAGCATCCCATCCCATTGGGTGCAGCACATTATAGCCTTGAGCTCGTTTCATTCGGGACAAAATATCGGTTGCTGTGTAACCTTCTGGATGTCCTACATGCAATCCTTGGCCGGATGGGTAAGGAAACATATCCAATGCATAGTAATTTTCTTTATTTGGATCTTCCTTTGTTTGAAATGTATGATTTTTCTCCCAATACATTTGCCACTTTTTTTCAATACTCTTGTGGTTAAAGCTCATCGTACTCGCTCCTTTTCCTTTTTTAAATAAAAAAAATCGCCCTATAAGATTTAGCAAAATATGCTAACGCTCATAGGACGGCTTGATTTCTCTAGACGTGGTACCACCTAATATTTTCTGTCTTTTTGATAAAAGCTGCAAGACAGACTCTTCCTACCCTTAACGCGGGCGAAACGTCTCTGCCTACTCTTTTCAGCAAAGCGACTCCAAAGGCGAGTTCGATCAGTTCTTTTGTACATTTACACCAGCCATGCACTCTCTAGGAAAAGAAATCTTCTCTACTACTCCTCATCATTGTCTTTCAACGATTGACTCTATTCTATCAAATTCTGATAAACGAATCAATCCTTAAAGAAGTGAACGTGATGTGTCTATCTTTTCTAACATTGATCTATTATCGAGCAAGTAAACTTTTTTCATCGGTCTTGCTACAATTAAAGTACTTTTAGATGCAGATTATTTGAAACTGACATTCATTTAAACAGAGTATTTTAAACAAACAAAAGCATAAGTCCAGTTCCAATAGACTTACGCTACTTTGTTTGTGATGCAACTCTTTACTTAACCGTTAAACTTTGACCAACAAAAATAAGGTCAGTGATTAATGTATTCCATATCTTCAATTGAGACACAGTCGTGCCATACACTTTTGCGATTCCAGATAAAGTATCGCCACTTTTAACAGTATACGTTTTTGTTTGCTTTGCAGCAGTTGTAGAAGAAGATTCTTTTCCAACGTTAACAGATAATTTTTGATTTACATAAATGGTATCAGAGGAAAGCTTATTCCACACTTTCAAGTTTGCTACTGTAGTACCGTAGTTTTTAGCAATTTGTGATAAAGTGTCGCCGCTTTTTACTGTATAAACGACATTTAGGTTTGAAACTGTATCTTTGCTTGAAGATGAGCCTGTTTCTTTTCCAGTTGAACCGCCTTTTACAGTTAAAGATTGACCAACATAGATCGTATCAGAAGACAATTTATTCCAGGCTTTCAAGTTGGCAACAGTTACACCGTATGCTTTTGCAATCTTCGTCAAATTGTCGCCGCTCTTCACTTTATAAATCGAAGTGTTGGTATTGGTTGTTCCATTTGTATTGCCAGACGTTGAACCATTTGAAGA
>NZ_FOQE01000058.1 GCF_900113675.1 Pisciglobus halotolerans
CCGCATAAAGTCGCTATAGGAGCCGTTGCTCGAAAACTTACTCACATTATTTACGCTGTATTACGCGATCATAAACCTTATACACCACATTTGCCAACTTCTCTAAAAACAACCTAATATTATTTTAAAAAATTGGTTTTACCAAGCTTATTTGATATGCACTTTTTTATAAGTTTTCCCTATCCCTTCCCGTTTTTGTTGGTTTCTGCAAAGCAGAAACGAATAAAAGCGGGAAGGCCAGCAAGCGGAAGCGCGCAAGGAGCTAGAGAAAAAAATCATAAAAAGTATATTTATCCAGTTGACTTTTTATAGCTGGTCTGGTGTTTTTAAGTCGAATTTCTTGATAAACCAAGTGAAAACGAAATAGTAAACAAATGCATAAACGATTCCGACCACTACGACTGGAATCCAATTGGTCATCCCTTGTCCAGGTAAAACACCATACAAGATAAAGTCAAGCAATCCACCTGAGAAGGTCAATCCTACACCGACTTGCAAGAAATGCATCAACGCAAAAGAAAATGCAGCTAGCACACAGTGTACGCCAAAGTAAAGCAATGGAGAAGCAAATAAGAATGAGAATTCAAGCGGTTCAGTGATCCCTGTAAAGATTGATGTTAGAGAAGACGAAATCATCAGCCCTTTTACATCACTCTTGCGTTCTGGTTTAGCTTGACGGTACATCGCGTAAGCTGCAGCTGGGAACCCGAAAATCATGAATGGGAACATCCCTGAGAAAAACTTAGCTGCTTCTGCGCTGACCGGTTGTCCATTTGCCAGTTGAGCAAATAAGATATTTTGAGCACCTTCGACCGTTTGTCCAGCAACTTCGGCTGTTCCGCCCAGTGCTGTTTGCCAAAACGGCAGATAAAAGACATGGTGCAGACCAAGCGGAATCAACGCACGGTAAATAAATCCATACAAGAAAGTTCCGACATAGCCTAAATTAGCTACCATTTTACCTAACCACGCAATGCCCGCACCTGCGTATGGCCATACGAATGATAAAATAATCCCTACTACAATAGCACCGAATGCAGAAATGATCGGTACGAAGCGTGTGCCTGAAAAGAAAGATAAAGCATCTGGGAATTCAACTTTATAGAAACGATTGTGCAGTCCTGCTACAACTAAACCAATAATGATCCCGCCGAAAACACCGGTATTCATCGTTGCATCAAAACCTAATACTTCCCCGATCAATCCAGGGGTTTGCTGTAAGGTTTCTAAATCCCCAAAGTTTGTGATGGTGCTGGTCATTGCAGCATACATCATAAAATAGCCAACAACACCGGATAGGGCAGCGACTTCTTTTGCAGCTTTAGCAAAGCCAAACGCAACGGCGACTGCAAAAAGCAAAGCCAAGTTATCAAAAATGATTTGCCCGCAGTCTTTTAAGATCGTTAAGATACGAAAAATAACTGTGCCTTCACCCATGACACTTTCTAAATGGTATAACTGAATAAATGAGTCGCCAGTAAATGATGAGCCTATTCCTAGCAATAAACCAGCAGCTGGCAACAGAGCGATCGGCAGCATAAAGGTTTTACCCATTTTTTGTAAAGTTTCAAAAATCTTGTCCTTTACAATGAAATCCTCCTCTTCATTACAAAAAAATATAAGTGCTTACATCAATTCAGAAGGTGGCTGAAATGACGCTTTTTCAGATTAACATAATTGAACGTTTTTGAACACTTCAGACCGATTAGTTAACGTTAACATGTTAGCTTTTTTATGATTTTGTTAGGGATTGCTCATTATAGGGCGCTTTCATTCATTTGAAAAACAAAAAAAAGCCAGAAACCGTCATTCAAATAGACAGTCTCTAACTTTTTTTGCAGTGCTTAGTTTCCTAAACAGGCCGTTGGTGTTCACATCACCAAGAAGGCCACATACCTACATCCTGTAGTGACATTGAGGAAACAAACTAATGCTTCATTCAGCCTCGTTCATATCCTATAGTTGAACTGCACGAGACAGAGACTTAAAAAAATTCACTTCCCTTTCGACATTAGAAATGTCTCCAAGTGAAGTTTTATTTTTTCGTCGTCTCTATCAGCCTCGTTCGTATCCTTGTGTCTGTATGCTGCTTTGCTTTTTGTGCTAGTCACTTGTCGCACGTATGCGAAATGATCAAGATCACCTGACTAGCGGCCAACTCATCGCATGTAGCGTATCTTAACATGTAATCCATAAAGAAACAAGCAAAAATTTTGATTGACCTATTGGTTTAGCAAGCCATCATTAAAGAGCTTAAAAAGGAGCCTGCTTTTTTCACCGTCGTTTTTGCTTATGTTATCTAGATACTCTCCACTTACTCTATTTCTATAAGCAACGATGCGCTTGTTTTTCAAGCAGGATGATCAGCATCATTTGTCTATTGTGCTATGATAAGGATAAAGGAACTTACGAAAAGAGGCTTCTATATGGAAAAAAATTATCAACTATACGAGCACCAAGCTCAATATTATGAAACGGATCAAATGGGCATCATCCATCATTCGAATTATATCCGCTGGTTTGAAGAAGCGCGAACCAATATGCTCGAACAAATGGGGTTCGGTTATGACCAAATGGAAAAAAGCGGCATCATTGTTCCTGTTCTTGCAGTAAATTGTGAGTATAAATCTATGGTGCATTACAATGATCGCGTTTATATCGTTCCAAAAATCGAACAATTTAACGGCATTCGCTTGCAAATCTCTTATCGTGTAATGGACAAAACAACTCATGCTTTACGTGCTTACGGTGAAAGCAAACATTGCTTTTTAGACGCTACAAGTCGACCTATTTCTCTAAAGAAAGTGGATAAAGAGCTCTATGATCTCTTTGTGTCCTATGTTGACAAAGACTTAGACCAACACATTACAGAAGAAAAAGTATCATCGGAGAAAGGAGACGAAAATATTGATCACGATCGGTCTAACTGGATGGGGTGATCATCCTTTATTAGGCACCAACAAAAAAACAAAATTGGAAGATTACACGCGCCATTTTCCTTTTGTGGAGATGGATACAATTTTTTATGCTATTCCTCCTGAAAAGAATATCCAGAGCTGGTTGAATAAGACGCCGGAAACGTTCCAATTTATTCCAAAAGCTTATCAATCGATGACGCAGCACAAAAATTGGCTGGAAGACTTCCCGAGTGAAGCTGCTATGTTCCATGCTTTTTTAGCACGCTTTGAACCAATGTTGGAACAAGGCCGCATCAAAGCTTTTCTATTTCAATTTCCTCCTTACTTTGGCTGTACAAAAGAAAACGTCGCTTATTTAAGGAATGTTAGAAAATGGATGGAAGATGCGCCAATCGCGATCGAATTTCGCAATGCCAGCTGGTACAGTGAACAAAATAAAGAAGGAACACTGACATTATTAAAAGAAAATCAGTTTATCCATACAGTCGTTGATCAGCCACAGACACCTCATAATAGTGTGCCGTTCACGCCGGTAGCTACCAACTCTCACCTGACTTTGCTGCGTTTGCACGGCAGAAACTATCATGGCTGGCAAGGGGAAAACGTCAAAAACTGGCGCACAGAGCGTACCCTTTATGATTATAGCTCTGAAGAACTGGAATATTTTGCTGAGACCATTCGTGAACTTGAAAAGGAAACAGATGAAGTAGCGGTGATTTTCAATAACAATTCAGGTGGTCACGCTGCAAAAAATGCTAAAACATTACAAGATATCCTCGGTATTTCTTTTTCAGGTCTTGCACCTAAACAATTAGATTTATTCTAAAAAACGGTTGCTGGAGTGACTCCATAAAGTTAGATGCTCAGCCTAACTTTTGGAGATCACGCTTGCTGCCGTTTTTATGATTTTTTTCTTTTTAATTGTCGAGTCGATAGATTTCTTGTTTTGACTGCTCGTAAGTTTTAATAAAAAGCCCACTCGAAAAAGACCACTCTGCATAAACGATTTCACGCAACGTTTTTCCTTCCTTTTTTAGTTCATTCAGTAGCCATTGACGGTCTTTTCCAATTGTTTGAAGAACAGGTTCTTCTATTCTACCGCTCTCGATCAATTGAAAAGACAATCCGTCCTCTTGCCCATTTTTGACGACCGTTATTTGTCCGCCCACTTCCATAATAACAAATTGAGCATTTTGTACTGAGTAGCAATTCTGCTGCCGCAACAAAGCTCGCAGCTGATCCATGCTGATATGATTTTTTTTAATTTCTTCCAAATTCAATTCGCCGTCAAAAATCAAAATAGACGGTTCTCCTTTCACTACTTTATTTGTTTTTATATTTTTCTGGACGATCGTCTCAATAAAGTAAACTGTCACACCCCACAATGCTATTGCTAACAACAAGTGGAGCGGATTGACTTTGTCGTCATAAATAGATTCTTCAAGCAATCCTCCTAGAACCAGTGTGTAGATCAAGTCGAACGGCGTCGCCTCAGATAAACTTTTTTTCCCCAATAGACGGACGACAGTCAACAAACCGATCATACCGATTACTAATTTTAGAGCAATTTGCAAGTACATCACATGTATAACCTCCTCGGCTCATCTGACTCATTTTTATACCAACATTTCCTTGTCTTTTTCTTCATTATAACTTACTGCTCCAAAACAGCTACTTTTATGCACCAAAAAAAAGTGACCCCCTATAGGATCACTTTTCTTAGATAACACGATAATAGATTTTTTTTAGCATTCAGTCTGTTTTTTATTGTGTTGTAGATACCTTAGTTGCTAGCTAAAAAGGTCTGCTAGTCTTTTTTTGTGCATAAATATCTCCAAAAATTGAAACAATCAATACAATGGTCAAAAAGATTATTAATCCTGTTAATGAACTGGGAAATCGTACGGGAGAAACGCTGGAATATAAAAAAGACAACATGAATATAAGGTAAACTTCTAAGTTTCTTGAGCGTCTTTTTTCTACGCTAAAACTTTTGAAAAAGCGATTGATCATTTTAGATGAAAGTAAAGCTATGATCAATAACACACAAAGTAAAATTATATTTCCTTTTTCAAGATTGGAACCAAAAAAGAAGTTATATAATAGGCCAACAAACATTAAGCTTCCATAAACTAAAACGTTTCTTACTAGAATGATTCCTATTTTGCTATTCATCCTATTATTTCCTCTTACAATATCTCCTGTTTTTGTATGTAGTTATAGACAGCACCGATTAAATTAGCGTCATTTTTAAAGAAGCAAGGTTTGATTTCAGGAGCAAAAGGTGCGATCATTACGACTTCTAGTATCTCTTTAAATTTTTCTTGAAGGTGATCGATCAGGTCCGATTTATTCGACACTCCTCCACCTAGTAAAATCAATTCAGGATCATAACTGTATTGAAGATTGTATAATCCTTGCGCGAGCGAGCGATAAAAGACTTCTGCTTCTTCAAAAGCAATTCGATCGCCTGCTTCTGCCAATTGGAAAACTTCTTTACCGCTGATGTCTCCTTCTGGCAGTCCTTTCCTTTTAGCGTAGCGTTTTGCCATCGCTACAGCTGTCCCCAAATTGCTGAATGTCTTCGTCTCATTCAGCAGCATAAACCCGAATTCTCCGCCGAATAAGTGTGCACCATGTTGAACTTCGCCGTCGATGATCACTGATCCGCCAATGCCTGTGCCGACCACGACCATTAAAACGTTCTTTTTACCTTTAGCAGCACCTTTCCAAACCTCTGCCAGAGCAGCACAATTTGCATCATTTTCAATAGCGACTTTTCCGCCAAACAAAGCTTCCAGTTCATCATAAATTGGAAAGAAGTGAAGATACGGCAAAGCACTGGCTCCTTTGATCACTCTTTCTTCTTGATTGACTGCTCCAGGTGAACTGATAGCAATGCCTTCTATTTGATACTGCTCAGCATATGTATCTTTGGTTTGCTTTAGTTTGGCCTTCATTTCTTCCCATGTTTCAGGTGATGGGAAACTTTTTTTTTCGATCAGCTGATTATTTTCCCATATACCGCATTTGACCGAAGTTCCACCTATGTCAAAAGCTAATAATCCCATTTTATTTCTTCCTCTTTTCCTACCCTTATCATGTTCGTTTGTAAATACGCTTACAAGATTATATCTTATTTATCCCAAAGAGTAAAGGTTTCCTGCAGATAACCCTTCCCCTTATTGACTCTGTCTCTATACTTTTTCTTTCATGAACGTATCCCTTTGTGCAAATGGTTATCGTTGGCTCGGCCGTATTTGCTTTACTGGAGACATTTTTTTGAACAGTTACTGCATGACTTCTTCTAATTCTTCAAAAAGTAGTTTGTTTACTTGATAAGTTTGCTGAAGATATTTTTTCATAGGATAACGAAAACTTGAAGTGTAATCCCATTCCAGATCTCCGCAAACATCGGATCCTATGACTTGATGATTTTTGGCTACTAAGCAGATCGCTTGGAGTAGCTGCTCAACTGTTATCGTTCCTTGATCCCAGTTCGTCTGCACTTGTTTTTCTGTTAAAATGTCTCGATCGATACTCAAATAAATATCTTCTGTTTGGATCGTTTTGGCTAATTCTTCTATCCTTTCTTTTGTCATCTCTTTTTCGTATAAGAAACGAATCTTAGAGAGATTAGTTTCTACCAGCTCTTTTTCGTTTTGTTGCGTAGAGCCTATCACGATCACTTCTTTTATGACAGGATTTTGTTCAATCGCATCGTTGATCCACGATCCACAAGTCGTCATCTTTGCGAAAGGAAAGGAACCTGCATCGTTATGATGATCAAAGACGATCAACGTAAATGGATGAGTATATTGTTGTGTAAGTGGGAAAGTTAAATAATGAAAGTTTCCATTTCCGAGGAAATAAATGTCGCTCCTCTTGTGCGTGCTGATTTTCTCACTTATCTGTTGTAAAGTTCCATAAGTGCAAATGGTATTGATTCCTTCTAAATCACTTAAATCGATCACATCTTGGTAAAGCCCATCATATACTTTTTCAAGTATATCTTGGTGTTTAGTATTGAATAAAGTGACTTTCTTCATCTCTTCACCTTCATTTATTTGATCAAAGGAGTTTTCGCTCTTTCTTTATTTTACCACAAGGATAGCGAAAAAAACGGAGATTGAAATGTGATTTTTTTATCATTTTTTTGGCTTTTGTTTTAATGCTGTTTCTGCTGTATTTGTTGGCTGTTTTTTCAAATCCTTTCCTTGCAAACCTCATCTTCCTATATTTATCAAATGTTGTTCGTGAATCAGAAACAATAGGGATCTTTTACCAACTCAAACTTGTTACTGCTCTCGAGTTGGTCATTAAGTCTGGTTATTGGCAAACTCAGACTCGTTACCGCTCTCGAGTTGGTCATTATAGCCAGTTATTTACAAACTC
>NZ_FOQE01000016.1:0-1050 GCF_900113675.1 Pisciglobus halotolerans
CAGTCGGTTGGCTGTTTCTCGATAGGTCAACTCTGTTCTTGAATACAACTCTACCGCATCTAATTTAAATTGAACAGTATAATCCCTGTTCGTTGTCCGTCTCTGTAACCCTTCTTCACCAAACTCTTGATAAACTTTCACCCAATCACGTACTTGGCCGTAGCTTTTAATGCCATGTTTTTCAGCTAGAGAGGCATATCCGCCAAAACCTTTGATGTACTCCTTCACGACCATTCTTTTAAATTCAAAGCTATATTTAGCCATAAAAAATGACCTCCAAATGTTAGATTTTTGGTCTAACATTTGGGGGTCAGTATATCCTTATCCAACTGTTCCCTTGCGTTTTGATCGCAAAAAAATTATTCCTTTGATGATGCTCAGTACGATCATCAGTGGTATTATTTTCCTCATTATCGAAGCGTTATGGCTCAATCAAAAACAAGGCCTGCAACTATCTGTGTTCGGCGTGTTGAGTTTGTGGACAGTGGTTTATACGATTATTCGGAAGCGGCGCAACATTGCAAAAAGCATTACTTACTTGATCGTTGTAGCTTCTTTGACCAGTATTTACCTGGATTACGCTACTGAATGGAACGGGTGGTCTCTGACTTATGCGATTCCCGTCATGTGTATTTTTGCTATTATCGCGATGTACATTGCTGTCAAATTGGTTCATTTAAATGTTGGTGATTATGTGATGTATCTTCTCTTAGCGCTTTTGATTGGGTTGCTGCCGACACTCTTCTTGGTCATGAACTGGGTCAGCAATCCTATTCCAGCTAAATTATCTATCGGCTTTAGTGTGTTTTTAGCGATCATCGTCGTCTTATACCATGGTAATGCTATCCGAGAAGAATGGCACAAGCGTATGCAAATTTAATCCTGATGAAGACAGAGGATTAATACAGACATGAAGCCAATAAAAGTCCGTTTATCGCACACTCGGTAGGTCAAATAGGTTCGAGTATGCGATAAAGGACTGTTTATAGCACACTCGGTAGGCTAAGAGGGTTTGAGTATGTGATAAAGGCTAGTTTATTGCACACTCGG
>NZ_FOQE01000016.1:1160-47887 GCF_900113675.1 Pisciglobus halotolerans
AGTATGTGATAAAGGCTAGTTTATTGCACACTCGGCAGGCTAAATGAGTTCGAGTATATGATAAAGCTCTGTTTATCGCACACTCAGTAGGCCAAATGGGTTTGAGTATGTGATAAAGGACTGTTTATAGCACACTCGGCAGGCTAAAAGGGTTTGAGTATGTGATAAAGGACTGTTTATCGCACACTCGACGATTAAAGCAGCTTGAGTAGGTGCTAAAAAACTGTCAACGTATCAAATCTTTTAAAGGGAGAAAAAAGATGGAACTTTTTATTAAGCAAAAAGTATTTTCGTGGAAAGATCATTTTTCGGTAAAGGATCGTCAAGGTAGGGATTGTTATCTAGTTGAGGGAAAACTTTTTTCATGGGGAAAAAAGTTGCACGTTTTTGATCAGAGCGGGAAAGAAGTATTGTATATCGAGCAGCGTTTATGGAAATGGCTGCCGACATATGTTTTGTTTATCGAAGGAAAAGAAGCAGCAGTTGTGAAGCAAGAGTTTAGTTTCTTCAAACCTCGCTATACCATCGAAGGACCGAATTGGCGGATGGAAGGTTCATTTGGCGCCCATCAGTATCAAATCATGGAAAGCGGAAAAGTCATTGCAGATATTTCGAAGGAATGGTTTACGTGGGGAGATAGTTATGCTTTAAGGATCAATGACGAAGCCCATGCATTATTGGCGTTGGGCATCATCATTGTGATCGATTGTGTGATCGCCAGTCAGCAGGCTGCTAGCAGCGGATCTTAATAGGGGAAATCAAATAAAATCGATCCATAGGAAAATGCCAAGCAGGATAACTAAAATGAACACATAACGTTCAAATTTTTGGCTGGGGATTCGGTTATATAAGAAGTTGCCGAGCAAAATCGCCAGTATGATGGCCGGCAGAGAAAAGCCGTATAGCACAAAGAGTTCTTTAGACCAGAATCCGCCTAGAAAGTGTCCGAAAATAATCATCAAGCTGGAGACTAGAAAATGAGCCTGCAAAGTTCCGCGGAAAATGGCGGGGTCCCATTAGCGCATTGTGCCATAAACGACGATCGGAATGCCATTCATGTTATAAGCGCTCCCCAACATCCCGGATGCAAAACCAAAAGGCAGCGAACTGGATGGCTTTTGCAGCTTTTTGCCGACCTTGGTTTGGATCAACTTAGGATTGTTCAACGAATACGTACCATACAGAATGAGGAAAACACTTAAAATCGAAGTGGTCCATATTTTGGGAGCAAATTTGACGAGCAGCAGGCCAATGGGAATGCCAGCCAAGGTAGCTAACGAAAGCTGCAGCAAAACAGGTCGATCTACATTTTTCCAACCAGAAAGAACGGTCAAGATAGCGACTGTACAACCGACAAGACCAATCAGCGAGACAGAAGTGGAAAAACTGAGCGGCGGCAGTGCCAGCAACGGCATACTGACAACAGAATCGCCAAAGCCAAAAACGGCACGCATCAGCGAACCTAAAAATACTACACTGGCAACCAGTAAAATAAGGGTGAAATTCATGAGTGTCAACTCCTTTTTTCGATAGAGTAAGAAAAAGTAACCAATCTCTGTCATATCAAAAATAATGGATTCTAGTATCTTCATCGCTTGCTGAAAAGATAAAAAAAGACTATCGTATAAATAAGTGAAATGGCTATACCATAAGGAGGAACCATACAATGAACAAAATCAATTTAGGCAACAGCGGTCTTTTGGCTTCTGAGATCGGTTTGGGCTGCATGAGAATGAATGCTCTTTCAAAAAAAGAAGCTCAGACAATGATCGAAACAGCTATTGACCATGATATTAATTTTTTTGATCACGCCGACATATATGGCGATGGACAATCAGAAGAAATTTTTGCAGAAGCTTTAAAGCAAACAACTACTCAACGTGAAGAAGTGTTGTTGCAATCCAAATGTGGTATCGTCAAAAGCAAAATGTACGACTTTTCTAAACAGCATATTTTGGAATCGGTCGAAGGGAGTTTGCAACGTTTACAAACGGATTACTTAGACGTTTTGCTGCTGCATCGTCCAGATCCATTGATGGAACCAGAAGAAGTAGCGGAAGCTTTTGCGAACCTGCATCGTTCAGGAAAAGTCCGCAACTTTGGAGTCAGTAATTTTTATCCTTACCAAGTTGAACTGATCCAAGAAGCATTGCCGCAAAAACTAATCGTCAATCAGCTTCAATATGGACTCAAGCATACAGGCATGATTGACTTTGGCGTTCATGTCAATATGAAAGACGAACGCAGTCTCAACCATGACGGTGGTGTATTGGAATATTCTCGATTGAAGCAAATGACAATTCAAGCTTGGTCACCTTATCAATCCAGTGAAGGCGTCATGATGGACAATCCGAAATTCCCTGAATTGAATGCCAAAATGAAACAACTGGCAGAAGAAAAAGGCGTGACACCGATGGCAATTGCTTCCGCTTGGATTTTGCGTCACCCTGCAAAGATCCAAGTCATTGCTGGAACAATGAATCCAGAACGTTTAGAAAAAATTGCAGCAGTTTCAAAAGTAAACTTAAGCCGCGAAGAATGGTACGCCCTTTACTTAGCTGCAGGAAACGATTTGCCTTAAAAAGCTACAGCTCAAACGGCCAAATATATTGACAGCCAAGCTAATGAATGGGTTAAAATAGAAAGCAGCTTAATATGAAAGAGGATGATAGATGTGAAAAACGCAAATGTAACCGTCACTTTGACGAATGGGACGGAAATGCCGATCTTAGGCTATGGTACTTGGCAAAATACGGATCCTAAAGAATGTATAGATGGCGTAGAAGCCGCTTTAAAAGCCGGTTATCGTCATATCGATACCGCGCAAATGTATGGGAATGAACAGTTGGTAGGCGAAGGAATCCGAAACAGCCATGTAGCACGTGAAGAGATCTTTTTGACAAGCAAATTGGACAACATAAACCACGGCTATGAAAAAGCGAAACAAACCATTGAAGAATCATTAGAAAGATTGGGTGTTGACTATCTTGACTTGTTCTTGATTCATTGGCCGGTCGTTGAAGGGCATGAAGAAGACTGGAAACAAGACAATATTGAAACATGGCGCGCCTTAGAGGAAGCTTATGAAGCCGGCAAATTAAAAGCAATCGGCTTGAGCAACTTTAAAGTAGAACATTTGGAAAACTTGCTGCCAAACTGCCGTATCAAACCGATGGTCAATCAAATCCGTCTGCATCCAGGCGTTTTGCAAGAAGAAACAGTCGCCATGAGCCGCGAAAACGGTATGGTTGTTGAAGCTTGGTCGCCATTGTCTCCGATTCCGCAAATGAAAGAAAACGAAGCAGTGATCAAAATGACTGACAAATACAATAAAACGATCGCACAGTTGTTACTAAGATACTGCATCCAGAAACAGTTCGTTCCGCTAACAAAATCTGTCCACAAAGATCGTATCATCGAGAACTATGATATCTTTGACTTCGAGATCGATGAAGAGGACATGCATTACTTCGACCAGTTCGAAATGGAAGGCGACATTTTTATGTAGCTAAAGTAGAATTAGCAAAAAAACCATCTATAAAGATGGTTTTTTTGCTAATTTAATAGGAATAATCGAAATGGGTGTCTATTTCTTTTTTATTATACAGATGGGTGTTTTTCTTTGAAGTGGTAAAGAGCACCTATCATTCCGGCTGTATTTCCAAGATCAGCACAACGGATACTTTTTGGCATTAGACGTTCAGAAACAATGCTATTTTTCATCTTGTCATTAATCTTATTTTCAAGATACTCTTTTTGTGCAGCAATTCCGCCGCCAATGACGATCATATCAGGAGCAATCAGATAAGCAATAGTGAGTAAACCTTGATTCAGTGATGCAATCAATTCATCAATTGCACGAGCAGCATCAGCATCACCAGCTTTTGCTTTTTTAAAAATGATCTTTCCATTTAATTCCTCAACTGGAAAACTACTCATTTGGCTGTAATTGCGAACAAGTGCTGTGGTAGAAGCTTCGTCTTGAAAGGTATGGCCACTTGACAAAGGTAAGTAGCCTATCTCGCCGGCAGAGTGAGTAGAGCCTTTCCAAACTTTGCCATCTAATATGATAGCTCCTCCTACGCCTGTACCAACTGTCACGCAAACAAGAGAACGGCTACCTTTGCCGGCTCCTTTCCAAAATTCACCGAGGGCAGCGCAATTGACATCGTTTTCAACTTCGCAAGGGACAGCTGCTGTTTCTTCTATCCATTGTTTAATCGGAGTGTTGGTATATCCGGGAATGGTCGGACCTGCAAAAACAACAGTTCCTTTTTCAGCATCCACCACACCCGCGGTTGATACAGCGACTCCTGCAATGTCATGATTTCTTTTCATTTCGATAATGATTTGATCAACAGCATCTATGATGTGGTTGTCTGTTTCAGTTTTTGGGGTCGGTATTTCATATGTAATAGTCAAAGGAACCCCTGAAGAATCAAAAAGACTATATTTAATGGCAGTCCCGCCTATATCTAATGCTAAAATACTCATTGTCACTCACTCCTTGTTTATTAGAATGTAGATTTAATCTTCTTTTTCTTGTAATGCTTCAAATGTGTCTTGCCACATCTCTTGCCGGTCTTGTCGATTTGTTTCCATAAAAAAAGCATAAATGATATCAATGATGATAAGAATAGGCAATTGCGGAGAAATAATATTTCCTTTGCTTAAATTATCTTTTAAGGCAAAAAGCTGGATTTCATCACAGTAATCTAAAATTTTATTCGTTTGATTTGCGGTAAATAAAATCGTTTTGGCTCCTCTTTTTTTTGCCGCTTTCAAGCCGTTTAACACTTCTTCTGTTTGTCCACTAATGGACAGTCCAATTACCAAGCAGTCTTCATCAAGGATAACTTGATTCATTCGCATGATGTGATTGTCCGTGATGGCTTCACAAACCAGTCCGATTCGCATAAAGCGAAACTTCATTTCATTCGCAACGGATCCGGAACTGCCTTTTCCATAGATATAAACTCTGTTTTGAGATAGTAGCAGCTGAGTGATTCGAATGATTTTTTCTTCTTCAATAATGGAATACGTTTTATTTAAAATTTCTTGATAATTATCGATAACATTGGTCATGAGATTGGAAGAAAGCGGCTGAGGATTGGTCAAAGATTCTTGATACAAATAAATAAATTCACGATAGCCGGAAAAACCACATTTTTTAGCAAAGCGTGTCAATGATGCTTCTGAAACGTATAATATTGTAGAGATGTTTTTAGAAGAAAAATCAGTTAACGGATCATGATATTCAATAAAGTATTGAGCTATTTTTTGTTCCAATGGAGTCAATTGATTAACCATCGATTCAATGTACGGAACGATGCTTTTTTTATAGTCTTTCACGTTAATATTCTCCTTTGTAGAAGTTCTTTCCATTAGTTTAGCACGAAGAGCTACTCATTGTACTAAACTAATGGAATTGATGCAATAAAGAGAGTAGAGACAAAGCAAATAGCCTTGTCTCTATCTAATAGCTTTTTATTTTATTGTGCATTTTCCGACAGATTAGAAAGAGTCAGAGTTTAACTTTAAAAACGCCTTTTTTGATTGTCGCTTTTTGCTCTATCTTGATTCCCGTTTTGTGGGTATCTTCAGGATAGAAGACCAAAAGTTGATTTGGAGACAAATCGATTGTATTTGTTTTAATACCAGTGATTTCTAAGTAATCATCTTTTTCATGGTATTCGCCAATTTTCATTGATTCGATAAAGCTATGATAGATTCGTTCCGTTCCAGTAGCAACCACGTGAATATCTAAATAGGCTTTATGGGATTCCCAAATACGTTGTTCTTCGTTTGTTGTTTCATATTCAATGACGTTAACAAAAAAGTCATCGCCTTCTATAGAATGTGTTCCTTTTTCCATTGTTGCTAGATCATGTTCATTTAAATAGTCTATTACTTTTCTCTGAGCTTTTGTTACATTCTCGTTTAATTGGGACGTTATACTTATTAATTCCATTTCTTCTTTTCTCCTTTAAGCTTAATGAATGGGAGTAGTAGGATCTGCTTTAATTTCTGGAATATCCATAATCGTTGTAAATTTCGGTGCTGCTTTTTTCACTGGAACCAAGAGAGAAACAATGTAACCAACAACTAAAGAAACAGAAATTGAAATCAGTGAATAGGACCATAGACTGACAGCTTCTGATGGAAGACCATATTTAATGTAGATCATCACAAGTGAAGAAGAGATCAAAGCAGCATAAGCGCCATACTTATTTCCTTTTTTTGTGAAGATTCCTAAAGCAAATGTTCCGCCTAATACACCAAGAACAAGTCCCATAAACCCATTAAAGAACTCATAAGCAGATTGGATATTAGAATGAGCCATAACAATAGAAATCACGATAGCAAAAATGCCTACTCCTAAAGAGATGGAACGAGCTAGAGTTGTTTTAGCTTTATCATCCATATTCTTAGTGAGAACTTCTTGTACATCTAATGTCCAAGAAGTAGCAACAGAGTTTAAACCAGTTGAAAGAGTAGATTGTGATGCAGCATAGATAGCAGCTAATAGGACACCAGTCATCCCTACCGGAAGACGATAAGCAATAAAGTAGGCATAGATCTGATCTTGGGGAACAGCTGCGCCAGCATCACCTGGATTTTGCACCTTATAATATAAATAAAGTCCTGTTCCAATCAAGTAAAAAGCAGTTGCAATAAAGATTGACAGCACACCATTGGTAAACATCATTTTGTTTAATTGTTTGGTATCTGTAGTTGTGGTGAATCGCTGTACGATATCTTGCGAAGAGACATAAGAAGAACATGTATTTAAACCTGCTCCGATAACCATCATAATAACAGAAGTTTTTAAGATGTTTGGATCAAAAATAACATCGTCAGGGCCTAAAAACTTGTTATTTCCAAGAGCACTGAAGATTTCTCCGAACCCACCATTGATATCCTTAGCCAGGAAGAATAAAGAAAGCGTTACGCCAATTAATAAAACTACTCCTTGAATAAAGTCTGTCCATAAAACAGATTTTATTCCACCAGTTTAAGAATAAATAATAGCAATAACACCCATAACAATTATTAAAACGTTTACACTTATACCAGTAAGCGTTGACAATGCAATGGAAGGTAGATACATAATAATTGACATTCTTCCTAATTGGAAAATGATAAACAGTAAAGCACCAATAACACGTAATCCTTTTGAGTCAAAACGACGTTCTAAGTAATCATAGGCAGTATCAATATCTAGTTTAGCATAAATCGGTAAAAAGAAACGGATAGCGATTGGAATTGCAATGACCATTCCTAGTTGTGCAAACCATAAAATCCAACTTCCTGCAAAAGAATTTCCAGCTAAAGTTAAGAAGGAAATGGGGCTGAGCAATGTAGCAAAGATAGAAACAGATGTAACATACCATGGAATCGTACCGTCGCCTTTAAAAAACTCTTTTCCTTCCATATCTTTTTTGGAGAATAGCAAACCTGCAAATAACACTGCAAGCAAGTACACAACTAAAATAACAAAGTCAATTGTTGTAAAACCCGTTTTTCCCATAGGGGGAGCTCCTCTCTATATATATCATTAAAAATAAGATAAGATCTTGCCTCTTAGAACAAGAGGCAGATCTTTCTAAAGTTTTATTCTTTCACGTTTTTTAAATAAGCATCATATATTTCTTTTGAACGGTTGATTTGTTCTTGTGTGGCAGAAGCCATCGGTTTTCTTGATAAAAATGCCCCCTCATTGCATCCTTGTAATTTCAATAATTGCTTAATGGTCGGATAAAGCCCGTTATCGAGAATTGCTTCGATTAAGTCATTGGTTTCATTTTGAACAGCAAGAGCTTCTTGGATTTTGCCAGCTTGAGCTAATTCAAAAATCTTACGGCTGCGCAATCCATTAACATTGTAAGTTGAACCAATTGCTCCATCTACATTATTGATAACAGCCGGTAAAAGCATTTCATCAAAGCCAGAGAAGATTAAATGGTCAGGGCAAGCTTTCCGCAAACGTTCTAACAAGAAAAAGTCCGCTGCTGTAAATTTAACACCAATAATTTTTTCATTTTCAAATAATTCTTTAAATTGAGAGACACCAATCTCAACACCTGTAAGAGCGGGAATGGAATAAACAATCAAACGATTGTCTACTTTTTCGACTAAGTCGAAGTAATAGTTTTTCACTTCTTCAAAACTAAATTTATAATAGAAAGGAGTAACTGCTGAAATAGCATCATAACCTAGTTCTGTAGCATATTGTCCTAGTTCAATCGCTTCATACAAATTTGTACCGCCGACTTGTGCAATTAAAATTACTTCGTCTTTCGCTTCATCTTTAGCGATATCAAAAATTTGTTTTTTGGTTTCTTTTTCAAGCATAAAGTTTTCTCCTGAAGAACCGCCGACATATAGTCCATCTATTTTCATTTTTTCAATATTATGACGAATGATTTGTCGCAATCCTTTTTCATTTACCGTGCCATCTTCATTGAAGGGAACTAATAAAGCTGAAATCAATCCTTTTAAATCTTCGTTTGCCATGTTGATTATCTCCTTTAATATTTTTTATAATTAATTGCTATAACTTCTTTTTAATTGCTGCTGCAAATTTTTCTGTGATCAGCTGGGGACGAGTAATTGCTGATCCAACTACAACACTGTAAACTCCCAGTTCTAAAACGCGTTTTACTTTTTCAGGGGTGTCGATATTGCCTTCTGCTATAATGGGGTGGTCGATTTTTGTTAAGGCTTGCCGAATCAGTGAAAAGTCATCTGATTCAATTTTATTACCTTTGCTTTGTCTGGTATAGCCTACTAGTGTTGTTCCAATGAAATCAAAACCTAGTTCATCGGCTATAATCATTTCTTCTAAAGTCGAGCAGTCAGCCATTAACTGGCTGTCTGGGTATTTCTCACGAATTTCATGATAAAATTCGTGAAGCGTTTGCCCGTATGGACGAGTAGACAAAGTAGCGTCTAAAGCAATGATTTCAGGTTTAACTTCCATCAATTCATCGACTTCTTTCATCGTAGCTGTAATAAAAGCATCACTATTCTCATAATTCCGTTTGATGATTCCTATAATAGGCAAATCAACAATTTTTTTAATTTCTGTGATGTCTTCTGCTGAGTTTGCACGAATACCGCTCGCTCCACCTTGTTTAGCCGCTAAAGCCATGCGTCCCATAATAAATGAGGAGTGTAAAGGTTCGTCCTCTAATGCCTGACAAGAAACGATTAGATTTCCTTCAAGCTGTTTTCGCCATTTTGGCTGTTCCATATCATCACCTACTTTTTTTAGTACCGCTTACAAATGAAGTATAAATCATTATGAAACTAATTTCTATACTTCTTCAATTTTAGAAAGAGCTTTCAAAAATAAGTGAAATTTCCTTTGTTTGCTCTTCTTGTTGTGAAAGTGGTTTCATTAAAAAATTCTATTTTTCAAAAGCCGAACCTTCTCCCAAAATCCTTTTTGCTTCCTTCAGACCTATCATTTGAATTCGATAAGTTTGAGACGATACAATGGACTTGAAGTAAGTTTGAAATGAACTGATAAAAGGAAAAGAAAGGAAGGATAGGAAATGGCAAGTATTTTTGATATGACGGAACTGAACAATGGTGTCAGGATGCCGGTTTTTGGATTGGGAACTTCAGGAAACAAAGATCAGACTGTTTGCAATGAAACAATCAAAGCGGCGGTTGATGCTGGTTATCGCTTGATCGATACTGCTCAAATGTATGAAAATGAAGAGCAAGTAGGAAAAGCCATTCATCAGCTTGAGCTTTCAGATAAGAATCTATTTATAACCAGTAAATTAGATAATACGAATCATGGCTATGAAGCAGCCAGCAAAGCCATTGATGATTCATTGGAGAAATTAGGCTTGGAATATATTGATCTATATTTGATTCATTGGCCTGTTGTTAAAGGAAGAGAAGGAAGCTGGCAGGAAGATAATATTGAAACGTGGCGGGCTTTGGAAGATGCTTACGATGCCGGAAAAGTCAAAGCAATCGGCGTCAGCAACTTTATGGTGAAACACTTAGAAAACTTGATCAGCAATTGCCGCATTAAGCCGATGGTCAACCAGATTCGTTTGCACCCGGGTGTATTACAAGAAGAAATCGTCGTCTTTTGCGAAAAGGAGAATATCACTGTCGAAGCTTGGTCGCCACTATCGCCGCTCAAGCAAATGTCTGAAGACGAAAAAGTGAAAGCAATGATGGAAAAGTATAGAAAAACTATTGCTCAGCTGCTGCTGCGATTCAGCTTGCAACACAATTTTATTCCGCTGACGAAATCTTCGAAAGCTGAACGAGTCGTGGAAAATGCTGATGTCTTTGACTTTGAGATTTCTAAAGAAGATATGGACTACTTGAATCGTTTGAAGTTTGATGATTTAGAAGCACCGGATGTGGATGAAGAAAGATAACAAGCCGCTAGATTAGCATTGTGACAAAGAGCTTGGCTGAAAAAGACTAAGGAATAAAAAAGCAGCAAAAACTGTTTGTTGCACAAAAAAATAAATGGACAAGTTAAAGCTGAACCTGTTTTAACTTGTCCATCTATTTTTTTGCTAAAAAGCACTTATTTGCCACATGTATGGAAACAAAAAGGAGTTTATTTTTATTTGAAACGGTTTACAATAGTGTACGAAGTGTGAGGAAAATATAACTAGCTAGGAGTGCACGAATTGAGTGAGAAGAAAATAAAAATTGTTGCTATGACCGCTTGTCCAGTGGGAATCGCACATACGTATATGGCGGCAGAAAATTTAGAAAAAGCTGCAGAAAAAATGGGTGTCGAAATGAAAGTCGAGACGCACGGATCAATCGGGATCGAAAACGAATTGACTCCACAAGAAATCGATGAAGCAGATGGTGTGATTATTGCTTCAGATACTGGATTAGACAAGTCGCGTTTTGTTGGCAAACCGATGATCAGCAAAGGTGTCCAAGCCGGAATTAGAGAACCAGAGCAAATGATTCAACAAATCATTGACGGACAAGCCAGTGTTTACGGTAATGCTAAGGATAAGCAGCAAGTGCAAGCAGAAACTAAGCGCAATAAAGAAAATCCTATCTATAAACACTTGATGCAAGGTGTTTCTTATATGGTTCCTTTTGTAGTGGTAGGAGGATTGTTGATCGCTGTTGCTTTAACGTTAGGTGGAGAACCGACCGCTGAAGGGATCGTGATTCCTGAAAACACCATCTGGTCAACCATCAATGACATTGGCGGAGCTGCCATGACCTTTATGGTGCCTATCCTCTCCGCATTTATCGCGTATAGTATTGCAGACCGTCCTGGATTAGTTCCCGGTATGATCGGTGGTTTGATTGCTGCTGACGGAAGCTTCTATGGAAGTGAAACAGGAGCTGGATTTATTGGAGGAATCATCTCAGGATTCCTAGCCGGTTACATTGCTTTGTCATTGAAGAAATTAAAAGTGCCAAAAGCTTTACAGTCAGTTATGCCGATTATTTTTATTCCGATTTTATCTAGTTTAGCTGTAGGCTTGTTGTTCGTCTTTGTGATTGGTCAACCTATTGCGGCATTGTTCAGCGGATTATCAACATGGTTAGCCAGCATGCAAGGTTCAAGCGAAATATTATTAGCTTTAATTTTAGGTGCTATGATTTCAGTCGATATGGGTGGACCTTTCAATAAGGTGGCTTTCTTATTTGGGTCAGGTATGATCGCAGAAGGAAACTACCGTATTATGGGACCTATTGCAGTAGCCATTTGTATTCCTCCAATCGGTTTAGGTTTAGCCTCATTGGTAATGAAGAAGAAGTTTTCTAAAGGTGAACGAGAAACTGGGAAAGCCAGTTTGACCATGGGACTGTTTGGAATAACAGAAGGTGCGATTCCTTTTGCTTCACAAGACCCATTGCGCGTGATCCCAAGTATTGTGGTGGGTTCAATGGCCGGTTCAGTCTCTGCTACTTTAGGAAATGTCGGCGACCGTGTTGCACATGGCGGTCCTATCGTCGCTGTCCTTGGAGCAGTTGACAATGTGGTTTGGTTCTTTGTTTCTGTTTTGATCGGTGTAGCCGTTACAATACTGATGCTTCGTTTATTGAAGAAAGATATCGATCAAGGAGAACCCGTTATTTCTGCAGCTGATCAAGTACAACCGGCTGGTCAACCAGCGGCTTCTCCTGCAAATGAAACAAAAACCGCAGCTGATCCAACAGGCAATGAAAATGTAGAAATTTCAAAATTAACAGATATTTTAACAGAAGACTTGATTGAATTAAATCTGAATAATGCAACAAAAGAAGGGGCTATTGATGAGCTGATTGCCAAATTGGCAAAACACCAAGCCATTACTTCTGAAGCTGATTTTAAAGCAGCTATTCTAGCTCGCGAAGAAGAAAGTACTACAGGTATCGGCATGAACATTGCTATTCCGCATGGCAAATCAGCTGCTGTCAAAGAACCATGTGTTGTATTCGGAAGAAGAGAAGAAGGGATCGACTGGGAAAGCTTAGATGGCAGTCCGGCAAAATTGATTTTCATGATTGCTGTACCGGCCGACAATAAAAACGATGCCCACTTGAAGATTTTGCAAATGCTGTCTAGACGATTGATGGATGATCAGTTTAGAGAAGCTTTGTTGAATGTTACAACAAAAGAAGAAGCTTATGATTTATTAAAAACTGTTGCATAAAAAAATACAATTTGAAGAAAAGAGCCATTGTTTATATAATAGGTAAACAATGGTTCTTTTGCGTATGTTAAAAAGGATAGTGGAGGGGGAGCAAGATGAAAGAAAGACAAAAAAATATTTTGCAGCAGCTGATGAATCATATCCCTGAATACCATACGATTGCTGCTCTTGCAGAAAAACAACACTGCTCGAGCCGGACAATACGCAATGACCTCAAAACAATCGAAGAAATGCTAGCGGAGCAAAACATCGACTTATCAATCGAAAAGCAGCCCGGGCTTGGGATACGATTACATGGAAGTGCCAAAGAAGTAGAAAAGCTGATGCGCTACTTGTATGATTCTTTTCCAACGAGCGAAGAAGAGAACACATTCATGCGGCAGCAAAAGATTTTTTATGATTTGTTGATGGAAAACCAACCGATAACGTTGCAAGAGCTGTCAAATCGTTATTATGTCAATCGGTCGATCATTAAAGAAGATTTGATTCAACTGAAAAAAACAGCTGAAGAATGTCATCTTGATTTGGAAACAAAGCAAAATTTTGGAACGATCATCATCGGGAAAGAAAAAAACAAGCGAAAGGCTTTGGCAGCGACCATTCGAAACTTGAATCCAGGCAATAAAGGCCAAAAGTTATTGGAGACTTTTTTTGATGACATAGAAGTAAGAGTTGTTCAAGAAGCGCTGAATGAACTGCAACGGACAGAAAAAATAAACTTTTCTGCAGAAACAAAGCAAAGTTTGCTGCTCCATGTTTTATTTACGATCAAACGCATTTACTTGAATCAGCAGATCGAGTTAACGGCGGAAGAGCGGGCAGCGGTACGAGATACGTTGCCATTAGAATGGAGCAAAAAGATAACGCTTTACATCGAAAAAAGATTGAATCTATTTTTTACGGAACATGAATTAGCCTATCTCGCTTTGCATATAAGAGAAGCGAGACTCGAAAAGACCAATCGAATGATTTCTGAAAACGGGGAAAACAACCGATTTGCCAGTCAATTAGCCACAAAACTAATTGACGAAGTCGGCGAGTTGCTCCAATACCCGTTAAAAAAAGATAAAACCTTGCAGATCGACTTGCTGACGCATTTGACAACAGCTGTCAATCGCTTAAGAAGCGGCCTGATCATTTCGAATCCTTTATTAGCGACGATCAAAAAAGAATACGCTTATTTATTCTACATTGTACTGACCATTATGGAAGAGTTTAGTGATCAATGGGAAATCGAGATGCCAGAAGAGGAGGCAGGATATGTTACGGTACATTTTCAAGCAGCGATTGAACGCATCAAAACAAAAAAGCAACAGCCAATAGAAGTTGCCATCGTTTGTCATTATGGCATCGGTGTTTCAGCTTTTTTGCAAGCGAAACTTGAAGGAGAATTTCCTGATATAAAGGTAAAAGCTTTGCTTTCGCAAGAAGAAGCACCTGCTTATATCGCTGCGCATGCTCTGGATGGTTTACTGACAACAGTCGATATTCCGGACATTTCTGTTCCGACGATTCTGATTTCTCCTTTATTGAATCAAAATGAGTTGGCAGAAATTGCAACATTTGCTCGCAGACAAGCGACACAACAGCAAAAGCTGCCTCATCAGTGGAATATTTTAAACTATACGCAACCGTTTTTAGTTTATTTGAATGAGCCATTGAAGACAAAGGAAGCTGTCTTGCGTTACATGACAGAAAAATTGATGCAGCAAGGATATGTAGCAGAAAGCTATGCAGAATCTGTTTTCGAGCGAGAACGGCAATCTTCGACGGGCATTGGCTCAAAAGTAGCTTTGCCTCATGGAGACTCTAAACGAGTAAAACATTCTAGTATCAGTATTCTCACATTGGAACAGCCGATTGAATGGAATAAAGGGGAGCAAGTTTCCGTGATATTTCTTTTAGCGGTTAAAAAAGAAACGTTGAAGGAAGAAGGACTTAAAGGTTTCTTCACTTTTTTGAACCGACTTACAACAGATGCGGCTCTATTTGATCAAGTCCATAGTGAAAAAGATAAAATGAATTTTTTAAATTACTTTAAGAACGACGAACGAAAATAGAAGAGGCCTGTTGTTGAAATGGACAACCTTTTCGGATAACATGTGAACGAAAAAGCTATACGTGCCATTTCTATTCTTTTTAATTCATAAAAGAGGTGTGATAAATGAAAGAAATCAGTTTAAAAGAAACAGTTTATCAAATCATTAACCATTACCCTGAGCTAAAAGGAATTTTAGTGGAGATTGGGTTTACGCCTTTACAAAATCCCAGCATGGTCAATACAGTAGGACGCATGATGCCGCTTGGAAAAGGGGCTAGACGTGCGGGGGTAAGTGTAGAAACGATTGCCCAAGCCATCGAGCCGTATGGGTATGTGATCAAGGAACGAAAAGTGAGAGATAAACCAAATCCGAAAAGCCGCCGTGCTGAAGAGATGGAATCGAGACAGCAGGTGCTAAAAGATCTGATCTTGCGATTGCATGATGGCGAAGACCAAGAAGTGATCAAAGCAGAGTTTCAAGAACATTTCGCGCATGTCAGCGCTTTTGAGATTTCGATGATGGAACGCCGTTTAATGGGAGAAGGGATCGAAGCAGAGGAGATCATGCGGCTGTGCAATATTCATGCTTCTTTGTTTGCCGGATCAGTCAAACCAGCCGAACATACGTCAAAAGAGATGGAAAAAGCGGGGCATCCGCTGCGTGTATTGAAAGAGGAGAACTTGGCGCTGGAGAGCACGTTGGACCGGATCGAACGTCTATTGCAAGCTCACGTTGAAGAACCGGCTGCTTTTTTAAAAGATGGTCTGCTCAAACAGTCAAAGTTGTTATGGGAATTTGATAAGCACTATGCGCGCAAAGAAAATAGCATTTTTCCAGTAATGGAAAGATATGGTATTTTAGCACCTCCTAAAGTGATGTGGGGTGTAGATGATGAAATTCGAGAGTTGTACAAGCAATTTGAAAAAATGATTCAGCAAGATCAATTAACAGAAGCTCCGGAAGCATTTACCGCTTTGAAACACGAGCTGATGGAAATGATCGTCAAGGAAGAAGACATTATGATTCCGATGGTACAAGATATCTTTAACGAAGATGATTGGTTAAAGATCGCTGAAGAATCTGAAGAAATCGGCTATTGCATTGTGAAGCCAGAAGCCAAGTGGATTCCGGAAAGAACAGATTTTGATGAGGAATCAGCAGAAACTGCACCGGTTCAAGATGACGGGAATTTGCCATTTAAAGTCGGTTATCTGACGATGAATGAATTGGAAAACATGCTCAATCTATTGCCGCTTGAACTGACATTTGTAGATGCCAATGATACTGTGAAATACATCAATAATGGTAAAGACCGGAAAATATTTCCGCGGACTAAAAGCTCGATCGGCCGGCAAGTACAGAATTGTCACCCGCCGAAAAGTTTGTCGATCGTCAATCAGCTGTTAAAGGACTTAAAATCAGGGAAAAAAGATAAAGAAGTCTTATGGTTCCATGCACGCGATCATTTTGTCATGGTAACGTATTGTGCCGTTCGCAATGATGACGGTTCATATGCAGGAACATTAGAATATGTACAAGACATTCAGCCGATAAAAGATCTAGAAGGCGAGAAGAAATTGATCGAAGTTGAATAAATTGAAAAAGCAGAAGCATGATGGAAGATAAGTACCTTCCAAATGGTTCTGCTTTTTTTGTGTCCTGCTCTATAAGTAAAAGACTAGGTTAGCATAAATAACTTGAACCTGTTGCTGTCCTGTACGATAAGCAATATTTACGCATCAGCAACATAGGTTTCTAAACACTTCAGCATTTTTTCCAGCAGCTGTTGTTGTTCGTCTGAAGGAAGAGCGGTGGGATTTTCTTGACGGTAAAAAGCTTCTTGAGCCATGTCGACGAAAGCAAGAATCGATTGCCGACATTGCGGCATAGTGGTGGTCCACTCTTCAAAGTATTGCTGCAATGTCTGATAAGGCAGTCTTTTTTTCTGGCGCTCATAAAGGCGGATCAGTTGCAGACATTGTTTCACTAATGATAGCTGATTCTTTTGAACAGAACGTCTCACCGGCCAAATTTGGATCTGTCGACGCTTCAAATAGCTGAAATAACCCGCAATAAGCAGTAAAAAGAAGAGTCCGTAGCGAAAGACAGAAAAAAGTCTGTTGTTGGTTGAATCAGATTTTTCGCTAGAAGGGTCTGTTGTGGATGAACGCTCTTCTTGATTGGGTTGATTGTCGACAGAAGTGTCAGATGCAGGTGCTTCTTCAGAAGAAAGGTCAGCTGATTCTTCATCTTCAACTGTTTCGTCTGCTCCATCGTTTTCAGCAGCTTCGGATAGATCAGGTTGTGCGAAAGAAGGAGTCGGTTCAAATGGGACCCATCCAACGCCAGAAAAATAAACTTCAGGCCAAGAATGCGCATTGGCATTTGTCACCTGATAATATTGTTCGGTACTGTTTGATACTTTTTCTCCCGGTGAAAATCCTTTTACCCAGCGTGTTGGAATATCAAGCGTGCGTGCTAAAACAACGAATGCAGTTGAAAAGTTGTCACAGTAACCTACTTTAGAATGAAATAAAAAGTGGTCAACATAGTCTTGATTTTCTGGAACGAATGGTGTGTCACGCAAGCTGTAGCGAAAACCGCCATCCTTTTTTAAATAAGCCTCAAGAGAAAGGACTTTGTCAACTTGTGTCGTATCATTTGAGGTCAACTGGAGAGCCAGTTCTTGGACGCGTTGTGGCAAGTCTTTGGGCAGTTGGGTATATTGAGCCAGCTCATCAGCAGATAGGTCTTCAGATGAAGAGGCATCTAGTGAATCAAGATCAAGAGGCGCTGCTAAAGTTTTTAGCAAGTAATGATTCAAATTTTCTCTAGGTTTTACTAATGTCAGCTGCTCGGTTTCTGGTTGAAATGTTACTTCTGCTTGCGCGTTCTGTTCTTGAAAGTCCATTTCTTTTGTGCCATAAGTATAGGGCAGATAGGCAAAGGAAGGTGCCAGTTCAATAGGGATCTCCGTTGTTTCTCCTTGGGTTTCCAAATGGGGAAAGAGACCCGTGAACGGCAAACTGGCCTCTAGCGTTGCTGGACGTTGACTAGACTGCCAGCCTTTCCCTGTGTGCTCATCTTTTGATGCGATCCGCCAATAATGTGGATGGTCCGTATAAGCTTTGAAAACAAGATCAAAGTTTTGGCGAAGAGGTCCGCCCAAAACTTGGTCATTAGTGCCGTAACCCATTTGCGCAACGGCTCCGCGAGGACTATAACGATCGATCCAGTCAAAAAAGCCTTTTTCCTGCAACTTATTTTTGTAAGAGCTGGTCTGGCGTTGTGCCCATTCTTGCTGGCTGCTGAAGTTGGCTGTGCTCCATTGGGATAGGCGAGACAAACCAAAACTGACCAATCCAATAACCGCTAACGTGATCAGAAGGGAAGAGCGTTTTTCATCAGTCGGGATGCGGGCAGCACCGATAAGGATCAAGCCCCAAAATAAAACAGGCATCAGCAAAGTTGTAATGACTGTAGGGGTGAAAGTTTGCAAGATCAATAAATAACCTAAGCAAACAAAAACAGACCATAACGGTTGGAACTGATTCAGCAAAGTATAGCAAGCCAACACGATCAAGCTGACGATCAAGGCGAGTGCCAGTATTTGATTCAACTGACTGAGTTCGCTGCCCGTTAGTTGACCAAATAGGCTTTTTAATTGCGTGTAGAAATGTCTGATCCATTGCAGGCCAAATTTTTCTTCAGCAGGAAAATAACGATAAAAAACCAGACTGATCGTCAAGGGTTGGGTCAAGAGCCACAGATGCCATTTGGAAAAAAGGATCAAAACGATCTCAGAAGCGATAAAAAAAAACGAGCAGCGGCCGTGCCGAAGGGAATTCATTGACTTGAATAAACAACTGCAGTATTGGCCAAAAGAGGCAGCCGTTCAAAATGGCCAAAATGATCTTCTTTAGCCATAGCTGTTGCATTTTAGTTTCCATGATTAAACGAGCCTCCTGATTTCTTCAGCAATGCTTGTTCGGTTAGAGTAGAGGGCGCAGAACGAGTTTCAGTGAACAGCAGCTCTTTTGTTTGCTGCGGAAGAATCACCAAATTTTGACCGCCCTGGGTTGATAGCTGTTGCCAATGGTGAAAAAGACTTTCGATCTGTTGAACAGGTTGAATGGACAAAAAATCTGCCGGTGTTTTTTTGACTTGCAAAGAGCCATTATATTGTCCGATCAAAAATAAACGAACTGGACGTTGCTGAGAAAAATCAAGATAAATCGTGTACGCTAAACTCAGTAACTGCTCAAATGACGCAGAAGGCGCAGCCAAAAAGAAAAGATTGAGCGGTTTTGTGTCTTCCGTTTCATATTCTTTTACTAATAACCGTTGTTTGCGGAAGCTAGCTTTCCAGTCGATATCTCGCATTGGATCTTGTTGGCGATAAGTCCGGAGCTGCTTGAGCTCCATATTATTGATAAAGCCGTTTTTTTTTTCAAAGAAAGATCAGTAGGCAACTGCTTAAGAACCTGTTGATACAGGTCAGGTGTTAATGGCTGTGGATAAATAGACCATTCAACAGGGAGCTGGCGGACCAGCTGGCGAGAGAACCAGCCGAAAAGATCTTTGGTTTCTAATCGGATGTGGACATGAGAATAAATACCATGTGCTGCAGGTGTCTCTGAAAAATCTGCTTCCACTTTCCTTTTGAATAGAGTTGGAACAAGGATAGGGGAAGACGCTGACAGTTGTTTGACCGACAGACGGACAAAAGGCGTCCATAAAGGCAGTACAGACGTAAAACGAATGCGTAACGCAAACGTTTTTTTCTGTTGTTGGATTCTCATTGGCTCTAGTGAGACACGCGGTTTAAAAGTCAACACAGAAAGGAAAGAAAAAAGGATCAGGAGGCTAGTAAAATAAAATAAAGACCACGAAGCCGTGCTGGGAAATGTTATGGTGTAGAATAAAATGGCGACATAAACAACAAGCAGAGCAAAGTTTTTTAGATAGCGCATCATTTTTTAGCCCTCTTTTGACAGGGACAGCAGATTGCTGGATCAGCTGATGAATGGAGCGGTCCTTTTGTTCTGCAGAAAGATTTTTGTAAAACAAGAGCCGATGACGATAAACAACAGAAACAACAGCCAAAATGTCATCAGGAAGCAAATAATCTCTTTTTTCCAATAAAGCATAAGCTTTCGCAGCAGCTAAGCATGCTCTGTTGCCTCGAGGGCTGATGCCCAAACGAATAGCGGCATCTTTTCGCGTGTGCTGTCCTAAATCAACGATATAAGTAGCTAAGTCTGGATGGACATAAACCGCGTTAGCCCATTTTTTCAAAGCTGCAAAGTCAGCTAACTGCAATAAAGGACGCAGCTCTGTTAACGTTTCTTGCGGATCTTCCGTCAGCAACATTTGCACTTCTTGTTGGGGAGAAGGATAACCTAAAGAAAGCTGCATCAAGAAACGGTCCAGCTGGGCTTCAGGCAACGGATAGGTTCCTTCATAGTCAATAGGGTTTTGAGTCGCAAGAACAAAAAAAGGATCCGGCAATTCATGCGTCTTGTCATCAAGCGTTACATGACCTTCTGACATCGCCTCTAATAGGGCTGCCTGTGTTCGCGGTGATGTCCGATTGATTTCATCAGCAAGCAGCAAAGAAGAGAAAAGGGGACCTTTTTTAAATACAAAGTGATGTTCTTCAGCAGACGGAACAGAAAAGCCGATAATATCGCTGGGAATCAGATCCGGTGTAAACTGGATCCTTGAAAAATCAATCCCTAGAAGGCGCGCGATCGTTTTGACAAGCAAAGTTTTTCCAACTCCAGGAATGTCTTCGAATAAAACATGTCCGCCAGCAAGCATCGCCGCAATAGTCAAACGCGTCGTCTCTTTTTTTCCGATCACGATATGATCAACTGTATCAATAAGCTCATGCAATTGATCGATCGTCTGTTGTTGTTGTTTTGTTAATGTCATGGTTCACCTCTCCAATCGTATGATGAGGGTCATTCGTATATTGGATTTTTCTTATTCTATCTGGAATAGGCGACAAATTCAACGATTCTGTTAGAAGAAATCTGGCAGAAAAAACAGGTTCGTTATTGTCTAAAACAGGTAAAAAAGCACCGGACCTTAATGGATCCAGTGCTGCAATGTATTTTTGACGCTTAAGCTAATTCCGTTCCGCCCGTTACACCATAAATCTGGCCGGTCACATAGCTGGCACTGTTGGAAGCTAAAAAGACATAAACATCTGCTAACTCGACCGGTTGTCCAGCTCGTGCTAGCGGCGTTTGTTGGCCAAATGCAGGAATGGCTTCTGAAGGCTGACCGCCAGAAATTTGAAGCGGCGTCCAGATCGGGCCAGGAGCAACAGCATTGACACGGATACCTTTTGGTGCAAGTTGTTTAGATAAGCTGCGGGTGAAGCCGTTGATCGCAAACTTCGTAGAGGCATAATCCAACAGATTGGCACTTGGATTGTAACCTTGAACGGAAGTCGTCGTTACAATAGAAGAACCTTTTGGCATAAGCGGTAAAGCTGTTTTGATCACCCATAACAAGGAGAAGACGTTGACTTCAAATGTTTTACGGAATTGTTCTGTGGTCAAATCCATAATATCTTCAACTGCTTGTTGTTTTCCGGCTACTAAAGTTAATACATCAAGCCCGCCAAGTTCTTGATGCGCTTTGGTCACTAAGTCAATACAAAATTGTTCTTCACTTAAATCGCCAGGGATCAGCACAGCTTTGCGCCCAGCCTCTTCGATCAAAGCTTTCACTTCTTCAGCATCGGACTGCTCTTCAGGCAAATAGTTAATGGCCACATCTGCTCCTTCGCGTGCATAAGCGATCGCAGCTGCGCGACCGATACCAGAGTCACCCCCTGTTACTAAGGCTTTTCTGCCAACCATTTTGTCATTGCCTTTATACGATTCTTCTCCGCAATCAGGCTTAGGATCCATTTTGCTTTGAATACCGGGAGCTTCTTGATATTGTTTATGAAATTTATCTGGATGATAAAGTTTTGTAGGGTCTTTTGGATGTTGTTCTGTCATGATCTTCCACTCCTTCAATTTATAAATAGGGACACTGTCAGTTTAATGTCTTTACAGCCAGCATTCAAAAGATATGCCTTGACGTACCAAGACTTTTTCTTTGAATAGGGAGCAACGAGCTATAGGCAAATCAAACCATCAGCAGCAAGAAGGTATAACCAACTACCCCTATTAAGAAACTGGTGATACTACTTTTTTGTTCTTCCGGTAATTCTTCCTTCATAACGTTTAAAATAACGCCGCCTGCAATAAATGCTTGCAAAATGGAGATGCCAAAATCGCTGATCTCGGTAAATACACCAATGACCCACCCGAAAAGTGTGGCAAATGATAATAATAGGCGGCCATATTTGTCATACGCTTGTTGATGGTCTCTGCGTAAACTCCAATCGTTCGTGATGAAATGGACAGCTAACGCTAAAAAGTAAAAGAGCAAACCGCCAGGACGAGTAAATCTTTGATGCAGCAGCAAGTAACCAATCACAGCATTATAAATAAAGAAAGAAGCCATATGGATCCAAAAGACGCCCGAACTAGCTTCATCTGCATCTTCCAAGTCATTGCGTTCGCGAGACAGTTTTACTAATCTCTCCAAGGCGTAGAACAAGACTAAGCCGAACATGGCAACGAGATAAATATGATTTTCAATGTAGCCTAGACTGCTGTTCTTCAGTCGTTCAGAAACCAATTCTTGGTATTCATTCAGTTCCGGCAGCAAATGCACGAATACATAAGATACGGCCACCCCAGCTGCCATAGACAAGAATCTGCTGCGCGGTACTTTTCCTGCAAACTGCATGTAGCGCGAAAAGTAATGAATCAAAGAAAAACCGAACGCACAGAGAAACGTAAAGGTGATGTACATGATCTTCCCCCTTCCTACTCAAACAAAAGTCTTTTCTCACTTTTTAGCTTAAAAGGACTTTCATGTAAAAGCAAAACTTAAGCTCTTTAAACACAAGCATTTGAGCAAAAAATCCCTCTTCTGCTACACTAGTATTGTCTATATTTGAGTATAATACTACGACTCCGCCCATAGACTAGGCTTAATGTATGAAATCTTCAACTCGTTCACAGACTAGGCTTCTGTGATCAAGTTCAGAGCATAAAACCTTCAACTCGTTCACAGACTAGGCTTCTGTGATCAAGTTCAGAGTTTAAAACTTTCAACTCGTTCACAGGCTAGGCTTCTGTGATCAAGTTCAGAGCATAAAACCTTCAACTTGTTCACAGACTAGGCTTCTATGAACAAGTTCAGAGCATAAAACCTGCGACTCGTTCACAGGACCGGCTTCTATGAACAAGTTCAGGGTTTAAAACCTTCAACTCGTTCACAGGTTAAGGGGGTGTCGACAAGTTGACTCTATTGAGTCGCAACTCGTTCACAGGACCGACTATCATCCAGTTTTGCAGCAAATCATCCCCAACGTGATAGGAGAAAACTAAAAGGTCTTTAATGGTACAAAGAAAGGCTTTGACCTAATCGGCTTTTTTAGATGAAGCTGTGCAATAAGAATGGCTTTTCTGCAATGATATCTATTCATTTTTTTGCAAAAATGCAAAATAAAACTGTTGTATCTGTGTTATGATAAGAAAGAAAAGCAATGGCGAATTTTAGATCAATAAAGGAGAAGTCCATGAGTAAAATTATTTTAACTGGAGACAGACCAACTGGGAAATTACATTTAGGACATTATGTTGGTTCTTTGAAAAACCGCGTAAAATTGCAGAACGAAGAAGGCAATAAAACGTTTATCATGATTGCGGATCAGCAGGCATTAACGGATAACGCGCGAAACCCACAAAAAGTCAGCAGCAATTTGTTAGAAGTAGCGTTAGATTACTTGGCTGTGGGCATCGATCCGATGAAATCAACGATTTTTGTCCAATCTCAAATTCCTGAATTAGCAGAACTAACGGTTTACTACTTAAACTTAGTAACGATTTCACGGTTGAAACGAAACCCTACTGTTAAATCAGAAATCAATGAAAAAGCATTTGGACAGAGTATTCCCACTGGCTTTTTTGTCTATCCTGTCAGTCAAGCTGCGGATATTACAGCATTCAAAGCGACTCATGTACCAGTAGGAGAAGATCAAAGCCCGATGATTGAGCAAACGCGCGAGATTGTTCATGATTTTAACCGGATTTATGAAAAAGACGTGCTGGTTTCTCCAGAAGGCATTTTGCCGGAAAAAGGGCAAGGCAGATTGGTTGGGATCGATGGCAAAGGTAAGATGAGCAAATCGTTGAACAACGGCATTTATTTGGCCGATACAGAAGAAGAAGTCAAGCGCAAAGTGATGAGTATGTATACTGATCCAGGCCATATTCATGTTTCTGATCCTGGTAAAGTAGAAGGAAATGTTGTCTTTACTTACTTAGATGTTTTTGGTGAAGACAAAGAACAAATCCAAAGCTTGAAAGAACAGTATCAACGTGGTGGATTGGGAGACGTTAAGATCAAACGGTATTTGAATGAAGTACTAGAAGATTTTCTGAAACCAATCAGAGAAAAACGGGCACAGTATGCAGCTGACAAAGGCGAAGTTTTGAATATGCTGAAAGCTGGCAGCCTTGAAGCTGAAAAAGTTGCCGCACAAACTTTAGATGAAGTTAAAGATGCAATGGGCATCAACTATTTCAAATAATCGAAAAAAGCTGCTCTTATCAAATAGGAGCAGCTTTTTGGATTTCATGCGGACTTGTTCAATACACAGCTAATGCAAATTGCTGAGGTTTTCCTTCTGTGATATTGCATCACTTGTTCACAGACTTGGTTTCTGTTACCGAGCTCAGAGCATATAGCCTTCAACTTGTTCACAGACCACGCTTCTGTTACCAAGTTCAGAGCATAAAGCCTTCAAATTGTTCACAAGTCCCGTTTCTAGGACCAATTCGGGTAAACTAGCTTACTTCTCTTGATTTGATTGATAAAAGACGTTAAGTAGTTTTAGCAGTACATGGTGGCAAATTTGACAATGAGGAGGCAGTTGTCCAATCTTTTTTTAACGAATTTAAGAAAGTTAGTAGACTCTGGCAGTTTGCAAATGAAGAAAGTGAAATTTGATGATGAAGAATCGATTGGAAGCTACTAGTTGATTTTTGAGACACGTCCATGTATGCGCTTGAAATAAGCTGTGCAGGTACGTTGCTTCAGTTAGGTTAATCTGTTAATCTTAGCTCATCAGCATATGAAGAAATTCTTCGATTGAACGAAGATGATAGTCAGGGAATACGCTGTGGTTTCATGGAAACATCTGACTAGTATGATTATCAAAAGGTTAAAAGAAATTTGAAGAAAAAACAAATTAATTTCTTAAGGAAAGCAGGGAGTAAAATGAAAATTGAACACATTGCACTTTGGGTAAAAGATTTGGAAGCAACAAAAGAATTCTATACCACTTATTTTGAAGCGGAGTCTAATGATTTATATCATAATCCGATGAAAGGTTTTAAATCTTACTTTTTGAGTTTTGAAGAAGGATCAAGGTTGGAACTGATGAGTCGGACAGATGTAACAGATGTTCATCTGCTAGATACTTTAGGTTGGGCTCACATGGCTATCTCTGTAGGAAGCAAAGAAAAAGTAGATCAATTGAAAGAAAGATTAGAAAAAGACGGTTACCGCTGTCAAAGCCAGCCACGCACAACAGGAGACGGCTATTACGAAAGTGTTGTTGAAGACCCAGAAGGTAATTGGATTGAGATAACCGTTTAAAGGATGCGAAACTTGGTCAACAGGAGCGGCAGAAAAACGAAAGTGCAATCTTTTGACAATCTTTGTTCACAAGGCTTACAATTTATAAATTTATAGTGTAGAGCAAAATAAGAACAAAGAAAGGAGAAAACATATGACAAAAGTTGCTGTTTTAGTGGGCAGTTTGCGCAAAGAATCTTATACGAAAAAAATAGCTGCTGCTTTGATGCAGTTGTTTCCAGAAGATGTAGAGACTGAGTTTGTAGAAATCGGGGATCTACCTTTATACAATCAGGACTACGATGACCAAAACGAGGTACCTGAAGCTTACCGGACATTCCGTGAAAAGATGAAGCAAATGGATGCTGTTTTGTTCGCTACGCCTGAATATAATCGTTCTGTTCCAAGTGTACTAAAAAATGCTATTGATGTGGGTTCACGCCCTTATGGAGAAAGTGTTTACGACGGCAAACCTGCTGCTGTAGTTAGTGTATCTCCAGGAGCCATCAGTGGATTCGGTGCCAACCATCACTTGCGGCAGTCACTTGTTTTCTTAAATATGCCGACACTACAACAACCCGAAGCTTATATCGGGAATGTCATCAATCTGTTAGGTGAAAATGGAGAAGTGACAAACGAAAGCACGCTTGAATTTTTCCAATTGATTGTTAATTCTTTTGTTGAATTGATTCACAAATATCAATAAAATCAATCTAACCATAAAAGAACTGCCTAGAAAGCCAACATAGTATTGGTTTTCTAGGCAGTTTTGATTTGTCCGAAAAAATTTTTTCATTAGGTGGGAAGCATTTCGGTTTAAAAAAGATAGTTTCATTTATTTAGGTTAAACTGACGCTTCTTTGGAATCTAAACGCAACAAAGTGATCAGTCTTTGATTAAGTTTTTTCGTTCTAAATATTCCTCTTTACTTATTTCTCCATTAGCGAATTGTCTATCTAAAGACGCTAGAGCTGTTTCTTTAGAAGCAGGTTGTTTGTTCCTGTGTCGAATAACGAGAAAAATCACTAGGGAGATCATAAGAAAAATACTCCAATTGAAAAAGTGACCGCTCATAAAGCTGTGACTCATGGGATTCCCCATAGACCCATGCTGGGTAAAAAGGTTTCCACAAAAATTTTGGAATGAATGGTGCATGTTTAAATCACGCTCCTCAAAAATATATTTATACCTGTATGGGTATACGGTAACATGAACTTGCTTTTTTAACAAGTAAAAGAATGCACAATCAATAACGAAAGAAAAAGAAAAGACATTCACTAGTCAATAATGACTTTTCATTTATTTTGGAAACAAACAAGTAAAAAAGAAATTTTAAAATTAAAAAGAAAGGGCTTGCAAGAAAAGCAAAGTTATGCTATTATTTTCCCATAAAGGATTGTGACTGGTGATGCAGGCAAAACCTAGATTAATGCGAAGGGACAAGTGGTTTGTCATTTGGCATTAGTTTAGGTTTTTTTTTATTGGAAGAGGTGATGTTTACTGTATGCGGATAGAGAAAGTCTTTAATAACAACGTCGTGCTCGCAAAAGCCAATGATCAATCTGAGATGATCGTAATGGGAAAGGGAATCGGCTTTCAAAAGAAAGTAGGAGATACTTTTGAAGAAGAACGGATCGATAAAAAGTTTGTCATTCAAGAAGATGATCCGGCTCAGCGCTTAAAGGAAATCTACCAAGATATTCCTGTGGAAGAATCAGATGCTGTTTTTATCATCATTTCTCTAGCTGAGCAGAAGTTGCAGCAAACCTTTGATCCCAATGTCTATCTGACATTAGCAGACCATATTCATTATGCTTTGCAGCGAAAAAAAGAAGGTATCCAATTAAAAAATCCACTAGCTTGGGAAGTTAAGAAATTTTATCGCCGAGAATATGAACTTGGCAAAGAAAGTTTATCTGTCATCAAAACTCATACACATACGCAGCTTGATAATGATGAAGCCGCATCGATTGCTCTCCATTTTGTAAACGCTCAAAAGGAAGGACAATTAATTGAAGAAACGATTAGAGTAACTCGAATTGTTCAAGATATTTTAAATATTGTACGATTGCACTTTGGTATAACTTTTGATGAGGAATCTATCTCTTATAATCGTTTTTTAACTCATTTGCAATACTTTGCACAGCGAGTCGTTCTGGGAGAGTTATACCAGTCTTCACAAGACACTTTTTTATTAGAACAAATAAAAGCCAATTATCCAGGATCTTATACTTGCACAAGCAAAATTGCTATCTATATTGAAGAAAGCTATCATTTTAACATCTCGCCCGATGAAAAAGTGTATTTATCGATTCATATTCATCGTGTAGTCAATCAAAACTAAATCATTCATCTGCTTTTAAAGGATTGTGACTGGTCATGCAGGCAAAACCTAAGCAGGTAGCTGTTGGAATAGAATTTTTTCTGTTCTTCTCTAGCTATCTGTTTGGGTTTTTTACTTTTTCTAGACAAACCAAATAAGAAAGAAGGATTAATATGAAATATGAGGAAATAGCAAAAGATATTATCGAACATGTCGGCGGTAGAGAAAATGTTAATAGTTTAGCCCATTGCATCACAAGGTTACGTTTTAAGTTAAAAGATGAAAGTAAGGCAGATACAGATTATTTAAAAAAACGTGAAGGAATTGTTACCGTCATCAAAAGTGGCGGTCAGTATCAAGTCGTCATTGGAAACCATGTACCTGATGTTTATGATGCAGTTGTTAAAGTAGGTAACTTGAATGCTGAAGGAGAAGTAGAGGCCGATGAGGGAGAAAAAGGAAATTTATTGAATCAGTTTATCGATATGATTTCTAAGATTTTCCAACCTATTCTTGGACCATTGGCAGCTACGGGAATGTTGAAAGGACTGGCTGCTGTATTGGTTGCATTTGGTGTTGCTCCAACCAGCGGTACTTACTTGCTGATTCAAGCAGCAGGTGATGGACTGTTTAATTTTTTGCCGATTTTCCTAGCATTCACAGCAAGTAAACGTTTTGGTTTGACGCCTTTTACCGGGATGGCGATTGCAGCAGCTATGCTGTACCCTAGTTTGATAAATCCAACAGATATTGAACCTTTGTATACCTTATTTGCTGGAACGATTTTTGAATCACCGATCTATATGACATTCCTAGGTATCCCAGTCATCTTAATGTCGTATGCTTCTTCTGTAGTGCCTATTATTTTAGCTACTTTCTTTGGGGCTAAAGTCGAGAAGCTGATGAAAAAGATTGTTCCGGATGTTGTGAAGTTATTCTTTGTTCCATTCCTTACTTTGTTGATTGTTGTACCAATCACAATTTTAGCTATTGGACCTATTGCTACTTGGGCAGCGACTTTACTGGGAGCTGGTGTCTCTGTTATTTATAACATCAGTCCTGTCATAGCAGGTGCATTGATGGGCGGTTTGTGGCAAATTTTAGTCATGTTTGGTTTGCATTGGGGGATTGTTCCTATTGCAATCAATAATTTATCAACAATGGGATATGACACATTATTGCAAACGGTCGTAGGTGTTTCTTTTGCTCAAACAGGTGCGATCATTGCGATTGCAATGAAAACAAAAGAGGCAAAAGTTAGACAATTGAGTATACCTGCGATTATTTCAGGTTTCTTCGGTGTTACAGAACCGGCGATTTACGGTATTTCCTTACCAATGAAAAAACCATTTATTTTAAGCTGTGTGGCAGGAGCGATTACAGGCGCTGTTGCAGGTTTTTATCGTCTAACCGGATATGCAATGGGTGGTTTGGGTATTTTTGCTTTGCCTTCTGCTATCGATCCTTCAGGAGTTAATAGCTTTAATGTTTGGGCGGCTTTAATTGTTTTTGCATTAGGCTTGGTGCTTGGTTTCTTACTTGTTTACTTTACAAAAATTCCTACTTTATACGAAGAACCAGCTGTAGAAACAGCAGCACCTAAAGCAGTTTCGCCTGTAGCGGGAAAATCAACAGTTCCTGCAAATGCAGCACATACAGTAGAAAAAGATTTGATTGCAAGTCCAATGACTGGCGATACAATCGGTTTGGAAGATGTCAAAGATGAAGCTTTTTCAACCGGAGCTTTAGGAAAAGGCATTGCCATTCAACCTGTTGATGGAAACGTATATGCACCAGCAAATGGAACGATAACCATTTTGTTTCCGACTCGTCATGCAATTGGTATGACAACTGAAAATGGTACAGAAATTTTGATTCATATTGGTATGGACACTGTTCAATTAGATGGGGAAGGTTTCACGGCTCACGTCAAACAGGGAGATAAAGTTGTTGCAGGACAATTATTATTAACGGTTGATTTAGAAAAATTGAAAGCGAGAGGATATGAGACTATCACACCAATCATTGTTACCAATACAGGCAATTTTATAGATATTTTGCCTACTAAAGAAAACCACTTGGCTAATGGAGATTATTTGCTCTCTGTTTTAGGATAACCAGAAAAAGTGTTATTGCTTGTTTTCAGGTTCTATGTCAAAAGTATAGGACATAGGGTCTGAAAACAACTAAAAAATGATGTTCATTTATTAAGAAAAAATGAATGTGTTATGCTAGAAATAACAAAGTAAAGGAAGGAAGGATTGTATGTCGAACGTATTTCCAAATGACTTTTTATGGGGCGGCGCAACAGCTGCCAACCAATATGAAGGAGCCTATAACGAAGATGGTAAAGGGCTCTCTGTACAAGATGTCACTCCTAAAGGCGGTTTTGGACCAATCACGATCGAAGAGGGGTCCACTAAAGATAATTTAAAATTAGAAGGTATTGATTTCTATCACCGTTATAAAGAGGATATTAAGTTGTTTGCAGAAATGGGCTTTAAAGTTTATCGGACGTCTATCGCATGGTCACGCATTTTTCCAAATGGAGACGAGGCAGAGCCGAATGAAGCGGGTCTAGCCTTTTACGATCGAGTTTTTGATGAACTGCACAAGTACGGTATTGAACCATTGGTCACGCTGTCTCATTACGAAACACCTCTTCATTTAGCTAAAAAATATAATGGCTGGGCCAATAGAGAATTGATCGGTTTTTATGAAAAGTATGTTCGTACAGTATTTGAACGTTATAAAGACAAAGTTAAATATTGGTTGACCTTTAATGAAATCAATTCAGTTTTGCACGCGCCATTTATGAGCGGAGCTATTTTGACTCGACCTGAAGAACTGTCAAAACAAGATCTCTATCAAGCTGTTCACCATGAACTGGTCGCCAGCGCTTCAGCAACCAAGATTGCACGTGAAATCAACTCTAATTTCAAAGTAGGTTGTATGGTTATTTCTATGCCAACTTATCCGATGACTCCGAATCCAGATGATGTAATTGCAGCAATGGATATGGAACGTCAGAACTACTTATTCTCCGACATTCATGTTCGTGGTCGCTATCCTGGCTATATTAAACGTTTCTTCCATGAACATGACATTTCGATTCATTTTGAACCGGGTGATGAAGCATTGTTGGCTGAGAACACTGTTGATTTCATTTCGTTCAGTTATTATATGAGTGCCACAGCTTCTGCGCATCCAGAACAATTTGAAAAAGGCGCAGGCAATATCTTAGGCGGAATACCAAATCCGTATTTGACATCTTCTGAGTGGGGATGGCAGATCGATCCAAAAGGTTTATATATTGTCTTGAATGAATTTTATGACCGTTATCAAATGCCATTGTTTATTGTAGAAAACGGTTTAGGTGCAGTTGATGAACTGGTGACAGATGAAAATGGTCATCAAACGGTCAATGATGATTATCGTATTGCTTATATGAATGATCATCTGGTCCAAGTGCGTGAAGCAATCGAAGACGGTGTAGAAGTGATGGGCTATACTTCGTGGGGCTGTATTGACTTAGTCAGTGCATCTACAGCTGAAATGAAAAAACGATATGGTTTTATCTATGTTGATCGTCATAATGACGGTACAGGAACTTTAGAACGCTATAAGAAAAAGAGTTTTTACTGGTACAAAGATGTAATTGCATCAAATGGCGCAATGTTAGTAGAAAAAGCAGAAGGCGGGTCTGAAGATGAAGCAAAATAAAACATTTCCTGACCAATTTTTGTGGGGAGGTGCAACTGCAGCTAATCAACTTGAAGGCGCTTGGAATGAAGATGGAAAAGGACCTTCTGTGATTGATGGACTGACGTGTTCCCGTGATTTCACAGAAAGGTTCAATGGCGTGGGAAATAAATACCCTTCTCATGTCGGAATCGATTTTTATCACCGATATAAGGAAGACATTGCGTTGTTTGCGGAAATGGGTTTTTCAATTTTTCGAATGTCTATTGCTTGGACGAGAGTCTTTCCTAAAGGAGATGAAACTGAGCCGAACGAAGCAGGCTTAGCATTCTATGATGCTGTTTTTGATGAATTAGCCAAGTATAATATCGAACCCTTAGTGACTATTTCCCACTTTGAAATGCCACAATATTTAGTGGACCATTACGGGGGATGGAAAAATCGTCAGTTAGTTGATTTTTATGTACATTTTGCGACAACTTTATTTGAGCGGTATAAAGGAAAAGTCCGTTACTGGCTAACGTTTAATGAAATCAATATGGCTACGTTCATTCCACAGATTTCAATCGGTTCTTCTGCGGCAGAAGGAGAAAAGGAAGAAGAAGTGATGTATCAAGCTTTGCATCATCAATTCGTAGCAAGCGCGCTCGCTACGAAAGAAGCAAAGCTGATCGATCCAGTAAACCAAGTCGGCTGCATGATCGCATATGCGCCTGTCTATCCTCTTTCTGCAAAGCCGGAAGACGTCTTTACAGCTCAGCAGAAAGAAGAAGAAAAGCACTTCTTTACGGATGTGCAAGTACGTGGCTACTATCCTGATAATAAATTGGCCTATTTTGCAGAAAATGAAATCCATATCAATATTGAACAGGGTGATGAAGAAATTTTAGCTGCGTATCCCGTTGATTTTATTTCTTTCAGTTACTATTCTTCAAATGCTGCAAGTTTTGAAAAATCAGGCAAAGAAAGCACTGGGAATGCGATGCTTGGTGAAAAGAATCCTCATTTAGAAGAATCAGATTGGGGTTGGACGATTGATCCTTTAGGTTTACGTGTGGCGCTCAATACCCTTTACAATCGGTATCAAGTTCCTTTGATGGTTGTAGAAAATGGACTAGGTGCAGTCGATGAAGTAGAAAATGACGAAATTCATGATGATTATCGCATTGCTTATATGAAAGCTCATGTCGAAGCAATGCGAGACGCCATTATAAAAGATGGAGTAGATCTGGTTGCGTATACTTCATGGGGATGTATCGATTTAGTCAGTGCAGGAACAGGTGAGATGGCGAAGCGTTATGGTTTTATTTATGTTGATCGTCACAATGATGGGTCAGGAACCCTCAAGCGTTTAAAAAAAGATTCTTTCTACTGGTACCAAAAAGTAATTGAAAGCAATGGTGCTGATGTAGATTAAGACAGGATCAAAGATAAAACAAGTAAACTTGGTGCAGTTTTGAAGCTGATTTTTAAAGGCTGCGCCAAGTTTATTTTGTTGTTTTTCAAAAAAAATATAAAAAAACTTGATAACTGGACCGTTAGAGGAGTACACTGTTACCTGAGAAGTTTTTAGTTGTAAGAGAATAGGTTCGCTCAGTAGCAAAAATACGTATATCGCATATGAATCATCTCCTTCCGTAAAAGAAAGAGGTGTTTTTCTATTTTTTGCGGCTCTTCTTAGCGCTAGGAAGGAAACACTTTTATTTAATAGAATAAATCAGTTGGTTCCTCGTTTAGTCAAAGAAAGGTGAACCCGTTAATCTTTTATAAAATGAGCTTTTTTACTGAAAAAAATATTTAAAGGAGAAATGTACGATGAAAAGTGACACTACCCAGAGAAGTACATCTTTTGCCCAAATCGTATCGATTTTAGGGGTTATCATCATGGGCTCATTTGTCACAATATTGAACCAAACCTTGATGAGTACAGCATTGCCGCGGATCATGCATGAATTTTCCATCACACCGACACAAGGACAGTGGCTGACAACCGCTTATATGCTGATCAATGGGATCATGATCCCTATTACGGCTTTTTTAGTTGACCGGTTCACGACGAGACAATTGTTTTTGTTTTCCATGTCTATTTTCTCAGTTGGAACATTGATTGGAGCAACCGCTCAAGTGTATAGCATGCTGATCGTTGGACGAATGATCCAAGCAATAGGTGCCGGCATTATTTTGCCTTTACAAATGATCGTGGTCTTATATATGTTCCCTCTAGAAAAGAGAGGCTCTGCTATGGGCTTGATCGGCTTAGCGATGAACTTTGCTCCCGCTATCGGCCCGACTTTTTCAGGATGGGTAGTCCAAAACTTCCACTGGAATATGTTGTTTTACTTTATTTTGCCATTTGCAATATTAGATGTGATCGTTGCTTTCTTTGTATTAAAGAATGTTGGAGAAACGAGCAAGCCGAAACTGGATTTCTTAAGCGTCATTTATTCTACATTAGGCTTCGGCGGGATGCTGTTTGGATTGAGCAATGTTTCTTCTCAACCTTTCTTCAGTATAAATGTGGCTTTGCCGCTGGTAGTCGGTGCGATTTCACTGGTCCTTCTGGTCAAAAGATCAAACCAGTTAGACGAGCCGTTATTGAACTTTAGTATCTTTAAATACCGCAATTATCGTTTAAACTTGATCATCACACTGATCCAGTTGGCTGGAATGTATGGAGCCATTATTTTATTACCGATTTATTTTCAAGATATTCGAGGACTGACACCGATGCGCTCTGGAATGGCCTTGTTGCCGGGGTCGTTAGTGGTTGCTGCGATGAGTCCTATTACTGGAAGAATGTTCGACAAAATAGGCGGAAAGAAATTGGCGGTTGCTGGTTTGTTTTTAGTCACTATTGGTACCGGCTTGATTGGTTTTGTTGATTTATCTACACCGATATCTCACATTATTCTCTTGCAAGTAGTTCGTTCTTTCGGTTTTGCATTGACGCTGATGCCATTGCAAACTTCTGCATTTAATGCGGTGCCGCTACATCTTGCTTCCCATGCGTCCGCTCTATTTAATACGATGCGCCAATTGGCTGGTTCGCTGGGGATTGCGCTGTTTGTCGTTTTGATGACATTGGTTTCACAAAATTCGCTAGCCAGCAATCATGCGCAACGTGTAGCTGACTTAGCTGGATTCCGCGCTGTGTTTATAGGAGCTGGATTATTAACGTTAGTGGCCTTCCTATTGACTTTTATTATGCGTGATGAACCCTATACGGAAGCTGAAAAAGAAAGAATTGAAGAAAAGATGTAAAAAAACGCTGATCGATGACACCGATCAGCGTTTTTTGATTAAAAATTAGAAATTCAATAAGATTCCCAAAATGGTACTTACAATCATAAATAACGGGATAACAGCTGAGTTTTGAACAGCTGTAATAAAGGTTTCTTCTTTAACTTGTTTGTTCATAAAAATGTTGATGTTCTTTTGAATAATAGGGAACGAGAACAAGGTCAAAAGGATCAATTTTGGATAAATGCCAAGAAAAACAGAAACGATCAAAGAAAGGTAAGCGATATAGTATAATCCTTTATAAAGCGCAAGCGATTTTGGCTTGCCGATATAGTAGGGCAATGTAAAGCGGTTGTCTTCAACATCTTCTTCTAGGTCGCAAATGTTGTTGGCTAGCATAATATTTGTAACTGTAATGACAGTAGGCAAGGAAGCTAAAAAGATTTTGCCGACTGTAGCAGCGTTTAACACCATGACATTAAAGCCATTTACGTAAACAACGACAAAAAGAATGGCGAATCCCATTGCTAGTCCTGAAAAAATTTCTCCGAATGGTGTGCTGGAAATAGGTCTGGGACCAGCTGTATAAAAAATCCCGATTAAAAAGCAAATAATGCCGACATATAATAGCAGCATGCTGGTTTGCGCAACCAAATAAAATCCAAGTAAGGCTGAGATGATTCCAACAATATAATAAGAAGCACGAACAGCTGGTAAAGATAGCTTTTCCTGCCCGATCACCATGTGGTTTACGGAAGAGGAATGTTTATTTGAAGCGACAACGTAATCTAAGTACTCGTCACGGATATTCACTGCCATATGAAACAAGATGGCCACGACAAAAGCAATGGCAGTCAGTCCTAAATGGAATTCCCGATAATTATACCAAGCATATAAAACGCCAATAATAGCTGGAAAAATACTTGCTGTGGTAGAATACATCTGAGATAATTTAAAAAATGATTTGATGTCCAATTTATTTTTCTCCTTTGTTTATTATTGTCTATGCTAAATGTATTGCGACTTTAATAATATGCACTTTTTAATAGCTGCTGTCAAGGCATGGGGCCTTACAGATAAATCGAAAAAGGCTGTTAAGCATTTCCCTAACGGCTGACTAAGTAGTTTGTTTCGCGTAGGCAAGCTGAAATAAAAAGAACCAACCTATCTATAAGAGATTGAACTTACAGATAAGCTGGTCGAAGCAGCTGGTATTTTAAAGAAATAGGGGAGAGATAGACTCGCATGTATACTCTTTGCTACTTTCGCTTGCAGATCAGGTTTTGACGTCACCTTACTCTTTTTCTTTTTCGACAGGTCGCGTCGGGATAAAAAAGAAGAGCACGATGGTTTGTGTAACCAACATAAATACCAGCATCAATCTAATGAGGGGAAGAGGGGTGAAATAGATAGAAATGCCGACCATGATATAAACCGATAGCAGAATGTTTAGCTTATTCCGCATAGAAATAGAACGGGTCTCTAAATATTCAGCTACATAGCGTTGATAGAGTCTAGTCGTTTTCAGCCAGCGGTGAAAAGCTTCTGAACTGCGTATGAAACAGAAAGCAGACAACAGAAGAAAAGGTGTTGTAGGCAGAAGCGGCAGAACTGAACCGATCGCACCTAAGATAAAAGAGATTAAACCGATGCTGACAAGTAATATTTTTTTTAAACGTTTCATTGTTTCCTCCTAGAAAGCATTCTTTGTATACTTTTGAACGCAATGGTCTTGCAGATACTAGTCTAACGTGTTAGAAGAATAAAAGAAATAGATTTTCAAATAAATCGTCGGCTTATAGAATTTTTTTAACAAGTACACCTTGTAAAATAGCTTAGAATGATTATAATGTAAAGAGGAGTGAAAAGTTACAACGCTGTAAGAATACGAACTGTTTGCAAAGGCAGTGACTGTTTATTTTACTAAGGAGGAGTTTAATTGAATTTGGATATTGTATCGCTAGCACGTTTTCAATTTGCGATGACAACAGTGTACCATTTCTTCTTTGTACCTTTATCGATTGGATTGGCTTTCGCTATTTCAATCATGGAAACCATGTATGTAGTTAAAAAAGATGAAATGTATAAAGATATGGCTAAATTCTGGGGTCATATTTTTCTGTTGAGTTTTGTAGTAGGGGTCGTTACTGGTTTGATCCAAGAGTTCCAGTTTGGTATGAACTGGTCTGATTATTCCCGATTTGTTGGAGATATTTTCGGTTCGTTATTAGCTTTAGAAGCTTTATTGGCCTTTTTCTTAGAATCGACTTTTATCGGGTTATGGATGTTCGGCTGGGATCGTTTTAACGCGAAAGTTCATGCTGCTTTTATGTGGTTGATTTGGTTTGGATCTATTTTATCTGCCTTCTGGATTTTAGTAGCGAACAGTTTCATGCAACATCCAACTGGCTACACGATCCGCAATGGACGGGCAGAATTGGACAACTTCGGTGCTTTGCTGACCAATGCGCAAGCTTGGTATGAAGTGACGCACGTTGTCTTTGGTGCTATTTTACTAGGTGGATTCGTAGTCGCAGGATTATCTGCCTTTAAATTATTACGCAAGCAAGACGTGAAGTTCTTTAAACGTTCATTAAATGTTGGTTTGACGATTGGCTTAGTTGGTGCAGCTTTGGCTGTCTTCTCAGGAGACTTGCAAACGAAAGCACTCGTGGAAGACCAACCAATGAAATTTGCCGCAACGGAAGGACTTTATGAAGATTCAGGAGATCCAGCTTCATGGACAGTTGTGGGGATTCAGGATACTGTCAACAAAAAATCAACTTGGTCGATCGAGATACCTTACATGTTGAGTATTTTATCATTCAATAAACCAGAAGGCGCTATTCGCGGAATGAATACCATAAACAAGGAATTGATAGAGACTTATGGTGAAAGAGATTATTACCCAGCTGTGAGAACTTTATTCTGGAGTTTTAGAGTAATGGCGATCAGCGGTGGATTCTTATTGATGATTGGTGCACTTGGCTTGTGGTTCAGTAAGAAGAAACAAAAGATTATGGAAATGAAATGGCTGTTGTCCATTATTGCATTTTGTACGTTTGTTCCATTCATCGCTAATACGGCTGGATGGTTGATCACTGAATTAGGACGTTATCCTTGGACCGTTTATGGCTTATTCACGATTGAAGATAGTGTATCGCCAAACGTATCCGTAGCTTCCTTAGTGACAAGTAATTCGATCTACTTTGTCTTATTTACAGCTTTAGGAGCTGTGATGGTCTACCTTGTTTACAAAGAAATGCAAAAAGGTCCTTACCATGTAAGTGAATTGGAAAAGGGCGAAAGCGAAGAACAAGATACGTATGAAAAGGGGGCGTTGTAAAAAATGGCTGATGTTAATAATTTACAACTGCTGTGGTTTGCTTTGATCGGTGTCTTGTTTGCCGGCTTCTTCTTTCTAGAAGGTTTTGACTTTGGAGTCGGAATGGCAACGCGCTTTGTAGCCAAAGACCTGCCTGAACGCAATCAGTTGATCTCAACGATCGGTCCAGTTTGGGATGGGAATGAAGTATGGCTGATCACAGCTGGGGGAGCATTGTTTGCTTCTTTTCCTGGCTGGTATGCTTCTTTGTTCAGCGGCTTTTACTTGATTTTACTGATCATTCTGTTTGGTTTGATCATTCGTGGTGTTTCGTTTGAATTTCGCAGTAAGATGCAGACTCCTGCAACACGCGCAATTTGGGATTGGACGCTCTTTATCGGCAGCTTGATCGTGCCTTTCTTCTTTGGCCTGATGTTTACGAGTATGGTCAAAGGGATGCCAATGGACGCTGAAGGCAACATTCGTGCAACTTTTACCGACTATTTCAATCTCTTCTCGATCGTTGGCGGGGTAGCGATGGTTTTGCTGTGCTTCTTGCATGGTTTAAATTATATTCGCTTAAAAACAATTGGAGAAGTACATGTACGAGCTGGTGTTTATGCTAAGCGACTATATATTGTACTCTTTATAGGTTTGGCAGCATTTGCTGGTCTATTGTATACTTCAACAGATTTCTTTACTGTGCATCCTGTTTCAACATGGTCACTGCTTGCTTTAATCATTGTCTTGTCGATCTTGGCAACTTTTGGGGCCTATAAAGACAAAGAAATCTTGGCCTTTATCACGAGCGGTTTGACTTTAGTAGCACTTGTAGCCTTGTTGTTCTTCGGCTTGTTCCCACGCGTGATGGTCAGCTCCATCTCTGCTGAAAACAGTCTGATGATCAGTGAAGCATCAAGTACACCTTATACGTTGAAGATCATGTCTTGGGTTTCCTTGACCTTCCTACCGATCGTTTTAGGTTATCAAACTTGGTCTTACTACGTTTTCCGGAAACGGATCAAAAAAGAAAGTGGAGTGGAAGATTCATATGGTGGATAAACGTTTATTCAGTTTATCCGGCATGAAAAAAATCATGATATTGCTTGCAGGAATTTCTTTTCTGCAAGCTTTTATGATTGTTTTTCAAGCGCGCTATTTAGCTTTAGCAATAACAGGTTTGTGGAACGGCGAAGGATTAACAGCTCAGATTAGTCGCATGCTGTTCTTTTTTTTATCCTTTGCTGGCCGCCACTTTCTCACGATGTTGCGCGAGAAAATGCTGGATAAATTTTCTTATGAAAAAAGCCGGGAACTGCGAAAAGAACTATTAGATAAAGTCTTTTCTCTTGGACCAAAACTGGTTCAAAAAGCAGGGACGGGTAATGTCGTAACGATGGCACTAGAAGGGATCCGCCAATTTGGCGACTATGTCACGTTGTTCCTTTCTAAAATGATGAATATGATGGTGATTCCTTGGATCGTGTTAGCTTATACCTTTATGCTCGATACGACTTCAGGTGTAACCATGATCGTTGTTTTTCCGATTATTATTTTATTTATGATTATTTTAGGCTATGCGGCGCAAAGCAAGGCAGACCGCCAGTATGCCACTTACAAAATACTGTCCAATCACTTTGTAGACTCGTTGCGAGGATTGGAAACATTAAAACTGCTAGGGCTAAGCAAGTCCTACAGCAAAAACGTTCATCGTGTTAGTGAAGATTATCGCAAAGCAACGATGGGCGCGTTGTCGATCGGGATTCTATCGACATTTGCATTGGATTTCTTTACGACGCTGTCTATCGCGATCATTGCAGTCTTTTTAGGGCTGCGTTTATTGAATGGCGAAATGCCATTACTGCCAGCTTTGACTGTTTTGATCTTGGCACCTGAGTACTTTTTGCCTGTTAGGGAGTTTTCAAATGATTATCATGCTACGCTAGATGGCAAAAACGCCATGGAAGCTATTTTTACCATTTTAGCTATTGAAGTGCCAGAAGATACGGAACGTTTGTCTGCAGACAAAGCCAAATGGCAAGAAACAAGTGAATTAACGATCAGCCATTTGAATGTCCGGCACGAAGAAAACAGTCCGAATGCTTTAGAAGATATCCAGCTGCATTGGAAAGGATATGGCAAAATCGGTATCATCGGGATGAGTGGATCGGGCAAGTCGACCTTTATTGATACCTTTGGCGGCTTTTTACAACCGTTAGAAGGTGTCGAGATCGATATCAACGGCGTAAAAGTGCCTCACTTTGCACAACGCAATTGGCAAAAAGAAATCATTTATATTCCGCAAAAACCGTATTTGTTCCATGACACATTGGCCAATAATATTCGTTTCTATACACCTGAAGCTACAGACGAAGCGGTCCAACAAGCAGCTGAAAAAGCTGGCTTGGCTTCTTTTATTCGCGAATTACCAGCTGGGCTAGAAACGATCATTGGGGAAAGTGGACGGATGTTGAGCGGCGGACAAGCACAACGAGTAGCTGTTGCACGGGCTTTCTTAGACCCTGAGCGAAAAATTTTGCTGTTTGATGAACCGACTGCACACTTGGATATTGAAACAGAAGTAGAGTTGAAAGAAAGTATTCTGCCCTTGCTAGATGAACATTTGGTGCTCTTTTCAACGCATCGCCTACATTGGATGCATGAAATGGATTATATTTTAGTGCTGGATCACGGACGGATCGTGGACGCTGGGACACATGAAGAGCTGTTGGAGAAAAATGGTGCCTATACGACTTTGATGCAGCAAATGAGAGGAGGAACAACACATGCATAATCAGCAACTGAAACAAATCTTAGCTGTTTTTAAACAAGATACTTGGGTCAGACCTTTTATGAAAAAATATGGAAAACTGCTTTATCTTGTGCTGTTCTTAGGATTTATGACCCTCTTTTGCGGCAGTGCATTGATGTTCACCTCTGGTTTTCTGATCAGCAAGTCAGCTAGTCAGCCAGAAAACATTATGCTGGTCTATGTTCCAATCGTATTGACGAGAGGATTTGGGATCGGCCGGCCAGCTTTTCGATACGTTGAACGACTGACGAGCCACAACTGGGTTTTAAAAATGACTTCTGATTTGCGGGTGAGATTGTATCGTTCGCTTGAAAAAGAAGCTGTCTTCTTCAAAGAAAAATATAAGACGGGAGATATTTTAGCTGTTTTAGCAGAAGATATCGATCATTTGCAGAACCTTTACTTGCGCACCATTTTTCCAACGATTATTTCTTGGTTGATTTATATCGTAGTGATTATTGGATTAGGTCTTTTTTCAGTACCTTTTGCTTTCATGATGCTGTTGATGATGACGGTGGTGGTTGTGTTGATGCCGCTCGTTTCGCTATTAGTCAATGGGGTTAAAATGGAAAGACAAAAAACAGCGCGTAATCACTTGTATGATCAATTGACCGATGCTGTATTAGGGGTAGGAGACTGGTTATTTAGTGGACGTCGAGAAGATATCGTCAGCAGCTACGAGGACAGTGAGCGAGCCGTACGCAAAGATGAATATCAAATCAAACGCTTTGATCGCATGCGCGACTTCCTGCTGCAAGTCTTCTTTGCACTATTAGCAGTAGTTGTTCTAATATGGACGAGCTTTGTCTTCAAAGGCAATCAAGGAGGAGCAGCCAACTGGATCGCTGCTTTTGTTCTGGCGATTTTTCCATTGGTAGATGCTTTTGCGCCCATACCGGCAGCAACTTCAGAATTGACGATTTATAAAGACTCTGTCAAACGATTGAATGCTCTCCCAGAAGCTGAGTTGGAGGATACTAAACCAACTTCAGCAGCTGTAGCTTTATCAAAAGAAACATTTGAAGAATTGAAAGTGAATCAAGTTGTTTTTTCTTATGAACCTGACACAAAAAAGGTGTTGAATCAATTATCGCTAACTGTACCAAAAGGGGAAAAGTTGGCGATCTTAGGTAAAAGCGGCGCCGGAAAAAGTACGCTGGGACGTATGATTCGTGGCGACTTGCTTCCACAAAGCGGATCGATCACGTTAAATGAGGTACCGGTTCAGCAGCTTGGAGAAGACATCTCTCAATGGGTCGGTGTGATCAATCAAAGTCCACATTTGTTCAATACATCAGTACTGAATAATGTTCGTTTGGGCAATCCTTCAGCAACAGATGAAGAAGTGATCAAAACGTTGTACCAAGTAGGGCTCGGCAAAATGATCGAGCAGTTGCCGGATGGCTTTCATACAGTAGTGGAAGAAGCAGGTGGACGTTTTTCTGGTGGAGAACAGCAGCGAATCGCACTTGCACGTATTTTGCTCCAAAATACGCCTGTAGTTTTGCTTGATGAGCCTACTGTAGGATTAGACCCTGTGACTGAACAAACCCTCTTAGACACGCTATTTGATGCCTTAGAAGGCAAAACGATCATTTGGATCACTCATCACTTACAAGGGGTAGACCAAATGGACCACGTAGTCTTTATCGAAGACGGCCAAGTCGCTATCAAAGGAACCCCTCACAAATTGTTAGAAAACAATCCGCGCTACCAGAAACTTTACAAACTCGACCGTGGAGAAAACCAAGATGCGGAGCGAGGACGATAGAATCATTAAGCCGCAAAGTCTCGCTATGCTCGCTTTGTATCATTTCGCTAAATTTATTGCATAAATTAAGCTCAATGGCAAAAGAGTCACAGTAAAAATAGAAAAAGTGTTTAAAAAGGTTTCTTCCTCTTTTAACGTTGGTAAAGAAATTTCCTATGATCGATGGGCTACTGATGGAAAGCCATGAGAACACATTGAGCCGAAAATCGCGTCTCAATGCTTGCAAGCTTCAAACTTAGTGTAACGGCTAAAGCCTAATACTAAGTGATTTACATTGCATCTTTTTTCATGGCTACCAGTAAGCCCTATGTGCCTCCTGAAATTTCTAGAAATAGGATTCTAACGAGTTTAGCATTAAAAAAATGATTTTTTTACAGACCAACGTTAAATATTGTAGAACCTTAAAAAGAGGCTGTCTCGAAAATCGAGATAGCCTCTTTTTTTAGATTATTTTTCTTGTTGCAGATTTGATTCAAGACCTTCTTTTTGTAAAAAGTAGCTGAGCGGTTCAAGTTCTTCAGCTTCAAAACGTTCTTTAAAGGCCTGGATTTCCTCTTTTGAATAAAGTGCCGGTTCTAATTTCAAAGCTTCAGCAGGTAGCGGACGATCGCGAGAAATTTTTACATCGATCAAGACAGTGCGGCCTGCTTTTTCATCTTCAACCGCTTTTTCGAAGACTTTTTTCAATTGGCTGATTTCAGTGACGGTATAGCCCACTGCGCCTTGTGCTTCTGCGATCTTAGCAAAGTCTACTTCATTGAAGAAGACGCCATAGTAATCGTGGTTGGTGTCTTCTTGCTCATCTTTGATGAAACCATATTGAGTGTTTGAGAAAACAACGTTGATGACGGGTAACTCGTACTGTACAGCAGTAACAATATCTTGCATCACCATTGCAAAGGCACCATCACCGGCTAAGTTCCATGCTTGACGATCTGGAAAATCAGCTTTAGCAGCTATAGCACCTGGTAAGCCATTTCCCATCGTGGCAAAAAGGGCAGAAGTACGCCACATATTTTTTGGTGTCAGGTGCAGGTGACGGACAGAAGTTTGTGTTGTATCTCCAACGTCGACTGAGTACAATGCATTTTCATCTGCAACTTGATTGATAGCATTGTAGACTTGGTAAAACTGCAATTCACCATCTGTTTTTTGCTCGAGCTTATCCGTATACGTTTTCCAGTTCTTAATGTTGTTGAGATTTGCGCGATACCAACTTGTTTCAGGCTTTTCTGAAATCTTTTTCGTTATTGCACGGATGGCATCACCAGCATCAGCAAGGATCGCAACATCTGTTTTATGGCGCTTGCCTAGCTTTTGTGGATCGATATCGATTTGAATAAATTTTTTGGTATGTTTGAAAGTATCTGAAACTTCAGCAAAAGGATAATTGCTTCCAGCAAATAAAACCACATCTGCTTCGTCAAATACTTCTACAGCAGGTTTTCTTGAGACACGATAAGCAGAGCCGAGCAATGCTTCAAAGTCGTGCGGGAAAGTGTCATAGTTGATACCAGAAACGGCTACAGGTGCTTTTAATTTTTGGGATAGCTCCATCACAGCATCCCCATTGCCACGGGTTCCGATACCGGCATAAATCACAGGACGTTTTGCTTGTTCAAGAAGCGCTGCAGCTTCATCAATATCTTTTTCATCTACAGCAGGATAAAGGTAATTTCTGTAAGCATTTGCTGAAGAGTACCAGTCTGTGTCATCGATTTCTACCCAACCGTAATCTACAGGAACTTCAACAGCTGCTACACCTTTTTTAGCGATTGCTGTACGAACAGCTTCATCAATGATTTTTGGTAATTGTTCTGGATAAGCAACACGACGATTATAAACGGCAACATCTGCAAAGACTGGGTTTTGATTCATTTCTTGAAAAGCATCCATATTGATTTCACGTTCTGAACGCTGACCAATGATCGCCAACACGGGTACATGATCTTCACGCGCATCATATAACCCATTCATCAAATGCGTTGCACCAGGGCCAGCTGATCCTAAAGCCACGCCGATTTCACCAGTAAATTTTGCATGCATGGATGCAGCAAGAGCACCAACTTCTTCATGACGAACTTGTATAAATTGGATGCTTTCTTTTTCTTTGTTTAGTGCATCCATCCAAGAATTCAATGATCCAGCTGGAATGCCGTAGACGTGCTTAACGCCCCAACTTTCCAATACTTTGACCGCAGCCACGCCAGCTTCAATCTTTTTACCTTTATCAGACATTCTATCGTCAACCTCCTACAGGTTTTGAAAACCACAAAAGTAGTTTTGTAGAAATGTATTAACTCGTTGCATAAATCTTAGACAGAATCAAAGAGCATCTAAGCATATACAAAACAAGCCTTTCTGTACTCTACGATAGCACTTTTAGTTGTAAATGCAATGATTTGCTCTAAAAGCTGGTTGCAAAGATCTGGAATAAACAAATCGGATGTTGATCGATCCAGCAGCCTGAGCGAAAAAGCTGTTCATATCTGTTATAACGAATTTGAAACCAGTGTTATTTATTGAGGTGTTAGAAACAAAATCGTTTTTATTATTTGCTGAGGATAAATATAAAAAGAGCGCCCTTAAAGCTCAAAGGTTTCTTCGAGTCTTAGGACGCTTGTCGTTTCAAATCCTTTTAGAAATTGCGGTATAGAAGCTCTTCTGTTAAACGATAAAGGATCTTTTTTTCTGGACGATCAGGCAAGGCTTGAATACCATTTAGCGCTTTATCTGTATAACGCTGGGCAAGTTGTTGAGCTTTAGAAGTCCCGTGATACTTTTCAATCAAGTGAACAACTTGCTGCGTATCTTCGGGCGTCATGTCTTTGCCTTTTCGCAACAAAGGCTCAAAGGCTTCTTTATGGCCACGCATTGCTAAAATGAGCGGTAAAGAGTAAACGCCTTGTTTAACATCTTCCAGAACGGGCTTGGCTAACGTTTCGCTGTTTTGTGTATAATCTAAAATGTCATCCAACATTTGATAGGCAATGCCGATATGATGACCAATGTGCCGACTGCTGATGATAACGCTAGGGCTGCAGAAGCCCCATTTGGCACCTTCAAAACAGCTTAAAGAAAACAGCTGTGCCGTTTTTCCAGAAATACTTCTTAAATACTGGCGAAGGGTGATGTCCATGTTATAACGTTGGTGCATCTGATCGAGCTCGCCGAGCAAGATCCGTTTCATAGCAAAGGCATTCAATTTGACGGCTGCCGTAGAATCAGTAGCATGTGCGAGCAAATCAAAGTAAACGGTAAATAAAAAGTCTCCTGTATAAACGGCGATATCTTTACCGAATTTAGACTGGATCGATTGTGTGCCGCGTCTTGTGGGGGAATCATCAATAATGTCATCATGGACCAGCGTTGCGATGTGCAGCATCTCAACGGAAGAAGCGGCATACAGCAGCTTTTTATGGTCTTGCTTTTGAAGATTACCAAAGCGGGAAAAGAGAATAAAATAAGCAGGACGCAAAAGCTTCCCGCCGCCATTCAATAAATCAAAGATGGCTTCTTGGATGTCTTTGTTGCGGATCCGTACTTTCTTTTCCATTAAAGCATAGCAGCCCACTAAATCTTCTTTGATTTCTGGAAAATTGTCCCATATCGGGTGAATTGGCATGATCTTTTTTCCTTTCAGTTTGATATAAAGCCTCTATTTTCATTGTAATATCAATTAAAGCATCAATCATAATTTATCTTATTCCGTGATGTGTGTCAATAAGCGTGTCCGAATCATGTCATGAATAGTCTCCTATTTGTTTGGTTAGTAGCTAAAAAAAGAACATAAAGAAAGAAAAACATTAAATTTTACTCAACTTTCGCAGTTCAATTGTGGTAGGTATCCCTTGATATAACTAGGCAAACAAGCTGCCCATTGTTGTACTTGACAGTCGATAAATGTTTTGAGCCTTTTGGTTGCTTTCTGGCTGATTTCTTCCAGCAATGAGAGAAGTGTCTGTAAAGCTGCTGCCCAGTCTAATTCATTCACTTCGTCACACAACTCATAAAACATGCCGCCTAGTGTACGTTGATCGCTGCCACATCGGTTCTGCCAAGATAAAACGATATAACGGACAAAAACAATGGTCGTATGAGCAATCAGTGAATCATAGCTTCTGCCTTGGTGCTCTG
>NZ_FOQE01000034.1 GCF_900113675.1 Pisciglobus halotolerans
AAGTGCAGTGATGTACGGAGCGGACCAATACTAATCGGTCGAGGACTTAACCAAGTTTTAAACGGTGCAATCCGGAAACTGAACGAATGTGAAAAGACAGATCCAGTTTTGAGAGTACAACGTACTTTCAATCAAATAAGTGCGGTGACGATGGCAGGAAGGTCACACCTGTTCCCATGCCGAACACAGCAGTTAAGCTTCTTAGCGCCGAAGGTAGTGAAGGGTTTCCCTTTGTGAGACTAGGACGTTGCCGTGCTTATTTATTTTTCCGCAATAGCTCAGTTGGTAGTAGCGCGTGACTGTTAATCACGATGTCGTAGGTTCGAGTCCTACTTGCGGAGTTTTTGCATTAATGTTATTAAAGCAGTTGAATTCAGGTACAATGTTTGGGATTTTACTGAAATATTAGACGATTACACCTTTTTTTATTATGGCTCGGTAGCTCAGTCGGTAGAGCAATGGATTGAAGCTCCATGTGTCGGCAGTTCGATTCTGTCCCGCGCCATCATGGAGGGGTAGCGAAGTGGCTAAACGCGGCGGACTGTAAATCCGCTCCTTCGGGTTCGGCAGTTCGAATCTGCCCCCCTCCATTTTATTTTTGATTTTAGGGGTATAGTTTAAAGGTAGAACAGTGGTCTCCAAAACCATTAGTGTGGGTTCAATTCCTGCTACCCCTGTTTTTTACTATGGCGGTTGTGGCGAAGTGGTTAACGCACCGGATTGTGGCTCCGGCATTCGTGGGTTCGATTCCCACCAGTCGCCCCTTTTATTGGGATATAGCCAAGCGGTAAGGCAAGGGACTTTGACTCCCTCATGCGCTGGTTCGAATCCAGCTATCCCAGTTTTTATAATTAAATATTCATATCTTCTCGATATGGCGGTATAGCCAAGTGGTAAGGCAGAGGTCTGCAAAACCTTCATCACCGGTTCAAATCCGGTTACCGCCTTACCGTCAAAAAAGATAACCTTCAAGTCTCTCATATTATGCCGGCGTGGCGGAATAGGCAGACGCGCTGGACTCAAAATCCAGTGCCCGTTGAGGGCGTGCCGGTTCGACCCCGGCCGCCGGTATCAAAGTAGTCTCTTACAGATAAAGAGACCGAACAGCTTAGATGTATATAAGCTGTTTTTTTTTATCTATTTTTTACTGACCAACGTTAAATATTGTAGAACCATCCTTCTGCGCTTTAACGCGAAACCAAAAAAATAAATAAAAACAGCACAAAAAGAAACCTTTCCCACAGCTGCTTAACACAAGCTGTAGGAAAGGTTGAAAAGTAATGATTTAAAGACAATTATTTTCCACCAACGTCATTTGTCGACGAACCCCTTTTTGATTGATATGGCTTTATTTTTCTTGAATGGCACCTTTTAGTTCAGCAGGATCAGCTGGAGGGTTTTGAAGAATTTGACGTACTTCATCAAGATCTGCTTCAGCATTCCAAAGCAGGATACCAGCTGGTTTATTGTCTTTTAAGAAATAAACAACTTTCCCTTTATTTACTTTATCGACTATCGTATCTAATGTAGGATCTAAAGTCCCGATAGCTTTCCATGAAATATCAAACACCACTGAATAGAAGTAAGGTGTATGCGTATAAGCTTCATTTGAGCCGGCCATGGCCTTCCCAACAGCTTCTCCTGACTTGCGGGCATGATCTACGTGACCGATGAGATTCCGGCCTAAAATTTTGTCTGGATAGGATGCAATATCGCCAGCTGCATAAATATCAGGATCGCTTGTTCTTAAATATTCATCGACGACAACACCTTTTGTTACTTCTAAGCCGCTATCTTTAGCAAGTGAAAGACGCGGTGAAACACCTAAGCCAAAGACGATCGAGTCACCCCTTATTTCTGTCCCATCATCCAGCGTCAATACTAGTTCATCATCTTCTCTTCGGTAGGATTCGGCACGTTTGCCGTTGACTAATTCAACACCAGCTTTTTTGAACGCAGATTCATATTCATGAGCGATCTCTTCTGGAAATTGCTTGGCGCCTAGAATGTTATCTGGATATATCAGCGTCGCTCGCGTATTATTTTGAACTAAAGCAGCTGCTAGTTCCGCACCGATGTAGCCTCCGCCAACAACGAGAACATGTTGATGTTTTCCAGATTGCGCACGTAATTTTCGGTAGTCTTCCCAACTTCTAAAGAAAATCACATGTTCATCTTCTGGTCCTTTGACTTTCGTTGGTTCACTGCCGGTTGCCAGTAATAATTTTCGGTATCCAATAACAGAACCGTCTGCTAATTGAACCGTGTGTCTGTCTCGATTGATGGCGGTAACTTCACTTCTCAGTTGTATTTCAGCACCTGTTTCCTCAGTTGTGTGAAAGGGAACTTGTTCCTCTGTAAAAGAGGAGTCAGTCCAAAGTTTTTTAGTCAAAGCGGGTCTGGTATAAGGGACATCTTGATCATTGGATAGGATCTTGATCGTACCATCTTGGTCTTGTTCGCGAATACCTGTAGCGGCATAACCGGCAACGACCCCGCCGCCGATGATCAAATAATCATAAGATTGGTTTGCTTGTTGCATTTGTTGCGTTTCATTTTGTGCTGCCATTTTATTTCCTCCTTATTTACTACAATCATGGTATAGACAAATCGTTAAATGTTTTAAGTGAAAGCGTGCATGTAGACTACTTTGCTGCTGAGAAAAGATGACTAAATCGTAGAAACTGAACCGGCATCAATGCGGTAATTAGAACCTTTGACGAAAGAAGCTTTGTCAGAGCAAAGAAAAGCAATCACCGCAGCGACTTCTTCAGGCTGTCCACGACGTTTCAATTCAATGTGCGGTCTTTTTTCATCGAGGAAGGACGTAATCGCTTCTTCTTTGGTTATGTTCAGTTTGTCAGAGCGTTCAGCCATCATGGCATCTGTCATCGGTGTTTCAATAAAAGCTGGTGATACAGCATTAACGAGTAATCCTTCTTTTGCATAAGTTTTAGAAAGGCCTTTAGCTAAGGCAAGAATACCAGCTTTTGCACAGTCATAAGGGATTTCATCCAAGTAAGGCTGTTTGGCATTTTCTGATGCGATCAAAACGAGACGTCCCCAGCTGCCAGTTCTTAAGTCATGCAAAAATTCTTTGACCGTTCGAACGGCGCCCATTAAATCAACATCAAGTGTTTCTTGCCAACCTGCTTCGTCAATTTCATGGAAAAGGCCGCTTGCGCCAGAAATGCCAGCTGAGTGAACTAAAATATCAATTTTTCCAATGTCTTGCTGAATGTGTTGATGTAGTTCTTTTAGAGACTCGCTTTTGCTGACATCAACGAGATAAGAATGGACGTTAGAGTAAAATTTTAGTTTTTCAACAGCATTGTTTAATTTTTCTTGTTGAGTGCCTGTAATGATGACTGTAGCACCTTCTGCTAATAGGGTTTGAGCTGTGGCGAAGCCGATACCTGAATCAGAGCCCACTACCAAAGCTGTTTTCCCTTTGATTTCTAGATCCATGAAAAATCCTCCTTTATTAACCTTTGATCGGACGACAGCATGTATGATGAATGATTGTTCCTATACTTAAAAGGTTACAGCTTTGCTGAAGCAGATTCAATTTATCCGCTTGCAGAATTGGTCTTGCTAAAAAAAAGATCATCATTGATTTTCTATTTTTAATCAACAATATGTTGAATTATTAAAAATTAAAAAGATTTATAAAGTTATTTAAATAATCTTGTTGACTTCTTCGGTTCATGTGATAATATGAACATATAAAAGATGTGTGATAATTCGAGCATGATAGAGAGAGGAATATCAGCTCGTCCACACAAAAAAAGTGAGAGGCTGGAATGAGATGGAAGCAAGTGTACGTTATACAGGAAAAGATTATTTAAATAAAGTATTAGGAGGAACAGCTACCGGAATCGTAGTGGGGCTGATCGCAAATGCGATACTAGGCGCCATTTTTAAAGCTTTGATTCCTTATGGAGCTGTTTTTGCATTATTAGCCAATGTTGTAAATGTTATGCAGTTTATTACACCCGCTATTATTGGGGTTCTAGTGGCTATGCAGTTTAAATTGAACGGTATGGAAAGTGTTATTGTAGGGGCAGCAGCGTTTCTAGGGTCAGGTGCTTATCAAGTGACAGAGACGGGTGTTCAGCTGGTCGGTATCGGCGACTTGATCAATGTCATGCTGGTTTCTGCTATTGCGGTCTTTGTGACGCGTTTATTGCAAGGAAAGTTAGGATCTTTGACGTTGATTTTATTACCCATTATTGTAGGAGCGGGAGTCGGTACACTTGGCTTGCTCATGTTGCCATATGTTGGTATGATTACATCGTCGATCGGTAGTTTAATTAACAGCTTCACATCGCTGCAGCCTTTATTGATGACGATGCTGATTTCTGTTGCTTTCTCTATTTTGATTATTTCACCGATTTCAACGGTAGCCATTGGGATCGCGATCGGGGTAGCTGGAATTGGAGCTGGAGCAGCTGCAGTAGGGGTAACAGCTTGTACAGCTATTCTAGTGATCGGTTCAAGACGGATCAATCCAGGCGGAACAACATTAGCGATCTTGCTAGGTGCCATGAAGATGATGATTCCGAACTTGATCAAATATCCAAAAATTATGATTCCTGTTGTCTTAAATGCCATTGTTTCCGGGTTCGGGGTATATGCCCTTACGATCCAAGGGACACCGCAGACAGCTGGCTTTGGTATTGTTGGACTAGTAGGACCTATCCAAGCCTTTAACATGGGAGCAAACTTACTGAGTGTCTTTTTAGCTTACTTTGTGATCCCATTTGTCGGTGGTTATGTGATCGATCTCGTTTGCAGCAAGGTTTTGAACTTGTATGACAACGACATCTTTAAATTTATCCCTGCTTCAAATTAAAGGGACTATCGTTTTATTCAACAGCGTGAGATAAGTTATTAAATACAATTATGACATTATTGGAGGAATAGAAGAATGAAAATAGCAATTGCAGGTTCAGGAGCACTAGGATGCGGATTTGGTTACATGATGAAAAAAGGTGGCAATGACGTCACTTTGATGGATTACTGGGATGCTCATATCCAAGCTATCCGCGAAAACGGCTTGTCTATTTCTGTTAATGGAAAAGAAGACAATGTCTCAATGAAAATCGGTAAACCAAACGAAATCCAAGATACTTTTGATGTGGTCTTCGTCTTCACTAAATCAATGGGATTGCGTGCGATGATGGAAGCCATCAAGCACACATTGACGGACGATACAAAAGTTGTCTGTCTATTAAACGGACTAGGCCATGCAAAAACAATTGCAGAATATATTCCAGAAAAGAATATCATCATGGGAACGACTGTCTGGACTGCTGGTATTGATGCGCCAGGTCAAACGCACTTTATGGGTGAAGGTCCAGTAGAAGTTCAAAATGCTGATCCAAGTGAAGAAGAAGGCGCTCGTCAAGTTGTTAAGATGATGGCTGATTGCGGCTTGAACGGTGTATATAGTGAAAATGTTCATTTTACAACTTGGAGAAAAGCTTGTGTCAACGGAACAATGAATGCACTATGTTCTTTACTTGACTGTAATATTGAAGAATTATTCCATACATCAGAATCCGATCATTTGGTGACAGAAATCATCACTGAATTTTCACAAGTTGCAGCAACAGAAAGTGTAGACATTAACGTACAAGAAACAGTTGATTACGTGAAAATGACGGCTGAAAAAGTAGGCGCTCATTATCCTTCAATGCACCAAGACTTGCAACAAAACAAACGCCCAACCGAGATCGACTTCTTGAATGGTGCAGTAGCAAAAGAGGCAGAAGCAAATGGTTTTTCAGCACCTTATTGCAAACTGATCACGCAATTGATCCATGCAAAAGAAGACATTTACGGAATCAAACGCTAAAAAGCATTTTCCGTTATTACGTAATAAATAGTAGATTTGGTTAACCGATTTAAAGCGGTTATGACAGCATGAAAATAAATAAAAAAATCCACTCAGTCCATTAACTGAGTGGATTTTTTCTTTTAAGCAGTGAGGATCCAAGCACTTTTAGCTGCAATCGTCAGTTCATTTCCAGTGATTTCTCCGAGCGGGGATAATCCAGCAGTATCGTTATCTGCAATGATCGTCCATTTTTCTGGCAAATCTGTTCCTTGCAAGGTGATGTCTTGCCGTTTATCCGTAGCATTCAACACAACAGCCAGTTGTTTCCAACTATTTTGTGTGGGTTCAGAATTAGAAATCGTATAGGCCACAAGATTTTCAATGGGATCATGAGAGAAAGATATTTTTTGAGCTGTATAGGTTTCTGCATCTCTCAATGGAGCGTAATGCTGACGAATCTGGGAAAGACCTTCGTAATAGCGTAGCAGACCTTGGTTGGTCTCTGCCAAACGCCAATCGATCTGATTGATTTCAATAGGTGATTGATAGCTATTTTCATCGCCATATTTCGAACGGCCGAATTCTTCTCCTGCCTGCATAAAGATAGCACCTTGACCGGTAAACAGCAATACAGCAGCTAACTTGTTCGCTTGGATCACTGTTTCATGACGTTGATAAGTTTCTTGAGACACATCAGGTAGTAGACTGCCGGTCAGCTTATCGTAAAGGCTCAAGTTATCATGCGCCGAAACATAAGCAATCGTTTGATTTGGCGTATTGGCCCATGTGTCGATATTAGCTTTGAGGCTTAAAATGAGATCGATATCGCTGAGTCCATTTTCATCATTTGCCCCCTGCACAAATCCGCCATGTTCACTCTCAAAAACGGAGCCTTTGACGGCATCACGAAAGTCTGCATTAAAGACAGCAATGCCCTCTTTCAGCTCTTTAACGCTTTCAGTATTCGCCGGCAAATTAGGCCAATGGATCTCGTTGCTGCCCGCATCCCATGGCTCGCCATATAATATCACTTCGCTTAGACCTTCATCATTGAGCGCTTTCCGAATGGCATTCATTGTTTCAACATCGTGCAAACCCATTAAGTCAAAGCGGAAGCCATCAATATGGTATTCATTTGCCCAATAAAGAATAGAATCGACCATATATTGACGCATCATTTTACGTTCACTAGCTGTTTCATTCCCGCAAGCTGAACCGTCTGCAAAGGCTCCTGACGCATCTTGGCGATAGTAATAGTCAGGCACAGTTAAATTGAACCACGCTTCTTCCGTTTGGGAAGTGTGATTGTAGACAACGTCTAAAACAACACTGATACCGTTTTGATGTAGGCTTTGTACCATTTGCTTGAATTCTTTGATTCTAGTTTCAGGATGACGCGGATCAGAAGCGTAACGGCCTTCAGGTACATTATAATTTTTAGGATCATATCCCCAGTTATAGGCTGTGCCTTCTTCATCATTGTCAAAATCAAAAGCCGGCAAGATATGCACCATGTTGACCCCTAGCTGCTTCAAATGAGCCAGTCCTGTAGCGGTGTTACCTTCATTTTTATAAGAAGTATCCGTTTCAGTAAAAGCCAAGTATTTTCCGCGGTGTTCTTTGCGAAAACCAGCATTTGGATCGGAAGAGAAGTCTGCGATATGAACTTCCCAAATATAAGCATCTGTTATATGCGGCTGCAGAACATGTTGATCTGCTGACCAACCCTTAGGGTCAGTATCGCGCAAATCGATAATAGCAGCGCGATCGCCATTTACCCCAACTGCTGTAGCATAAAGGTCGTTGGTTTCATTCGCCTTGCCATCAGTTGTGATCGTATAGGTATAAAAAAGGCCTTTTAAGTCGCCTGGAATTTGAATGCTCCAGACGTGATTTTCTTGAATTAAATCAAATTGATTTTCTAGTGCTGTTTCTCTGATATCACCAGAATGATAAAAGTTGACTGTCACTTTTTCGGCAAGAGGGGCCCAAACTTTAAAGGTCGTTTGCTCCTTTGTATAGGTTGTGCCAAGATCTTTACCGTTATAGGTTCTATTTTCCAAGTAGTCTATTTTTTCTTGGATCGTATCAAATGTTTGTTCAACAAGATGGGAATTTATCTTTTCTTTGACAATACTTTCTTTATCCATGACTAAAAATTCCTTTCTGAAACATTAATAAAAGTTAGTAAGATAGCTTGGAATAGCTAGCTTTAGCAGTAGTGCTAAAAACTTGTTAATCTGTATTATAACATGTTCTATGATAAAGCGGATACACTTTGTACAGATTTTGTCCAAAAGGAAAAAATTAGCGCTAGGAATAAAAATGAATTATGGTAAAATGAAATGAAAGCGGTCTTGATTTGCCTGAGAAGCAGGTATCTGTATACATTCTTACCTACATAATAGACCGATAAAAAAGTGGATAAAAAGCAGCTGGTGACTGTGTTGATAGGCATCATATCGACCAGCAAGCGGGGGACGGTAAACATGAGGACAGAAAAAGAAAAAATGTTAGCTGAAGAGCTGTACATTGCCAATGATGAAGAATTAAAACGAGACAGCAAGCGAGGGCGTAAATTGTTGCGCCAAATCAATCAAACAACGGAAGACGAAACGAAGCAACGGCTTACTTTATTGAAGGAACTATTTAAACAGACGGGAGAAAGTATTTATGTAGAACCGCCTTTTTATTGTGACTATGGCAGCAACATCACGATTGGAGAAAATTTTTATGCCAATACCCACTGCATCATTTTAGATGTGGCCAATGTTCGGATCGGCAGCAATGTCCAATTTGGCCCACGTGTTGGATTATACACAGCAGGTCATCCCATTGATGCAGCTGTAAGAAACAGCGGCTTGGAGTTTGGCAAAGAAATTGAGATTGGCGATAACGTTTGGATCGGCGCCAATACGACAGTGAATCCTGGGGTCAAGATCGGCAACAATACTGTGATCGGTTCAGGATCGGTCGTCACCAAAGATATCCCTAGTGATGTGATTGCTGTTGGGAACCCATGCCACGTGCTGCGGGAGATCAATGAAGAAGATAAAGTCTATTGGGAAAAGCTGCAAGCAGCGTATGAAGAAGAAAAAACACAAGCATAATAAAAAGCGAGCAACCTTTAAAACAGGAGACTCGCTTTTTTAGGTGGTATCGCACAGAATCAAGAAGCTCTGTTGAAATACCCATACTAGAGGTTAATTGATTTCATCATTTATTTTTTACGGATATCTTCTATAGCATCTAAGCGCTGCATATCTTCAGGAGAAATCGTAAAATCAATCTTCTTATTTTCAATGATTCGCTCTTCATGTGTTGATTTCGGCAGCGGCAGTGTTTCATGTTCTAAGCAGTAGCGGATGCAGAGTTGAGCTGGTGTTACGCCGGTCCGTTCTGCAATTTCTTTGATTTCAGGACTGTTCAAAATTTCACCTGTTGCTAGAGGCGAATAAGCTTCTACAACGATATCTTGTTTTTTGCAGAAAGCCAATAACTCATCTTGATCGCGACCAATATAGAATGGAATCTGATTAGCCATAGGAACGATATCGCACGATTCTATCAGTGCTTGAATATCAGAAATACTGAAATTAGAAACACCAATAGCGCGGATCTTGCCATCTCTATATAATTTTTCCATCGCTTTCCATGATTGGATATTGCCCTCGGTACAGTCTTTGCCTTTTTCGTCCCATGGCCATGGCGCATGAATGAGGTAAAGATCTAAATAATCCATTCCCAAGTTGGACAACGTTTCTTCGAATGATTCAAGCGTTTCATCATAACCTTTGATGCTGGCTGGCAATTTGCTCGTGACAAAAATGTCTTCTCTTGGAAGATCAAATGCGCGAACGGCTTTGCCGACATTCTCTTCGTTATGATATCCATTGGCTGTATCAATATGGGTATAGCCGTTTTTCAACGCCATGGTGACCGCCTCATAAGCTTCTTCATTCGGAATCTGCCAAGTACCGAAACCAATATTCGGAATCTCGACGCCATTGTGGAATTCAAAAGTGTGTTCTTTCATCATAACTTGCTTCCTCCTTTTATCAAGCCCTACTTTTCTATTTTAAGTGATGCACGTGGAAACGTAAAATATAACGATTTTCACAACAAGCGTTGCAAAGAGATAAAATGTGAAAATTATGGTAAAGTGGTGCTGACAAGCAAAAGATTGACTAAAAAAGTCTTGTGATGAAAAGAAAATAAGATAAAAAAGGAGTAGAGGTATAAGATGAAAAAAATCTTAATCGTCATTAATCCTTCTTCAGGTAATCAAGAGGCGAAAAACTATGCAGAGCAATTGGAAAGCCATTTACTCACATCTGGAAAAGAAATCTTATTGTATGAGACCACAGAACAAACCGATGCTCTTGACATTCAACAAATGATCCTAGAAATTGGTGCCGATACGCTGATTGCTTTTGGCGGTGATGGAACGATCAATATGTGTGCGAATGCCATCATGGAAGCAGACCAAGCCGTTTCGTTAGGGGTCGTTCCAGTGGGGACAATGAATAATTTTGCGCGCATGATCGGGATGTCGACAGATCCTAAAAAAGCTGTTCAGCAGTTGGAACAAGCAGCAACGAAAAAAGTTGATATCGGATTAGCAGGCAACCAGTACTTCATCAGCTCTTTTTCTGTCGGACCTATTCCGGAGACCGTTCAGCACGTGGACGTTGAAACCAAAGAGCGTTTTGGCCCGCTTGCCTATTTGATCGAAGGGGCGAAAATGCTGAATGATGAGCACACGTATTCCTTTGTTTTAAAAGCAGACGAAAAAGTGGTTGAAAAAGAATATGGCCTGTTGTTGGTCACAATGAGCGATACAGTATTAGGTATTGAATCCTTTCTTCCGCAAGCAGCGGCAGATGATGGTAAGCTAGAGTTTTTCGGATTGAAAAAAACGTCACTCGGAGAAAAAGCCGGATTGATGCTGAAAGTCTTAAAGAGAGAAACAGACCAATTGGACTATGTAGATGTAACAAAATGTAATGAACTCAGCATCCGCTTTAAAGAGAGCGAAGGCGTTTATGCAACCATCGATGGAGACAAAGGTCCCGGTTTTCCTGTCACCCTCAAAGTCTTACCGCAAGCACTGACGATCTTAGTACCGGGTGAAGAATAAGCAAAAAAAGCTGAAAGCGGAAAATAGTATCGGCATAAAATATGAAACCTTTTCTCAACAGATCATCGACATTATCCTCAGCCATTTTTATTTACTTTTCTGTTTCTTAGCGTTAAACTGCTCTACGCAATATTGAAAAGAAAGGTGAGGATAAGATGTTACTACAAGGTAAAGCAGCGATCGTTACCGGAGGAGCCGGTGGTATCGGTGCGGGTTTATCAAAAGCATTGGCTGCAGAAGGGGCAAATGTAGCTGTAGTGGATGTAAATGAAGAAAACGGAATGGCTCTTGTCAAAAAATTGGAAGAGATGGGTGTGCAAGGCATATTCTTGAACAAAGATATTTCTGTAGAAAAAAGTGCCAAAGAAATCAGAGATGCTGTGATCGAAAAATTCGGACGGTTAGATATTTTGATCAATAATGCTCACGTTTCTCGTCAAGCTTCTTTCATGGAAACGACGGATGAATTATTTGAATTGTCTTTCAAAACTGGTTTTGCGGCAACTGTCTTTTTGATGCGGGCTTGCTATGAAGGCTTAAAGGCAACCAAAGGAACTGTGATCAATTTTGCTTCCGGTTCTGCGATGAAAGGAATGGAAAAGCAAGCGTCATATGCAGCTAGCAAAGAAGCGATTCGAGGTCTGTCTCGCGTTGTGGCGAATGAATGGGCTCCTGACGGCATTCGTGTAAACCTGATCTCGCCGATCGCAGAAACAGAGGGCGTTAGTCATTGGAAAGAACAATTTCCTGACGAGTACCGCGCTATGGCAAATAATATCCCATTGAAACGCTTGGGAGATCCGCAAAAAGACATTGGGCAAGTAGCTGTTTTTCTTGCCAGCGATATGAGCAGCTTTATGACTGGTCAAACATTAATGGTCGATGGCGGTTCTATTCAATTGTATTGATGAAACAAAAAAACGTGACAAGTTTTTTTCTGACTTGTCGCGTTTTTAGTTTTTTTAAAGTTATTTAGTAGATGCTGTATCACGAGAAATTTTGTTGAAATCAGCATGGACAAAGGAATTGGTTGCCAAGTAGAGGAAAAGAATGCCAAAAATGGCAATAACGATTCCACTCATCCAAGGTGTGACGATAAAGCCATTAAAATCAAAGGCTAAACCTAGTTTTACCCAAGCAGCTTGAGATAAATCACCTTTTTCTAACAAAATTGTTCTAAAAAAGGCTGTCGTATAAGTCATCGGATTAAAATAAGAAACGATGCGCAAAACTTTTGGTAAGAAGCTGATTGGAATATAAGCTCCAGACAAGAAAGTAAACGGCAAGACGACTGCTTGCTGGACAATTTGGAAAGTGGAAGAACTTTTCACCATTGATGCTAAAAATAAACCTAAGCCTGAAAAAACCAGCCCAACTAAAATCATCGCTACTAGAGCATATAAAATTGTTTGCCAATGATCAAATCTTAAGCCTGTAAACAATCCAATCACTAAAATCAGTATTCCTTGAGCCGTTGCAATAGTGGCGGCGGACAATAATTGCCCTAATGCAACTTGAAAGCGGCTGGCAGGACTAACGAGAATCTCTTTCATAAACCCTGAAACAGTGTCATCGATGGTTGACGTAGCAATATTTAATGATGTTTGAAAGACCGTTGCGATAATGATTCCGGCCAACATAAAAGCTTGTGGATTTTCTACTTGTTCTGTCTCAAATATGGAACTAAAAATGTAAAGGAAGAAAAAAGGAATGATCAGTGAAATGATAAGTTTCACTCGATCTCGGACAAAGCCACGAATGTTTCTTTTCCAAAGAGCAAAAATGGTTCTCATTCTGAAACCTCCTCTCTAATATCTTTTCCCGTGATTTCTAAAAAGACATCATTTAAGGTTCCTTTTTTGATTTCTAAATCTTCAATATCTTTGTTAAAGGGTTGGATAAAACGCAGAAACAACTGTATATCCTCAACCTTTATCGCGATGTGGAAGACCTGTTGATTTCTTTTATAAGCAAAATTATTTGCAATCAATGCTTTTTCAAATTTCTCTGGCTGGGTTAAGCGGACCACTGCTTTATCTTTTGTATAGCGTAGTTTCAAATTTTCAGGCGTGTCATCCACCATGATTTTGCCATCATCCATGATCGCCACATGATCACAAATTTCTGCTTCGTCCATATAATGGGTCGTTAAGAAAATGGTAATATTTTTCTCTTTTTGAAGTTTTGTAATGTATTCCCACATATGGTTTCGTGTTTGCGGATCAAGGCCTGTCGTCGGCTCATCTAAAAATAATACTCGCGGATAATGCAGCAAGGCTCGTGCAATTTCTACTCGGCGCTTCATTCCGCCAGAAAGACTGGCTACTTTTTTGTCTTTCCATTCTAATAAATCGACTAGTTCCAACACAAAATGGATACGCTCGTTGATTTCTGCTTTAGGAATAGCGTAGAACACACTATGCATTTCCAAATTTTCAATGATCGTCATTTTTTCATCTAACGTTTGCGATTGAAAAACAACACCAATTTCTTCACGCACCTCATTTTTTTGTTTGGACACATCTTTACCAGCAATCGTTAGGGTACCCGAAGTCTTGTCTAGCATCGTACATAATGTATTGATCGTTGTACTTTTACCAGCTCCATTTGGTCCTAAAAAGGCAAAAATACTTCCTTCTTCTACTTCAAATGAAACATTATCAACTGCAGTAAAGTCCCCATACTTTTTGGTATAGTTTTTTACTTCAATGATTGTTTTCATAATATTCCTCCTCTTATTTGTGTTCATTTTTCACGACATCAGATAACAAAATAAATAATTGGATAATTGCTAAAGTTAAAACAATGTGGGCTACACCGGCTGTTCCAGAGATTGCAGCATTCATCCCAGAACTTAATTGTATTTCTAATACGTCGGTCACACCACGAATGCCCAGCATGAGAAGAGTCGTTAATAAGCCAAAGTTGTAAAGGTAATAAAATGAACGGAATTTTTTATTTTGTAAAATGGCAAATGTTTTTTCTAAAATTAGTAGAAGCAAAAAGACAGCTGTCCCTAAAGCAAAGGAGTGGGTATGCATCACGCTTAAAGGGGTCCAACTAGTAAACTGTTGGGCATGCGTAAATTCTCTATAAAACAAACCAGAAGCTAAAGCTAAAATAGTATAGAAAAAACTTGTATTCAATAAACGTTTCATTTAAAAACTCCCTTTCTCATTTCATGATATGCATTATTTTAAACGAAAGTTACATAAGTGTAACTTTCGTTTAAAACTAGTATATCGGTGTCTGATTTAATTGTCAATTACTATCTCTTAAAGCAAATAATTTCTTAACGTTTTTCTTCAAGTAGCTTAAAAAGAAAAGACTATCTCTATTTTTTTATGGGTAATACTGAAAGTGCTTCTAAGAAAAAGTGTAAAATGGGATAAGGATTTGTATATGTTGTAGATAATGGCTACTATAAGATAATTGAACATTACCGTTATGTTCACTTCTTCTATCTATTTACGGAAAGAAAATCATAGCCAGTAATTTGTGCTAACTTTCAGCTATTTTAGTATAAGGAAAAAGGAACCAAAGCAGCAATCGAAAGATTGTTGCTTTGGTTCCTTGTGTTATTTTTATTCTATTAAGATCGTCAAAAATTATTCTTTATTAACTGAAGCGTCGTAGATGGATTCAATAGCTTGTTTCAATGCTTCGTTGAATTCTTCATCGCTTTGGTCAACATTCAAGTCTGCACTCAATGCTCTTGAGAAGCTGGCGATCAATCCGTCATTGTGTTTTAGTTTTTCATTGGCATCTTCACGAGAGTAGCCACCTGAAAGAGCGACAACACGAACAACATTTGGATGGTCCATTAAGTCGCGGTAAGTGTTGGCAACTAATGGAATAGAAAGTTTCAACATGACGTAATCCTTTTCGCCTAATTGGTTTAGGTGATCTAGCAATTCATCATGCAGCATACCTTCAGATTTTTCTCTGTCATCACTGTAGATATCTACTTCTGGTTCGATGATTGGGACTAAACCAGCATCAATGATTTGTTTAGCTACTTCAAATTGTTGGTCTACAACAGCTTTGATCCCTTCAGCATTCGCTTCTTTGATCACAGAACGCATTTTTGTACCAAAGATATGACGTTCATTTGCCCGTTTCAGCAAGTCATCTAAATCAGGCATTGGTTTCATCAATTGAACACCATTTTCAGGTTCAGCCAATCCTTTGTCGACTTTCAAGAAAGGAGCGATGCCTTTTTTCTCAGCCAAGTAATCAGCTGTGTGCATTCCTTCGATTTCGCGATCCATTGTTTGTTCAAACAGGATAGCTCCGAGAATATAATCAGAATTAAAAGCTGGTGAAGTAATGATACGTGTTCTCATTTCATGAACCAAATCAAACATTTCATCTTCGTTTGAGTATTGGTCTTCTGTTACACCATAAAGTTTTAAAGCTTTCGGTGTGCTTCCGCCACTTTGGTCCAACGCTGCGATGAATCCAGTTCCATATTTCATGTTTTGTAGATGTTTGTCTTGCATTCTTCCCACTCCTTTAATAAATTCTGCTTTCTTCCAGTCCTTAACCAAAAGAAACATTCTACTAATAGTGTAGCACAAAAGAGAAAGAGGTAAAAACAAATGCACTTTTAAAGAAGGAACGAACATAAAAAAAATAAGCTGAACGTTCTTGATCCTGCTTGACAATACAAGGTTTATCGGTCATGCTGAAATAAAATCGATGTGCAAGAAAAGTGCAGAAAGGAAAAGCGATGAACCCTTTATTCAAGCTCGTCTTAAAAGTGATGTCTTCGCCAAAAATCAATATGCAAGAAGACTACCCATGGGTGCGTAAGCTGCAGCATTTTTTTACCGGCAGACCATTAAGGGAGAATTATCATATTTTAGACCGTGAAATCTATTCTGCGGACGGAACGCATCATATTCCCGTTCGTATCTTCTATCCGGAGAAAAAAAAGACCAATGATGTTCTGCTATTTTTCCATGGTGGCGGTTGGGTGATCGGCGATATTGATACCTACACGAAACCCTGCATCAACATGGCAGATTTGACAGGGAGAATCGTTTATTCAGTCGATTATCGCTTGGCTCCAGAGCATCCGTTTCCAGCAGGTCTTGAAGATTGCTACCGGGTTGCTGAGATTTTGCTGGATCATTTAGAACGAACAGGACTCACGAATTATAGTCAGATCACGTTGATCGGAGATTCTGCTGGAGGCAACTTGACGGCGGCTGTATCCTTGCTGCTGCGTGACAAAGGGAAAACCATTCCGGCTAAACAAATCTTGATTTACCCCGTGACATACTGGGATCATACTGAGCAATCACCCTATCGATCAGTCCAAACAAAAGGATTTGATTATGGCTTGACGGCTAAAAAAGTTCAAGACTATATGGAAATGTATCAACCAGATATTGAAAAACGCAAAAGTCCTTATGTTTCACCGTTGATGGCAGAAGATCTGACACGCCAACCGAAAACGTTGATCCTAACAGCGGAAAATGATCCCTTGCGAGATGAAGGAGAAGCTTACGGAGAAGCCTTGCGTCAAGCAGGAAATAATGTAAAGACCTATCGTTTGAATAAAAGCGTCCATGATTTTATCACTTATCCTAAATTTACCCGACAAATAAAGGAAGCCTATCAAGTCATCAACCAGTTTTTAGATGAATAAGTGTAGAAGCAGTTAGCCGAAAGAAAGGAGAGAACAGGATGGAGCGTCAAAAATGGGTAAGACTAGACAATGCCTCGAATATTTTCTTAGCTGCTAGTACAAATAGCGATACGAAAGTTTTTCGTTTGAGTGCTGAAATGGCACATGCTGTTGATCCTGGCTGTCTCCAAAAAGCGCTAGACAAAGTGTATGACCGATATTTGCTCTATCATAGTGTATTGCGTCGCGGGGTGTTTTGGTACTATTTGGAAATGAGCGAGTTGAGACCAATTGTTGAAGAAGAGAACGTGACGCCTTGCACGGCACTGTACCATTTCGACCGTAAAGAATTGCTCTTTCGCGTCTTGTATCGGAAAAAGAGGATCCATTTAGAAGTTTTTCATGTTCTCTCTGACGGCACAGGCGCTTTATGGTTTTTTGAAGATGTGTTGAAAGAATATATTTTTCTGCGGTATCCAGAAGAATTCAGTGAAATGCCTCAAAGTGAACAAGATCGAATGGAACAGCAATTGGAGGACAGTTTTAGTCGCTACTTTCGTCAGCAAGGTCCTCAAAGCTTTACCGAAGCTGCGCGTTCAGCTTATCGCTCTGTTGTAAAAACCAGTAAACGTGCTGGCAGAGTAGCCATCCATTTCGGTAAAAAAACTTCACGCTATGTACGGCCGTCTTTAAAACCGATGCGAAAAAAGAAACGAGTGTACCGAATCAAGGGAGAAAAAACACCTGACCAACGTCCGCGTGTAGTGGAATTAAGTCTGCCGCTGCAACAAGTTTTGCCATTAGCTCGTCAGCAAAATGTTTCGTTGATGATTTATTTAACCGCTTTATTTTTTGAAGCCATCCGTAAAACCAGCCCTGATTTTAGACCAAATGATACAATCGTTGTTTCTGTGCCGGTCAATTTGCGCCAATTTTATACTTCTAGTTCTGCCAGAAACTTTTTCAGTACCACTTACTTGGAATATACTTATGGCCAAACAGAAGATACGATCGAAGCTATTTGCGAAAATCTGAATAGCCAATTGAAAAATAGTTTGTCGAAGGAAAAATTAGGACAAAGGCTCAACAAGTTGATTGCATCTGAATATAATCCGTTTGGCAGAGTGGTTCTAAGGCCGATAAAAGACGTGATTTTAAAAGGGATCAATCGCCTCAATAATCGACATTTGACGGTGGCTATTTCTAACTTAGGAAAAGTCAGTTTTCCTGAACGGATGAGGGATCATATTCAGCAGTTGTTTTTCTTGTCATCTGTTGCGCGACCGCAATTCTGCATGATCAGCTACCAAGATTGCTTGACGGTCACTTTTACTTCGCCATTTGTCGATACTGCTATTCAACAGGCGTTCGTTCGTCTATTGTCGGCTCAAGGCGTCACTGTCACCGCAGCTGTTAATCAAGTGACAGATAGAGAGATCGAGGAGGGGAGAAGATGAATCATTGCCCTTACTGTCAAGCAGACATTGAAGGAAATTGGCAACAATGTCCTTTATGCAAAGGCTCGTTAGAAAAAAGAACGGATAAAAAAGCATCAGATCCTGTAGTGACCCCCAAATATTAGACTTTTTTGAAGTGGAGAAATCCACTTCTTTTTTTCTACTTTTATCCGCAAGAAACTTCTAACCCTAAGCGGCGTTCTGAATTTCTTTACGATAGTCGATTGGACTCATCCAATCGAGTTTCCGTTTGATTCTTCTGTGATTGTAATAGTCGATAAATGTGACGATTGTTCTCTCTAGTTCTTCGTAGCTATGAAAAACTTGTCCATGATATACTTCTTGTTTCAAAAGACTAAAGAAATTTTCCATTGGTGAATTGTCCAAACAATTTCCTTTACGAGAGAAACTTTGGAAAATGCTG
>NZ_FOQE01000069.1 GCF_900113675.1 Pisciglobus halotolerans
GGTCCTGGTGGCGGACTGTACACAGGTCCTGGCGGTGGACTGTATACCGGCCCTGGTGGCGGATTATATACCGGTCCTGGCGGTGGTTTATATACTGGACCTGGCGGTGGACTATATACCGGTCCTGGCGGTGGTTTATACACAGGTCCAGGGGGCGGAGCATACACCGGTCCAACATCTTACAGCAGTAACATACCACCTTGGCAGATATTTGTAAGAGAATTAGAAAAACGAGGATTGTCGAGAGAAGCTAAAATGATAAGAAGTAGAATTAATCTTTAAAACATTTACTCTTTTCATAATATAAAATAAAGTTTGCTTGCATTTTTTTGTAAGTAAGCTTTATTCTTATTTCAAAATGTAATCGTAACATAGGAATGCCCTCTTTTGGTTTACCTCTTTTCATAAATACATATTTCACAACATACTTAATCGACACTGACACTGCACTAAAAAAGACAAAAAGACAACGCGTAACATATGTCAATTTTGGATACACCCAAATTAGACATAATTAAAGAAAAAACGTAGGCTTCTATTTTCGATACATGATTTTATCCGATTATGGTATATAATCGTTTATTTCTGGCGGTCATAAAAAAGAACCCTATGGGTATAGGGTTCTTCATACATGATTTTATCCAATTTCATGTATTTATTTAGACTTTAATAATCGAAGACCATTTAATATCACGACTAAGGTACTTCCTTCATGAACAATCACACTAATGGCTATATCCGTTAATCCTACTAAGCTTACGGTAATTAGAAAAGCGACAACTACCATTGAGAAAATAATATTTTGCCAAATAACTCGATTCATTTTTAAAGAAATTTCATGAGCTTTTACCAATTTAGACAAATCATTTTTCATTAATACTAGATCAGATACATCTACTGCAACATCCGTACCCTCTCCCATAGCAATTCCAACATCTGCCTTCACAAGAGCAGGTGCGTCGTTTATACCATCTCCCACCATAGCGGTTATACCATAGGTTTCTTTTTGTTCATTGATAATGTTAGATTTATCTTCTGGCATGACGTTTGCAATTACTTGATCTACTCCTAATTGTTTACCAACAGCTTGCCCTGTCATTTCAGAATCCCCAGTAATTAAAGTGGTATGGATACCACACTTCTTAAAGTAATCTATAGTTGCTTTCGCATGTTCACTTGGAATATCCATTAATGCTATCAGGCCGATTACTTTTTCATTTTCTGATACATATACAACCGTATTACCTTCTGAAGCCCATTCTTTATTCAAACGTGTATAGTCATCCGATACAGCCTCAAAAGAAGTTGGTTTACCTATACGATAAGTGTTTTCGTTATAATCGCCTATTAAACCTTTTCCAATCTGATTTTCCACTTCAATAGCTAGTTTATTTTTTGGTTCAAACTTGTCTAAAATAGCACTTGCTAACGGGTGATTTGATTCTTTTTCAAGAGCCACTACGATATCAATCATATTTTCCTCGTTCACAGAATCAGAAAAGTAATAATTGGTTACTTCCGGTTTCCCTTTAGTTAATGTTCCTGTTTTATCAAAGGCAATGGCTTGAATATCCGCTAATTGGGACAAATAGGCACTTCCTTTTGAAAGTACGCCTCTTTTTGCTAGATTAGAAGTGGCTGACAATGTTACGGATACGGTAGCTGCTGCTAAAGCACACGGAGAAGCTGCGACTAAAAGGACTAATCCTCTATAAATACTTTGTGACCATGTCAAATCAAACAGCATAGGAGCAAGTAAAATGAAGAGTGGGATTGCAATTAAAACAAATTTAACATACTTAGGCTCAAACTTTTGGATAATACTAGACGCTTTTGTTTGATTCTCTTGATTTTGATTCACTAGTTGTAAAATCTTTGAAAAGACAGTATCGTTAGTTTCTTTTGTGACTTCCATAGTAAAGGTACCCGTTCCATTAATTGTACTCCCAAAAACTCCGTCTCCCTTTGATTTCTCTTTAGGTATACTCTCACCATTAATAGAAGATTCGTCAATCGAAGTAGAGCCTGATACTATTACTCCGTCAATCGGTACTTGGTCACCGTTTAACACTTGAAGTTGATCTCCTACTTTCAACTCACTAACATTAACGATTGTTGTATTGCCATCTTGCATGATTAGCCTAGCTGTTGTTGGATTCATTTCTAATAACTTGGTAATTTCTCTTTTACTTCTTCCTTCAGCATAATCTTCAAGAAAATGTGCTCCAGAGAAAATAAGAACCAATAACGTTCCTTCCCAAAAATTTCCTATCAGAGAAGCACCTATTGCAGCTATTCCCATTAAAATATGAGAATTAGGGGTAAATTTGTGTTGTCTTTTTGAGTTTTCAATCGTTTCTCCAATTCCTTCAAGAATAATGACATGATAACCAGCACTAATTGAAGCAATTGAAAACAAAGTGTTTTGGATTAAATTATTTTCTCCGTTTACAAATAACGCAATGAGCGACAATGCTAAACCAATAAAGTACAAAATAATTGGCATTTTCCCATGATCGTGACTATTATTTTCGTGTGAGTGTTGCTCTTGAATCTCTTTCATTTCTATCACCTTTCTTAATAAAACTTTTTTTTAGAAATCGTAATGCTTACGAATTACTTTTGAACGAACATTCATATGTCTATACATTCATTTTATATCGCTCTATCTAATTTGTCAAAAAAATAGTTATCTTATTTAGGTGATAAAAAAAATAGGACTCTAAAATAGCTACCCTTATACAAAAAATCTTGCTTTATAAAAATATTATGATAATCTAAATGTGAATAAACAAACATATGAAGGAGAGAAATTCTTATGAATTCATTATCAACTTCTCCATTAAAAAATGAATCTATCCAAGAGGTAAGTAAAATATTTAAAATGATCAGTGACCCTACCCGACTTTCAATTTTATTTCTTCTGCAGAAAGAAGAACTTAGCGTTGGAGCTATTGCGCATTCTTTGAGTATGGAACAATCAGCAATTTCTCACCAGTTAAAAACTTTAAAGACTTCAAGATTAGTAAAATCAAAAAGAGCTGGTAAAAATATGATTTATAGCCTTGACGATCTTCATATTTTTAGTATTCTTGAGCAAGTTTCAACTCATATCGAAGAACAAGAAAAAGAAAAATAAAGACAAACTACAAGGTTAAAATGATTTTACAATTCATTAGTTCAAATAAAAAAAGACAGCGAGTTAAAATCTCGCTGTCTTTTTTTATTTGAACTTCACTATCGTAGTTGTTTATATAAAATTTAATAGTGTTTGAATCGTCCCATTTTCTATCAAAATATAAATTCCTAAGCCAATAAACACTATAGGAACAAGGATTCGTTCATATTTTTCTAAGGTTTCGGAAACAAAAGAAATCTTGGCTAATTTGTAACTGATATAGCAAAGAACCGCAACAGAAATAGCAAATACGATTAGAGCGGTGACAATCTCTGAAAAAGATAACGAGGCAAAGTAAGGAATATAAATCCCTAAGTTATCGCCACCAGAAGCAATTGTTATTAAGGCAACGGTCCAAAAGAAGCGGTTTGTTCCTCTTGATTCAAGCTTTTCAACGACTTCCTCTTCTTCTTCCTCCTCTTCGCCAACCAATGCCACTCTGATTCCTAAGAAAATCGGAATTAGACCGAGAAGCCCAATGATCCAATCTTGCGGAATGAAATTCAGCACATATGCTGCAAATAAACTTACGGCTACTAAGATACCTGTTCCTAGATATTGACCCCAAAAAATCTGACGGAGCCCTTTTTTTGTATGACTTTGAGAAAAAATAATCAGCAAGATAAATAAATAATCAATGCTGGTAGAAACGTAAACAGCGAGAGCTGATAAAATACTTTGTAACAAAATAACTTCCTCCAAACTAAATTTTCATAGATATATTTTCTGACAACTTTAGAAAATCCTGCACAGCGGAAAGTATCTCTTCATTCGCTAAAGAATAATAAACTACTTTTCCATCTTGACGTGATTTTGCTATTTCGTTCTTTTTCAAAAAACGTAAATGGTGTGACGTTGTAGCAATACTAGCATTAAGTATTTCTGCTAAATCACAAACGCACATCTCCTTATAAGTTTCTAAAGTATAAAAAATTTTAATCCTAGAAGAATCGCTAAAACATTTTCCTAACACAAGTAAATTTGAAAAATCTTTTTGATCCAATTTATTTTTTATTATAGTTACTTTTTCTTTATGTACGATAGTCACTTGGCAAACGTTTTCCATTCATCTCACCTCACATTCAAACGATTATTTGAATGAAGTATACCTATTTGATCACTCTTTTGTCAATCTATCTTAATTCCAATACACTATTATAAGCAATTTCATGTGTTACAACTTGGTTCTGTTGCAAAGTTTTAAATAAAGAATAAAATCCCTTACGGTATCTATGATTTAAGCTGGGATTCCCAATAATACCTTGATTTCAGTACAGA
>NZ_FOQE01000044.1 GCF_900113675.1 Pisciglobus halotolerans
TTTGATTCTCTTGATCTACCATCAGGGTACGACGGTAACGAACAGGACCAAAAACAAACTGAACGGTTTTCCAGTCTTCTCTTTTCACTTTCCACCCATCACTTTGTTTTTTTTCTTTGATCACTTGATTGATATGAGAAAAGATATCTCCTACTAATTCAGCGAATAAATCGTACATATAGAGCTGTATCAACTCCTCTGTCCTAATTAAATCGCTTGACTCCTTTATTATTTCATATAATTTTGTTATAATTTTATCCATAAGAAGGCTTCTTTCGTTTATGTATTTGCCGCTCAGCATACATTTATGATAGAACGCCTTCTTTCTTTTTGCTAGTAAAAAAATAAAAATCATCTCGAGAACTATTTTACACATACGTTTAAATTAGAAAGCAATTTAAATTATAATACAGCGACATATCTACGTTTACCACTTTATCCTAAATAACTTAACCATACAAATCCATCTGCTATTTTCTTACTATCATATACTAAAGATTGCCCTTTTGAATATGATTCTACTACTGCTGAGTTTAGGCTTTCAGCACTTCTAATATTCGTATTTTTAGCGAACGTATATTTTCCACTTTGCGGTAGCATCGTCGTTGGTTCTGTTGCAAAGTTTTCAAAAAAGTAAATTTTAAGGTAAAGTAGTGGAAAATGATAGCTTGGAGGAATGACGATGAGTCACTTTAAAGGTAAACAATTTTAAAAAGATGTGATCATTGTAGCCGTAGGCTATTATCTTCGTTACAACCTGAGTTATCGTGAAGTGCAGGAAATTTTGTATGATCGAGGCATTCATCTTTGTCACACCACAATTTACCGCTGAGTTCAAGAATATGGGAAAATTCTTTAATTAAATGTATGGAAACCATTCGAGGAATATTCAAAAAAAGCCGAAAAGATGGAACTCTCTTTAGTTTTTCAGTTTGCAACAGAACCCAACAAGCCATTTATTGATGTTGAGATTATATTATCTTATAATATTTATATAAGTATTACAAAATTGAGCCAAAAACAAATATAAAAATATTATAGCGAAATACATTGGGGGGATGATTATAATGCATTTAGATGAGGTTTCATTTGTAATACTATCCCAAGAATCAGCTGAAGTGAAACAAATTATGCATCAGCTGGTTAATTCAAGATTCCAAAAACAAAATCAACTAAATATTTCTATAATCCCCTTTTTGTCATCTGTTTGTGATGGATGGTTAAATCTATTTGAGTTAAAAAACCAATATATATCCCTTCCTAAGATAGAAAATATTTCATTAGATAAAATCATTAAAGCAACTCGTGTAAGTTACAAGTTGTATTCAGATAGACGTCATAATAAAATTAATAATAATCTACACGTAAGTGGATTAGAACGGCTAGATATATTAAAAACAGATTATAATATGTTACAAAAAAAATGGGTTGAAATATTTGGTCAAAAAGATTTAGGTGTATTCACTATCAATAACATTCCCTATGGAAATACAAGTCAGTTAAGTATCTATTTAGAAAAAATATTGAACCTGAAGTCTTCGTCGTCATTATATACTCTCCAAAAAAATTCTGCCCACCTATTAACCAGTTATTCTAAATATATTGGATTTTTTATTAGTTCGGTTGTCTCTTTACCATATTCAGAATTAGTTGATGAAAAGAAAAGACTATCGTTAGATTCGAGTAATTTGCGGCATAATGATTATTTTTTTTATGATGAAAAGCGTAAAAATTTGTTGGGTGGCAATTTACCAACTGATACTCAATTATTTCTATTTAATATACTTTGTCAAAATAATTTTGTAAATCTTGTCATACCAAATGTGTTTTTGTCTTCAGAATCTTTGTTTTATAGATCAAAATTACAAGTGTATCTTACTAGTATTAACTGTCTATCTCTAATATTAAAAAAATATTCAGACACTATTAGTAAAAAACAAATTCAAGATATTAAATATTTAATTACAGAAAAGGAAAAATATTTCACTTTTGAAAATAAGTTAAGAAATAATATCTTTCATTACGTAATACAAGATATTCCATTAACAGTATTTACCAACTCCAATTATTATTTTCAAGAGCTAGTAGAATATTCTGTTGGAATTGGTTTTGACCGCTTCATTTCAAATATAGATAACTCATTTATATCTATTAACCAAGTAATTAGTGGTCTGATACAATACAGTATTAACAATTAACCATAGCTACTATTAAATTTAGATAAATCATATTCTTCTAAATTATCTATTGGAGGTAAAATAAAATATGGAGATGTTACTATGAATTTCAATTTAAATATTACTGATATCTTGAATTTACCTATAAAAATAATGTCCGCACTAACTTTAGCCAGTGGTTCCCTTTTACTACTACCATCTAGATTTTTAAAACAACTACATTTGACAACTTTTATAAACAAGTATGGCTTTATAATTGGGTTAGTATTTATTATATCTTTATCCATCCTAATCATTACGCTGTTTATTCAAATATTTAATTTCATATCAGAAAAAAGAAGTATCAGAAATTTCTATAAAAATGCTGAGTCCCGGTTACGAAAATTAAGCCCATTCGAAATATGTATTGTGTTACGTCTATTTGAAAATGAAAACTACACAAGTTTTCTACCAATTAACGATGGGGCAGTGCAAAAATTAGAGAATCAGCTTGTTATTAGTAAAACAACTAATCAATATATGGTAACTAATCCTAATACCGCAAAATTTCCTTACTTATTACAACCATGGGTAGTTGAGGAATTAAAAGAAAAAGAGGATCTTCTAGAATTCTTCGAAAATAAAGGACATGAGTTCCTGCAGAAAAAAGAAAATCAGCAGTTAGTTTATGATTTACTTATACGTTCTCCCGAATTTTAATCGTGCTATATTTGCTTAATATATCCGCCCCAGAAACCAGAAAAAAATGTTCTGGGGCAAATTGTATAAATTAGAGTTTTTATTTTTATTTTTTTCTCACGATGTTTATTTAAAATTTTTAATTCCAATTTCTTTACTTTATTTGTCAAGGTACCTGTGTAGTATAACTTATACCAAAAATGCAGTTTCTGTACATAAATGATAGCAGTTCTGCCTCAGCAGTTACTTGATTAGTATTATAATACAAAGATAGAAGTCCATTGAATTTCACAAAAAAGGATTCAGGTATCGATAATATCCCCGCACCGTTACTAAACATGAGCTTGTTAGCACTCAATAAAGCAGTACGTTTATTTCCGTCCCAAAAGATTTGATTTTTCGAAATGAATAGAAACAGTCGCAAGGCTTTTTCCGTTTCTGATATATTTTGATACATTAAATCATCGTATTGATCCTTTACCTCAGCTTCAGTTAACATGGGTGGCACATATCTTCCTTGAATGGTCGATATTTCTACTCCACCGGTTCGTATTTCACAAGGGAATAGAGCATTTTCCGCCACAACTATTCGATTAATCCGCTTACTTGTCTCTAACAGGGGCTCCTGTACGTCGTTTAAAAGCATTTCAAAGCCTCTTTTTAAGTTAACGACGGTCAGGACATCATCTACAGCCACATTATTGGCCCGATTATACTTAATAATCTCTTCTGTTTGTAATAACGTTGTATTCAATCCTTCAAATTTCCCCGCATTATACACCAGTTCCACAATGTTTTTCTTCAATAAATACACAGACTCTTTGCGAGATAAGTGGTATTTATCGGGAAATTTAGGCCGTTTTTCTTCGTTCATTTTCTCACCTCTTGAATTTTTCCTTCTATTATATGGGGCATTATTCTGTCATAGATCCAAACTCTTTACTGCGGTATCTTTATCTTCCTGGGTAATCCCAATATATCGTAAGGTCTCCCGTTGCGAAGAATGGTTGAGCAGCGACTGAATGATTTCTGTTTTGGTCCCTTGCTTGTACAAAAAATAGCCGAAGGTCTTGCGCATCGAATGGGGACCAATTTCTTTCAATCCAACCGCCGTTCCAGCTTCATGAATGATCCGCCAAAGGCTTTGTCGGGTCAAAGGCGTATCTGCTCCTTTTCGACTTGGAAACAAATAATTACTAAAGTCCTGTACTTGCAGCTGGTCAGGAAATTCCGATTGAACATAATCAAGAATCACTTTTCGTAATTTGTTCGAAATGAAAACCGAATTGTGTTTCGCTGTTTTTTGTTCCTTCATGGCCAGACGTTCTTTGACAATCACCCGTCCACGGGAAATTTCTAACACATCACTTAATTTCAACTGTCTTAAATCGGAAATTCGATACGCTGTATTGATCCCGATCGAAAAAAGCACCAAATTTCGTTGCCCATATTTGCCGGAAGCCAAAATTGCTTTCATGGCATCGATCTTTTTTTTGTCGCGAATCGGTTCTACGCTCTTCATTTTTAGCCGCCTTTCAAATGTTACTTAATATGATTATAGCAGATAATAAGTCACATTTAAACAAGCTATAGAAAAAAGGCCCTAAAAGAAAAGTGATTTCCTCTTAGAGCCTCTAAGGATGGAGCGATTTTAACGAATGTGACAGAATCCGATTGTGTCTCTTTCGAAAAAGATATTTTCGCTTTGTCAGAATAAAAAAATAGTATATTTCTAAATATATTTTTATGGCTTTACGTTATAATTTTATCCCATAAATATAAAACAACTTCGAATTCTTTTAATCAAGAAATATAAAATCATTTTTTTAACAAATTCAAAAATAATCACTTTAATAATAATTCCCATTAGTTGAACAATGGTTCTAATGCTAAAACTAAATTGAACCAAAGTAATAAAATAAAGAATGTGACTTTTTATAGATTCGCTTTTTTGTCATTACGACATTTAATTTTATACATAATTGGTTTCAATGGAAAACTAATTTACTACTTAAGTATATTTTCCTTTTTTTCTATTCAATTATCCTGACAATAGTTATAGTAATTATTTCTAGAATAGTAAACAAAGAAATCGACACTAGATAATGAAAAATATAATACCAGCTCTAATACAATAGCAAGTATTTCCTCTGTTAAACCTGAAAGACTAATGGTATCCGAAATAAGAGATAGGTTATTCCATTAATTCGTCTGTTTTTTTAGTCTTTACAGTTTACTAGGTCACATAGTAACTCAACTTGTAGCAAGTATATCCAGTATGATTATGGCTATCCTTTGTACTAGCTACTCCAACAAAGAATGGCAAAAAATTGCTGCAATTTCTGCTATAAATAAGTTGTAGGTTCTGATCTTTCAATTGAAGCAAAAACCAGTTAAGCACTATGCCTAACTGGTTATGACTAAATTCCCAGTTGTATCTTTTTCTACCAACACTAAATATCGAATATTCTAATATCTTTCCTTGATTTAAAGTTGGATCATCGTACCACTCTTACCAACTAAAGTTTCCGCCGCTTTTTCCAATGAAGCGATCACTGCTTGACGCCCATCCTTGGAAGCAGCAAATGCGATCGCTGCTTCCACTTTTGGCAACATACTACCAGGTGCAAATTGATTTTGGTCAATGTACGTTTGCATTTCAGCGACAGTGGCTGTTGTCAATCCTCGTTGATCTGGTTGACCATAGTTGACAAAGACTTGGTCAACAGCGGTTAAGATAATAAAGATATCCGCATCGATCAGTGCCGCCATCTTGGCTGCAGCAAAGTCTTTGTCAATCACCGCGTCAACTCCTTTATAGCGAGTGCCTTCATAAACCACTGGTATGCCGCCTCCGCCACATGCAATCACCACTTGACCTGCATCTACTAATGTTTTTAGACTGATTTTTTCATAAATGTCCACTGGTTTAGGAGAAGGAACGACCCGACGCCAACCTCGGCCTGCATCTTCTATATAAGTGTCGCCGCTTTCAGTCATTAATTGCTGAGCCTTAGCTTCACTATAGTAGCCACCGATTGGTTTCGTTGGATTCGTAAAAGCTGGATCAGCTGGATCGACCACCACTTGCGTCAACATGGAAATGACCGGAATATGTGCCAATCCGCGAGAAACAAGCTCTTCATCAATCGCTTGTTGCAAATGGTAACCGATGTACCCTTGACTCATAGCTGTGCATTCAGGAAATGGCATGACGTCTTCTTGCGTTTTGCTGGTTTCCTCAAATGCTAAGCGAATTTTGCCAACTTGAGGACCATTCCCGTGAGCAATCACCACGTGATGGCCGTCACTGATTAGATCAGCAATCGATTTTGCTGCCACTTGGGCTTTGGTCAATTGTTCGTGCGCAGAGTCGCCTAAAGCATTTCCGCCTAAAGCGATGACAATTTTTGACATACGTCTCCTCCTATCTTTGCGGTTGTTGTTGCGTGATACAGTGAATATTCCCGCCACCGTATACGATCTCAACTGTATTTACGCCCACAACTTCTTTATCTGGGAAAATCTCTGCTATTTCTTCAAGTGCCCGCGCATCATTTTCGTCTCCGTATTGAGGAACGATCACACCGTTGTTTGTAATTAGAAAGTTCATATAAGAAGCAATACAAATGTCGCCATCTTCTCGCGGCATGGTTCCTTCTACGTAATCAATCTTGAAATCCCCATTGATCGTGACATTTTCTACTGGGCAGCAAAGCTTATGAACTTTTAATTTGCGGCCTTTGGCATCGGTCATTTCATTCAAACGCTTGTATGCAGCTTGAGCCGCTTCATAAAATGGGCTGTTTTTATCTTCAGTATAGATACAAGCCACTTCTCCAGGACGTACAAAACATGCCACGTCATCCACATGTCCATTGGTTTCTTCCGGATCGATCCCGTCAGCTAACCAAAGGACCTTCTCACAGTTCAAGTAGTCGCATAATTTTTGTTCGATTTCTGCTTTTGTCATATGGGGGTTCCGGCCATCACTCAACAAACACATCTCCGTCGTTAACACAGTGCCTTCCCCATCGACATGGAAGGATCCCCCTTCTAAAATAAACCCTTCCGTCCGATAAGAATCCACATGCTCGATCTCACAGATCTTTTGAGCAACTAAATCATCTTGATCCCAAGGAAAATACAAGCCATCGACTAATCCGCCCCAAGCATTAAATCCCCAGTCATTGCCTCGTAATTCGCCTTTGTCGTTGATGACAAAGCTAGGACCACAGTCACGAATCCATGCATCGTTATTAGACATTTCATAGACAGTGATGTCTGCAGGCAATTGACGACGGCAGTTTTGATATTGTTGTTGCGACACGACCACATTCATTGGCGTGAATTTGCTGATCGCTTTTGCGACTTCAGCAAATGCTTCTTGAGCTGGTTTGCCCCCATCACGCCAGTTATCCGGGCGCTCTGGCCAAATCATCCATACTTTCTCTTGTGGTTCAAACTCTCCGGGCATTCTAAACCCGTCTTGTTTCGGTGTGGTCTTTTCGATTCGTTTCGCCATGATACAGCACTCCTTCTTTTTTGATTTTTTTGATCCAGATAATGGCTTCACCAACGAGGGCAAATACAATTGCTCCAATCGTGATTGGTAATTGCTGACTCAGTGATTCAGCGTCAAATTGCAAAGGAAGCGCTGTGAAAATCAATGAGATCACGATCATGATCATCGGTAGTGCGACTAATACCTTCAAGAACAAATCGCTGCCGCTCACCTTGAAAGGTCGAGGTGTGTCTGGATCAATTTTACGTAATTTATAAAACGCAGGAAACACAGGGACATACGATAGTAGGAACATTACTAGGTTCAGTGAGAAAAATGCCCAGAATAAATCTTGATTTGGTAAAATTGGGGCGATGACGACGACGATAGAAGCAACGATACCATTCATAATTGCCGCACCAGTAGGCATGCCATTTTTTTTGCTGCGTTTGGCAAATACTTTCGGCATATCGCCATTTTCGGCCGCATAGCAAGCAGTATTATTGACCCCTAACGACCAAGAAATCATGTTGCCAAACAATGTCAGCAAGAACAAAAAGGCCATCGAAATAATGAACCAGCCGCCTGTTGATCCTGTCAATAATTTAAAACTATCCATCAATCCACTGCCGGTACTGATTTGATCCGTAGGAATCGCTACACCGATCCCGAAAGCAGAAAAAATGTAAATGGCGGCAATCACCAGTCCACCGGCAATGATCGATTGAGGAATTTGCTTCTTAGGGTTTTCCATGTCACTTGCAAATGTACAAATCACTTCGAATCCTAATAAGTTAAAAATGATTACCGAGATAAAAGACAAACTATTCAAATTGAAGCTTGGCAGCATCGAAGAAAGAGTGAACTCATTCGCAACACCTTTGGTAAGGGCCGTATAGAGACCTAAGCCACCAATCAAGATTGCTAACAGCATCTTGATCACTGCTGCCCCATTCAAAATCCACACACTGTCACTGACCGGATAAAAACTGATCCAAACGATGACCCATATAAAAATCAGTTCGATCACGATAGCAGCCACCGTGGAAAATTCACGATCTGTGATAGTCGTCAACAAGTCAGGACAGACTACGGCTAGAGAGGCTAACCATAATGGATAATTGATCCAGTAGTACCAAGAAACCCGAGAACCCCAGCGATGACCGAAAGCTTGTGTCACCCAATCATAAATACCGCCATCACCAATATACGTTGTTCCTAATTCTGATGAGATTAACCCATAGGGCAAAAGGAACGCAACCAATAGAAAGATCCACCAAAAAAACTGTGAATTTCCGATTGCTGCTACCGGTGCAGCCGCTTCTGCCACAAATACAACACAAATAACCGATAAGACAGCACTCATCAAACTAAATTTTTTCTTTTCTCCCATTGTTTTCTTCCTTTCCGGTACAAGGGAATAAGGGTTGACCAACGATTGAAGGATTCTTGCAACTAGCGGATTTCTCTCTCGTGAATCCCAGTTCAGCACATAAGCTGCGACATTATTAGAACGAGCTTCCGCTCAAAAGAATCGATTCGCAGTTCGTTGGCCCCTCCTCAAGAACCAAAACAGTCTTCACGCATCCCCTTGATACGCAGACTATTTCCTTTCCTCATCTCTTGCGTCTAGTTTCATCTAACAAAACTTCCAAGTCTTTTTCAGCCGCTGCTTTTTTGGTCTCGTCGATTGGATTTTTATCCGCATAATCCCGCATCAAGTACACTAAGAGACCGCGAATCGACGTTAACCGGTTTTCTGCTTCATCAAAACAGATCGAGTTTGGTTCATCCATGACCTCATCCGTGACTTCTTCTCCACGAGTGGCAGGTAAGCAGTGCATAAATTTCGCTTGTTCACCAGCGCGTTTCATCAAGTCAGCGTTCACTTGGTATTTAGGGTAAAAAATACGCATGCGTTCCTCTTCTGATAATTCTGCTTCATACAGTCCATACCAAACATCTGTATAAACAAAATCCGAACCTTCGATCACATCGATTTGATCTGATATCGTATAGGAACCGCCAGAATCTTTACAAATCGCGTCTAATCGTGCGCGATGGTCTTCGTTTAACTGGAATCCTTCTGGACCAAATTGAACGAATTCCATCCCCATTTTTGTTGCGATCAATCCTAAAGAGAAACAGACTTGTGTGGCATCACCAATAAAGGAAATCTTGCAGTCTTCGATTTTTTTGCCTGCTGGAAGATGTTCGATCATGGTGCAAAGATCGCCAAGTTCCTGCGTTGGATGGTTGAAGTCAGACATACCATTAATAACTGGGATCGTGGCATTCGTTGCTAAGTCATACACACTATGATGCCGTTCCACGCGAGCCATCAAAATGTCAACTAAACGAGAAAGAACACGGCTTGTGTCTTCTATCGTTTCATGACCACCCAATTGAATTTGTCCTGGTGCGAGATATTCTGCATGCCCTCCTAATTGTGTCATTGCTGTTTCAAAAGAAACCCGCGTTCTGGTAGATGATTGTTGGAAAATCATCCCTAATACTTTGTTCTTTAGTAAAGGGGGGTAATAACCATTTTTGATGGCCGCTTTGATTTTCAATGACAAATCAACGATTTGTTGGATCTCCTCCTTCGTGTAATTTTCCGTTGTAATAAAATCTCTTTTTCCCATAATGAAACCTCCTAAGTGATTTGTTTGCTTTTGCATCTTCACTTTAGGTAAAAAAGGCGGAGTTTACGATAAGCTATTAGTTGTAAACGTTATCACACTTATTCTATACTTGCTGAGGACAAGTTTATTTTTGGATATAAACCAGTTATTTTCCAAGGGTTTACAAAAGTTTAGAGGAAAGTTTAGCGGAATTAAAAGTAAAGAAAAGCAAATGGTGTTATAATTAGGATAAGAAAATTGGTGTAAGAAAAATTGAAAGGGGATTCAATATGATAGCTATTTTTATATACAATATTTTATTGATCATTCTATATTCAATCACGATGACTTTTGCTATTTATTCTTACTTAAAAGAAAAAAACAAATTATTTCTTTGGATTAGTTTGTATCTAGCATTCTTTATTTTTGACAATACAATTATTTATATGACGGAATTTCTCAATTCCTTTGCCCAAAGTTATGATCAGGCATTTATGAGTGCACCAGCAGTTAAAACTATTATATTTATGGGAAATGCCTTTTTCTCCATTTCTATTCTTGCCGAACTACGCAAAGAAAAACTCTCTCCCCTCCATTATACGCTATTGATCGTTTTGGCCATTTGGATGATTACGACCCCACTGATGGAAAACTCAGCATTTAAAGTTTGGCTCTATTATCTGGGTAATCAACTCTTCCTTTTTTATCTAGGAATTTATTGTTGGCAAGGGACCAAAAAGAAGCTCCCTCTACTGAACAAACACTATTTAAAACAGTTGATGATCATCAATCTCTTCTTTAGTATTTTGATCATAATTGAAGATAGCTTCGTGATTTTCAATGTCGACCAGTACAGCTCGTTAGCGACAAAGATTTATAATCGCAGTATTTCAGAGGATATCTTTTCGATTGTTGTTTGTATATTATTACTGCACTTCTTTATCAAAGAATGCCAACCACAGGAAGAAAAACCGCAAGAGCAAGACGCCTCTCTCTTGATTCAAAACTTTTGCCGTATTCATCAGTTTACCCAACGAGAAACGGAAATCTTTGCGTTGCTGTTGTCCCATCAAACCAATCAGGAAATCGCCGATCAGCTCTTTCTTTCATTGGGAACGGTCAAAACCCATGTTCATAACATTTTTATCAAACTTGAGATAAAAAAACGCACGCAAATTATGATTCTTTTTGAAAAATACAAAAAAGCTAATAAACCTCCTTCCTAAAAAAACTGGAAGCATCCCTTCCAGTTCACAGACTGTAGACAAAAAGGAGTTAGCAATTAAGCCACTCCTTTTTATGGCTCTATAATTTATGGGACTGATGAATCAGAATTGATTCTTCAGCCCCATTTTCATTTTAGGTATTAAAAAACATATCGTTCTCTAGTATGATTAAATCACCACAAAATAAACAACTGAGAGGACGATATGCTATATGAATGATTCTATCAAAAAAATGCTGAGAATAATAGAGAAAGATTTGATGAGATAGTGTCAATTAATTGTTGGAAAAAAGTTTTCGCACTTATGCCGACAATGTTTTCTATTTTTGATTCTTTTTTATTTTTTTAAAGCAAGCATTGATACATGCAGGGCAGACACTTCGCTTTCCGCGGGCGAACCGCGAGCCTCCTCGAACGGCACTGCGTTTCGTTCTGCGGGGTCTCACCTGGTCCGCTGTTCCCGCAGGAGTCTGCGTGTCCTGCACCTGCTGGGTTAGAGAGGCTGTTTAGTTAGTGAAATGAAAATCAGCGGCCTAAACCACGCAATGCAAAGAATAGTTGTGTTTTTCTACCGGCT
>NZ_FOQE01000011.1 GCF_900113675.1 Pisciglobus halotolerans
ATCGCAGATATAACTCAAGATACAACAATATAGCGAAACAAAAGCATAACTTTAAACCGCCCAACCAAGTTGTAGAGGATTATTTTAGAATATTAGATAGCGATTCGGCTGCATAAAGGACTATATAAAAGGAAAAAGATTTGACAACGAGCCTCCGTAAGGAGCGCACCTTGAATCACCTGCCAGGAGTAATGGCGGTGCTGGACTATCTTAAGCTCCTTACGCTCATTGTCAAATCGTAGCACGTTTTAACCATACGTTAGCTGGAACAAAATTAAACAGGGTTCTATTCGTGTAACAAATGTTTGTGGTTTCTAGAGTTTAATGCTGCTAGTTCTAACAACTATATTGAGTGGTTATCATCTTTATGTTAGAATGAGAATAAAGTTTAGGAAAGCGTAGACAATATATGAATAATCATAAAAGTGAATCATTAGAACGCTGGACAGAAGAAATCATGCAATATCATTTTCCGCGATGGGAAGATCTACCCGATATAGACTTATATATGGATCAAGTTTTAACATTGATCGATAAATATCTACATATTTTTCAAACGAATGAAGAAAAGAATATTCTTACTTCTTCTATGATCAATAATTACGTTAAACTCAAGATGATCCCAAAGCCCATTAAAAAACGCTATACAAAAAAGCATCTTGCTTATTTGATTGCCATTACTGTTTTAAAACAGGTTTTAACCATACCTGAAATAAAAAAAGGCATTCTTTTGCAAGCAAATGTCAATGGTATGCGAGAAGCCTACAATTTGTTTTGTACAGAACAAGAGTATGCATTAAAAGCTATTGCCAGCACCATCTCAGAAGAAAAAAAATGGCCTTTGATCCAAGAGGATACAAACAAAGATAATCGGATTGTACGTAATGCCGCTTTAGCGGTGGCAGCGAAAATCGTGACCGAAAAAATACTTTCCGTTATGCCTGTAGAAGAAAATGGAAAAGAAGAAAATCGGATTTAACGGAGGAGAGAAAGTTGAACAAACAAAAAATTGCTTTTTTAGTTGATTCAGGTTCAGATGTACCAGAAGAAGTAATCAAAAAATATAATATGCATGTGATCCCCTTGAAAATTATTTTTAAAGATCAAGAATATATAGATAAAGTCGATATATCTGCTCAAGGAGTTTATGATCGGTTAGATGAAGAAATCCCAAAGACTTCTCTTCCTGATGGTGAAACTATAAAAAATATGCTGTTGAAAATAAAGGAAGAAGGCTATGATAAAGTCATCGCTGTGACGATCTCCAGTGGGCTGAGCGGAACCAATAATATGGTACGCTTAATGTCAGAAGAGGTAGAAGATTTAGATGTCTTTGTCCTAGATACAAAAAATATCGGAATTGGAAGTGGCTTTTTGGCTATTCGTGCTGCTTCTTACATTGAAAAAGGTTTTAACTGGGAAGAAATTCAAGAAAAATTGAAAAAAAGTGTCGAAAAGACGAAGGTTTTTTTCCATGTTCCTACGCTTGAATACCTGCATAAAGGTGGGAGAATTGGTTTAGTGTCTTCTGTAGTCGGAAACATGTTGAACCTGAAACCTGTTATTTCATGTAATGAAGATGGGATCTATCATACGGTAGCTAAAGTACGTGGAAATAAAAAGAGTATACAAAAAACGATTGATCTTGCTGTAGCATTTGCAGGCGAAGCAAAAAAATATGATATTGCGTTAGCTTATGGAGGCAATGAAGCGGAAAAATCAATGAAATCAATACGAGAAGCTATCCAAGATAGATTACCAAAAATCCAACATATCTATGAAGGACCAATTAGTCCTGCTTTGGGTGTTCACACCGGTCCTGGCTTAATTGGGATTGGCGTTAGCATTCTTGATGACGAAGATGAAAAGAAAAGCGTTTAATACATTTCAATTGTACAATGATTAACGCTGATTAGTAAAAAGTCGCTTCTTTTTTATGCAAAAACGGATAGAAATACATTTATTTATCAATGTCAAAAGATGAAGAACCTACATTTCTTATGAGTCGAATTGATTTTCGGCTCATTTTTTTGTGGCTCTACAATATTTAACGTTAGTCAGTAAAATATCCATTTTGTTAATGCTAAACCCGTTAGAATCCTATTTATAGAAATTTCAGTAGCCCATCGATCAGAGGGAATTTCTTTATAAACATTAAAAGAGGAAGAACCTTTTTTGTGCGAATAAAGGGATATCTTGATCAAACCAAAAAAACAGAATCATTCGGTTCGCAAGAGAGACATGAACTATCTCATGAAGAGAAAATTTGCTATAATAACAGAGTTGGGAGTGAAAAAGTTGATTAAATCTCATAAAGAATGGCATTCGGCCATGGAACAATATGACGAAGAAAAAATAACTCAATTGAGTCAGCAATTACAGTATTCTCCACTTTTTATTTCTCTTTGTCTGCAAAGAGGACTAGATTCGGAAGAGAAAATTAAGCAATTTGTTTGTCCTGATGATACAAAAACAATAAATGATCCTTTTTTGATGCATGATATGCAGAATGCAGTAGAACGAATTCACCAAGCAATCGAAATGGGAGAAAGAGTGACAGTTTACGGAGATTATGACGCGGGTGCGACACGTTCGCAAGTGAAAAGCTTGCGCACCTCTTTTTAAAAAAATAGGGAGAACTGATCAAGTAAAAGCTGGAATGATGGCGTAACGTCCTGAAACAGCTTCCCTGATCCTCCGATATGCGATTGAAAGGTAAAATTCAAACGTATAAAGCTCGGTAAAGTCAGCTGAGAGAAGCCGTAAATAAAGAATACTTCTTTATACGAAAAAGATCTAGGTCTCGCTTCCTATAGGCTGGGGGTCTCATAAATTATCTAAGGCTAGTATGTTTCTTTGTAGAAACTGACGAATCTTTGAATGTACAGGTCGATAAGTAAAAGATGCAGAAATGCATGGTTGGGATCGATGAAAAAAGATCCTTTTGCACGTGGCGGAGTAAAATTGCGCGTTATGAAATGCCATATCGTTTCATGGGAGCGATCAAGTGCAACGGTCTATAGAAGAAGCCTAAGGATATATAGCAGTAGATAACTTGATTGGAACGTGGAAAGCTTGGAATGCAGATATCATTACCGATAAATGAAGCAGTTTAGACGAAAAAACCAGTAGGGTACAATAAGCTAATTGATCCAAGTGAAAGTAGAGCCACAGTACCGTTGAAGCTGTGATAATAAACAGTGGAGGGATAGGCTCGAGTCGAACCTTGATTTTATTCGAGAAATAGCTCATTTAAAAGCAAATAGATTCGATAGAACGCCGTGTGAGATGAAAGTCTCCTGCACGGTGTGGAGCGGGGGAAAATCTGGAGATTATTTCAAAAGATTACCTATCGCTATACGGTGTAACAAGTACAGCTGTCTTAGTGGAGACACTAGAAATGATGGGTGCAGACGTCCATTTTTACATTCCTAATCGTTTTACAGACGGTTATGGACCAAATATTGAAGCCTTCAAAAAAATCATTGAAGAAGGAACGAATTTAATCGTGACTTGTGATAACGGGGTTTCTGGGCATGACGCCATTCAAGAGGCGACAAAAATGGGTGTAGAAGTTATTGTGACAGATCACCACGAAATGCCCGAAGTTTTACCTGAAGCTTATGCTATTGTACATCCTCGTCATCCTGAAGGACAATATCCTTTTGGAGACCTAGCGGGAGTGGGGGTTGCTTTTAAACTAGCAACAGCTTTGTTGGGAGAAGCCCCAATCGAATGTATGGATCTCGTTGCAATTGGTACGATTGCTGACCTCGTATCACTAAGAGAAGAAAACCGTGCTTTAGTGATTCACGGATTAGAAGTGTTAAGGAATACGGAACGTGTTGGTTTGGATGCTTTATATAAATCAGCAGGAGTCAAAAAGAACGAAATAGATGAAGGGTCTATTGGTTTTGCAGTTGCTCCTAGATTAAATGCTGTAGGTAGGCTGGGAGACGCTTCCCCAGCTGTTCAATTGTTAACCACTTTTGATCAGGCGAAAGCAGAACAAACAGCTCATCTCATCGAACAAAAAAATCACGACCGAAAAAAATATGTGAAAGAAATAACAGCTGAAGTTTTGGAAATGATCGAAAAAGGACCAGAAGAACAAGCAGTATATGTTTTAGCTAAGGAAAATTGGCATGAGGGCGTTTTAGGGATCGTAGCTAGTAAAGTAGTAGAAAAAACTGGAAAGCCGGCAATCATTTTAAACATCGATAAAGAAAAAGGAGTAGCTAAAGGGTCTGGAAGAAGTGTATCATCGCTTCATCTTTATCAAGCTTTAGACTCGATCCGTTCATTAATGGAAGCTTTTGGCGGACATCACATGGCGGCAGGGCTATCTATTCAACCTGAAAATATTGATCTCTTGCGACAACAGTTAAATGAATATGCTGCTTCCAATGGAATGGCAGATCAAAGGAAAGAAGAAGTAGAAATAACGGCTTTATTAAAACCAGAAGAATGTACGATTCAAACTGTTGAAGAAATCAAAAAACTGGCTCCATTTGGAACGGATAATCCTTTTCCAAACTTTCTAATACAAGATGCAACAGTAAATGAAATAAGACAAATAGGTGCAGACCGAACGCATCTTAAGATGACACTGCAATATGGCGATAAGACATTAGACACCATTGGTTTTGGTTTTGGAAATTATGGAGAATGGATCAACCAAAATACAACCTTGTCTCTTATAGGACAATTGACGATCAACGAGTGGAGAGGCGTTAAAAAGGTTCAAATAAGGTTGGAAGATCTGAAAGTTGAAGAGTTGCAGTATTTTGATTTCAGGGGAGGACACGTTCCAGACAACATTTGGAAACTATCGCACACTGGATATTTATTTTTTGATCCAACTATTGCTCAACAATTGGCTTTTAAAATTTCTTCAGAAAACAATATGTATCTTGTTGAGAAAAATAGTGATGTCGAAACCTTGCCAATAAATGAATTTGAACGTTTCGTATTGGTCGATTGTCCGCCAACGTTGGACCTTCTTCAACAAACATTGCAGAAAATCAATGCAAATAATATTCTCTATATTTTTCATTCGCAAAAAAATGCCTATTTAGAAGGAATACCCAGCAGAGAACAATTTGCAACAGTCTATAAATTCTTGGCTTCTCATCGTAATATCGATGTACGTAATCAGCTGAAGTTACTGGCAAAAACATTAAAAGTGAAAGAAAAGCGTTTAATTTTTATTATTTCGGTGTTTTTTGAAGTGGGATTTGTTAAAATAGAAGACGGCATCTTAAACTATCGAAAGGATGCACCAAAAACAGATTTAACAACATCACATACTTATCAAAAAAGACAGCTGCAGATCGAAACAGAAGAAGCACTGCTATTTAGTCATTCCTCTGATGTAGAAGGCTGGTTAGATCATCAGATGAATGGTATGGAAAATTGAACGGAGGAAAAAAACCAAATGAATTTAAAAGATTATATCGCTGATGTGCCAGATTTTCCTGAGAAAGGGATCATTTTTCGTGATATTTCACCTTTGATGGCAGATGGCGAAGCCTATCAGCATGCGACGAATGAAATCGTTGCTTATGCTAAGGAAAAAGGGGCAGAAATGATCGTTGGCCCAGAAGCACGCGGTTTTATCGTTGGCTGTCCAGTGGCATATGAGATGGGGATCGGATTTGCTCCCGCACGAAAAAAAGGAAAACTTCCTCGTGAAACAGTTGAAGTAAACTATGGGTTAGAATATGGTAGTGACACTCTTCAGTTGCACAAAGATGCTATCAAAAAAGGGCAAAAAGTACTTGTCTGTGATGACCTATTAGCAACAGGCGGAACCATTGCTTCTACGATCAAACTTATTGAATCGTTAGGTGGAGAAGTAGTGGGGACAGCTTTTATTGTAGAATTAAAAGACTTGCATGGAAGAGATAAAATAGAAGGCTATGATATTTTAACTTTAGTTGAATATTAATTGAGTCATGCTTTAAAAGTGAAAATTTAATGCTTTAGGTTTTAAATGGTGGTTTGGTTAGGAGATAAGTTGGATCGAATCGCAAACAGATAAAAAAGGTTCTACAATATTTAACGTTGGTCTGTAAAAAATCATTTTTTTAATGCTAAGCTCGTTAGAAAACTATTTCTTTACCAACGTTAAAATAGGAAGAACCTAAAAAAACATACAAAAAGGAACTGGTTTTGAATATAACCAGTTCCTTTTTGTATGTAACTGAAAAGATCAAAAAATATGACTGCGATATAAACCGACAACTTTTCCTAAAATGGAAACTGTATCTAGGAGAATAGGTTCTAGAGCATCGTTTTCAGGCTGCAGACGAAAATAATTTTTTTCTTTATAGAATCGTTTACAGGTTGCTTCATTTTCAGCAGTCATGGCGATAACGATATCCCCGTTATTCGCACTTGATTGTTTTCGAACGATCACTTCATCGCCATCAAGAATGCCAGCATTGATCATACTTTCCCCACGAATCGTCAGCATAAAAAGACTTTCATTCTCATACTCAAAATTTGGCGGAAGTGGAAAAAAGTCCGTTGCTTCTTCAACTGCCAAAATGGGTTCTCCAGCTGTTACCGTACCTAATAAAGGAATTTTGTCTAAGCCGATTCCTAACTTTTGCAATCCTGCTGTTGTAAGTTCAATTGTTCTCGGCTTGCTTGGGTCTCGACGAATAAAACCATTCTTCTCCAGTCTTGATAAGTGACCATGTACAGTGGAAGTAGATGAAAGAGAAACTGCTTCACCGATCTCACGTACAGTTGGAGGGAAGCCATTTTCTTTGACACGGTCATAAATACACTGCAAAACTTGAATTTGTCTTGATTCATGAACCTTTTTCATAAAGGACACCTCTTAAATTATTGTTTTTTAACTCATTAAAAACAAATGCTTAGTAAATACTTTCTACACCTAAAGAATAGCATAAAAATAAAATGAATTCAAACAAACGTTCGCATTTTTTAGAAGTTTAGACTTAGAAAAATGGCTCAAAGATGTGCAAGAGAATAGCTTATCTATTTTTTTTCTTTCATTTTTGGTATATTAAGAGTGCAATCAAGAAAGGGTGAGATACATGCTATCAAAAGATAAAATTGAACGCATCAATGCTTTGGCTAAAAAATCAAAAGCTGAAGGATTGACGATGAGCGAACAAAAAGAACAAAAAGAATTAAGAGAAGCTTATTTAGCCGCTTTTCGAGGTGGAATGCGCAATCATATTGAGGGAATGAAAGTTGTAGATGAAGAAGGTAATGATGTAACACCAGAAAAATTGAAAAATATCCAAAAAGAAAAAGGACTTCATGGTCGCTAAGTTATGAATAAATAAGGGATACTTTTTGTGAAAAAAATGATATGATAGAGTGGTAATGAAAGCAGTTTATACGCTGATAAATGAAAGGATGATTTATTTGTTTGACAAGACAGATCAACTTGCAGTAGATACGATTCGTATGCTGAGTATCGAGGGCGTACAAAAAGCCAATTCTGGACATCCTGGTTTACCGATGGGCGCAGCCCCTATGGCTTATGCTTTATGGAGCAGGCAATTGAAAGCTAATCCAAAGCATTCTCATTGGTTCGATCGTGACCGTTTTGTGTTGTCTGCTGGCCACGGCTCGATGTTATTATACAGTTTACTGCATTTATCGGGTTATGACGTTTCAATCGAAGATTTAAAACATTTTCGTCAATGGGAAAGCAAAACACCTGGACACCCTGAAGTCCATTATACAGACGGTGTGGAAGCGACCACCGGACCTCTAGGACAAGGGATCGCCAACAGTGTCGGCATGGCGATGGCAGAAGCTCACTTGGCGGCTACTTACAACCGTCCAGGTCATCAAATCGTTGACCACTACACCTATGCGCTATGCGGCGACGGAGACTTGATGGAAGGGATCTCCGCTGAAGCAGCCAGCTTGGCTGGACATTTGAAGTTAGGCAAGCTGATCCTATTATATGATTCGAACGACATTTCTCTCGATGGTCCGACGTCTAAAGCCTTTACTGAAAATGTCGGCAAACGGTTCGAAGCTTATGGCTGGGAACACATCTTAGTCAAAGACGGCAACGACCTCGAAACGATCAATGAAGCGATCGAAAAAGCAAAAGCGAACACAGAACAACCGACCTTGATCGAAGTCAAAACGGTGATCGGTTTTGGTGCGCCGAATGCCGGAACGCATAAAGTCCATGGGGCTCCATTGGGCGAAGAAGGGATCACTGCGGCGAAAAAAGCTTATGGTTGGGAAAATGAAGCCTTCTTCGTACCAGAAGAAGTAGCCGAACGTTTCCGCGAAACGATGGTGGAAGCTGGCGAAAAAGCAGAAGCTGAGTGGAAAGAAGCAATGGCCGCTTACCGGGAAGCATACCCAGAATTAGCTGTTCAATTCGAATCAGCTTTAGCTGGCAAACTGCCGGTTGATTGGGACAGTGCCTTACCGACTTTTGATGTTGCAGATAAAGCAGCGGCTTCTCGTAAGACGAGCAGCCAAGTGTTGAACGCGATCGCAGCAAAAGTACCTTACTTGTGGGGCGGTTCAGCTGATTTGTCTTCTTCTAACAATACGATGATCGACGACGTCAAAGATTTTCAGCCTGGTCAATACGAAGGCCGTAATATTTGGTATGGCGTACGAGAATTCGCGATGACAGCTGCGGCCAACGGGATCGCTTTACACGGCGGTTCGAAAACGTATGTCGGTACGTTCTTTGTGTTCACGGATTACTTGCGGGCAGCTATTCGGCTAGCTGCGATCTCTCACTTGCCAGTGACGTATGTCTTTACACATGATTCCGTTGCGGTCGGAGAAGACGGTCCAACGCATGAACCAGTCGAACATTTATCCAGCTTGCGTGGGATGCCGAATCTATCGGTGATCCGTCCAGCAGATGGTAATGAAGTAGCCGCGGCTTGGGAATTGGCGTTGAATTCCGCAGATCATCCAACGATCTTAGTGTTGAGCCGTCAAGACTTGCCTGTATTACCAGGGACGAAAGAAAAAGCCAGAAGCGAAGTGCAAAAAGGGGCTTATGTTCTTTCTCCGCAAGAAGGCGAACAACCAGAAGGCATCTTGATCGCAACTGGTTCAGAAGTTCAATTAGCGATCGAAGCACAAAAAGAACTCAGGGCACAAGGCAAAGACGTTTCCGTCGTCTCTATGCCAAGTTTTGATTTGTTCGAACAGCAAGATGTGACGTACCAAGAAAGCGTATTGCCAAAAGCAGTGCGTAAACGCGTCTCGATTGAGATGGGTGCCACATTCGGTTGGGAACGCTATGTCGGTTTAGATGGTGCTATGATCGGGATCGACAAATTCGGTGCCAGCGCTCCAGGAACAGAAGTCATTGAAAACTATGGATTTACAACTGAAAAAGTGGTAGAAACGTACAATACTTTAGCTTAGTCCATTGAATCTAAATGATCCAGGCATTGAGAATACTTCTCTTGCTTGGGTCAATTTTTTTGTTGTCTTATCGAAAGGGAAAATGATAGAGGTTAAATGAAGACTGGAAACATAAAAAAGATCAGCCTTTCCTTTTCAATGATGTGAAACTAAAAGATCTTGCTGTTTATTTTTGTAAAAAACTTTAGTACAATATTGTTATGTAAGGTTTTGAAAGGAGTGAAGATAGAATGATGAGCACAGGTTTAGCTGTATTTTTAATTATTTTAGCATTATTAGCCGGTTTAGCAGGCGGTTTCTTTATTGCCAGAAAATATATGATGGACTATTTCAAAAAAAATCCACCAGTCAATGAAGACATGTTAAGAATGATGATGATGCAAATGGGACAAAAACCATCTGAAAAGAAAATCAAACAGATGATGACTTCTATGAAAGTTCAGTCTGAAAAACAAACCAAAAAGAAATAATTGTTTTTTCTAGAAAAACAGTTTTTAAAGATTTTTTTCAAAAGGCGAGCAGAAGATGTTTCTGTTCGTCTTTTTGTATAAACGCTGAATCAGGTATTTTCTTTTGTTGAAAGAAAGATCTAAAGAAGAGATCCTGAGTCAAAGAAAAACAGTTTCTATGCAGTTAGCAATAGAAACTGTTTTTCTTTGAGTTCTTTTCTTTATTTGTAATCATAATGAAAGTTAGGATCGATTTCTTGATCAAGCTGGTCGAAAGCTGATTGAATCTGATGATCGATCTTTGTTAGATTTTCTTTATTTAATTTTGTTTTGCGTTCTACATATAAAGGATCACCAAAACGAACCGATACACGTTTACGCTTTAACAAGTCTTTAACAGTGAGAGGGCCTTGGTAAACAGCTGGAATAATGGGAACGCCGCTTAATTTAGCGATCGTTGCTGCACCGCCTTTTAATTCTGAAGAATGTCTTGTTCCAGTAGGAAAAATGATCAAACTTAATTTCCCGTCTTTTAAAATTTTTACTGGTTTTTTTATTGCACTCGGTCCTGGGTTTTCCCGATCAACAGGAAAGGCATTCAAGTGTCGAATCAGCCAACTGAGAAAAGGATTTTCGAAGAGTTCTTTTTTTGCCATAAAAGAAAATTGCCTTGGCTGTGCTGCTAAAGCCAAGTAAACAGGATCGATCCAAGTTCTGTGAGGCGCTACAATAATATAATTTTGATCTTTTGGCAACTTTTCCCTATTTTGATAGTGATGATTCCCATTTAATAAAAAAAGTAAAAAGCGTACAATGGCTAATACAATGCGATAAAACAAGCCTACTCAACCTTTCTTTGCTTTTTGTTCATACTGCTCAATGTTACAAGCTCTAGTATGAGTGATTCTGTGCTATTTCGCAACCATTTTTTGACGCAAAGGACAGACATCTTCGTTTTGTTAGGAAGATTTGTTATAATTGAAAGGATGAAGAGGTTAGTGAAGGTGAGATGGTAAGATGAAATTTTTACATACTGCTGATTGGCATATTGGAAAAAAATTACATGGATTTTCTTTACTGAATGAACAAAAAGAAGTTTTTGAACAGTTGTTGACGGTTGCTCAAAAGGAAAAGGTTGACGCGATCGTCATTGCTGGTGATTTATATGATCGATCCGTTCCGCCAGCTGAAGCGGTGCGTTTATTGAATGAAATGTTCTATCAATTAAATATTCAGCACAAATTTCCTATTTTAAGTATTTCTGGTAACCACGACTCTGCTACAAGACTGGAGACTGGAACCCCATGGTATCAAGAAATGAATTTTCACTTGCAAACCACGTTAAATAAAGCTCTTTTCGAAGGCATCAAGTTAAAGGATGTTCAGTTTTTCCTGCTTCCTTATTTTGAGCCGGTCGATGCACGAATTTTCTTTGAAGACGAAACCCTTAAAACGCATGATGAAGCTGTCCAAAGAACGATTGAAGAAATGAAAAAAAACTTTGACCCTTCTTTTAAGCAAGTACTGGTTTCACATTTTTTCGTTGCCGGCAGTCAGAGAACAGACTCTGAAACAGAGGTGACAGTAGGGGGATTAGATAATGTTTCTTCCCACCATTTTAAGGACTTTCATTATGTTGCATTAGGACATCTGCATCATCCTAATGCTTCAAAGCATCTCTTAATTCAGTATTCAGGAAGTCTTTTAAAATACTCAACTTCTGAGGCAAAGCAAGATAAAGGATTTCGTTTGATCGACATTGCAAAAGATGGAGCTGTACAAAATCAATTTGTTTCTGTGCACCCTTCAAAAGATCTGCTTGTCCTCGAAAATGACTTCTCGACACTGCTTGACCCTCAATATTATCAGACGATCAAAAAAGATCAATATATTTTTGCTCGCTTGACAGATACGAGAATGATCCCGAACGCAATGGATCGACTCAGAGAAGTATACCCAAATATCATTGGAATGGAACGACTCAATCGTGCAGGATTAATGAATCATATTCAGCAACTTAAACATAAGGATCAACAGTTGTTAGCGCCAGATAAGTTGTTTGCAGTCTTTTATGAAGGCGTGACTGGCAAGACGTTGTCGCAAAAACAAGAAGAAATCGTAACGGAAACGATGGAATCCATTCAAAAGGAGGAAGAGTAACATGCGTCCCTTATCATTAGCTTTAACAGCCTTTGGTCCCTATATGGATGCAACGGTTGATTTTTCTTCATTTTATGACAACCACATTTTCTTGATCGCAGGAAAAACAGGAGCAGGAAAAACAACGCTATTTGATGCGATCAGTTTTGCTTTATTTGGCAAAAGCAATGGTTCAAATCGTGAACCTAGAGAAATGCGTTCAACTTTTGCGGACGGTTCCATTCAAACGAGTGTCACGTTTACTTTTATGGCGCATCAGAAAAAATACGAAATCGTCCGCAGTCCTGCACAAGTACTTCCTAAAGTGAAGGGAGAAGGAGTAAGAAACGTTCCCGCTAGAGCTTCTATTCGTATTATGGATGAATTAGGCAATGAACTGGAACATTATTCCAAAATAACTGAAGTTGATTCTTGTATCGAAGAGTTGATTCAATTAAATCATGATCAATTCAGACAAATTGTGATGATTCCTCAAGGAGAATTCAGAGATTTTTTGAATGCAAGCAGTGTAGACAAAGAAAACATTTTGCGACGTTTATTTAACACTGATCTTTATCAAGTGTTCAGTGAACGATTAAAAGAAAAAAACAAAAAAGCTTTTTCTCAAATTCAAGAAAAGGAAAAAATGCTGGAAACGCTCATGAGTCGTGCAAGATGGGTCGAAGCATTGGAAATAGAAGAAAGTGGTCATACTAAGAATATACTTGCTTTTCAACAATTGGGTAAACAGCAAAAACAATTAAAAGAAAAGAGCAGTGAAGCTAAAAAAGAATTAACCATTCTTGAAGCGCAGATCAAAGAAGCTGAACAACAGTTGGAAAGTGAGAAAGCACTGGATCAGTTGCATGAGCAAAAACAAGACCTAAATGAACAGCGAAAAATGCTGGCGCAGCAAAAAGAGACTATTGCAGAGAAAAAAAGAACGGTGCAGTGGATCAAAGAAGCGATAAATAATAGACCATTGTATGAACAGGTACAACAAAAAGAACAAGAAAAAGAAGTACTCAGCAAAAAAGTCATCAGCATTCAAAAAAATAGAGAATTGAGAGCCGTAGAAGAGCAGGAAGCATTAGCAGCATTGCAAAAAATGAAAGAAGCGATACCGGAGCAAGAACAGAGGAAAGCAGAAAAAATCAAATTAGAGCATTTAAAAGGAAACATAGAGGATTATCAAGCCTTGTTAAATGATACTGAAAAAAAGAAAAGCTACTTTCACACAAAAGAAAAAGAGCTTCAAGAATATTCGGATAAACAACTTGAAAAGCAAAAAGAAATCAAAAAAATTGAAGCGTATTTGACTGCATATGAAAATGAAGAAAAAAATTATCATTATTTGAAGGAACAGTCTTCTGTTCATGCTTTGCACTTACACCAATTAGAAGAATTGATGACGTTAGAGGAACAGATCAAAAAAGCCGAGCAAGAGTGCAAAGATCTGGATAATAAAACAACAACTGAAAAGCTTATTCTAGAGGAGATCAGTCAACAACATCAAAAAGCAAAAAGCGATTGGGCCAGAGTGCAAATTCAACGGTTATCAGAAGACCTGATTGATGGAGAACCTTGTCCAGTATGCGGTGCTACAGATCATCCCTATCAACATCAACAACAAGATGAAACAGAGAAACAGTCAGCAATTGAAGTAGAAAAAAGGTTAGAAGAAGCTGAACAATCACAATCTAAGCAATTTGGACGTTTGGAGCAGATAAAGGCCAAAAGAAACGAACGAAATGAGCAGTATCTATCCTTAAAAGAAACTTTTCAACATAAAAAGGCTGCTACGTCTTTCATTCAACAAGATGGAGATCTTGCTTTTCAATACAAAGAACTGAAGAAAGAAGAGCAAAAAAATAGTCAGCAAATCGCTGCTTTTGAAGAAAAACAGAAAGAAAAAGAAGCAAATGAAAAGCAACTCTTGCAACATCAAAAAAACATGCAAGAATGGTCGAATCAGATTGAAAGTCTAAAGACTCAAATGCAAAAAGAAAAAGATGCATTGAGTGAGCTAAAAGGTGAAAGTGTGCAATTAGAAAAATTGATTCCTGCTGTTTACTTAGATATAGCGGTCTATCAAGAAAAACTAGCAAATTTGACAGAAGAAGTCCAAAGATGGCAAGAAGCGTATGCTGTGTGTGAGCAGCAGCATAGCCTTAAAGAAAAACATGTTGAGAAGTTGTTGGGAGAGGAAAGCTATACACAAGATTCACTCGAACAAATAAAACAACAATTGAATGAGTTGCAAGCTCGATTTGATTTGGTTATTCAATCTTCTAGTTTTGAAAATCTGTCGTCTTTCTTTGTTTATATAGAAAAAGCGGACCAGCTTGGAACGCTAGAAACGGAAATACAGCAATATGAACAAAACTATTTTAGTGTGGAGCAGCAGCTTTTAAATATTGAAATCAAACTAAAAGGGACCGAACAGCCAAAAACTGCAGAAGTACAAGACAAAGTTGTTAAACTGGATGCAAAGCGATTCGAACTGGTCGAAAAAAAAGTGCGTCTTCAAAACGATATTGATCAAAACAGCCATATTATTAAGGAAGCTGAACAGCTATTGGATCAGCATCAGAAAGAGATGGATACTTTCTTAGAGCTCAATGCATTGTCTTCTGTTGCAAATGGTGACAGCGAACAGAGCAAATTAGGATTTGAACGTTATGTATTATCTTATTTCTTAGAAGAAGTACTCACAATTGCCAATGAACGTCTTCAACAATTGTCTCATCACCGTTACTTATTTGATTTAAGACGCGAAGAAGGCACTTATAAGAAAAGTACCGGCCTAGAGATCAATATTTATGATGATCATGCAGGAGGAATTAGAAATGTCGGAACTCTTTCAGGAGGAGAAAGCTTTATCGCTGCTCTGTCTTTGGCTCTTTCTTTATCTGAAGTCGTGCAACAGTATGCTGGCGGAAATCAAATCGAAGCAGTTTTCATTGACGAAGGATTTGGTTCTCTAGATGAAGATGCACTGGAACAAGCGATAGAGGCGCTCATGCAGATCGACGGGAATGGAAGACTAGTGGGGATTATTAGTCACGTTAAAGAATTAAAAGAACAAATTCCCGATAAAATAGTGGTGCATTCTAAGGGAACTGGAAAAAGTTCTCTTTCTGTTCAACATGCCTAAACGAACGATAAGCAAAAAAGGCAGATTTGCTTTTATCAAGAAATATCGTAAAATGAAAGGATAGACATTTTTAAGTTTGCGAAACAGCAAAATGAGAAGTTCAGGAAAGTAGGTTGGGGTATGAAGTGGAGTATACCGGAACGAATCATTGAGCAAGGCCGAAAATTAGTAGACGATAAGCGGGTCTTGTCCATTCATTCTATTTTGGAAAAGAGGATTTGGACAGCAGAAGTTTTAGAAGATGATGTGTATCAAGTGGAATTAGATGGCACGACGAAAGAAGAAGATTTTTGCAGCTGTGACTACTGGAAAAACCATGGACATTGTAAACATACAGTTGCAGTTGAATTAGCTTTAAGAGATCGAGGCATCAGCCGAGTAATGACGCCTGATAATGCCGAAGAAGTTGAAATCGAAATGCCGGATCCTGGAAAAGAACTGACTAAGACATTCTCAAGAGTCTTTTTTAATGAGCAATTAATAAATGATACAGCGCCAAGCCAACAGCAAACAAACCTTCAAATTGAATATAAATTGGAACATAAACCAGATAATGCTGCTTTATTACGAAATCCTAATGAAGTGCTGGTGATTAGTTTACGAGCTGGAACGGATAAATTATATGTCGTCAAAGATTTAATGGCTTTTCTTGAATCTTTTATCAGACATGAAACGTTCGAACTCAATGCGCATGAAGAAATCGACTTTAAGACGGTTTCTATTACAGAAGAAGATCACCAAAGTTTAGTGTTCATGTATCAAGAAGCAGCATCTAATCAGTTTATTCGAGGTCAATATAACGAACCAAAATCAATTTTTAATAATAAGCGTTTTTTAGTGTTGAGTCCTTCTCATGCGGAAAATCTCATTAATTGTATACAAAAAACGGAACACATGATTTTTCAATCTGAAACAGGAAAGTATCCACATGTTCGCTTTATTCAAGATGAAGTTCCGATGCTTTTTGAAATGGATTATCAGGATAACGCTGTTGTTTTCTCTATCCAAGATCTCAAAGAAGCAGACTTAAAGCATTATCATTGGTTTATAAAGGACAACCTTTTTTATATTCCTTCATGGAAACAACTAGAAACGATAAAGCCTCTGCGCACTTTTTTAGCAAAGTATAAAGGAGATCAAATCCTGATCCATCCAGAAGAAATGCCAGATTTTACGGCTTATGTTTTACCGCTTGTTTCAACATTAGGAGAAGTAAGAATGTCTGAACAAATGAAGCAATCTTTTGTTCAGGAACCATTAAAAAGTTGTATTTATTTTTCTTATCGTCACGAGAAATTAGAGGCGGTAGTCGAATTCAACTATCGTCATATGGTTTTGTCAACAGATCCTAAGGAAACTCAGCTTCCGGATGAAAATATTCAGGTCATTCGTGAAAGTCAAAAAGAGATCCACTTGCTGAACTTATTGAAACAGCTGGGATATGAAAGAGAAGAAACCAGTTATACAAAAAGAGTGGTACGTGATGAAGGCTTTTATACCTTCTTTACTAAAGAAATCTCTCTGCTTGAAGAAGAGGCTGAGGTTTATGTAGATGATGTTTTAGACCAATTGTTTTTAAATGAATTAGATACAGTTACAAAAGTTGATGTAGCTGAAAGCGGAAGTTTCCTTGATGTTCATTTTGATATCAAAGGTATTACCGACAATGAGGTTGATGCCGTACTCAGCAGTTTAATGGCTAGAAAAAAATTCCATACATTAAACAACGGTAAAATCCTTTCTTTAGAAACAGATGACTTTCATGAAATCAGCACAGTATTAAGAGAATTGCGCGCTTCGAAAGATTTTCAAAATGGCAGTGTACAGGTGCCAAGTTATCGTGGATTAGAATTAGAATCTGTTTTAGATAAAGAAAAAGGGAGCAAGCGAGATCTGTCGAAGAGCTTTCAGGATATGGTTTTTTACTTGAATGATCCTGAAACATTTGCAGTGGATGTACCAAAACAACTTCAAGGCACGTTAAGACCTTATCAAATGACTGGCTTCAAGTGGCTGAGTATGCTTTCAACATATGGCTTCGGCGGTATTTTAGCTGATGATATGGGATTAGGAAAAACGATCCAAATGATCACCTATATCTTGTCCGAAGTTGAAAAAAATGAAAAAGCACCTTTCCTTATTATCGCGCCCGCATCCTTGACTTATAATTGGTTCCACGAGATGAAAAAATTTGCACCTTCTATTGAATGCCAAGTTGTATCTGGCAGCATTGAAGAAAGAAAAACAAAAATCCAAGAGGTCAAACCGAATACGGTATTAATTACTTCGTATCAAAGTTTTAGACAAGATGCTGAGGTCTATAAGACGCAACAATTTAGCACACTCATATTGGACGAATCACAAATGGTCAAGAATTATCATACGAAAACATCAAAGGCATTACGAGATCTTCCTGTACCTCAAAAATTTGCTTTAAGCGGAACACCAATTGAAAATAAAATTGATGAGTTATGGTCGATCTTTCAATTGATCATGCCGGGATTTTTTCCTAGTATCAAAAAGTTTCGCTCTCTACCAAATGAAAGGATCGCAAAAATGATCCAGCCATTCGTATTGAGACGAGTGAAAAAAGATGTACTCAAAGAATTGCCAAAAAAAATCGAGACCAATTTGTACAGTTCATTGTCAAAAGAGCAAAAGACAATTTATCTTGCTTATCTGCAGCAGATCCAAGAAAGTGTTCTTAATATGAGCGGCGATGAATTTAAACGTCATCGCATTGAAATTTTGTCAGGACTGACACGTTTACGGCAGATTTGTTGCGACCCGCGTTTATTTATGGATGACTATGAAGGCGAATCAGGAAAACTTGAGCAGTTGAAAGAAATGGTAGCAAACGGGCTGGAAAATGGTAAAAGGATGCTGATTTTTTCTCAATTCACCTCCATGCTCGATATCATTCAAAAAGAATTGGCCGCTCAAGAGATTGAAAGCTTCTATTTAAGCGGAAAAACAAAGCCAGTGGAGCGAATTGAAATGGTCAATCAGTTTAATCAAGGAGAAAAATCTATTTTCCTTATTTCTTTAAAAGCTGGCGGAACAGGGTTAAACCTTACAGGTGCGGATACTGTTATCCTGTATGATCTATGGTGGAATCCAGCTGTTGAAGAACAAGCAGCGGGACGTGCACATCGTATCGGACAGAAAAACGTCGTTGAAGTTTGGCGGATGATAGCAGAAGGTACGATAGAAGAAAAAATCAATGCACTTCAAAAAGAAAAAAAATCTTTATTCGATCAGATCATTACAGAAGAACATGCCGATACGAAGCTGCAAAAGCAACTGACAGAAGAAGATATCCGAGAAATTTTAAGTATCGGTGGAGTGACCGAATAAAAATAAAAACAAAGGCAGTGATAAAATGAATAAAGTAGTGGTTCATGTTGATCAACTGGCTAACTGGTCATTAGCTTTAGGAAATGTGCGTAATTTAGTAAAAGGCATGGAACAACTGAAAGTAGAAGTTGTAGCAAATGCAGAAGCTGTTAAAGGATTTTTAGATGATACATCATTAGAAGATATGCGGCCATTAGCTGAACAAGGCGTTCAGTTTGTTGCTTGTTCAACAGCAATGAAATCATACGACTTATCAGAAGAACAACTAGAGGACTTTATCAACACTGTACCCTCGGGCGTCGTAGAACTCGTTGAAAAACAAGCTGAAGACTATGCTTACCTCAAACCATAACAAACAAAGGATGCGGAGCTAGGCCGATAGAGTCGACAGGAAAATGAAAAAGCGCGACACAGAGCATCCCGCGCATGTGAGCGACTTTTGAATTTTACCCGAGACTCTGCCTCGCGCAGCTCAACTAAAAGGATGCGGAGCTAGGCCGATAGAGTCAACAAAAACAACAAGCAAGAGTTGGTTTCAAAAAACTCTTGCTTTTTAACTGAACAACAAGTATAATATTAAACGGTGCTAAAACACCGAATATTTCACACCTCAAAGGATGTAAAGGTTGGTGCTTAGGCAAGTGCTTAAGTCTCCTTGCAGATGAATTTGGGGGAGGGATAAAATACAAACCAAATGGAGGAAACAAATTATGGCAGTCATTTCAATGAAACAATTGCTAGAAGCAGGAGTTCATTTTGGTCACCAGACTCGTCGCTGGAATCCAAAAATGAAACGTTATATTTTTCAAGAAAGAAACGGTATCTACATCATTGATTTACAAAAAACCGTTAAGTTAGCAGATGCAGCTTACAACTACATGAGAGAAGTTGCTGAAGACGGTGGCGTTGTTTTATTCGTAGGAACGAAGAAACAAGCACAAGAAACAATCAAAGAAGAAGCAATCCGTTCAGGTCAATACTATGTTAACCATCGTTGGTTAGGTGGAACATTGACAAACTGGGATACTATTCAAAAACGTATCAAACGCTTGAAAGATATTGAAAAAATGGAAGAAGATGGAACATTTGATGTTCTACCTAAAAAAGAAGTAGGTCTATTGATCAAAGAACGTGACCGCTTAGAAAAATTCTTGGGCGGTATCAAAGATATGCCAAGAATCCCTGATGTGATGTTTGTTGTAGACCCTCGTAAAGAGCGTATTGCAATCCAAGAAGCTCACAAATTGAACATTCCAATCGTTGCAATGGTTGATACAAACTGTGACCCAGATGAAATCGATGTAATCATTCCATCAAATGATGATGCTATCCGTGCTGTTAAATTGATCACTTCAAAAATGGCTGATGCAATCATCGAAGGTAACCAAGGCGAAGATGAAGAAGTTTCTGAAGAGTCTTTTGAACAAAATGCAGAAACAGCTTCAGACTCAATGGAAGATATCGTTGAAGTAGTCGAAGGCGACAACGAGTAAAAAGTGAGCAGCTGATTTTAATAAAAGATCAGTTTGTCCTATAAAATTGAAAATTGATCAAAGGCTGTCTCGAGTAAACGGAGAAGTGAGAAGCGACTTTTTTACAAAGCGGCATCATTTCATATTTGAGACAGCTTTTTTTAAAAGATAAATTTTTAACGAAACAATCATGAAATTAGGAGGAAGTATTAAGATGGCAAAAGTAACAGCTGCATTAGTAAAAGAATTACGTGATATGACAGGCGTCGGCATGATGGATGCTAAAAAAGCATTGGTTGCTACAGATGGCGACATGGAAGCTGCCGTTGATCATTTAAGAGAAAAAGGAATGGCAAAAGCTGCTAAAAAAGCTGACCGTGTAGCGGCTGAAGGTTTAGCAGGTGTTGTAACTGAAGGAAACGTTGCTGCTATCTCAGAAATCAACTCTGAAACAGACTTTGTTTCTAAAAATGCCCAATTCCAAAACTTAGTAAAAGATATTACAAAAACAATTGCTGAAAATGATGTATCTTCTTTAGAAGAAGCTCAAAAATTAGGCCTGGGCGAAGGTACGATCGAATCTGAAATCATTTCAGCAACAACAACGATTGGAGAAAAAATCAGCCTACGTCGTTTCGAACGCTTTGAAAAAACAGATAACGATGTATTTGGCACTTACATCCATATGGGTGGACGTATCGCTGTATTAGTCCAATTAGAAGGAACAGACAATGAAGAAGTAGCTCGTGATATCGCGATGCACGTTGCTGCAATCAATCCATTGTATGTCAGCCGTGATGAAGTACCTTCAGAAAAATTTGAACATGAAAAGAAAATTTTAACTGAACAATCATTAAACGAAGGCAAACCAGAGAAAATCGTTGAAAAAATGGTTATCGGTCGTTTAAACAAATGGTTAGGTGAAATCAGCTTAGTTGACCAACCATTTGTAAAAGATCCAGATCAAAAAGTTAGCGATTATCTAAAAGCCAATGGCGCTTCTGTTAAGAGATTTGTTCGTTATGAAGTCGGCGAAGGAATTGAAAAACGTGAAGAAAACTTTGCAGACGAAGTAATGAACCAAGTCAAAAAATAAAGTTTAATGAAATCTGAAAGGGAGGCATCTTTGCTTCCCTTTTTTGCTGTTTAGCTACATAAAAAAGAAACCTTTGTTCATTTCGATGATTTTCAATGAAGTTTAAGGAAGAGTATGATAAAATAGTTTAGGAAAGCGCAATGGAGGGAAATAATAATGAACGAACCTAAGTATAAACGAATCGTGTTGAAATTAAGTGGTGAAGCTTTAGCAGGAGACTCTGGTTTTGGGATCCAACCACCGACTATCCAACAGATTTGTAAAGAAATCAAAGAAGTCCATGACCTTGGAATAGAGATTGCTATTGTTGTAGGCGGCGGTAACATCTGGCGCGGACAAGTCGGTTCTGAGATGGGGATGGAACGTGCACAAGCTGATTACATGGGCATGCTGGCAACAGTGATGAATGCATTGGCTTTGCAAGACTGTCTTGAAAACGAAGGCGTACCGACGCGTGTACAAACTTCCATTGAAATGAGACAAATCGCTGAACCTTATATCAGAAGAAAAGCGATGCGCCACCTAGAAAAAGGGAGAGTCGTTATTTTTGCAGGCGGAACAGGGAATCCTTATTTCTCTACAGATACTACTTCTGCTTTGCGTGCGGCTGAAATTGATGCAGATGTGATTTTAATGGCAAAAAATAATGTGGATGGTATTTATTCTGCTGATCCAAAAGTGGACAAAGAAGCCATTAAATTTGATGAATTGACACACCTTGAAATCATTAATAAGGGACTTCAAGTAATGGATACAACAGCGAGTTCTTTAAGCATGGACAACGATATTCCGCTTGTTGTGTTCAATTTGAATGAACCTGGAAACATCAAACGAGTTGCATTAGGAGAAACGATTGGGACAACTGTTAGGGGGAAAGCAAAATGAGTGAACAATTATTAAAAGAAACAAAAGAAAGAATGCAAAAAACAGAACTAGCTTTACAGCGGGAATTGGGCGCTATTCGTGCTGGAAGAGCAAATGCTAGCTTATTAGACCGTATCCAAGTTGAATACTATGGAGCTCCGACACCTTTGAACCAGCTGGCACAAATTTCTATACCTGAACCAAGAATGTTGATGATCACACCTTATGACAAATCATCTATCAAAGAAATTGAAAGAGCGATTTTGCAAAGCGATATCGGAATCAGCCCATCTAGTGATGGAAATGTGGTTCGTTTAGTGATTCCTCAATTGACGACTGAAAGACGTAAAGAATTAGCCAAAGAAGTAGGCAAAGATTCTGAAAACGCAAAAATTTCTATTCGTAATATTCGTCGAGATGCAATGGATGCATTGAAAAAATCAGAGAAAAACGGAGACATTACAGAAGATGACCTGCGTCACTATGAATCTGATGTTCAAGATTTAACAAACAAAAGTGTTGCGAATATCGATGCTATTTCAGCTGAAAAAGAAAAAGAAATTTTGGATGTTTAATCCCATTATCCAAACAGATGAAGGTCTTTTTCAATAAGGAAAGATAGAGATAACAATATTTTAAGCAAACCCAAAAATATACATCCTTTACCGAAACGGCAGAAGTGTCTATGCTATAAAAAGAGTTGGAGCTGGGATCAACATTCCCAGCTCTTTCTTTTTGATGTCACTGATTCAGCTATTTCAAAAGAAGGGGCTGTGGTCATTTAATGTCTATCCTCAAAAACTGTTTAGGATAAAAAAGATTCAGCTGAACGAGCAAAGCTACATATTTTCGAAAAAATATAAGCAGCATTCTAGGATAGATCTAAAAAATGAAGCTTCCTTTACTTTACCTAAAATAAAATTTTCCTTAAATAAATAGGTTTTTAGTCAGCGATTTGCTACAATAGTTTCAGTAAGTTCGAATGGAAGGACGGTATGTATTAAAGTGAAGGAGATCAATAACATAGAAAGCCGAACAGAGGATGCAAAAGAATATTTTGATGCAACTGGGCTGATTCCTGAACACGTTGCTATCATCATGGATGGCAACGGACGTTGGGCTAAGAAAAGACAATTAAAGCGGTCAGCGGGCCATAAAGCGGGAATGGATCAGGTGAAAACAATCGCTAAACATGCCTCAAAGAGAGGCGTAAAAGTGCTGACGCTATATGCTTTCTCAACTGAAAATTGGAAAAGACCTTTAAATGAAGTCAATTATTTAATGCAATTACCTGTTGATTTCTTTAGCTCTTTCATGCCAGAGATCATGGAAGCTGACATTAAAGTGATGATGATCGGTCATCCGTCTGATTTGCCTAAAAAAACGCGAAAAGTGATGGAAAAGGCAATAGAAGAAACAAAAGACAACAATGGAATGGTTTTAAACTTTGCAGTCAACTATGGGGGACGCAAAGAGATTTTAGATGCTGTCAAAGAAATTGCGATCATGGTAGAAAAAGGCGCATTAAAAGCCGATAAAATCAATGAAAAAGTTTTTGAAGAACATTTGATGACTTCTTCGCTCAGTGAGCAGCAAAATGTTGATTTGATGATCCGGACAAGCGGAGAAGAAAGATTAAGCAACTTTTTGTTATGGCAAAATGCTTATAGTGAATTTCATTTCTCTTCTCTTCTATGGCCAGATTTTGGTGAAGTTGACTTTGATGAAGCTTTAAGGATTTATCAAAAGCGAAACAGAAGATTTGGCGGTTTGTAAGATAGGAAATGAGGAGGATATGTAATTGAAACAAAGAGTGATCACAGCTCTTGTTATGGCTGCAATTTTTATACCGGTAGTCTATGCAGGTTCATGGCTGTTAGAGATCGTCATGGTTCTATTAGCTATTGTCGGCTTATTTGAACTATATAGAATGAAAGAACAAAAATTATTTTCAGTAGAAGGGGTATTATCGATAGCAGCATTATTAGTGATGTTGCTGCCTGAATTTTTTGATCGTTTTTTACCTAAACAATTTACAACTGTTATGGTGGTCTATTTATTAGCCATTGTATTATTGATCTGTACGGTTTTTTCAAAAAATCGTTTCTCTTTTGATCATGCCGGATTTTCAGTTTTAAGCGTTATTTATGTTGGTTTTGGCTTCAGGTCTCTTTTACTGACAAGAGAAACAGGTCTACAGCTGTTGATCCTAGTTCTGATTACGATTTGGACAACTGATATCTGTGCGTATCTTTTTGGAAGAAAAATCGGGAAACATAAGTTAGCACCAAATATCAGTCCTAATAAAACAATAGAAGGTTTTGTAAGTGGAACGATGATGGCAGTGATCATAGCATCGATTTACTTAATGTATTTTCCACTTGATCAATCTTTTCTTTTTTCTATTTTTATCATGGCTATAATTTCGGTTATTGGTCAACTTGGAGACTTAGTTGAATCTGCTTTTAAACGTTACTATGGTGTAAAAGATTCGGGAAATATTTTCCCAGGCCATGGTGGCGTATTAGATCGTTTCGATAGTCTGCTTTTTGTTTCTCCTATTCTATATTTAGTAGGATTGATTTAACAAAAAACAATACGTATATTTTTTATAATGAACAAGACAGGTTTTTGTTTTAGGTACCAGCCTGTCTTTTTTTCATGCCTTATGAGGCCAAGCTATCTAGTCATAGAAGTCTGGGTATGTTAGAATAGTTTGTATTGAAAAAGACAAAGAGCGGGAAATAAGTAAGGGGTAAAGAAATGATTAAAACAATTCTGACGTTTTTGATTGTCTTTAGTATTTTAGTGATTTTTCATGAATTTGGACACTATTACTTTGCAAAAAAATCAGGGATACTGGTCAGAGAATTTGCGTTAGGGATGGGTCCTAAACTTTTTTCTTACCGAAAAAATCAAACGACTTTTACCGTTAGGATGTTACCACTAGGCGGTTATGTCCGAATGGCAGGTTATGAAGAAGAAAGCGAATTACGTCCAGGAACACCGGTTGGTTTAGTGTTAAATGATCAAAATGAAGTGATCAAAATCAACTTAAACCAGAAAAAGCCGCTACTGAATGCAGCTCCATTAGAAGTTACTTCAGCTGATTTAGAAAAAACATTGGTAATAGAAGGATATTTAGCAGGAAACAATGATGATTTTGTTCGTTACAACGTTAAGAAAGATGCTTTGATCATTGAAGAAGATGGTACAGAAGTCCAAATTGCTCCAATAGACGTGCAATTCCAATCAGCCAGCTTACCACAAAGGATGATGACAAACTTTGCAGGTCCGATGAACAATCTGATTTTAGCAATCGTGGTTTTTATCATCTTTGCTTTTGTACAAGGCGGTGTTTATTCTTCAGATAGTCAGATAGGAGAAGTGATGCCAAATAGTCCTGCAGAAGAAGTCGGATTAACAAAAGGCGATCTCGTTACGGCAATTAATGGAACCGAAGTGGGAGATTGGCAAAAAATGGTTTCTATAATCCAAAAAAATCCTGATAAGGAAATCACATTATCTGTCGAGCACGAATCAGGAGAGATGGAAGAAGTGCAGATCACACCTGAAGCCGGACAAACAACGGACGGTGAAAAAACAGGTATGATTGGTGTCCAAGCAATGATGAAAACGGGATTTTTCGATAAAATCGTTTTTGGTTTTTCTCAAACTTGGATGGTCATTACGTCGATTCTATCTGTTTTAGGATCAATGTTTACAAAAGGATTTTCAGTTGATATGTTTGGCGGACCAGTGGCGATTTACGCTACCACAGAAACAGTTGTCTCAGCTGGATTGTTAGGGATCTTAAACTGGATGGCCTTTTTGAGTATCAACTTGGGAATCGTCAACCTTTTGCCTATACCGGCATTAGATGGCGGAAAACTAGTGTTAAATGTCATTGAAGGCGTAAGAGGTAAACCATTAAGTGAAGAAAAAGAAGGATTGGTGACCTTAATCGGAGCTGGCTTGTTAGTCGTTCTAATGGTTTTGGTTACTTGGAATGACATCCAAAGATACTTCTTTTAAGAAAGCAGTAAGAGAGTCAAAGCATGGAAAGAAAGGAGTAGAAGGAGTTCAAACAAGTTGTCACTGCTTGTCTGTACTCCTTTTATTCTTTTGAAAAGGAAGGGAGCCGTTTATGAGTTTAAATCAGGAAGAAATGTTTCAACGCTTGCTTGAGCAAATCGGCTTGAATCATCACGAAACACATGGGTCTTATTTAGAAAAGGGAAAAGTCCAAAAAGTAACGGTGCACAAACAATCTAAAGTTTGGCAATTTGCATTGGAGTTTCCCGATATATTGCCTTTTGAGGTCTACCAAAACTTATCACAGCATTTACAGATGGCATTTAAATCCATTGCTGCAGTAGATACAGTCATTCAAGCTGATCAACCAGAAATCACAGTTGAGAAAATTGAACAGTATTGGTCTTCGGCCGTTAAGAGGAGTGGTGTATCTTCGCCTATTTGCGATAAGCCATTTCGAGATCAATTTCCTATTGTTGATCAACATAAAATCAAGTTCTATGTAGAAAACGATGTCGTTCAGCATCACCTAAAGAACCAATATCTTCCGCCAGTTGAAAAAGCTTATCAAGACTTTGGGTTTCCTCGTTTTACAATCGATCCAATCATAGATGAAGCAACTTATACTCAAAAAATGACAGAGTTTCAGGCTAAGAAGGAAGAAGCCGAATTACTACTAGCCAAACAAGCTAGCGAAAACATTCAAAAAGCTGAACTAGAAAGAAAAGCAGCACCGGAAACAGAAGCTTTTTCTGGTCCAGTCGTCTTAGGAAGAAAAATAGCTGCAAATGAAGAAATCAAACAAATGGCCGATATTATAGAAGAAGAAAGAAGAGTCACGATCGAAGGATATGTTTTTGATGTAGAAGTAAGAGATTTACGTTCCGGCAGACAGATTCTAGTCATGAAAATCACTGATTATACATCTTCTTTTTCGATCAAAAAGTTTTCTAATTCGCCAGAAGACGAAGCCGCATTTGCAGCGATCAAAAAAGGTATGTGGTTCAAAGTAAGAGGCAGTATTCAAGAAGATACGTATATGCGTGATCTCGTTATGAATGTTCAAGACATGACTGAAGTAAGCCATGAAGAACGCAAAGACAATATGCCTGGGGATAGTAAGAGAGTTGAGTTGCATACACATAGTAATATGAGTCAAATGGATGCTACAAATACGATTACCGACTTAGTTTCTCAAGCTGCTAGATGGGGCCATCCTGCTATTGCGATCACTGATCATGCTGGTGCACAAGCATTTCCTGAAGCCTACCAAGCTGGCCAATCAAATGGGATCAAAGTGCTTTATGGGATTGAAGCAAATGTGGTCGATGATGGTGTTCCAATCGCTTATCAACCAAAACATCTCTTATTAGATGAAGCAACTTATGTGGTTTTTGACGTTGAAACAACTGGTCTTTCAGCTGTTTATGATAAGATCATTGAATTGTCGGCTGTAAAGATGTATAAAGGGAACATCACAGAACAATTTGAAGAATTTATTGATCCTGGTCACCCATTGTCCCAAACGACGATCAATTTGACTGGCATTACGGATGAAATGGTTAGAGGATCTAAAACAGAGCAAGAAGTCTTGCAAGCTTTTAAGAAATTCGCAGAAGGTTCTGTTTTGGTTGCTCATAACGCAAGTTTTGATATGGGATTTTTAAACACAGGAAACATCCGACATGGTATGCCGGAAGCTGAAAACCCAGTTATCGATACCTTAGAATTATCCCGATTTTTACATCCTCAGTTCAAGAGCCATCGTTTGAACACTTTGGCCAAACGATATAATATCACACTGGAGCAACATCACCGAGCCATTTTTGACTCCGAGACCACTGCACAGCTTTGCTGGGTATTTTTGAAGGAAGCAAATGAAGATCATGGCATCACTTATCATGATCAACTAAACGATTATATGGGCGAAGGGGATGCTTATAAAAAAGCGCGCCCTTTTCATGCTACGATCATGGCCACAACTCAAGCAGGTTTAAAAAACTTATTCAAGCTTATTTCTCTATCTAATGTTCAATATTTTTACAGAGCTCCTCGCATTCCGCGTTCAGAGTTAAATCATTACCGAGAAGGTTTGATCATTGGTTCTGCTTGCAGTAGTGGAGAAGTTTTTGAAGCAATGATGCAAAAAGGGTATGAAGAAGCTAAGAAAAAAGCAAAGTTCTATGACTATATCGAAATTATGCCTAAACCTGTTTATGCCCCTTTAATTGAACAAGAATTGGTGAAAAATGAAAAAGATTTGGAAGAAATCATTCAAAATCTGATTCAAATTGGAGAAGAATTAGATATCCCGGTAACTGCTACTGGTAACGTCCATTACTTAAATCCTGAAGATAGTATTTACCGCAAAGTTCTGGTCAATTCTTTAGGAGGAGCTTCCGAATTGAATCGGGCATCTTTGCCAAAAGTTCATTTCAGAACAACAGATGAAATGTTGGAAGAGTTTAGCTTTTTAGATGAAGAGAAAGCTTTTGAAGTGGTTGTAAAAAACACACAAAAAGTTGCTGAAATGATCAATGGTGAAATAACGCCTGTCAAAACAGACTTGTATACGCCAAAAATTGAAGGATCAGAAGAAGAAATCAAACAGTTAAGCTATGATGAAGCCCACCGTCTTTATGGAGATCCATTGCCGGAAATCATCGAAAAACGTCTGGAAAAAGAATTGAACAGTATTATTGGGAACGGGTTCTCAGTTATTTACTTGATTTCGCAAAAATTGGTGCACAAGAGCGTATCAGATGGGTACTTAGTTGGTTCTCGAGGATCTGTGGGTTCGAGCCTGGTCGCAACTATGACAGGGATCACAGAAGTTAATCCTATGCCGCCTCATTATCGCTGTCCTGATTGCAAATATTCGGAGTTCTTTACAGACGGATCTGTGGGATCAGGCTTTGATCTTCCAGACAAGGAATGCCCAAAGTGCGGCGCACCGCTGTATAAAGATGGGCATGATATTCCGTTTGAAACCTTTTTAGGCTTTAATGGAGACAAGGTTCCCGATATCGATCTAAACTTTTCGGGAGATTACCAGGCAAACGCACATAATTATACAAAAGTGCTATTTGGAGAAGAGTATGTTTATCGTGCGGGAACCATCAGTACGGTAGCCGATCGAACAGCTTTTGGCTACGTCAAAGGTTATGAGCGTGACTACAATTTAAATCTACGCGCTGCAGAGATTGATCGTCTCGCCAAAGGTTCTTCTGGTGTTAAAAAGACAACTGGCCAACATCCGGGCGGAATCATCGTTATTCCTGATTATATGGATGTTTACGACTTTACACCGGTGCAGTTCCCAGCAGATGATCAAGCAGCTGAATGGAAAACAACTCATTTTGATTTCCATTCTATTCACGATAATATCTTAAAACTTGATATTCTAGGCCATGATGACCCTACTGTGATTCGGATGCTGCAAGACTTATCAGGTATCGATCCAAAAACAATTCCTACTGATGATCCTGAAGTGATGAAAATTTTTCAAGGTACTGAAGTATTGGGGGTCACTGCTGATCAAATCCAATCTAACACCGGTACTTTAGGGATCCCTGAATTTGGAACACGTTTTGTCCGAGGTATGTTGGAACAAACACGACCAAATACCTTTGCTGAGCTGCTGCAAATTTCGGGCTTATCCCATGGAACAGACGTCTGGTTAGGCAATGCTGAAGAGTTGATTCGAGAACGAGATATTCCTCTTTCTGAAGTAATCGGTTGTCGGGATGATATAATGGTCTATCTTATCCATAATGGTTTGGAGAGCAGCCTAGCATTTAAGATCATGGAACATGTTCGTAAAGGAAAAGGGATACCGGATGATTGGCAAGTTGAGATGCGGAATGAACAGATTCCTGAGTGGTATATTGAATCTTGTTTGAAAATTAAATATATGTTCCCTAAAGCCCACGCTGCAGCGTATGTTTTGATGGCCTTGCGGGTCGCTTATTTTAAAGTTCATTTTCCTATCCTATACTATTGTGCCTACTTCTCTGTTCGTGCTAATGATTTTGACTTAGTAGCGATGGTAAAAGGAAAAGAAAGTATCAAAGCTAGAATGAAAGAAATAAATGATAAGGGCCTTGATGCTTCTACGAAAGAAAAAAATATGCTGACTGTTCTGGAATTGGCTAATGAGATGGTTGAACGCGGGTTTGAATTTAAAATGATCGACCTTGAAAAATCAGATGCAAGGAACTTTGTTATTGAGGGACGTTCTTTGATTGCCCCATTTAGAGCTGTTCCGAGTCTTGGGCAAAACGTAGCAAATCAAATTGTAGCTGCACGTGAAGATCAATCTTTTCTTTCGAAAGAAGATTTAGCCAAAAGAGGGAAAGTATCAAAAACGGTGATTGAATACATGAGCGAGAATGGTGTACTGGATGGGATGCCAGATGAAAACCAACTTTCTTTATTTGATATGCTTTAACCTAAAAGCAAATTCATTCTTCATTTGACAATTTTCCAACAACGAAGTGACATGATTACCAACCTACGTTTATTTGCGTATCCTTGCATTTTATGTTAAACTTTTTACTGTAATCAGATAATCGAAGGGGGAGTGAGCGGCAACGCTCACTCTTTTTAAGGCATAAAATTCGAGCATCTATTAAGGAGGGGTTCAACTTGAGCAGTATCGTTGAGAAAGTAAGTGAAGTTGTGGAGCCGATCACTACAGAAATGCATTACGAGTTAGTAGATATTGAATATGTAAAAGAAGGGAAAAACTGGTTTTTACGTGTATATATTGACAAACCGAGTGGCATTACTTTAGAAGATTGTGCTGAAGTGAGTGAAAAAGTGAGTGAAAAACTAGATCAAATCAAACCTGATCCTTTTCCGCATGCTTACTTTTTAGAGGTTTCTTCACCAGGAGCAGAAAGACCATTAAAGAAAGAAGAAGATTATCAGAATGCTCTTGGAAAAACGATCAATATTTCTTTATATGAACCTGTAGAAGGTGAGAAAATCTACGAAGGGGTACTTGAAGAAATAACGGAAAGCTCGCTTACTTTAAGTATTCGTATAAAAACAAGAACAAAAGAAATGACGTTTGATCGTAAAAAAATCGCAAAAGCCCGATTGGCTATTGTATTTTAGAAAACTAAAATTGAATAGGGGAGAAAAAGAATGAGCAAAGAAATGCTGCATGCTCTTGACGAATTAGAAAAAGAAAAAGGAATCTCTAAAGAAGTAGTCATCGATGCATTGGAAGCTGCATTAGTATCTGCTTACAAACGGAACTATGGACAAGCTCAAAACGTGGAAGTTCAGTTCGATCCTAAAAAAGGAAATATCCATGTCTATGCAGTAAAAGAAGTTGTTGATGTTGTCTATGATTCTCGTTTAGAAGTTGATATCAAAGATGCTTTAGAGTTAAACAAAGCATACGAAATTGGAGACATGATCCGATTCGAAGTTACACCAAAAAACTTCGGACGTATTGCTGCTCAAACTGCAAAACAAGTCATTATGCAACGGGTACGTGAAGCTGAAAGAAACATTATTTATAATGAGTACATCCAGTATGAAAATGATATTATGCAAGGAATCGTTGAACGACAAGATAACCGCTATATTTATGTCAACTTAGGCAAAATCGAAGCAGTGTTGTCCAAACAAGAACAGATTCCTAATGAAGTTTATCATCCACATGATAGAATAAAGGTGTATGTAACAAAGGTAGAAAACACGTCTAAAGGTCCTCAAGTGTTTGTTAGCCGTAGCCATCCGAACTTATTAAAACGATTGTTTGAACAAGAAGTTCCTGAAATTTATGATGGTATCGTTGAAATCATATCTGTTGCTCGTGAAGCAGGCGATCGGGCAAAAGTCGCAGTAACTTCGCGTGATCCAAATGTTGACCCTGTTGGAACTTGTGTTGGACCAAAAGGGCAACGTGTACAGGCGATCGTTAACGAGTTGAAGGGCGAAAATATGGATATCGTTGAATGGAGCGAAGATCCGGCAGCTTATATCGCTAATGCCCTAAACCCTGCAAAAGTTGTAGATGTTACTTTTAATGAAGAAGCAGGAAGCTGCTTAGTTGTTGTGCCTGACTACCAATTATCTCTAGCCATTGGTAAAAGAGGACAAAATGCTCGTCTAGCTGCAAAATTGACTGGCTATAAAGTGGATATCAAATCTGAATCAGATATGGAAGATACTCAAGCTGTCGATTCAGAATTAGAAACGTTAGCAGCACAACATACAGAAGACTATGTTGCAGATGTTGAAGAAATCAGAGATATGGAAAATACGATAGATATTGAACAAATTCCTCAAGAATTAGAAGACCAAATGCGCCAACCTGGTGATCCAGTGATGGATGCTGATTATGAAGAAGGAGAACTTTCTTCCGAAGATGTGGAAGAAGAAATTGAGTCAGCTGAAGAAAGAGACGCTAAAAACGAATAGTGAGGTGACTTCAATGGCAAAACGAAAAATTCCTATGCGTAAATGTGTTGTTTCAAATGAAATGAAACCAAAAAAAGAAATGCTTAGAATCGTAAAAGATAAAGAAGGAAACGTTCAAATGGATCCTTCAGGAAAACTGCCGGGAAGAGGCGCTTATGTATCGATCGAACCGGAAGTTGTTCAGAAAGCATGGGATAACAAAACATTGGACAAAGTATTTGGAACAACACTGGATGATGAATTTTATCAACAGTTATTGGATTATGTCGCCCATCAAAAGGCGCGGATGAGCTTATGAACAATCAACAAAAAGTTTTGAATCTTCTAGGCCTAGCTACAAGAGCTGGCAAGTGTATAACAGGAGAAGAACTTACATTAAAAAAAGTTCGTTCTAAAGAAGCAAAAATTGTTTTTATTGCTTCAGATGCAAGCAGCAATACAAACAAAAAAATTTCGGATAAATGTCATTATTACGACATACCCTATTTTTCTGATTTCAGCCAAAGCGAACTGAGTCAGGCCATAGGTAAAAAACGAACGATTGTCAGTATCATAGATAATGGCTTTGCGAAAAAAATCCGAGAATTATTATCAATTTAACGGAGGGTGATTGCATGGCTAAAAAAAGAGTATATGAATATGCGAAAGAGAAAAATATCTCAAGTAAAGATGTCATCAATGAAGCAAAAAAAATGGATATCCATTTTAATACCCATATGTCTGCAATGGAAGACAATCAAATTTCAGCATTAAACAACGTTTTTTCTTCCAACAAACAAGCAGAAACGAAAAAAGTACCAGAAAAAAATACGTCTGTTTCTCATCAAAATGAAAAGCAGAAAAATAAAGGAGATCATCACATAGATAACGCAAAAAAACAATCCAGAACAAACCAGTCTCATCAAAAAGGAAAAGCAGTCAATAACGAAAAAAAATCTACTTCCACAAACGGAAAAAATAGACAAGCTCAAAACCATAAGCAAAATCAACCTAACAAACAGGCTGATAACAATGGAAGCCGTACGACAAAACAACAAACAAAATCGACTAAACCTGCAAGAGAAAAACGTTCAACTGATCCAACTGTATCAGTAGGAACAGATAAGAAAAAAGCAGGGAACAAACCGTTCCGCAACCGTGGAAGCATGGGAACTCATGGTGGATATAACAAGCGAAAGAAAAAAGGAAAGAAAAATGAATCAAGACCAGTTACACCGCCAGTTCCAAGAAAACAAAGAGAATTACCAGAAACACTTGTTTATTCAGAAGGAATGACCGTTGCTGAAATTGCGAAAAAATTACATCGTGAACCAGCTGAATTGATTAAAAAACTTTTCATGATAGGTGTCGTAGCTACTCAAAACCAAAGTTTAAGCAAAGATGCAATCGAACTATTAGCAGCTGAATATGGTATCGAATCCGAAGAAAAAGTGGAAGTAGATATTTCTGATTTAGATGTTTATTTCAATCAAGAAGTGGATGAATCCAAGCTGGTTGAAAGACCGGCTGTTGTGACGATCATGGGACACGTTGACCATGGGAAAACAACTTTACTTGATACTTTGAGAAATACTAAAGTCAGTGAAGGCGAAGCTGGCGGGATCACTCAACATATCGGTGCTTACCAAATCGAAAAAGATGGTAAAAAAATTACCTTCTTAGACACGCCCGGACATGCTGCTTTTACAACTATGCGTGCTCGTGGTGCGAATGTCACAGATATTGCGATTATTGTCGTTGCTGCTGACGATGGTGTCATGCCGCAAACAGTCGAAGCTATCAATCATGCTAAAGCGGCTGATGTGCCGATTATCGTTGCTGTCAATAAAGTTGACAAACCTAGTGCCAACCCTGATCGTGTGATGCAAGAATTGACAGAATATGGTTTGATTCCTGAAGCTTGGGGCGGAGATACTATTTTTGTTAACATCTCAGCTAAGTTTGGACAAAACCTAGAAGAGTTATTAGAAATGATCTTGCTAGTTGCGGAAGTACAAGAGCTAAAAGCAGATCCTGATCGACTAGCGTTAGGTTCTGTTGTAGAAGCTCGCTTAGACAAGTCAAAAGGACCAATTGCGACTGTTTTGATTCAAGAAGGAACTTTGCGTGTAGGTGACCCAGTCGTTGTGGGAACCACTCATGGTCGTATTCGTGTTATGGTCAATGAAAAAGGTCGTCGTTTGAAGACAGCCGGCCCTTCAACACCTGTTGAAATCACAGGTTTAAATACAGCACCATTAGCTGGAGACCAGCTGGTTGCTTTTGAAGATGAAAAAACGGCTCGTTCTGTGGGAGAAGCCCGTGAAAAACAAGCCATGGCTGAACAACGGACTGCTACTCATCGCGTAACGTTAGATAACTTATTCTCCAGTTTGCAAGAGGGAGAATTGAAAGAAGTTAACGTGATCATCAAAGCAGACGTTCAAGGATCTGTTGAAGCTTTAGCTTCTAGTTTGAATAAAATCGAAGTTGAAGGTGTGCGTATCAAGATCATTCACACAGGAGTAGGGGCCATCAACGAAAGTGATGTAACCTTAGCTGCAGCAAGTAATGCAATCATGATCGGCTTTAACGTACGTCCGACTCCGCAAGCTAAAGTTCAAGCTGATCAAAACGAAGTAGATATTCGTTTGCATCGTATTATCTATAATGTTATCGATGAAATTGAAACGGCTATGAAAGGCATGCTTGACCCTGAATATGAAGAAAAAGTCATCGGTCAAGTTGTTGTTCGTGAAACCTTCACTGTGTCTAAAGTTGGAACGATCGCAGGTGGCTTTGTCACAGATGGTGTGATCAGACGAAATAGCGGCGTTCGATTGATTAGAGATAACATTGTGATCTATGAAGGCGAATTGGCTAGTTTGAAACGATTTAAAGATGATGTAAAAGAAGTTAAGAATGGTTTCGAATGTGGATTAATGATAAAAGACTACAATGATATTAAAGTTGATGATGTCATAGAAGCATACGAAATGGTTGAAATCAAGCGATAATAATGAAAGCAGGGATGACAAATGGCAAATTATAGAACAGGTAGAGTTGCCCATGAAATCCAAAAAGAAGTTAATGACATTATGCGTAAACGCGTACGGGATCCTCGAGTTCAAGATGTGAATATCACGGATGTACGTGTAACAGGCGACCTACAGCAGGCAACGATTTTTTACAGCTTACTTTCTGATAAGGAAGAAGATATTGAAAAAGCACAACTTGGTTTAGAAAAAGCTAAAGGGCTGATTCGTAGGGAGTTAGGACAACGCCTGTCTATTTATAAAACACCTGAGTTAATCTTTGAAAGAGATGCATCAGTTGCTTACGGAAATAGAATAGACGAATTGTTGAGAGACTTAAACAAAGAATAAAAAGAAAAGCTGAGAAGAAAAATTTTACTATCTCAGCTCTTTTTAAATTGTCTAAGAAAATCGTTGTAAATGAAGAGTGGCTAGCTTTCGTCGAAAAGACTTTTTCGATTCATTTTTCTTTTATCTCTAAGTAGCTTAAATGGAAAAGAAGGATAAAGGATGAAATATATGCTTGATTCAATAGCAGAATTTTTTCAAAACATAGAAAAAGATGTCCACTCAAAAGATCTTTTTTTTAGTGGATGGGAAAGCTTGTTACGTGTCATATTGACTACGGTCATGACTTATTTGCTGCTGCTGATTATTTTAAAGTCTTTTGGCAGCCGCAGTGTTTCAAGTTTCAGTGTCTATGATTTAATTACCACGATCACGATCGGTTCAACCATATCTTCAATTTTGGTTTTTGAAGAAGTGACTTTGATCAACGGGATAATAGCTATATTGCTTTTGTTGTTGATTCAATTGATCATCTCAAAACTGACTACTCACTGGCCTAATTTGGCCAATGTGATCAGTCCTTCTCCAAAAGTCGTTTTTCTCAGGGGAGATTTTCTAGAAGAAAACATGAAAAAAGCTCACATCAATAAAGAAGAAATCTTGGCTGCGATACGTTCAGAAGCACAAACGACTTCAGATAAAGTTTATGCCGTTGTTCTAGAAGTTGATGGGACCCTCTCTGTTGTGATGAGCGCAACACCTTCCTATGAAGATGAGATCACTAAGTATTTGAAATAAAAAAAACAGAACTGGTTTTTTTCCAGTTCTGTTTTTTTGGTTCTATCATATTTAACATTGGTCAGTAAAAAACATTTTTTACTGCTAAACTCGTTAGAATCTTATTTCTAGAAATTTCAGTAGCCCATCGACCGGAAGAACTTTATTTACCAATGTTAGAAGAGAAAGAACTGTTTTTTGTAAATCGTTTTGATAATAATTTCATTTACGATCAAAAATTTTCTTTTTTTTAGAAAGCAATAGAAAGAAAAAAACATTTAAATAAACTAAAGACTGACCTACCACGTCAAACAGCACAATAAGATATGGCAAAAGCTTCTTTACCGGCATGAGACATGAGAGTCGGGCTAGCATAGTCAATATAAGAATCAGCTTGCGGAAAGTTTTCTTTTAATTGGGCAATGATTTTTTCGATAAAGGGTGTTAATCCTACATGAGTCACACCAATTTCTTTAACGGAAGATGTTTTCATATGATCTATGAGTGCGTCTACTTTTTTTTGCAGTGTTTTGAGTCCTCTTCCTTTTGTTTCGAGTTCTAACCCAGTATTAGTAACTCTTAACATTAGTTTCATATTGAGCATGGTTGACACTCTTCCCATTACTTTTCCAATTCTTCCACCTTTGATGAGATTTTCTAGGTGTACGATGCCAACATATAATTCACTATTGCTTTTGATGTTTTTGATCGCATGTAGGATTTCTTCAGCAGATTGGCCTTTATTTGCAAGCTCAGCTGCTTTCAGTACTTGAAAGGACAGCGCGCGATCCACTGTACCGCTATCTATCACTGTTACATCAGCTGAAGTCAGTTGGCTAGCTTGTTGAGCTGCCTGAAAAGTTCCGCTTAAATAGCTAGCTGCTAAGATCGCTATAAATAGGACTGCCATCGAATCCGATCTCATTAAACGTTTCTACAAATCGTCCAATAGCAGGTTGCGAAGTTTTAGGCAAGCTTTCACTTTCGCTCATTTTTTGTAAGAATTCAGTTTTATTGATGGTTTCGCCATCATAAAAAATCGTGTTTTCTAACATCACTGATAATGGAACAACAGTGATCTGGTACTGTTCTTGTTCCTCTTTTGAAAGCTGTACAGTTGAATCTGTTAGGATTTTGATCATTGTCATGAATGCCTCCTTCAATTGCTTAAGTCTATCTTTATTTTATCAGAATGATAGGAGAAAAAGTATTTTAAAAAACAACATAACAAAAAATGTTGAAAAAGAAAGAGCAATTAGTTTCTTTTCGTTTAAAGGAATTATGTTATACTAAAAAAGAATGTATTGCCTAGAAATAGCGAAGAACACGTCGTTTTTTGAAACGACTATCCCTATGCAAAGCGATCGATAAAATAGAAGAACGATTAAAGAAGGTAGTGGAACAAATGGAAGGTATTCTCCCGTTATGGAAAGAACGCGGCATGACGAGTCATGATTGTGTTTTTAAATTAAGAAAAATATTGAAGACAAAGAAAGTTGGACATACGGGTACTTTAGATCCAAATGTGGATGGGGTTTTGCCGATCTGTATCGGAAAAGCTACGAAAGTTGCTGAGTATTTAACGAACAGTGGTAAATCGTATATCGGCGAAATCACCATTGGATTTAGCACAACGACTGAAGACAACAGTGGAGATCAAGTAGAACGAAAAGAAGTGTTAGAGGCTCCATCAATTGAGACAGTAGATAAAATGATGATGGAGTTGACTGGCGAGATCGTTCAAGTTCCTCCTCTTTATTCCGCAGTAAAAGTCAACGGAAAAAGACTATATGAATACGCTCGAGCAGGAGAATCAGTTGAACGGCCAGAGCGACGCGCTCATATCTATCGTTTTAAACGTGTTTCTCCCATTCGGTATGATGAAAAAAATAGAACAGCTTCCTGGAGGTTTGAAGTCGATTGCGGCAAAGGAACTTATGTCCGGACATTGGCTGTTGATTTAGGCAGAAAACTCGGCTACCCAGCTCATATGTCTGACTTGACGCGAGTAAAAAGCGGAAGGTTTAATGCAGCTGACTGCTTAACGCTAGAACAAGTTTCTGAGAAAGCATCGGACGGAAATATGGAAGCAGCTTTATTTCCTTTGGAGTATGCTTTAGAAAACATGGAAAGAATCGATATCTCAGCTCAAATGTGGGAAAAAGTAAAAAATGGTGCAGTTTTCTCCATTAACGATTTCATGAGTGGATCATCTTTTCCTTGTGTTTTGTTTTATCAAAATCAAGCCGTCAGCATATATGACAAACACCCTTCGAAAGAAGGTCTCATTAAACCAACAAAAGTTTTACGGACTCAGGTAGAGGAGCAAGAAAATGAACATTATTAAAATGCATCACCCTTATAAAAAAGCAGATATACCAAAGGGAGATATTGTTTTGGCATTAGGTTTCTTTGATGGAGTGCACAAAGGGCATCAACAAGTCATCAAAACAGCTAAGAAGATCGCAAATGAAAAGCAGCTTAAATTGGCGGTCATGACCTTTAATCAACATCCATCTATTGTTTTTAAAAAAGTTCATCCAGAAGAAATCAAATACTTGTCAACGATCGAACGGAAAGAAGAATTGATCGCTGAGTTAGGTGTTGATATTTTATATGAAGTTGATTTTACTTCTTCATTTGCAAGTCTTTCTCCGCAACAATTTGTTGACCAGTATATTGTTGGCCTCCGCGCAAAAGTTGCAGTTGCGGGATTTGATTATACTTTTGGCAAGAAAGAAGTTGCTTCTATGGAACACCTGCCAAGTTATGCACACAACCGCTTTGAAGTTGTAACGGTTGGAGAATTGACAGATCAAGATAAAAAAATCAGTTCAACACGGATTCGTGAAGCAATGGATCAAGGAAGAATGTCTCAGGTCAATGAATTATTGGGATATACGTATGCCGTCCCTGGAGTGGTTATTCATGGTGATGCTCGCGGAAGAACATTAGGTTATCCAACAGCTAATATTGATATTGATTCTAGTATTCGACTGCCAAAAACAGGGGTATACGCAGTAGAAATCAAGATCGGTCAACAATGGCATACAGGAATGGCTTCGATCGGCTACAACATTACATTTGAAACAAATCGCCAACTGACGGTTGAAATAAATATTTTTGATTTTAAAAAAGATATTTATGGTGAACAAGTCATGGTCAAGTGGTATAAGCGGTTAAGGGATGAAAAAAAATTTCCTTCTGTTTCAGCTTTGATCGAGCAGTTAAAGCAGGATGAAAAAGAAACACGACACTTTTTTGAACATTGTCATTAATAGATCAAGATCAAGCGGTAATCAAGAGAGCGTTATTTCTTTTTCTGGATACATTTTTCTTTCACCTAGAAAAATAGTACTCATTGCAGCTGAAGATGATCAGTCTGCTGTATTTGTTAAAACAAAGATGAGAGAACTAAACAAAACAGTTGAAAAATAAAAGTCAATATTAGTCAGAAATATCCTCTTCCGTTATTGACAAGCTAGAGGATATCTGGTAGATTAATAATTGTGTTAGCACTCAATGGCAACAAGTGCTAAAAAGAGGTGATACAATATGTTGACTGAAAGACAGATTTCGATATTAAAATCGATCATCCATCTTTATACAAAGTATGGACAACCGGTTGGGTCGAAAACACTGATTCAGGAATCGAAAATCGCTGCCAGTTCAGCTACCATACGAAACGAAATGGTTCACTTAGAAGAAATGGGCTTTTTAAAAAAGACACATTCTTCTTCTGGAAGAATTCCTTCTATTACTGGTTACCGTTACTACGTTGATTACCTGGTTCATCCGCATAAAGTTGATCCAGAAGACTTAGCCAGCATAAAACAAGCCTTAGAAAACCCTTTTAAGCAAATCGATGAAATCGTGATGACATCTGCAGAAGTTCTTTCTCATTTGACGAGCTACACAGCGATTTCTTTAGGACCTGAGATAAAAGATAGTAAACTGACTGGCTTTCGTTTTGTTCCTTTGAATGAACGTCAATTGATGGTGATCTTGGTCACTGATAAAGGTCATGTAGAAAGTCAAAATTTTACGCTTCCTCAGCAAATGAATCCGTATGAGTTGGAAAAAGTGGTTCGCTTGTTTAATGAAGAGCTAGTAGGAAAGTCATTGATTGAGGTTTTCCGTAGTTTGAAAACGGATGTTCCTGAATTGATTCGTCAACACATCCGAACGGCTGAAAATATGATTGGGCTGTTTGATGATCTGTTTCTAAAAGCAGCAACAGACCGTATTCATATCGAAGGTCGAATGAATATGTTAGACTATTCAAATGACTTAAATATTGAGCAGTTTAAATCTATTTATAGCTTGATGGATGGCAAGCATGACTTGCCGATGCTGCTGGGCAGCAAGCAGGAAGGTATAACGGTTCAAATCGGAAAAGAATTGGACAATGAATTGTTTGAACAGTTCAGTTTGATTTCAGCAGCTTATGAGGTGGAAAATCTCGGTACTGGCGTCATTGCTTTATTAGGGCCAACCAGTATGCCTTATTCAAAAATGATCAGTTTGGTAGGAGTTTTTCAAAAAGAACTATCAAAAAAATTAGAAGCCTATTATCATGATATTGATGATAATAAGTAAAGGAGTTTTGTGCTGTGTCAGATAAAGAAAAAGATCTAGCGGAAGAGCAGATCGAAGAAAAAGATCTGGATCAGAATACTGAAACAGATGAACAAGCAACAGCTGCTTCTGAAGAAGATATTTCTTCAACGGAAACAAAAAACGCAGAAATAGAAGACTTGAAACACGCTTTAGAAGAAAAAGAAGATGCTTATTTGCGTTTGCAAGCTGAGTTGGCTAACATCCAAAAAAGAAATCGCAAAGAGAGAGAAGACGCTGCAAAGTATCGTTCTCAATCATTAGCAAAAGAACTCTTACCTGTTATTGATAATTTGGAAAGAGCTTTGATGATCGAAGTGGATGATGAACAAGGAAAAAGCTTAAAAGCAGGACTGGAAATGGTCATGGAAAGTTTCAAAACTGCTTTGAACAACGAAGGAATCGAAGTTATTGACCCCCTTCATGAGCCATTTGATCCAAACTTCCATCAAGCAGTACAAACGATTCCAACTGAAGAAGACCAGGAAGCTGATACAGTTGTAATGGTCCATCAAAAGGGTTATGCTTTACACGGACGTGTGTTAAGACCTGCGATGGTGGCTGTCGCTCAGTAACAGGATAGAAACAAGCAAGAAAGATTCAAACAAAACGAAAAAAATTAAAAAATGAGGGATTTTAGATGAGTAAAATAATTGGTATTGACTTAGGAACAACAAACTCTGCAGTTGCTGTATTAGAAGGCGGAGAAGCAAAAATTATTGCCAATCCAGAAGGTAACCGTACAACTCCTTCTGTAGTTGCTTTTAAAAATGGTGAAATACAAGTTGGTGAAGTAGCAAAACGCCAAGCAATCACTAACTCAAACACGATTGGTTCAATCAAACGTCACATGGGTGAAGATTACAAAGTTGAAGTAGAAGGCAAAAACTACACACCTCAAGAAATTTCAGCTTACGTTCTTCAATATATCAAAAATTATGCAGAAAGCTATTTAGGCGAAAAAGTAACACAAGCGGTTATTACTGTTCCAGCTTACTTTAATGATGCACAACGTCAAGCAACAAAAGATGCTGGTAAAATTGCTGGTTTAGAAGTAGAACGTATTGTGAATGAACCAACTGCTGCTGCTCTAGCATATGGTTTAGATAAAACAGACAAAGAAGAAAAAATCCTTGTCTTTGACTTAGGTGGCGGTACATTTGACGTATCTATCCTTGAGTTAGGTGACGGAGTATTCGATGTTTTATCAACAGCTGGAGACAATAACCTTGGTGGAGATGACTTTGACAATAAAGTTATTGACTACCTTGTTAGTGAATTCAAAAAAGAAAACGGCATTGACCTTTCAACAGATAAAATGGCTATGCAACGTTTGAAAGACGCTGCAGAAAAAGCGAAAAAAGATTTGTCAGGTGTAACATCTACTCAAATCAGCTTACCGTTTATTACAGCAGGCGAAGCAGGTCCGTTGCACTTAGAAATGAACTTGACACGTGCAAAATTCGACGAATTGACTTATGACTTGGTTGAACGTACAAAACAACCTGTACGTCAAGCTTTGAAAGATGCTGGCGTTTCTCAATCTGAAATTGATGAAGTTATTCTAGTTGGTGGATCTACTCGTATTCCTGCAGTAGTAGAAGCCGTACGTAAAGAAACAGGTAAAGAACCAAACAAATCAGTTAACCCTGACGAAGTTGTTGCAATGGGAGCAGCTATCCAAGGTGGTGTCATTTCTGGTGATGTTAAAGATATCGTCTTGCTAGACGTTACTCCTTTATCATTAGGAATCGAAACAATGGGCGGCGTATTCACAAAATTGATCGACCGCAATACAACGATTCCTACAAGTAAATCACAAGTATTTTCAACAGCTGCAGATAACCAACCTGCCGTTGATGTGCACGTATTACAAGGTGAACGTCCAATGGCTGCTGACAATAAAACATTAGGTCGTTTCCAATTAACGGATATTCCTGCAGCACCACGCGGTGTACCTCAAATCGAAGTAAAATTTGATATCGACAAAAACGGTATTGTAAACGTTAGTGCAAAAGACTTAGGAACGAACAAAGAACAAACGATCACGATCAAATCTTCTTCAGGTCTATCTGATGATGAAATCGATCGTATGGTAAAAGATGCTGAAGCAAATGCTGAAGCAGACAAAGAACGCAAGGAAGAAGTAGAATTACGGAATGAAGTTGACCAATTATTGTTCCAAGTCGACAAGACTTTGGAAGAATTAAAAGGTAAAGTTGACGAAGAAGAAGTTAAAAAAGCAGAAAATGCTCGCGATGAATTGAAAGCTGCTGTTGAAGCTAACAACATTGAAGACATGAAAGCTAAACGTGACGCATTGAATGAAATCGTTCAAGAATTAACCGTTAAGCTTTATGAACAAGCTGCAGCTGCTCAACAACAAGCAGGCGCTTCAGATGAAGCAACAAGTGCAGAAACAGGCAATGATGACTCAGTAGATGCTGATTTTGAAGAAGTAGATGACGACAAATAAGAATCACTTGAAAGACGATGAGTAAAGAAATAGAAGTAAGAAGAAAAAGGCGAGGCACTTGTCCCAGCCTTTTTCTTCACGATATGGCCTGTCTGAATAATAGAATAAGCGTTAGCAATAGTCATTTATGCAGACATTCAGCAGCTACGGAGGGAAATTATGGCAAAAAGAGATTACTATGAAGTTCTTGGTGTTTCTAAGAGCGCTACGGATGATGAGATAAAAAAAGCGTATCGTAAGCTATCTAAAAAATACCACCCTGATATCAATAAAGATCCTGATGCCGATGAAAAGTTTAAAGAGATTGCAGAAGCATATGAAGTGTTGAGCGATTCAAATAAACGTGCTGCTTATGACCAATATGGTCATGCCAGTACTGATCCTAACTTTGGCGCGGGTGGCGGATTTGGTGGTGGCTTCGGCGGAGGCGGCGGATTTGGTGGCTTCGATGATATCTTCGATTCTTTCTTTGGCGGAGGTGGACGCAGCAGTAATCCAAATGCTCCTCGCCAAGGGGACGATTTGCAATATTCATTAGATTTAGAGTTTGAAGAAGCTATTTTCGGGAAAGAAACCACTATTCGCTATAATCGCGAAGAAGAATGTGGCACCTGCCACGGTTCTGGCGCAAAACCAGGAACTGAGCCTGTTACTTGTTCTAAATGTCATGGTGCAGGATCAATCAATGTTGAAGTCAATACACCTTTAGGTCGCGTGATGACCAGAAAAACTTGTGATGTTTGTCATGGTACTGGAAAAGAAATCAAAGAAAAATGTCCAACTTGTCATGGGTCTGGTCATGTCAAAGATCGTCATTCAGTCAAAGTAACCGTTCCAGCCGGAGTAGAAGACGGCAATCAAATGCGCTTGAATGGTCAAGGTGAAGCTGGAATCAATGGCGGCCCTTATGGAGATCTTTATGTTGTATTCCGTGTGAAACCAAGTAAAACTTTTGAACGGAATGGCGCAGAAATTTATTATGAATTGCTTATCAATTTTGTTCAAGCAACATTGGGAGATGAAGTTCAAGTTCCGACCGTTCATGGAAATGTAAAACTTAAAATCCCTGCTGGAACTCAAACGGGTACTAACTTCCGCCTTAAAGGAAAGGGAGCACCAAGACTGCGTGGTGCTGGCAACGGAGATCAACATGTGAAAGTGAAATTGGAAACGCCAAAACAATTAAATCACAAACAAGCAGAGTTATTGAGACAATTTGCTAAAGAGAGCAACATATCTATCAAAGAACAAGGAGACGGTTCTTTCTTTAACAAAGTAAAAGATGTCTTTAAACAAGATAAAAAGTAAGAGAGAATGGAAATAAGGAGCTGAGAATGTTAGGATCTCAACTCCTTATTTTATTCGTGTGTTCATAAAAATAGTGTTTTCCAGCTAGACGAGAGTGCGAGAATATATAGGAGAATGATTGTTTTTATCACTTCAGGCTGTTATAATTCACTAGAATACGCAAGGATCATGAATAAAGGTAGGAATTTAAATGATAAATAAAGAAGAATTAATGGAGAAGCAAGCTAAAACGCGGAATTTTTCAATTATTGCGCATATTGATCATGGGAAATCAACATTAGCAGACCGCATTCTTCAAATGACACATACGATAGCAGACCGCGAAATGCAAGACCAATTATTAGATTCCATGGATTTAGAACGAGAACGCGGAATCACGATTAAACTGAACGCAGTAGAATTGCACTATACAGCAAAAGATGGCGAAACGTACACCTTTCATCTCATTGATACCCCGGGACATGTTGACTTTACGTATGAAGTCTCTAGAAGCTTGGCAGCATGTGAAGGTGCAATCTTGGTCGTTGATGCTGCTCAGGGAATCGAAGCTCAGACGATGGCGAATGTTTATCTTGCATTAGACAACGACTTAGAGATCCTGCCCGTAATCAATAAGATCGATTTGCCGGCTGCTGATCCCAAACGGGTCCAGAGTGAAATAGAAGATGTCATTGGTATCGATGCCAGTGAAGCTGTCTATGCCAGTGCTAAGTCAGGTATCGGTGTAGAAGAGATTTTAGAACAAATCGTTGAAAAAGTTCCTGCACCAACTGGTGACATTGAGCGTCCTTTGAAAGCGATGATTTTTGACTCCGCTTATGATGCTTATCGAGGTGTAGTACTAAATATTCGTGTCATGGACGGCATACTTAAACCGGGCGATACGATGCAACTAATGAGTAATGGCAAAACCTTTGAAGTATCTGAAGTGGGTGTCTTTTCACCTAAACCGATCAAGAAAGACTTTTTAATGGTTGGCGATGTTGGGTACGTTACGGCTAACATCAAGACAGTTCAAGACACACGTGTTGGAGACACGATCACTTTAGCGGATAATCCAGCCTCAGAGCCTTTAAAAGGTTACCGTAAGATGACGCCGATGGTTTTTTGTGGAATGTATCCAACTGATTCTTCACGTTTTGGAGACTTAAGAGAAGCACTAGAAAAACTTGAATTAAATGATGCAGCGTTACAATTTGAATCAGAAACATCGCAAGCTTTAGGCTTTGGCTTCCGCTGCGGCTTTTTAGGTATGCTGCATATGGATGTCGTCCAAGAAAGATTGGAAAGAGAATTCAACTTAGACTTGATCACCACAGCGCCTTCTGTTATTTACCATGTTCATTTAACAGATGGTAATGAAATTGAAGTCTCAAATCCAGCTGAAATGCCAGAACCAGAACTCATTTCTTCTATTGAAGAACCTTATGTTAAAGCTTCGATTATGGTGCCGAATGACTACGTAGGAGCAGTAATGGAAATCTGCCAAAGAAAGCGCGGAAACTTTTTAACTATGGAGTACTTAGACGATAATCGGGTGAATGTCATTTATGAAATTCCTTTATCTGAAATCGTTTTTGATTTCTTTGATAAGTTGAAGTCTAGTACAAAAGGTTATGCTTCATTGGATTATGAGATCATTGGCTATAGAGAAAGCAAATTGTCAAAAATGGATATTTTACTGAATGGCGAAAAAGTAGATGCATTGAGCTTTATTGTGCATAAAGATTTTGCTTATAACCGCGGGAAAGCTATCGTAGAACAATTAAAAACGACTATTCCTCGTCAAATGTTCGAAATTCCTGTTCAGGCAGCTATCGGACATAAAATCGTTGCTCGGTCTACAATCAAAGCTTTCAGAAAAGATGTCACTGCAAAACTGTACGGAGGAGATCCAACTAGACGTCAGAAACTGCTGAACAAACAAAAAGCAGGGAAGAAACGGATGAAGCAAGTTGGTTCTGTAGAAATCCCTCAAGAAGCCTTCATGTCCGTGCTTAACTTGGACGAAGACTAAAAGAAGACGTCGAGTTTTACTTTCTAAGTCATAGAACAAATGATAAAATAAAACACAAACTAAATAACAAAGTAAAATTGGATAAGGGGGAACACCAATAAATGGACGGTGACAGTATTAGGTTACTCATTGGGATCATTTTAACCGTTGCTGCCGTGCTTTGGATCACTGTTACAGAAAAGCTTCTGAAAAATGGATGGTCATCTAAAAGCGAGCAAGAGGAGAAAAAAGCGCAGAAAAAGCTATTTGAGAAACCGGAAGACCGCTTAGCGAGCCTTTCGTTTATCAAGATGTTAATGTTGATTGTTTTAGGGAGTCTTCAAACAATTTTTCTAGAACGTTTTGCAGAAGGTTTTTTGTTGTGGTTCTATTTAGTTATCTGCGCGATGGTTTATTGGCTGACAGCTGAAGGACTATTGAAAATGGTGGCTACAACAAATTATAATAAATGGTTTAGTCGATCAAGATGGTTGGTGAATTTACTTGTCATGATCTGCAAACCAATCAACCGCTTAAAAGAAAAAAGTTTACAAATCATGAACTTATCTTCAAGTGATATCGATCAGGATAACGAAATCTTGTCTTTACTAGACAGCATTAGAGTTGAAAGTGACTTATCAGATCAGGAATATCAGCTGATCCAGTCTGCAATCCACTTTAAAGATCTTGAAGCGAATGATATCTTGACCCCTCGTGTAGACGTGATTGCAGCAGAACTACAGGCTGATCATGATGAAATCGAAGACTTGTTTTATGAGCATGGCTATTCGCGTATATTGATCTATGATGATACGATCGATCATGTTGTTGGTGTTCTTCATCAAAAAGATTTTATTCAGTTTATGAAAAAGGCTTATCTTTACAATAAAAATATTTCACTGACTTCTATTTTAAAACCTACTGTAGTAGCCCCGCCAAATATGAAAATAGCGGTTCTGCTTAAAATGCTACAAGAAAAGAAAACACATATGGCTGTTATCACGGATGAATATGGCATTACTTCTGGGATCGTTACCCTTGAAGACATCGTGGAAGAGCTGGTAGGTGAGATATGGGACGAGCATGATGAAATCGAAGAGGAAATGATTGCTCTAGATAATCAAACTTACCGTGTGCTTGCTCATGCCAATATTGATAAAGTATTGCGTTTATTTGATATAGAAGATGAGTTTACCTCAAATACAGTAAGTGGTTTTGTGATCGAAGCTATGGGAAAAATGCCTGCTGAAGGAGATTCTTTCTTTTACCATCAGCTCAAAATAACAGTCTTGAAACTAGGCTTTCACAGAATCCATGAAGTTTTGATCGAGTGCACCGAAGAAGAACAAGAGGACGATCTTTTGATAGATGATTTTGTTCGTTCTTTTGAAATTGAAGCGAATGAAAAGGAAATTCTTTTTTAACCGAGTGGCAAAAGAGGCTATTTCTGAAGAAGCGTTTTTGTCTTCGTTATTTCTTTAGACGGTTAAAGTTTGTTGCAGGTCATATTTTTGATCAAAATGCTTTTGAATAAGTTAGAAATGATTCAAACTTCTAGAAACAGGTCCCATTCCTTGTTTTTAGAAGTTTTTTTCTGTTTATTTTGATAAAATATTGTATACTGGAAAAAGGAATACAGAATAGAATTGAGTGAATAAAGATGAACTTTTGGTTTGATACCAGTTTAACTACACAAGATGTCGCACAACAACTACTCGGTTGCTTACTGATCAAAGAAACGGAAGAAGGTTTGACTTCTGGCTTTATTGTTGAGACAGAAGCCTACTTAGGTGAAATAGATAAAGCAGCTCATAGCTACGGGCTGCGTAGAACACCGCGTTTAGTGCCAATGTATCAATCAGCTGGAACGATATATATCTACACGATGCACACGCATCATATGTTGAATATTATTACAAAAGAACCCGATAATCCTCAAGGAGTCTTAGTTCGTGCTATAGAACCTTTTCAAGGGATTTCATTAATGGAGGAAAGAAGAGGGCGTTTTGGAGTTGAACTGACAAACGGACCCGGCAAGTTGACTAAAGCAATGAATATCAACAAAGAAGACAACGGTACATCTATTGGCGCATCGCCTTTATATTTATCATCGAAAGAGCGAAAAATGCCTAAAAAAATCTTATCGACACCGAGGATCGGCATTCCTAATAAAGGAAAATGGACGGAGGAGCCGCTTCGCTATATTGTTGAAGGCAATCCCTATACTACGAAAGCAAAAAAGAAAGCAGTATCTAATTCTGGCTGGATATGATCCTTTCCTATAAAAACTGAAATGAGGGAATAACATGACGAAAGAAACGATCATTACGTATCTTGAAAACATTTTAGAAGAACAATTATTTGGCTTTGAATGGCATGTGAACTGGCAGCAGCGGCAGCATTTGATTGAAGTAGCGGTTGTTTTATATGCAGAAGCACATGGAGAACTTGTGACAAGTGATGTAGATGGGACAGTGAATGAACCTCATCTGATTCAATTTGAAGATAGTATTTGTTTTTATGATCCGCATAAATCAAAGATTTTACCAGATGATTACTTAAAGACGATTCCATTTGATTCAAAAGCAGGAATCGAAAAAGGATTATTAGATGCTGTTATCAAAGTACTGCGTATTACCGCACAAGAAGGACAGAGCAATCTTATTGAATTTGTTAAAGACCCAGCCATAGAAACGTTTGAACTGGTATGGAATGAAACAAATCTTGAAAACACGATCAATACATTGAAAAGTATCGATCGATATAATAAACAACGTGTACCTTATCCAAAATATTAGTACAACATAAGGAGTAAAAAAATGAAGTGGAATGAAGTGAGCGTCCATACAACGAATGAAGCTGTTGAAGCTGTTTCGAATATTTTAATTGAAATGGGATCAGGAGGAGTGGCCATTGAGAATATTCAAGACTTTCTCAACTTGCCAGATGATGGCTTTGGCGAAATCAAAGTCGTCAATGAAGCGGATGTAGAAAAAGGTGTGCGCGTAAAAGCCTATTATCCCGAAACACTCTTTTTAAATGAATTGCTGCCAGAGATCAAACATCGCATCAATGATCTGCAGTATGTCGGTTTGTCGATCGAGCCAAATGAAATCCAAGTGAACGAGGTTGAAGAAGAAAATTGGGCAACAGCTTGGAAAAAATATTATCATCCTCAACACATTACACGTTTCCTAACTGTAGCTCCTCAATGGGAAACGTATGAACCAATGATAGAAGGCGAAAAAGTGATTCGTCTTGACCCAGGGTTAGCATTTGGAACTGGAACACATCCAACAACTCGTTTATCCATGCAAGCATTAGAAACTTATATTCGAGAAAATGATACAATTTTAGATGTCGGTACAGGATCAGGAGTCCTTAGTATTGCCAGCAAAGCTTTGGGAGCTGGAGAAGTTTATGCTTTTGATTTAGACGAGGTGGCTGTTCGATCAGCAAAGGAAAACGTTAAGCTAAACGTTTACGCACAGGATGTCCATGTTGCTGCCAATGACTTGTTAAAAGGGATCTCGACAGAAGCAGATCTTATCGTAGCCAATATCCTTGCCGAAATTATTCTTCCGTTGATCCCTGATGCTTGGCGTTTAGTGAAAACGAATGGTTACTTTATTACTTCAGGAATTATCGAATCTAAAAAAGATCGTGTTCAACAAGCTTTGAACCAACAAGGCTTTGAAATTCTTCAAATTTTACAGATGAAAGATTGGTTTGCTATTGTGGCGCAAAAGCCGGAGGAGGACTAGCCGTGCAGCGTTATTTTCTTGACGAAACAGTAGCGGATTATCGTGAAAGTCCAATTCTGATGGCAGGTGAACAATATCATCATATGATACGAGTCATGCGGATGAAAGTAGGAGAAAAAGTATATCTTGTTTTCCCTAACCAAACATCCTTTGTTGCAGAAATCACTGAAATCGGTGAAGAACAGCTTTCGCTGAAATGGATAGAGGATGAACAAAAAGAAAAAGAACTGCCGCTTTCTGTAACGATTGCCAGTGGTCTGCCTAAAGGGGACAAGCTTGAATGGATCGTGCAAAAAGGGACTGAGTTAGGGGCTGCACGTTTTATTCCATTTGAAGGAGAGTTTTCTATTGCGAAATGGAATGGAAAAAAGTCTCTCAAAAAAATTGAACGATTAAATAAAATTGCACAAGAAGCTGCTGAACAATCTCATCGCGTATCTGTTCCGGAAGTCTGTTCGTTACACACATTTGACCAACTGCTTGAGGCTAGTAAGCACTATGATGCTTGCCTAGTCGCTTATGAAGAAAGTGCGAAGAACGGTGAAAAAGGAAACCTGCTGAGAACATTGAAAAAGTTGGAACCAGGAGATACTTTATTGGTTTTATTTGGCCCAGAAGGCGGTTTATCGAAGATTGAGATCGATCAACTTACTGAAAACGGCTTTTTGCCATGCGCTTTAGGTCCAAGGATATTGAGAACAGAAACAGCACCACTTTATGTTTTGTCTGCTATTTCCTATGAATTTGAATTAGATAGTTGAATACTGGTTTGTTTCCTAAAAAAGATACGTTATAATAAAAGCGAACAAAAAAAATGGGAAGAAGGTTAAAAAAAATGGAACAATTAAATAAAATGATCGATCACACTTTATTGAAAGCAGATGCAACGGAAGAACAAATAAAAGTTTTATGCGAACAAGCTGCAGCTCATCATTTTATGTCGGTTTGTATCAATCCAACATGGGTAAAAAAAGCAGCTGCTTATTTAAATCATTCAGATGTAAAAATTTGTACAGTAATTGGTTTTCCTTTAGGCGCATCTACTTCTGAAGTGAAAGCTTTTGAAGCTGCCGACGCTATCCGCGATGGAGCGGATGAGATAGATATGGTCATCAATATCGGTGCTGTGAAAGATCGTGATACAGAATTGATCGAACGTGATATTCATAGTGTCGTAAATGCAGCAAAAGGTAAAGCATTAACAAAAGTCATCATTGAGACAAGTCTTTTAACCGATGAAGAAAAAGTGCTTGCTTGTGAAGTTGCAAAAAAAGCTGGAGCAGATTTTGTTAAAACATCTACCGGTTTTTCTACTGGCGGTGCTACCGTTGAAGATATCAAATTGATGCGCAGTGCTGTTGGACCAGAGATGGGTGTAAAGGCAAGCGGCGGTGTACGGACACGTCAAGATGCAATAGATATGATCCAAGCAGGAGCAACTCGGTTAGGTACCTCAAACGGCGTTGCCTTACTAGAAAAATAATTGATTTTCGATTCACTATAACGTTTATAGCAGAACTTTTTTATGTTGGTGGGATAAGCTGGTGCAAAATGCTTGCCCTGCGACTATCTTCACTCATTTAAAAAAAGTAAAAAAATAGAAAACATTGCCAACATAAGAGCAAAAAAAGTTTTTCAGCAATTAACGGACAAGATTTTCTTGCTTAAACAAGTTGAACAATCTGTTGCAAAAAGGTATAATAAACGTTAACCATTTTCCTTTAAAAGAGGATGAACAAACGAATACGATACAGCCTAAATACTTTCAATTAAGCATGGCTAATGAGAAGGTCTGGAACAAGTTCCCCAGACCCTTTTTCTCATTCTTGCCTTATATCACATTTAATGATCAATGACTATTCTAAGAAAAGAAGGTGGCAAAATGCCCAAAAATAAAAACTATACGGCGCAGGAGGTTATCGCTCTTTGTCTGACGTATATGAATAGTAATCATGTGGCTTTTGTCAAGAAAGCAAGTGACTTTGCTGCTAAAGCGCATGAAGGGCAATTCCGAAAATCAGGGGAGCCCTATATTATTCATCCCATTCAAGTTGCGGGCATTCTTGCTGAATTAAAAATGGATCCTGTGACTGTTGCAACGGGATTTTTGCATGATGTTGTTGAAGATACGCCTTATACATTTGAAGATATTGCAGAAGAATTTACGCAAGAAGTTGCTGAACTTGTTGACGGGGTTACAAAATTAGGGAAGATCCAATTCAAGTCTCATGAAGAACAGCAAGCAGAGAATCACCGCAAAATGCTTTTGGCGATGGCTAATGACTTGCGTGTTATCATGGTCAAGTTGGCAGATCGATTGCACAACTTGCGGACCTTAAAGTTCCATAGACCAGATAAACAACGTAGGATCGCAAATGAAACACTAGAGATATATGCGCCTTTAGCCGATCGTTTAGGGATCAGCAGAATCAAATGGGAGCTTGAAGATACTTCTTTGCGTTATTTAAACCCACAACAGTATTATCGTATTGTCCATTTGATGAATTCCAAGCGCGAACAACGAGAAGCGTATATTTTAAAAGCCATCGATGAAATCCAAGATTCTGTTGATGAATTGAACGTCAAAGCAGAAATTACAGGCAGACCTAAACATATCTATTCTGTTTATCGCAAAATGAAAGACCAAAAGAAACAGTTTAATGAGATTTACGATCTGCTTGCTATCAGAGTGATCGTGGATTCTATTAGAGATTGTTATGCTGTACTTGGAGCGATCCATACCAAATGGAAACCGATGCCTGGCCGTTTCAAAGACTATATTGCCATGCCAAAAGCTAACATGTATCAGTCCTTGCATACAACTGTTATAGGTCCTAAAGGAAGTCCGCTTGAAGTTCAAATCAGAACAAAAGAGATGCACCAAGTAGCAGAATATGGGGTAGCGGCACATTGGGCTTATAAAGAAGGCATTACGAAAAAAGTTGAAGATGGCAATATGGGAAACAAGTTATCTTGGTTTAAAGACATTATTGAATTACAAGATGAATCCAGTAATGCTAGTGACTTTATGGAAAGCGTAAAAGAAGATATCTTTAGAGATAAAGTATATGTTTTTACACCAAAAGGAGATGTAAGTGAACTGCCTTCTGGATCAGGACCTCTAGATTTTGCTTACCATATTCATACAGAAATCGGCAATAAGACCGTTGGTGCCAAAATAAATGGCAAAATCGTTCCTTTGAGTTATAAGCTAAAAACGGGCGACATTATTGAAATTTTAACCTCAACAAATTCATATGGTCCAAGTAAAGATTGGTTGAATTTCGTTTCGACCAGTAAGGCACGCAATAAGATCAAACGTTTTTTTAAACTTCAAGATAGAGAAAAGAATATTGAAAAAGGACGTTCAATGGTCGAAAAGCAGCTCCAAGAAATGCAATTTTTACCAAAAGAATTTTTAACAAAAAGCAGTATCAAACAACTTTTGGAAAGATTTAATTTTAGTGATGAAGATGATCTCTTTGCAGCTGTCGGATATGGTGAACTAACTGCTTTAGTCGTGGCGAATCGTTTGACAGAGAAAGAACGGCGTGAACGTAAAAACGAAGAAAAACAAAAAGAAATCGAACAAATTGAATTAAAAGCTAAAAAATCTGAACCTGAAAAAATGAAAATCAAACATGAAGGCGGAATCGTTATTCAGGGGATAGATAATTTATTGATTCGCTTAAGTCGTTGTTGTAATCCAGTCCCAGGAGATGAAATCGTGGGATATATTACGAAGGGGCGAGGTGTTTCCATTCATCGAAAAGATTGTCCCAACGTCACAGAAACAGCAGCTGACAATAATCGCTTGATCGAAGTGGAATGGGAAGATACGACGCTTGAAGGACAAGAATATGATGCTGAACTTCAAGTGGAAGGCTTTAACCGTTCTGGTTTGCTGAATGAGATCTTGCAAGTTGTTAATGCCCATTCTAAAAATTTGAATAATGTAAATGGAAAAGTCGACAACAACAAAATGGTTGTGATCACATTGACGATCGGCATTCAAAATCTTCATCAATTAGAAAAAATGGCAGATAAAATAAAATCGATTCCTGACGTTTATTCCGTACGGCGCATCACTTCATAACCGAAAAAGCAAGAAAGACAAAAAACAAATCAAATGGACAATCAACAGCTTTGCATTGTCATCAGATCCGATGTTGTTGCAAATCAAAAATGTGGATCAACAAAAGGATACTTTTAAAATCGGATGATTTATATTTTGCGCATGAAGAACAGCCTTTTTGTCGAAAACAGCCAACTCAGTGCTTTTTGGTCTGCTTTCTATAAAAAGGCTGTTTTTAAGTTAAAATATTTAGAAGAAAGGGAGATAAATGAGTGAAAATCGTCATACAAAGAACTAAAGATGCTAAGGTAACAGTAGAAGGGAAAACAGTAGGACACATCTCTCATGGTTTTGTTTTGCTCGTAGGGATCTCAACTGAAGATACTCAAGAAGATGTAGATTACTTAGTAAAAAAAATCAGCAAATTACGTATTTTTGAAGATCAAGCTGGAAAAATGAATCTATCCATTAAAGAAACAGAAGGAGAGATCCTATCTATTTCACAGTTCACCCTTTTAGCAGATACAAAGAAAGGAAATCGTCCAAGTTTCACCCAAGCTGCTAGACCGGAACAATCTATTCCTCTTTACGAATCTTTCAACCAAGGATTACGTCAAGAAGGATTAAAAGTAGAAACAGGTATTTTCGGTGCAGATATGCAAGTAACCCTTACCAACGACGGTCCAGTAACGATCGTTATAGACAGTAAAAACAAATAAATATCATTCCTAAGCTACTATATCAGAAGCAAAAATTAACCATTAGATGTGATGGGCGATGTCGGAAAAAAAATAATAGATACAAGAGCTCCATCCTCACATGTCTTTCAAATATTAGAAGAGGAAGAATCTATCTTTTTAAATCAAAAACAGGAAAGAACTCAAGTTTCAAAGTTCTTTCCTGCTTTTTTGATGATTTTTATTTTTTGGTAAAATTGATTTTCAAGATTAAGGTGTAAAGTACTGGTTCAAAGCCTGATAAACACTTTCAACTACATGAGAGCGATAATTCTTGCTGTTGACTACTTGGCTGTCCGTGTCATTATTCAAATAACCAAGTTCTAATAAGATCGCTGGTCGAGAATTTTCACGCAGTACGAAGTAATTGCCTTTTCGAACCCCATTATTAGACAATGGTACGTTTTGTTTTAAGTAGCGATTAACGGTTTTAGCCAATTCAGTGTCTTTTTCATGGTAGTAATAAGAAGTCGTTCCGCTGATTTCATTTCTTTTCTCTGTAGAATCGTAGTGAAGACTAATAAAGACATCAGCTTTTGCTTGATGGGCTTTATACACGCGGTCATTCAAAGAAATAAAGGTATCATCTGAACGGGTTAGAATGACATTTGAACCTGCCGATCTCAAACGATCAGCTAGCGCTCGCGCTGTTTTCAACGTAGCTTCTTTTTCGTAGAAATTAGGAGCTGAAGCACCAGGGTCTTTTCCACCATGACCAGCGTCAATCACGATCGTAGCTTCTGAGAGAGAATTGACCCTAGCAGTCGGTGCAGCTTTCTTGTTTGCTGAAAGGTCTACTACCCAGTTGGCAACATAACCTTTAGAACCATTGGATAATTTGATTTTATACCAATCACCTTCTGTACCTAGATAGGAGAAGCTCTCGCCTTTATCAGCTTTTTGTATAACTTCACCTTCTAAAGAAGGTTTTTGACGAATATTCGTACCAGACGACCGGATCGTGATAGTCTGAATAGGTGCTGCTGCGTTTTTTTCAGTTGCTACAGTAGTTGCAGCTTTTTCTTTTTTCCCTTGCGCTGTTACTTTGATATAGTCTGAACTGACCCAAGCGACTTGATTTAGGTACTGTACTTGAGTCCAACCGCCTTGTTGAAATAGAACAGTTAGTTGGGTACCTTTTTCAACAGAACCAATAATAGATGAGGATGTGCTGTTTTCGCTGCGCACGTTAACTTTCTTTCCTGTAATCGTTCCAATTTGATTAGTAGCTGCACTGATCTCAGTGTTATCTACTAGCCAACTCGCGATCCATCCAACATGGTCTCCGCTGATACGGACTTTATACCACTCATTTTCTTCTTCCAGTACATTCAATTGTTCTCCTTCAACAACTTGAGACATGATTGAATAGGAGAGTCCAGGACCTGTTCGAACGTTTACAGCACGTGCATTCACTTTGACTGTATTGGAATTGGCCAACGCAACTGTGGCATACGCAGTCAATGCTATAAACAAGAAGAGAATGATAAATAATATTCTTTTTTTTGGCCGTTTAAAGCGCAAAGTTTTCTCCATTAACCGATCACTACTTTCTCATTACCCGATATATGTAATAAATAAAATACTATAAGATATTATAACAATGGAATAGAACGTAAAGCAAACAAAATTAAGAAAAATTTGAAAAGGGTTTCCTTTTTTCCTTTGCTTGACAATTGTTTGACTTTCTTGTACCCTTGAACTAATTTAAAAGAAGTACCCTGTGAAAGAAAGAGTAGGTATGTTTCCGTATAGAAGAGAAAATTTCCTTGGCTGAAAGAAATTTTACGTTGATTCATATTGAATGACATTCTGGAGGGTCAGTAATGAAAAGTTACTGCGTATCGAGCGTTAATCGTTAAGGAAAGTGAGAACTTTCAAAACAAGGTGGTACCACGTGTAGAAATCTACTCGTCCTTATTCTTTTGCAAGAATAAGGACGCTTTTTTTATTTCTGACGCATATCATCTTTCCTTATAGAAACAGCTATTAAAAGTAAAACAGAGGAGAGTTAAAAATGGCATTTCAAAGACCAAAAGGCACTGCTGATATTTTACCGATTGACTCTGCTAAATGGCAATATGTAGAAGAAATTGCACGTGTTGTCTTTAGCGATTATCAATTCAAAGAAATTCGTACACCAATATTTGAAAATTATGATTTATTTTCACGCAGCGTAGGAGAAACAAGCGATATTGTTTCGAAAGAAATGTATGACTTTTATGATAAAGGCGAACGTCATATGGCGCTGCGCCCTGAAGGCACAGCTCCTATCGTTCGTGCATATGTAGAAAATAAATTATATGGGCCAGAGCATACAAAACCGTTTAAAGTATTTTATGCAGAGCCGATGTTTCGGTATGAGCGTCCGCAAGGCGGGAGAATGCGCGAATTTCATCAAATCGGTGTTGAAGTTTTTGGCAGCTCTAATCCTGCTACTGATGTAGAAACGATGGCATTAGCAATGGATTTCTTTAATGAATTAGGGTTGTCCAATTTGACACTTGTGATCAATTCTCTAGGGGATACTCAAAGTCGTAATGCTTACCGTGAAGCTTTGATTTCTTACCTAGAACCTCAAGTTGAGGCCTTAAGTGAAGATTCTCAAACACGTTTGTATAAAAATCCCTTGCGTGTATTGGACAGTAAAGATAAAAAAGACCAAGCGATCATCAAAGATGCGCCTTCTATTTTGGATTATTTATCTGAAAGTTCACGCAAACATTTTGAAACAGTAAAAGAGATGCTGGATGCTTTACACATTTCTTACACAATAGACAGCAATATGGTAAGAGGATTAGATTACTACAATGATACCATATTTGAAATCATGACAGAGGAAAAAGCTTTTGGTTCGATCACCACCATTTGTGCTGGAGGACGTTACAACGGTTTGGTCGAAGAAGTTGGAGGTCCTGAAACACCTGCATTTGGTTTTGGGTTAGGAGTAGAACGTTTATTATTGACCTTGGAAGCACAGCAAATTGAGTTTCCTGAAGAAGATACGTTGGATGTTTATGTAGTTGGGATCGGTGAAGAAACCAATCTTGAAACCTTAAAAATTGTTCAAGCGATCCGTTCATCTGGTCTTTCTGCTGAACGTGACTATTTGAACCGCAAGCCAAAAGCGCAATTTAAGACCGCTGCAAAATTAAAGGCAAAAGTTGTGCTAACGCTCGGTGAAGAAGAACTGAAAAATAAAGAGATCAATTTCAAAGTAATGAAAACAGGAAAAGAATCAAAAGTTTCTTTACAGGATCTTTATGAAGATGATTTTGAACGTATTTTTAATTTAAAAATCTCGGATATGACTGCATTCAATGAGTTCTTCAAAAAAGATGAATAAAAAGAAAAAGGAAGGTTGAAGACAAATGGCCAAAAGAACAAGTTATTGTGGACAAGTTTCTAAAGCTTTATTAGGGCAAGAAGTAGTATTAAAAGGATGGGTACAAAAAAGAAGAGATTTAGGAGACTTGATTTTTATCGATCTACGTGATCGTGAAGGAATCGTTCAAGTTGTTTTCAATCCAGTTTTCTCAAAAGAAGCACTTGAAACGGCAGAAAATATCCGCAATGAATATGTGATCGAAGTACGCGGAAAAGTTGTTGAACGTAGCGAAGGCATGGCCAATAAAAAAATTGCCACAGGTGAATTAGAAATTGAAGTATCTGAGGTGACCGTGCTGAATAAAGCCAAAACACCTCCTTTCTATATTGAAGATGACCTGAATGTTGCCGATGATCTTCGTTTGAAGTACCGTTATTTGGATTTAAGACGTCCAGAAATGACGAAAAACATTTTATTGCGTCATCAAATCACAAAATCAGTTCGCCAATATTTAGACCAGCAAGATTTTATTGATATTGAAACACCTTATTTAACAAAATCAACTCCGGAAGGCGCTCGTGACTATTTGGTTCCTTCTCGTGTTCATCCAGGACATTTTTATGCTTTACCACAGTCACCTCAATTATTTAAACAGCTATTGATGGGAGCGGGATTTGATCGCTATTATCAAATCGTACGCTGCTTTAGAGATGAAGACTTACGTGGAGACCGGCAACCAGAATTTTCACAAATTGATATTGAAACGAGCTTCCTAGAACCAAAAGACATCCAAGACTTTACTGAAGAAATGTTGGCTAACGTATTGAAAGATACAAAAGGCATTGAGTTAAAAAAACCATTTCCTCGTATGACTTATGCAGAAGCTATGAACCGCTATGGCAGCGATAAACCAGATATTCGTTTTGCTATGGAACTGGTCAATGTCAATGAATGCGTGAAAGAGGCAGGTTTTAAGGTTTTTACAAGTACAATTGAAAATGGTGGCATGGTTAAAGCCATCAACGCAAAAGGAGCAGCTACACATTACAGCCGTAAAGACATCGATGCTTTAGGAGAGTTCGTGGGGATCTATGGTGCAAAAGGACTAGCTTGGATGAAAGTCGAAGAAGATGGATTGAAAGGTCCAATAGCTAAGTTCTTTAAAGAAGGTGCAGAAAATCTCATAAAGGCAATGAATGCTGAAGCTGGAGACTTATTGCTTTTTGTAGCTGATCAAGAAAAAGTTGTCCATGAATCTTTAGGTGCCTTACGTGTGAAATTAGGAAAGGAACTGGATTTGATCGATCCTTCTGTTTTCGCATTCTTATGGATTGTAGATTGGCCAATCGTTGAATATGATGAAGATGAAAAAAGATATACAGCTATGCATCATCCATTCACGATGCCAAGGGAAGAGGACCTTGCATTACTAGAGAACGCACCTGAAAAAGTGTTAGCTCAAGCTTATGATATTGTATTGAATGGTTATGAACTTGGCGGCGGCTCTATGCGGATTCACCAGCGCGAGATTCAAGAAAAAATGTTTGAAGTGTTAGGATTCACAAAAGAATCTGCAGAAGAACAATTTGGTTTTCTGCTAAATGCTCTAGAATATGGCTTCCCACCTCATGGCGGCATCGCAATTGGCTTAGACCGTTTTGTTATGCTGTTGGCTGGCGAGGATAATATCCGTGAAGTTATTGCATTTCCTAAAAATGGAAGAGCAATCGACCCGATGGCTGAAGCGCCTAGTGTGGTTAGCCAAAAACAATTGGAAGAATTATCTATTCGTACAACTGAAATTGAAGAAGATGAATAACCTTCTATTAGATTTATTTGCAGTCGACTATGGTTTCAATATAGTCGACTGTATTTTTATTCAGTTCTTCCTCTTCTAACATTGGTAAAGAAATCTCCTCCGATCGATAGGACTACTGAAAGTTCGATAAATAATGCTTGTTGAACAAAGAAAAAATGTACTACTCTCAATGTTTTCAGCTACTTTATTTGGTAGTACCTTCAAGCTTTTAGAGCGATTTGTACAAAAACCTTGCAGTTTTGAAGTGATGCAGTCCTAACGTGATAGGAACCAAGCAAGACTGAGAATGAATTAGCCTTTGTTGCATTCGAAACGAATGCTTACAAAGGCTTTAAGGTCAAGCTTGAGGAGACTACAGGCTCCTCAAGTTTGTCTGGTTCCCTTCACGTCTCAGGACTGAAAAAGCGAAAATAACTGCAAGGTCTATTATTTAGCAGCTATTAAATAGGATTCTAACGGATTTAGCATTAAAAAAATGATCTTTTAATGACCAACGTTAAATATTGTAGGACCTTTTATTCCAATACCAATCTTTTGGCTAATGGCTTAAAAATAAGTGCCTTGATGTGCAGAATGTTTCATTTGAAATGAAATTTAACAGAAACTTACAAAAAGGAGATGCTGATCAATAAAGGTAAGGGCTGCAACCGTTTTTTGAACGGTATTGAAGCCTGGAAGAAGATGAAAGTGATTGTTCTTTGGAACAAATTTCGCTACAATAAACACGAGAAGATAGTTTATACAAGATAGGAGATATCATATGGTTTTAATTGGCTCACATGTTTCTATGAAAGGAAAAAAGATGTTGCTGGGGGCGGCTGAAGAAGCAGCAAGCTATGGTTCAACAACATTTATGATTTATACAGGTGCACCTCAAAATACGCGCCGAAAACCAGTAGAAGAAATGAATATTCCCGCTGGAGAAGCATTTATGAAAGAAAACGGCTTATCTAATATTGTCGTTCATGCACCCTATATCATCAATTTAGGAAATACGATCAAGACAGAAAATTTCGGCTTTGCCATTGAGTTTTTGAGAGAGGAGATTCTACGTGCAGAAGCATTAGGCGCCAGACAAATCACGCTCCATCCAGGGGCACACGTTGGAGCTGGGGCAGATGCAGGGATTGCTCAAATCATTAAAGGGTTGAACGAAGTGCTGCATAAAGATCAAAAGGCACAACTTGCTTTAGAAACAATGGCAGGGAAAGGAACAGAAGTTGGACGTTCCTTTGATGAATTGGCAAAAATCATTGATGGTGTGACCCTAAATGAAAAATTGTCGATCACACTTGATACTTGCCACACCAATGATGCTGGTTATGCTGTCAGAGAAGACTTTGATGGTGTACTAAACGAATTTGACCACATTATCGGGTTAGATCGCTTGAAAGTCGTTCATGTCAATGACTCGAAAAATCCAATGGGCAGCCACAAAGACCGACATGCCAACATTGGATTTGGAACAATCGGTTTTGAAACGTTAAACCGAATCGTTCATCATCCTCAATTGGTTGATAAGCCAAAGATTTTAGAAACGCCTTATATCGGAACAGATAAGAAAAGCAAAAAAGCACCATATGGATATGAAATCAATATGTTTAAAGAACAATCTTTTGATGCTGAATTAATCAATAAAGTCGAAAGTCAATTGAATGCGAATGCTGCACACTAATCACATAGGCAGAAATGCATGATTGGAATGGCGGATAGACAAATAGAAAGGAAGAAAAGATGATGAAAAAAGGTACAAAAATATTAATTGGCGTCGTTGCGGCCGTCTTGATTTTAGCTGCTCCATTAATCAGTTTTTATAACTCACTCGTAACAGAGCGCAGCAATGTAGAAACGCAATGGGCACAAGTCGAAAACCAGCTGCAACGTCGAAATGATTTGATTCCTAACTTGGTGAATGCTGTAAAAGGAGCTATGAGTCAAGAACAGGAAGTTTTTGGAGATATTGCTGATGCACGTGCTAAGTTGAATCAAGCGAATGGGTTGGAAGAAGAAGTGGATGCAAACAATGATATGAGTTCAGCCCTTTCTCGTTTGTTAGTCGTTGTAGAGAATTATCCTGATCTTAAATCAAATAGCAATGTAACCGCACTGATGGATGAATTGTCAGGCACCGAGAACCGTATTTCTCAAGAAAGAAGACGATTCAATGAAACAGTACAACAATACAACAATAAAGTTAAACGTTTCCCAGGTTCACTGGTAGCAGGACTGTTCGGTTACGATCCAGTTCCTTATTTTGAAGCTGTAGAAGGTGCAGACCAAGCGCCTGTTGTTGACTTTGGCAATGATGAAACAGACTAATAGATGCAAATGAGGAGGAAAAGAGATGAAAAAGTTAAGTAAACATCAGCTTTCTTTCGCTTTTATCAGTTTTTTTCTGCTCTTTGTTTCTCCTTTTTTTGAGATAACTGCATCAGCAAATGACAAAAATTTACCCAGTCCCTCTACAGAATTTTATGTTTATGATGAACCAAATATTCTTTCAAGCGAGACAAAGAAACTCATTAGGGATATCAACTTGAATTATGAAGAGACAGCAGAAAAACCGCAGATTGTTGTGGCTGTTGTACAGAGCTTAAACGGCTACACAGTTGAAGATTACACTGCTGACTTATTCAAAAAATGGCAGATTGGGAATCAGGAATATGATAACGGCGTACTCATTTTACTAGCAGTTGAAGAACGCCAGATTCGTTTCGAGGTCGGTTATGGACTTGAAGGAGCTTTAACAGATAGTGGAACAGGAGCTATATTGGATCATCAGATCGATTTGCTTAGAAATGATCAGTTTGACGAAGCGTTAGCGAATATTTTTAAAGAAACAGCTGTAAAGGTGAATCAAGAGTATCAGTATGACGACGATCAGATTTTTTCAGGCCACGAAATACCAGCTGTCAGTGAAGATAATGGCAACGATATTCCAGACATTTTTGTGATCATCATGGTGATTCTTATCTTTACCTTTTTTGGCGGCGGTGGTCGTGGTGGTCGCGGCGGAAGAAGATTCTATGGTGGACCTTTCTATGGCGGATTCCCTGGCGGCGGCTCGGGTGGATCAGGCGGCTTTGGCGGTGGAAGTTTCGGCGGCGGCGGAAGCTCTGGCGGCGGCGGTTCTAGTAGAGGATTTTAAAAATGAAACAACTGAGCTGAATCACTTTGATGAATGAGATGAAAAAACTAGTTCTACAACATTTAACGTTGGTCTGTAAAATATCAATTTTTTTAATACTAAACTCGTTAGAATCCTATTTCTAGAAATTTCAGTAGCCCATCGACCGGAGGAAATTTCTTTACCAACGTTAAAAGAAGAAGAACCAAAAAACTGAGATACCTAGAATATCTCAGTTTTTTTTCATCTTTTTTGGTTTCATTTTAAGTTTAATGTATTGACAATGATAGCTGCAGTTTCTTCAATTGATTTTTTAGAAACATTGATAACTAAGCAACCCAGCTTTTCATATAAATCATTTGAAAATGCTAATTCTTCTTCAATGCGTCCAATATTAGAATAAGGGGTTTCTGGGCTCATGCCATATTGAATCATTCTTTCACGACGAATTTCATTGATTAATTGCACGTCATTTGTCAGACCAACGATTTTTTTAGGGTCGACTTGCCAAAGTTGTTCAGGAATGTGTGATTCAGGAATGATGGGCAAGTTGGCGACTTTATAGTTTTGATTCGCTAGAAACATACTCAGCGGTGTTTTAGAAGTACGAGAAATCCCTAAAATAACGATGTCTGCCTCTAAAAAGCCTCGAGGATCAAGTCCATCGTCATACTTAACTGCAAACTCGATTGCTTCGATCCGGTCAAAATATTTTTGGTCAAGCTGGTGCTGAGCTCCAGGCTTTTGAAGATGCTCTGAAGACGTTCTTTGCTCGACTTCACAGATAATAGGATGGAGAGGATCGAGACAAAAAATATTTTGCTCTTGGCAAAAAGCTTGAGCAACTTCTTGCAGTTCAGATGTGACCAAAGTATGAACGACGATAGCATCATCATTTGCTGCGTGTTTTAAGATCTTTAAAAGCTTATTTTTGTCTCTTACAAAAGGATAAGCGGATAATTGAAATTCCACCTCTGGAAATTGAGCCATGGTTGCACGGCCAATCGTGCTAGCTGTTCCACCTACTGAATCAGAAATAATATACAAATGGACTTTTTGTTTTTCACTCATATTTTAAACTCCTCTTAAAAAATGCTTTTCATCAATAGTATACTGTTTTTTTCCTTGATCACCAACTTAAAATCTAAAAGAAAACCGTTAGTGTAAAATTATTGTTGGAAAACACAAAAAAAGGAACAGCTCCTTATGTTATGATGATGTTAACCCAAACCCACCAAGAAGGAGCTGTCC
>NZ_FOQE01000012.1 GCF_900113675.1 Pisciglobus halotolerans
TTTTTCATTTTCCCGTCGCCTCTATCAACCTCGCTTCACATCCTTTTAGTTGAGTTGCGCGAGGTAGAGTCTCGGGTAAAATTCTAAAGTCGCTCACATGCGCAGGATGCTCTGTATCGCGCTTTTTCATTTTCCCGTCGCCTCTATCAACCTCGCTTCACATCCTTTTAGTTGAGCTGCGAAAGCTAGAAAGTTGTGCCCAGCTTATCTTGTCCGCACGTCCACTCCGTTGGGACGCTTGCGTCAAGATTGCGCTGGTGCTCACTTTCTTTCGAGCTTTCTTCACATCCTGTTTTTATCTGGCTTTTATGGCGCGGTCGATTTCTCTTTGTTGGGCTTTTCGTTTTAGGGTTTCTCGTTTGTCGTAGGATTTTTTCCCTTTGGCTAGGCCGATCAAAACTTTGGCGTAGCCGTCTTTGATATAAACTTTTAGCGGAACAAGTGTGTTTCCGCTTGTTTTGAGTTCGCCGACGAGTTTCATGATCTGTTTTTTATGCAGCAACAGTTTTCTTGTTCTTACTGGATCATGGTTGAATTGGTTTCCTTGTTCATATGGGCTGATATGAACATTTTGCAAATATAATTCTCCATTACGAATGGTTGCATAACCGTCTTTCAAGTTGATCCGCCCTGCACGAATCGATTTGATCTCAGTTCCTTGTAAAACTATGCCTGCCTCAAAAGTTTCCAAGATCGTGTAATCATGTCTGGCCTTACGATTTTGTGCAATCAGTTTGCCTGTTCCTTTTGGCATTCTTTTATCCCTCCCTTATTTTCGTTTCTTTTTCCCTTTCTTCTTTGCTACATCTTGGTAGAAGGGTTTGCCTTTTTTGTGTTTACTTTTTGTATTTTTTCTGTTGTTTTTTGATTTGTTTTTATGCTCATGATGTTGATTGCGGTCACCATTTTTTTGTCCTTTTCTACGACCCTGGTGTTTAGCTTGTCGATCAGGCATCTGACCTTTACTTGCTTTTTCTTGGTGAGGATCTGGAAGCAATTCAAAATCGATCTCTCTAGTATCTGTATCTGCTTTTGTCAAACGTACTTTTACAGGTTGACCAATTCGATACATGTTCCCCGTTCTTTCACCGATCACCAACAAACGTTCCGGCATAAAGTGATAGTAATCATCATTCATGTTGGAGATGTGGACTAAGCCCTCTACAGTATTCGGCAGCTCTATAAACAATCCAAATTTTACGACCGAGCTTACGACGCCATCAAAAATTTCTCCCACTTTGTCTTCCATATACTCCGTTTTCTTCAATGCATCTGTATCTCGTTCCGCTTCAACTGCACGACGTTCCATTTTAGAACTGTGTTCAGCAACTTCTGGCAAGATACCTGACCATTTATCTTTCATGTTCTTGCCGGTACCATTCTGCTCGTAAGAACGAATCAAGCGATGAAGCATCAAGTCAGGATAACGTCTGATTGGAGAAGTAAAGTGTGAGTAATATTCTGCTCCTAAGCCATAGTGGCCAATCGGTTCCGTATCGTAACGAGCTTGCTTCATACTTCTCAGCAACATCGTTGAAATAACCGATTCTTCCGGTTTTCCTTTTACTTGGTTCGTGACTTTTTGCAATTGCTTCGGCGATACTGTTTCGCTTGTTCCTTTCATTACGATACCAAAAGCTGTGATAAATTCCATAAAGCTTTGCATTTTTTCACTATCCGGCTTTTCATGGATCCGATAGATCAAAGGTACTTGCAAATGCGCATAATGCTCTGAAACTGTTTCGTTGGCTGCTAACATGAAGGATTCGATCAAGCGCTCGCCTACTCCGCGTTCTCGCATCACGATATCAGTCGGATGACCTTCTTCATCTACTAAAATACTCGCTTCTTTTGTATCAAAGTCAACCGCTCCGCGTCGAATACGTTTGTTTTCCAAAATCTTGTGCAATGAAGCCATTAGTTCAAACATATCAACTAAGTCTGCATGCTGCTCGCGTACTTCAGGATCTTTATCCATCAATATTTGATTGACTTCGGTATACGTCATTCTCCGATAAGAACGGATCACACTCGGAAAGATATGGTGCTTCACAACATTTCCGCTGCCATCGATCTCCATTTCGCAACTCATCGTCAACCGATCGACATTTGGATGCAAGGAACAGATGCCGTTTGATAAACGCTGCGGCAGCATAGGAATGACACGGTCGGTTAAATACACACTCGTCCCTCTGTCAAATGCTTCCCGATCCATCGCACTATTTTCTGTTACATAATACGAGACATCCGCAATGTGCACGCCTAAATAAAAATTGCCGTTATCTAATTGGCGAACCGTTATGGCATCATCTAAGTCTTTAGCGTCCGCTCCATCGATCGTGATGATGGTTTCGTCTCGCAAATCTGTTCGGCCTTGCAAATCTTTTTCTGTGATTTTATCAGGCGTTTGCTCCGCTTGTTTCAATACTTCTTTTGGAAACTCTGTCGGAATGCCATGATCATAAACGATCGTCAGGATATCAACGCCTGGATCGTTTTTATGCCCAATTACTTTGGTTACAAGACCTTGCATGCTTCTTGGAAATTCAATATCTGGATAATGAGTGATTTCTACGATAACAATAGAGCCGTCAACAGGTTTGATCCCTTCAGCTTTAATAAAGACGCGCAGATCAGCTACTTTTTTATCGCTCGGCTCAACATAACCGTATAAGCCGGTCTCTTCTATTCCAGCATCATCATAGGCCCAAAATTCCCCAACGATTTGAGTGAAGTTCCGCTCTAAGATGGCTTGGATTCTTCCTTCAGGCCCTTTATCATGCCATGGCTCGCCTGGTTTAGTGACATCTACTGACACCCTATCTCCTTCTAGTGCAAAGTTGGTGCTATTAGGCGGGATATAAATGTCTTGTTCTTCATCCTCTATAGAGACGAACCCAAACCCTCTGTCACTGGCCCGAAAAATTCCTGCCAACACGGGGTCTTTATGCGGTATTTTAAGTTTTCCACCTTTTGTTAGGAAAACAAGGCCTTCTCGTTCCATTGCAGCTAATGTTTGTACCAATAATTTAAAATCATCAGCTCCTGTCAGGTTCAATCCTTCACTGATGTCTTTTACTTCAAATGACGTTTTTGAACTGTCTGTCATAAAGACAAGAATCGCATCTTTTAGTCTTTGTTCTTTTGCCATTATTCAACCTCCATTCCATTGCAGTTTTGATAGAAACCGAATGACGTCTTGCGCTAGCGCTTTGTGACTCTTACCAACTGTGATCACATGCGGCGCACCTTCATACCAATGAAAATCAACAGTCGTATTCGTGAGTGCATCTGCCCAATCATAAGCAGTTGCACTGTCGATCAGCTCATCATCACTGCCTTGACCAATAAAGATAGGCTTTCTGATTTCACTATAGTGCGGCATCATCGTTTTGACCAAACCTTGGATCTCAGCCATTTGCTGATCCAATTTTTGTTCTAATACCGGCAAATACTGCTCATAGTCGCTTTCGGAAACGCCTATTTTTAATTTTTCTTGTTTCATAAATCTTAAAAATTCTGTACGAACATTGTTTATATCTGATGGGATCAAAGGTGAACTGAATGTTCCTCCAGCGACCACTTCTTCATCAATCAACGTCTTGATAGCGATCACACCGCCTAAAGACAAGCCGAACACGGCAATGTCTTGATAACCTTTTTCTTTTAGGAATAAAAGAGCTTCCTTAGCATTTTGAATCCAGTCTTCCACTGAAACTTCCAGTACATTTTCTGGATCTTTCGTCCCGTGACCTGCAAAAACAGGTGCTAATACGGTATAGTTTTCTTTTTCTAACGCTCTGCCCAGCATTCGAACATCATTAGGACCACTTGAGTAAGCGTGTAATAAAATGACTGCTTTCGAGCCATTTTCAAAAAAGAATGTGTTATTCGACATTTAAAAGCCTCCTGATCTAACTGATACTTCTATTTTACTTGAAAAAACCTGACTTGCCTATTAAAAAAGAAACCCTCTACTATCCATGATACTTTTTTTGCTGTCACAGTCCAAAGATTCTACTCTGGAGCTGTTCACTTCGAGCGTTTCGCTGCTTTAAATAGACTTTTCGGTATATATTACACTAACTTTTTGTTATTCAACCAAAAAAACTGCCTGGAAAGTTCCAGACAGTTTATCCATTTTCTGTTAATGTGCAGATAAATAAGCTAATGCCAATGCCAGCACAACGAAAATTGTTCCTAGTACAACGGTGATCCGTTGTAAGACAGCTTCAAATCCACGTTTCTTTTGGTTTCCGAATAATTGTTCAGCTCCGCCTGTTAAAGCAGTTGAAGCACTGTTTGTTTTAGTCGGCTGCATCGCAACGATGATGATCAACAATACGGACACGACCAACTCAGCAATTAAAAGTGCATTATACAATTTTATTGCCTCCTGTCTCATTTTTCTTCTGCAGTTAACTCTAACATAAATTCAGTCAAATTACTAGAAAAGATTGTGATTTCCCGCTACTGTTCAGGTGTTTCTAAATCATGGATCAGCAGCCCGCTCAATAACTTTGGTTCAAACCAAGTTGATTTAGGCGGCATCATTTTTCCGCTGTCTGCTGCTGCTAATAGTTCTTCCATCGTAGGCGGATACATAGCAAAAGCAATCGTGTATTCGCCACTATCCACTTTGTCTGTCAACCCTTTTAAGCCTTCGATCCCGCCGACAAAATCAATTCTTGGATCTTTTCGGACATCTCGGATCGCAAAAATGGGTTTCAACACCTCTTCTTGTACGATCGAAACATCTAAACCAGCAATCGGATCGGTTGCTCTTTTTTCGGATTTGACCTTTAAGGCATACCATTGTCCCTTCAAATACAAGCCCAACATCCCTTTTTGGTTTGGCTTAAAAGCTTTATCCACAGGTTCGATCGAAAATGTAGGCGCAAGCTGTTCAAAAAAGTCACTAGGGATATCTACCTTCAATACTCGGTTATAATCTAATATAGCCAATTCTGTTTGAGGAAACATCACAGACAAAATCTTTTGAGACTCAGCTTCTTTAGACAAGTTTGGGAAAGCTTGTTTGCGAGATAAGGCAATGTTGACTGCCGAAGCTGCACGATGATGCCCGTCCGCAATATACAGATGATCTATCGTTTGAAAGGCTGCGATTATTTCTTGCATCACATCCGGGTCGTCCATCACCCACATGCGATGTGTGACCTTATAGAAGCTGGTAAAGTCATAAATAGGTGAATGGGTTTCTGTCCAATCTTTCATTAATGAGTAAATGTGCTCATTTTTTCGGTATGTCAGAAAAATTGGACTAGTTTGCGCATCTGTTGCATCTATATGGCGCATGCGATCTCGTTCTTTTTCTTCACGGGTATACTCATGTTTTTTGACTTTACCATCGAGCATATCTTCAATGGTTGTACAAGCTGCCAACCCCAATTGACTGTTGTTTTCACAGGTCAACTCATATAAATAAAGGGATTCTTGATGGTCTTGAATCAGCCAACGATTTTCTAAAAAACGTTTTAGATGATCGGCTGCCTTTTGATAAACCCTATCGTCATCCGGTGCTGTCTCAGGTGGCAGATCGATTTCTGCTTTATCAATGTGTAAAAAGGAATAAGGATTATATTTGGCTAACTCTGCTGCTTCAGTTGAAGTTAAAACATCGTATGGTAATGAGGCGATCTTGCCAGCTAATTCTGCTTTTGGCCGGATTGCTTTAAACGGATTGATCTGAACCATGAGCAATTCCCTCCTTTCTGTTTAAGGGTCGAATGACACGAACACTCAATATGCCCTCTAGTTGTCGAACTTTATTTGCGATGTGTCCTAATTGGTCTGCATCGATCTCATCTATATCGATCAAGGTATAGGCATAGTCTCCTTTACTGCGGTTAAGAATATTCACGATATTGATCCCTTGTTCAGCCAGAATAGCAGACATTTGCCCGATTCTATTCGTGACATTTCGATTGGCGATCGCTAACCGGATCGGGGAACGAAACGCCATTTCAACATGAGGGAAATTGACAGAATGCCGAATATTGCCTGTTTCTAGAAAATACTTCAATGTTTCAGCAGCCATTACACTGCAATTTGTTTCTGCTTCAGCAGTCGCAGCTCCTAGATGCGGTAAAACCACAGCCCCTTCTATACCTAACAACCTTTCATCTACAAAGTCAGTCATGTACTGAGCCAACCGTCTTTCTTCTAAAGCTTCAACGACTGCCTCGATGTCGACTAGACCACCTCTTGAAAAGTTCAACAGTACAGCATTTTTCTTGATCCGTTGAATACTTTCAGCATCGATCATTTTGGCGGTTTCAGGCATCAAAGGAACATGAACAGTGATATAATCACAAGTTTCAAGTACTTCTTCGATCGATTCTACCCGAATAACGTGTCTTGAGATTTTCCAGGCAGTATCTACAGAAAGATAAGGATCATATCCTCTCACTTCCATGCCTAGCCGATAAGCATCGTTGGCGACCATTGCGCCGATCGAACCGAGTCCAATCACCCCAAGCCGCTTTCCTGCCAATTCACTGCCGACAAACCGCTTTTTTTCCGCTTCCGCTTTTTGTACAGCATCTGGACCTTTTAACGTTTTTGCCCACATGGCGCCTTCCAATATCGGGCGCGCTGCCAAAAGCAAACTGGCCAGTACTAATTCTTTTACTGCATTGGCGTTGGCACCCGGTGTGTTAAATACAACGATCCCTCGTTCGGAGCATTCTTTTAAAGGAATGTTATTGGTTCCTGCTCCAGCACGAGCAATGCCTTTTAATTGAAGCGGCAGGACTGTTCCATGCAAATCTGCACTTCGCAACAAGATTCCATCTGGATCATCCGTTACATCCAAAGCATACTGTTCTTTTTCAAATAGCTCTAACCCTTCTGCGGCGATTTCATTATAGCTGTTGATATTAAACATCTCGATTTCCCCCATTCTGCTGCTCAAAGTCCTGCATAAAAGCCGTTAATGTTTCTACCCCAGTCAATGGAAAGGCATTATAAAGACTGGCTCGCATGCCGCCTACTGATCGATGCCCCTTTAGATTGACCAACCCAACTTTTTCCGCTTCTTTGATAAATTGGTCATCTAAGTCGGAGTTTCCGGTCATAAAAGGAATGGTCGTCAATGAGCGGTCTTTTTTCGCAACTGATGAGTAGAATAATGACGAAGCATCGAGTGTTTCATACAGCAACTGAGCTTTTTGCCGACTGCGTTGTTCCATCTCTTTGATCCCGCCTTGTTTTTTTAACCAGTCAAAAACCAAACCAGCAGCATAAATGGCAAAAGTCGGAGGTGTATTATACATTGAGTCATTTTCCGCTTGCAGTTTGTAGTCGATCATCGCAGGCAATCCCTTCTTCTTGCCCAACAAGTCTTTGCGTACGATCACGACCGTCATTCCAGCAGGTCCCATATTTTTTTGAGCCCCTGCATAGATCAGCCCGAAGTCTTTTACATCATAGTCAAAAGATAAAATGTTCGAAGAGAGATCCCCGACTAACGGTACATCTCCTGTCTTTGGCAAGGTGTAAAAAGCTGTCCCTTCGATTGTATTATTGGTCGTCAAATGAACGTAATCAAGGTATTGTGGTACAGATGTTATTTCAGGAATATAAGTGAAGTTCTTTGCAGCAGAAGAAGCTAAAACAGCTACTTCTAAATCAGCCAGCTTTTCAGCTTCCTGAATAGCTTTTTTTGCCCAAATCCCCGTATGGATATAGCCAGCTTTTTTTATGCCCAAATTTAATGGAACCATTGTGAATTGCAGACTTGCTCCGCCTTGCAAAAATAAAACATCATATTCATCTGGAATCTGCATCAATGCGCGCAGTGTTTCCTCAGCCTTTTTGATGATTTCTTGAAACAAGGAAGAGCGATGACTCATCTCCAGCACTGATTGCCCACTACCGCGATAAGACATCATTTCATTTTGGATTTGTTTAAGGACTGGCTTCGGCATCACTGCAGGCCCCGCTGAAAAATTATATATCTCTTGCATTTTGCTTCCTCCCTGATTCTTCAACTTACCTTTTATCATTAAATTTTCATTTTTCATCTTCATTGTACCATCTGCGATGAGAGATAGAAAGCCGCCCACTTGGTCACAGGTGATAGGGCTGTGAACGAGTTGCAGCAGTTTACGACTCGACTTGGTCACAGGAGACGAGGCTGTGAACGAGTTGCAGCAGTTTACGACTCGACTTGGTCACAGAAGAAAGCTCTGTGAACAAGTTTTGATAGTTTACAATAAAGCGAGCGCAGTGAGCTTTTGTTCCCTTTTCCTCTTTTGCTTTTTTTGTTTACATTCATCTATATCACGCCTGCTAAATAAAAGGAAAAACAGGCACTAAAAAACTGCATATTTGCTTATTCCATAGACAGATTGTTGCCCGAATCTTAACCATGTAAAAAACTGCCAGAACATGTCAACTTTTCTACATGTCTTGGCAGTTTTTCTCTATTGAGCAATCTCGCGCTCATCGCTATTCAATTTGGGTAGTCTATAAAACTGATCCGCTTGCTTTCTACCCCGCGCTTTAAAAAATATTGCCGGATCCGCTTTTTTTCTTGGCGTTTTTCAGCTTCATGATCATAATAAATATAGATCTTCCATAAAGAATGGCTTGGCAGCAATGAAAGGAGATATTCAAAATAAAGCCCATCAAGCGGGTTCAAAGATTGCCCGATAACATAGACCGTTTCGATTTGAGCGGCATTGATTTGACGAAAAAAATCAAGATTTTTTTCAATTTGCTTTTCACAGTTTTTATAAGTATCACGATAAAAATGTTGCGCCATTTGCTCCAGCTGTCTTGAATAGAGATAGCGGCTCGTTTTGCTGTTGGCTATTGCTTTATCCACTTGTTCTCGGTTTCGATGGCCGAAAACAACACTTTTGGGATTTTCGATTGTACCATGGATGTGACAAATGCGTTGAGCATGGATACCATAGATTTTTTCCAATAGTTTTGTATAATTGAACGTCAAAAATAAATTGCGGTTATGGATCATTGGAAAATCTTTAGCCGCTAAGGTATCGACTTTCTTCTCAATGAACTGGATCCATTGTACGAAACTCTGTATTAAGTCCTTTGTAAACTTGGAAAGCTCTACCTGTAATTCTCGCTCAGAAAAATCAGCTGCTGTTTTTTCTTCATACTCTACTGCATACATTGAAAATAGCTCTTCCATTAAAAACTTAAAATCCATTTCTCCAAGTGCTTCCTCAAAATTTGCCCAAATAAATTGCTGTTCTGTTTGTTTGCTTAGTAAAATTGGAATATAGCGTTCCATAATCTTGATCAAATGGCGATAGTCTGGTCGTTGATTTAAAAAGTCGCGATAATGACGGTAACTGGATGGAAAATCATCATGATTACGGTCAAATCCATTTCCTAAAATGATCATTTCCATTTTTCCCCTTCATTCCTCTATTGTCCACTGATTTCAAGAGCTGTTACTTCCATTTTAGACTTTTCTGTTTTTCAACGCACCTGATAAGCTTTATTTGTTCAACATTTGCAATTGTTCGGCTGGAATGGATGAAAAGAATGAACTTAACTCATTCGTAGCTAAGATCGTTAGCCGATGCATGGCTCTCGTACAAATCGTATAAAGAATATTGCGATCCTCATCCGTATGGTATTGGTCTTGGTTCGCATCTAAACAATAGACCGCATCAAATTCCAATCCTTTAGCTAATGAGACTGGAAGTAAGACTAAGTCACGATCCAGGCGTCCTTTATCTTTTTGGATCCATTCAATCGCCGTTTCAGTATGAAGCGCTTGGTAAACTTGCTGGCATTCTTCCTGGTTTTTACAAATAATAGCTTTTTTTTCCTCTTTTGGATGTTGTCGTATATCTGAAAGCAAAGCTTGGAATATCTCTGATTGGTTCTTATATTGACCTATTGCTGGTCGTGCACCTGAACGTCCATAAGCCTCGATGCCAGAAGCATCTTTTAAAATGTGGTTCGCAAATTGTGTGATTTCGCGTGATGATCGGTAACTGGTCTTCAAATAAACGTCCGTCACTTGTTCAGGGAACAGCTGATGAATATTGTCCACAACTGAAGTATTGCCGTAAATCAGCTGATTCAAATCCCCAGATAAGGTATATTTGGCCCGTGGATACATATCATGAATCAACGCCACTTGAGCCGACGTATAGTCTTGAACTTCATCGATAAAGATATACCTATAAGCTGTGTGATGATCATCGTTCAGCATGTTGCGTTTCAAAGCATAATAAGCTACGCCATCGCAAAGCTGAATATTTTTTTGTTTCAATTCATGATGGACTTGCTCAAGATGTTCTTCCCATTCTTGGACTTCGATCCCCCATTCAGCTAAGTTTATCAACTGAGGAACAACTGTTAAGAAGTGAAGATATTGCAACTTGATGTTCAAAAAACCAAGTTGTTGGGTTCTTTTTTCTGCTTTCGCATAGTGTTTATCGACTAAGTGTTGTGCCAGTTCTGCTCGAATAGTATCTCCATTTTCTTCGTCAAGCAGTTTTCCATTTCCTTCCATTTCTTGAAGAACATCAAGCGCCATGGTTTCGATCTCTTTCTCGATCGATTCTGACCGCTTCTCTTTTTCTTTTAATCGTTTGATTTTTTGTAAGAGTTTATGTTGAAGTTCAAGAATTTGTCCATGTAAAGGCAATTCTTTATTTGTCTTTTTAAACAGGTTACGCAGGTCTTTTTTGCTTAATATCGTTTCTTCATTTAGCCGGTAAGGAAAGAATTGAAGACCCTTTTCAGCCAAAGATTGTACATAATCTTCAAATAGCTTATAAAAGGACAAACTTTCTTTAAAAGCAGTGATCGCATTGCTTTTGCGCTCTCTTTGAATGGTAAATTCCGGCAAATAAGGTTTCAAGAACTGATAAAACTCTAACCGTTGGATATCTTCCTCTCCTAAAGAAGGCAGCACTTGAGAAATGTATTCACTGAACAAATGGTTGGGTGAATACATCAGGATATCTTTCGACGATAGATGGTGACGATGTGTGTATAATACATAAGCCATTCGCTGCATAATGGCTGAGGTCTTACCGCTTCCTGCTACACCTTGAACAAACAATACTGGACTTTTTTCATCACGAATGATCGCATTTTGTTCCTGTTGGATCGTTGAAACAATCGATTTCATATGGCTGTCGCTGTTAGATTCCAGCACTTTGAGCAAGACTTCATCGCCTATCACTTCCGTCGTATCTGCCATTGTTTCGATCACTGCCTGTTTAATGATAAATTGTCGTTTCAGTTGTACATTGACTGCTACTGCTCCATCCATCGTCTGATAGCTATTATCACCTAGCTTTCCTTCATAATAGAGAGAAGCGATCGGTGCTCGCCAATCATAGACGATATGCTGGCCGCTTTCAGCAAACGAGCTTAAGCCTAAGTAAACAGAAAAGTTTTCTTCCAATTCTTTATCCCAAACATCAATGCGACCAAAGTAAGGGCTATCTGCCATTTGATGAAGAACAAAGGCTCTTTTTTCCTCTTTGCTTCGTTGGAAATCTTTGATTTGCAATCGTTGTTCTTGCTCTCTTAATGATATATTCGATTCTACTATTTCATCAAAACTGTCGCCGCCAACATTCAGTTGACCATTTTCTCTTAAAACCTCATTTAACTGAGCGGTAGTCTTTTTTAAGGATGAAAGAAGTCTTTCTCGCTCTATCGTGATTTTTTTGACTGTTTCGTCTACACGTTTTTGTTCAGCAAATTTTTCTGGCTGTTCCAATCATTTTCCTCCTCAAAAAGGCTGTTTGATCTATTCCTTTTTTTATCCTACTAAAAATAGCGGAATTTCCTCCTAGTAGTTTACCACTTTATCGCAAAGTTTCAACTGAACATCTTTCTCCATACAGTTAATGTACAGCAGGTTTCTCTATCAATGGAAAAAGCAACATTTTAAGTTGCGTATTTTTAACCAATGTCATTTAAGATTTTTGATACAATTTCTTTTTCTGATTGATCCTTAGTAAAAAGGTATTCTCCAGAACGATTGAGAAGGTCTTTTTCTATCCACCATCTCTTCATTGCTTCTTCCCCAAATTCTTGAGACTTTTCTCTTTTTTTATGCCTAAACAATGTTTCCTGAAAAGAAATATCAAAATAGTAAGCAAAAACGTGATGCTCAAATAAATCATAAAGTTCTGTAAACAGCTCATTGTAAATGGCAGTCTTAAAAAATCCCCTCCAGAATCACGTAAAGACAACATCCCTTGCCATATATAGCGATATTCTTTATTAGATTTATGGCTAAGTTTTCTTTTGTATCTTTAACGCCTAACATTTCTCTTCTGACAACATCTTGAGAAATGAGCAGAGCATTTCCACCGCCTAATCGTTCATGTAATAATTTTGCAGCAGTCGTTTTTCTGCTTGCAGCATTTCCACGTATAATAATGAATGTAGATTCCATCGCAGCTCCTTAAAGGTTAGAAACGGTCTCGCTAGTTAAACCAAACTTTTCGGCAAGTAACAGTATAGTTTTTGATCCTAATTTAAAAGCTTTGTTTGAAAGTCTTCAAGAATATCGACTACTTCAATCACGCCACCCATCAACACTTCAGAAACACCTTGACGATTGGGATGACGCCAATGTTTTTTTGCTTGCTCCATTTTTTCTACAAAAGTAACATTGCGTGGAGAAGGCAACAATTCAGCATCGCCTTGAAAATAAGGTCCTTCTGATTCCAATTTCACAATTTGCAGAACTTCCCTATCAAGATTCAAATACCTCTTTCCATTGATAAAAATCTTTTAACTCTGTTGTGCCGCATAAGCACTTAAATCTTGAAGGATATATTGGAAAGTATTCTAATGCAACCATTTTCGTTATCACTTCTCTGATCGCTCTCGATTCATGTTCTTGCACATTGCTCAAGAACCTTAATTTTGCCGATGATATAGAATGACCATCTTCTCGAAATGCTTGCCACATCTCAGCGGCTGATTGTTTGTCATCATACTTAAAGTGATTGTCTAGAAAAAAGAATATAATCTATTTCGGCCCTCTTTCTCAAAAGTAATGTGCTTGACCGATCGTCATAGGTTTACGTGTTACCAAATGATAAAATCCCATTTTTTCTCCCCTTCCCCTTTACATGCTAAGATTGTTTTTACCATTCCCTCTCCAAAACCAAACCAACAGTTTAAAGGATGTCCGTCGCTTTCTATCGTAAGTGATGGACAAAAAATGCTCTATTAAGTATGAAATCAAGTTTCAAACGTATGTTTAGATTGTTCTAACAGCACAAAAAGATGCCCTTCCTATCTTACTTTCCATAGGAAGGGCATCTAACAGTTTATGATAACTGTTCAGCGGTAACTTTTTTAGAAGAATTTTCTTCTCTCAAGTAAACTGCTATTATTTGTTTTTCAAGTTGTAGAATGAAGCTTTACCATGGTATTCAGCTAATTCACCTAATTGGTCTTCAATTCTTAACAATTGGTTGTATTTAGCGATACGGTCAGTACGGCTCAATGAACCAGTCTTGATTTGGCCAGCATTTGTTGCAACAGAGATGTCAGAGATTGTAGCATCTTCTGTTTCACCAGAACGGTGAGAAACAACTGCAGTGTAACCAGCTTTTTTAGCCATTTCAATAGCATCGAATGTTTCAGTCAATGTACCGATTTGGTTAACTTTGATCAAGATTGAGTTAGCAACACCGTTTTCGATACCTCTAGACAAGATTTCAGTGTTTGTTACAAATAAGTCGTCTCCAACTAATTGTACTTTGTCACCTAATTCGTCTGTTAGTTTCTTGAATCCATCCCAGTCGTTTTCGTCTAAGCCGTCTTCAATTGAGATGATTGGGTATTTTTCAACCAATTCTTTGTACATTTGGATCATTTCGTCAACTGTTTTTTCGCCTTCGCCTGAATCAGCTAATACATAAACGCCTTTTTCTTTGTCATAGAATTCTGAAGAAGCAGCGTCCATTGCAAGCATAACGTCTTCGCCTGGTTTGTAACCAGCTTTTTCGATTGCTTCGATGATGACTTCGAAACCTTCTTCGTTTGAACCTAAGTTTGGAGCGAATCCACCTTCGTCACCAACTGAAGTTGCTAATCCTTTAGATTTCAAGATGCTAGCTAATGCATGGAATACTTCAGCTCCCATACGCAAAGCTTCTCTGAAAGTTGGAGCGCCAACTGGCATGATCATGAATTCTTGGAAGTCGATACTGTTATCAGCATGTGAACCACCGTTGATGATGTTCATCATTGGAGTTGGCAACAATTTAGTATTGAATCCGCCAAGATATTGGTACAAAGGAATATCCAAGTAATCTGCAGCTGCACGAGCAACAGCAATAGAAACACCTAAGATAGCGTTAGCTCCTAATTTAGCTTTGTTTGGTGTACCGTCTAATTCAATCATTGTACGGTCGATTGCTAATTGATCACGTACATCAAATCCAAGAATAGCTTCTGAGATTAAGTTGTTTACGTTATCTACAGCTTTCAAAACACCTTTTCCGCCGTAACGAGATTTGTCTCCGTCGCGTAATTCGATTGCTTCGTGTTCACCTGTTGAAGCTCCTGATGGAACCATACCGCGACCAAACGCACCGCTTTCTGTGTAAACTTCAACTTCAATCGTTGGGTTACCGCGTGAGTCTAATACTTCGCGAGCTAAAACATCTGTAATAAATGGCATATTTTTTCTCTCCTTTAGATATAAATCACTTTGGACGCTCGAACTTTTGCCCAAGTTTAGTTTAGTTAATTTCCATCGTTTTTGCAATAAAAATCCCTATTTATCATCGTTTTGTTAGGATTGAGAAGAAGTTAGCAAAGTTTTTGTCTTAGCCTTCTTCATATTGTCATGGCTCTTTCGATTATAATCGCTTAGAGACAGGATATACTTTGCCGGAACGGCAACAGTGCTTCCATACGGCTTTGCTTTTCAAGCCTTCTCCTCAACCTGTTTTTGCTGTGACTCTTTCGGGGTCGCTCCGCATCCTTGGAGTTGAGCTGCGTTCCCCAGAGATCTCCGCCTAATTTGTAACATCCGCACAACCGCTTCGCTGGGTTGCTTGCGTTGTTCCTGCATTAGTGCTCGTTCTCTTTCGGGGTCGCTCCGCATCCTTTATTTTTGGATGAGGCTTTGTCCTGTCATTTCGGCTGGTTTTTTGACTCCTAGTAGGTCTAGCATAGTTGGTGCGATATCTGCCAAACGGCCATCTGTACGTAATGTAACGTCTTTTTTCGTTACGATAACAGGTACTGGCACTGTTGTATGTGCAGTATGCGGTTCACCAGTTGGTGTGATCATAGTATCTGAGTTCCCATGGTCTGCAAAGATGATAGCATATCCACCTTTTTCAAGGATCGCATCTACAACATTTCCTAGATTTTCATCCACAGCTTCAATGGCTTTGATCGTTGGTTCTAGTTTACCAGAATGTCCAACCATGTCTGGGTTTGCGAAGTTTAAAATGATGGCGTCATTTTTACCTGCTTTGATGTCAGCAACTAAAGCTTCTCCTACTTCGTAAGCACTCATTTCTGGTTTCAAGTCGTATGTTTCGACTTTTGGAGATGGAATCAAGATCCGGTTTTCACCGTCGAATTCTTCATTACGTCCACCATTCATAAAGAACGTTACGTGCGGATATTTTTCAGTTTCTGCAATCCGCAGTTGTGACAAGCCTTCATTTGATAATACTTCACCTAAAACGTTTTTCAATTCGATTGGTGGGAAAGCAACTTCTGCATCAATGCTTGGGTTGTAAAGGGTCATAGTGACCAACTTGACATTGTGTGGACGTTCGCCACGGTCAAAGTGTTCCCACTCTTCGTCTGTAACAGCATTTGATAATTGGATAGCACGGTCTGGTCGGAAGTTGAAGAAAATGATTGCATCATTATCTTGAACAGTAGCGACTGGTTTACCATCTTTTTCAATCACTGTCGGCACGATGAATTCATCCATCTTGTCATCAGCGTAGCTTTGTTTAACAGCTTCAATAGCTGAAGCGGCTTTATTGCCTTCGCCATGGAAAATGGCATTATAAGCTTTTTCTACACGCTGCCAACGTTTGTCACGGTCCATTGCATAGAAACGACCTGAAACAGTAGCAATTTCTCCCATGTTCATTTGAGACAATGCTTTTTCTAATTGCTCAATGTAACCAAGACCAGAATCTGGTGCCACATCGCGTCCATCTGTGAAAGCATGGATATAAACATTTTTTACGCCTCTATTTTTCGCAGTTGCGATAAGAGAGACCAAGTGATTGATATGACTGTGAACGCCTCCGTCTGAAACTAGTCCAAACAAATGCAGATTTGAATCGTTGTCAACAACTTGATCCATTGCGCTTGCTAAAGCTTCATTTTGTTGAAATTCGCCTTCTTCGATTGCTTTATCGATTCGAGTCAGACTTTGGTAAACAATCCGTCCAGCACCAATATTCGTATGCCCTACTTCAGAATTGCCCATTTGTCCATCTGGAAGTCCAACATCTAAACCAGAAGCTTTTAAAGTTGCATGAGGAAAAGTTTCCATGTAACGGTTAAAGTTAGGTTTTTTGGATTGTGCAACAGCGTTTCCTGTCGTTTCTTCTCTCCAGCCGAATCCATCAAGAATGATGATAGCTACTGGTTTATTACTCATTATTTATTTGCCTCCAATAATGCTAAGAATGAATCAGGTTCTAAACTTGCGCCACCGACTAAAGCACCGTCGATATCAGATTGTGCCATTAATTCAGCAATATTTGCTGGTTTTACACTACCGCCGTATTGAATACGTACAGCATCTGCTGCATCTTGAGAAACTGCTTTTGCAACTGTTTCGCGAATAACTGAAATGGTTTCATTTGCTTCTTCGCTTGTTGCTGTTTTACCAGTTCCGATTGCCCAAATAGGTTCATAAGCGATCACGATCTCGCTTACTTGTCCTTCAGTTAATCCTTCCAAGCCAGCTTTAACTTGTCCGCTGACCCATTCGTTTGTTTTTCCAGCTTCATGTTGTTCCAAAGTTTCGCCGCAGCAAAGAATTGGAATCATACCATTTCTAAAAATAGCATGTGCTTTTTTGTTGATTTCTTCATCTGTTTCATGGAAGTATTCACGACGTTCAGAGTGTCCAATAATGACATAGTCAACACCCATATCGCTCAAAGCTTTAGGACTTGTTTCGCCTGTATAAGCTCCTTCTTCTTCAAAGTAGCAGTTTTGAGCTGCAATCTTTAAGTCAGTTCCTTTTGATGAGTTGACAAGGTCTTGTAAGAACAAAGCTGGTGCTCCCACGACAGAATCCACTACATCAGATGAAGGAATTTTATTTTTCACTGCTTCTACAAATTCGTGAGCTTCTGAAGCCGTTTTGTTCATTTTCCAGTTTCCAGCAATAATTGGTTTACGCATATAAAACCTTCCTTTCTTTTTTCAGCAGACAAGTTCAATTAAACTTGTCCGCAAACAGTAACAGCTTTTTTTATTTATTAGAGATCGCTGCTAATCCAGGTAATTCTTTACCTTCCAAGTATTCTAACGAAGCGCCGCCGCCTGTAGAAATGTGGGTGAATTTGTCTGCATAACCCAATTGTTGAGCTGCAGCTGCTGAATCTCCACCGCCAATGATCGTGATGGCATCGTCCAATTCTGCTAAAGCTTTGCAGACACCGATCGTTCCTTTGGCAAAGTTAGACATTTCAAATACACCCATTGGTCCGTTCCAGACAACTGTTTTAGCGCCGTCCAATTCTTTTTTGAATTGTTCAATCGTTTTAGGTCCGATATCTAGCCCCATTTGATCTTCAGGAACACCATTTTCATGAACTTCAGTTGGTACGTCATTACTAAATTCTTTAGCTGTTACGTTGTCGACTGGCAATACTAGTTTATCTCCAGCTTTTTCAAGTAAAGATTTAGCCAAATCGACTTTGTCTTCTTCTAATAAAGATTTACCAATGCTGATGCCTTTAGCAGCATAGAAAGTATAAGCCATTCCGCCGCCGATCAATACTTTATCTGCTTTTTCAAGCAAGTTTTCGATCACGCCGATTTTGTCGCTAACTTTCGCGCCACCTAAAATCGCAACAAATGGACGTTTTGGATTGTCCACTGCCTCACCAATAAACTTGATTTCTTTTTCCATTAAGAAGCCGGCAGCTGATTCTAAGTTTGCTGCTACGCCTACGTTAGAAGCGTGTGAACGGTGAGCTGTACCAAACGCGTCATTCACGAATACATCGCCAAGACTTGCCCAGTATTTGCCTAATTCAGGATCGTTCTTGCTTTCTTTTTTACCATCAATATCTTCAAAGCGTGTGTTTTCAAACATCAATACTTCACCTGATTTCAACGCTGCGATCGCATCTTCTAATTCTTTGCCGCGCGTTTCAGGTATGAACTTCACGTCTTTGCCTAATAATTCACTTAAACGTTCAGCGACTGGACGCAAAGATTTGCCTTCTTTGTCTTCTTCTGTTTTTACTTTCCCTAAATGAGAAAATAGTACCAATTTTCCGCCTTGTTCCAAAATGTATTGAATGGTTGGCAATGCAGCTTGGATACGGTTATCATTGGTGATTTGTCCATCTTTCATAGGAACGTTGAAATCTGCCCGTTCCAAAACAACTTTATCTTTTAAATCTAAATCTGTTACAACTTTTTTAGCCACTATGTTGTTCCTCCTTCAGATCTGCCTGTTGATGGGCATAAAGCAAAACTTTTTGTTTCTGATTCAAAAATAAAAGCGGGGAAGCGCGATGCTCCCCCGCTTATCATTGTACTGTTCTTCTGATAGCTTCTGTTGTTAAACTGTTTAAATTCGAATTACAGTTTTGCGAAGTATTCTAAAGTACGTACTAATTGAGAAGTGTAAGACATTTCATTGTCGTACCAAGAAACAGTTTTAACTAATTGTTGGTCGCCAACGGTCATGATTTTTGTTTGAGTTGCATCGTATAATGAACCGTAAGTCATCCCTACAACGTCTGAAGAAACGATTGGGTCTTCAGTGTAACCGTAAGATTCGTTGCTAGCTTCTTTCATTGCTGCATCTACTTCTTCAATAGTAACTTTCTTTTCTAATACTGTTGTTAATTCAGTTAATGAACCAGCTGGAACTGGAACACGTTGTGCAGATCCGTCCAATTTACCTTTGATTTCAGGAATAACTTCACCGATAGCTTTAGCAGCACCAGTTGAGTTAGGCACGATGTTTTCTGCAGCAGCACGAGCACGACGGAAGTCGCCTTTTTTGTGTGGGCCGTCTAATGTCATTTGGTCACCAGTGTAAGCATGGATTGTTGTCATTAATCCTTCAACGATACCAAATTTGTCGTTCAATACTTTAGCCATTGGAGCTAAGCAGTTTGTTGTACATGAAGCACCTGAGATAACTGTTTCAGATCCGTCAAGTGTTTCGTGGTTAACGTTATATACGATTGTTTTGATGTCGCCTGATCCTGGAGCAGTGATGATCACACGTTTTGCACCAGCTTTTAAGTGTAATTCAGCTTTTTCTTGAGTTGTGAAGAAACCAGTTGCTTCTAAGATGATTTCAGCTTCAACTTCATTCCAAGGAATTTCATCTGGATTTGGAGTGCTGAAAACTTTAACTTCTTTTCCGTTAACTGTAAATGAGTCATCGCCAACAGTTACATCTGCATTGAAACGGCCTTGAGTTGTATCATATTTTAATAAATGAACCAACATTTTTGGATCTGTCAAGTCGTTGACTGCAACAACTTCAATACCTTCTAATTCTTGGATACGACGGAATGCTAAACGTCCAATACGTCCAAAACCATTAATACCTACTTTAACTGTCATAACTAGATTTCCTCCTTTAGAAAATCAAAAATATATTTTTATTTTAAAGGGGTTACCCTCTTAAAATCAAGTTAGCTGCACCTTCATCCGTAATCAGCCAAGATTGAGATGGTGCTTTTTTCATGTTCACTTCAATTGCTTCAGCTTTTTTCGCTCCGCCTGCTATCGCAATAACATTTGGAATCTGGGCCAATTGTTTGAACTGCAAACCGATCCGCGGAATCTTATAGATCACTTTTCCGTTTGCATCATAGAATTCGCCAAAAGCTTCGCCAACTGCAGCTTTTTCTTTTAATAGCTGGAGGGTTTCTTGATCCATACCTCTCCGCTTTGCCATTGGTATTGCTTCCCCTATACCATAGAGTACACAATTTGCAGAATTAATCAAATCTAACGCCTTACTGACACTTGGCTCTTGCAGCAGCATTTCGTATGTTCCTTTACCTACTTGTTCTGGAACATACAGAACTTGACTTTTTCCTCCTGTGGCTTTTGCCATTTGAGCACTGATCGAGTTTGCTTGAATTTCAACAGACTCTCCAATTCCTCCTCTGGCTGGGACAAAAATAAATTCACGGTTATGAGAAAGCGTTGTGTTGAATTGACCGGCTACAGCTGCCATGGTGGTGCCACCCATCACTGCAACAACACTTAAACCAGGGGGTAATAGAAAGTTTAGGGTTTCTAAAACGACTCTGCCCATTTCTTCCTTCACCTTATCTTGTTCATCTACATCTCCAGAAACAATGACACATTGGTCGATCTGAAGGTGTTGAGCCAATCTCTTTTCTTTTTCACGTATGCCGAGCAGCTGTCCCATGAAAGTATCCAACGAACGAAAAACATCTTTTCCCATTGACGTAAGTTGCATGCCGGATTTTGAAGATACGATTAGCTGCTGTTTTTTCAAAACTTCAACTTCTGTCCGCAAGCTTCTTTCGGTCATGTTCAGCTTGTCGGCAAGAACACGACGTCCCACTGGCGCCAGCAAGTAAATCTGCCGCAAGATCTGATGACGTTCTTTCAAAGCTTGCATCGCATCCGGTATGACCTTTTCAAATATTGACAACACTTCCTGCATGAGTCACCTCTTTCTACATTGGTCGTTTTCTGACCATGTAAGTCGTTTAGCGACCCTCGTTGAAGAAAAAAACAAAGAGATTTAAAATGAACGAAGACACCAATTTTTAACAACCTGTTGTCTTTACCATTTTAGCAGCAAAACTTTACTGCTTTCATCCCTTACAAAATTTATTGTACCAGTTTGCAGGACAAGTTGCAACCAATAAGTTTGCTTCATTTTTTCAGTAAGGGATGAAAGAAAGTTTGAAGCTATTTCAATAGCTCTTTTTCAATTATTTCTTCCAGTTCCTGAGGTGTCATGTGTTCATCAAAGATATGGTCTCCAATAAAAATAGTTGGGACAAAGACGACATTTGCTCTTTCCGCTTCTTGGATAATGCCTTGGATTTCATCTTCTATAGGATGATAAAGCAATCCGCGTTTTTCTTCTACATATTCTCCAATTTTGGCTTCGTCCAATGCGCCCCACTCATCTTGATGCGCAAAGAAATAATCCATCTCTTCAATTGCTCTTCCTGGATTGTTGTAGTCCATGTAATGGTGGACAACATTGCCTTTTCTCAAGCTTGGTTTCTCTTTATCAAACAATTTGATGATGCGCTGTACTTTGCCTTCATTTACATAGCGATTCAGCACTTCCCTGGATTCTTCATACCATTGCTTGCAATAGGGACAGTTCAAGTTGATAAACTCTAACACTTTTACCGGTGCTGATTCTTCTCCGTAACGAATACCACGCGTTGCGTCGACTTCATTTGCCTTAATATTTGAAATATCCATGCTCTATCTCTCCTCACATTTTGTCTCTTTCATTATTATAACGTGAAAAAAGCCAAATGAAAAACGAATCGTTTAAGGAAAACCAAAGAAATACCCCGATTCAAATGTTTAATTGATCATCAAGCAATGAATAATTCATGCAACGTCTATCTATTTTTGCTTTCACTACACAATTGGTTGATCATTTGATCCTTGCTTATCGCAATGATGATCGGCTGTTTTAAGAACAGCAAAAGAATAGTGTTATTCTATGTTAAGATGAAATAAGAATACTAAAAACAATGTACTTCGACGAGCCGGTTAAATCAAGTATTCAAAAAAGAGGAGGTGAAAAAGTGAATTTATCGCTTTGAGCAATAGTCTGTTTCATCATAATTGGGTTTGTTTTGTTTGCTTTTGTTAAAAGGAAGATGAAAAGCAAGAAATATTCGGCTACGCAAACTATCTGGTGGATATTAGGAGTCACAGTCTGGGGAATAGCGAGTATCTTTCTTGTTGTTTGGTGGTTTTTTACTCAATCTTAATTAAAGTGATTTTCAGTGTATTCTGGGCACCTATTTTAGAACAGGGGTGACACTCATTAGAATAGTACGAAACTTGAACAGCAACTATCGAATTTAATGACAGAAAAATTAAAGAAGCTCTCATAAAGCAAAAAAGTGCTTGGATAGGTGATTTGCCTATCCAAGCACTTTTTACTTTTCTTCTATACAAACTAGATGGGAAAGTTTCCTTATTTGTTCAATTCAGAATTGTTTTCCATTACGCCGTCAATCAATCCATATTCCATGGCATCTTGAGCAGTCATATAATTGTCGCGGTCTGTGTCGCGTTCAATAACTTCTAGCGGTTGACCCGTTCTGTCTGCTAAGATATGATTCAAACGTTCACGTGTCTTCAAGATATGGCGTGCAGCAATTTCAATTTCAGTTGCTTGTCCTTGTGCTCCGCCTAATGGTTGGTGGATCATCACTTCAGCGTTTGGCAAAGCATAACGTTTGCCTTTTGTTCCAGCTGTTAATAAGAAGCTACCCATAGAAGCTGCCATTCCCATTGCGATCGTTTGAACATCAGCTTTGATGAAATTCATCGTGTCATAAATCGCAAATCCAGCTGTTACACTTCCACCTGGAGAATTGATATAAAGATAGATATCTTTTTCAGGGTCTTGTGCTTCCAAGAAAAGCAATTGAGCGATAACGGTATTTGCTACATCGTCATTGATCTCGCCGCTCAACATAATGATCCGGTCTTTTAATAAACGAGAGTAAATATCATAAGCACGTTCTCCACGTGAAGATTGTTCGATAACTGTTGGTACTAAATTCATGTAAACTTCCTCCTCTGATGTTGTTCCAGTTCATTGTAACATATTCTTTTCTTTGAGGTACAACTAGTATTTTACTCCTTTGGTCAAAAAAGGTCAAATGTTTTTCACTGCTTTTTTGATCCACAAGCAAATTGCCATAACTTGCATAATAAAGGAGCGACGCTTCATTAAGAAGTGTAGCGGTAAGCGTTCAAAAGACTCTTTTTCTTTTAGAAGATGATGGAATATGCAAGTTATCTCGGTACTTGGCGACTGTTCTTCTGGAGATTTGAATGCCTTTATCTTTCAAAAGATCAACAATTTTCTGATCGGACAAAGGTTTCTTCTTGTCTTCTTCGTCAATCAACTGTTTCAGTTCCTGTTTGACATTTTCAACAGAAACCAATTCATCCTCTACTTTTTTTCCAGATGTCTTTGGTGTGGATCTTGTAAGACCAGCAGTAAAAAAGTTCTTTAACTCAACAATGCCAAATGAGGCCTGCAAATATTTTCCATTAACAGCTCGGCTGACTGTTGACTCGTGCAGTCCTACTTCTGCTGCGATTTCCTTTAATGTCAAAGGGCTTAAAGGCCGTTTCTCGTTAAAAAAATAGGCTTTTTGTTTTTCGACAATTGCTGCACCGACACGAGCGATCGTTTCGCCTCTTTGCGCCAAACTTTTTTGGATCCAATCATATTCTGTATATTTGCCTTTCATAAAAGTAGAAACTTCTTTGTCACCCAACGCCATCATTTGTTGGTAATACTCTTTTTGGAAAGTCACAATGGGCAACCCTGATTGGACAGAATGGACAGACAGCTCATGCTGATCTTCTCTAACGATCAAATCAGGACGGACAAACTGCTCATTCTCTCTTGCAAAAGCTGCTCCAGGGTGCGGCGACAGCAGTTGAACATAATCAAAAACGATTTGCACTTCTTTCAAAGAAATCGCATATTTTTTAGCGATTTTTTCCCATTTGCGATTTGCAAAATCGTGAAAATCTTCTTCTAAAATAACATAAGCCATGTTCGGTGCATACTCATCACGCTCTGTTTGCAGCATCAGACATTCCTGTAGATTCCTAGCGCCCACGCCTGCTGGTTCTAGTTGTTGCAACAAAGTCAAAGCATCCAGCATTTGAATCTGCTCTGCCCCAGCTTGGCGACTCGCTTCCTCCAACGAAATCGTTAAGTAGCCATTCTTATCCAAAAACTCGCTTAACCATAAAACCAATTTACGTAAATAAGTTTCTCTCATATTCAAATGAATTTGTTCAACAACATATGCAAATAATGAAACTGGTTTATTCGGTAAACGATTCATTCTTTCGTCCATAAATTGATGATAGGATTCAGAAGCTGTTCTAGAAATAATCGGTGCAGAAAAATCAGATTCAGCTGGACCTTTCACCTTTACTTCGATCAAAGGATTCCCTAGCGCTTTTTGCTTTAAAAAGCCCGTCAAATCTTCGCGGTTCATTTGCAGCATCTGGATCGATTGTTGCAACTGCTGCGTCATCGCTAATTTTTGAACTTGTTTTTGATGTTGCGTATACGATTGTTCAAAATTCAATGTCTGCATCCCCTTTTCTTTTTCTTATTGTTTTTATTTTACCACAATTGTAAAGGCTTTATTCGCTGTTTTTTCAACGTTCTTTTTACTGTCAATCAGAAATGAGGCCATATCCAATACCTTTCTTTAACAGACAAGTTCTATTGCAGTCTCTACCTCTGTTAAAGGAAATATTTTTTACTTAACGCATCATTTTTGAATGAATCTGCTAATCAAGTGTATCAAAAAAGCCTTGCGACTATGCTCTGCTCGTTGAGCCATAGATAACAAGACTTTCGTTCTTTTTTTGATAAAATCGTCTCTTGGAAATTGAAAAACTTTTTACAAGTTACTATCATATACTAAACAGATTTTTATTACAAGACTTGGCTTTGTTTAAAGAAAGACACCAACTCCTTACTTGTAAACCTTTGATTGATTTCATAAAGCTCTGTCCCTGTGTTTCTTAGAAACGAGCAGCTCGGAATCAGTTTCGGTATCGCTATTGCTCTTTTTAATATAAAAGTTTTGCGATAATCGTGCGACCGCAAAATAAAAACGCCTAGTCATAGACGTTTAAGCAGTGTATATGATGTCTCCTGAGGGAATCGAATACTATTGATATATTAGCGTTTTCTAGACAATCATACCAGATTCTTACCAGATTTAAACTGTTTAAATGAATTAATAAAATAAAAAACACCTGCAGCTGATCACTGCAGGTGTAAAAAATGGATGTATATTAATATAGATTTTATATTGCGGACCACGTTTATTTTGCTATAATAAAGCCAGACACCACTCCACGTTGTCGTGATGACGCGACATATTGGGGCGATTTCGACATAAGGCGTCCTCGCGCCAAGCCCTCAGACGTGAGGGCTATTTTTTTGCTTTTAAATATGATACTTGCATTTCTTTTCCCACAGAGTCAACGATGTAGCTATCAATTACATTATTGTTTTTTTCGTCATCATTTTCGGAGGCAAGTTTGATTTCGACAATCGTTTTAGCAAAATCTTTTGTATAACAAGAAACTGTTTTCCCTTTCAAAATAGCGCTAATGTCAAAACCAGTTAAGTTGCTGCCTAATTCTTTTTCTGATAAATCATCTTCAACAAAGTTCTTTAGTGCTTCGTATTCTTCTAGCATTTTTTCTCTTTCGTTAATCATTTCTCTCAGCTCCTCTAAGTCTTCTTTTTCTGCTTTATTTCGGATAAACGATCTTGCAGACGTTCGCTGCTTTAAGTAATTTCTGCGCTCTCTGTTCTCGCTTTCGTATCTCTTTTGAGCCGATTTAAGTGGCTCTGACATTCCTTTGCTCATTCTTGTTCTCTCCTATCCTAAAAAGTATTCTTCTTGCCCCAAACGGCTAAATCCGACATTTATCAGCTGTGCTTTTGTCACTTTATTTTCTTCAACAATTAATTCTTTTTCGTATTCGTGTTCCACATACCCTACAGCGCCTTTCACTTGGTAAGCAGGACGTTTGTGATCACTGATTCTAACTTCTTCGCCACTATCGTTAATGGCGTACAAGCTACGGCTGACATTTGATTTTTCTACTTCATAACCTGATTCTTTCAAAACTTCTTCGATCATATCTTTCTCTTTGACTAACATAAAAGAAATGTCATACCCGATCATATGTTCAGCTAATTTTGTTGCATCTTGTGCACTAATTAATTCGTGTGCTTTTTGTAGTTCTTCTTGCTCATCTTCTTGTGGATCTTCAAAAACGTTATAAAACTCTTCGTCTAATGCTTCATGTAACATTCTTCTAAGCCCTGCGATTGATAAGTCATAGATATTATTTTTAAACTCGATCATTTTAACAACTCCCTCTCCTTATTTCTATTTATATTATAGTACATGTACTAATAAATAGCAAGCATTTATTGCAATTAATTTTAAAAAAACGCACAAAAAAATACCCCAGCTAAATTAATAGCCGGGGTTCTCTTTTGTTTATTAAAATTTTCCTTGATTTAATGCTCTCTGCATTGCTTTGACAACAAGCGAAGGTCTAGACAGCTTGCCGTCTTGCGGTGTACCATAGCGTTTTTGTAGCGCTCTGATTGTTGCAGGTCCAATGTTGCCGTCTTCCGTTACACCTAGTTCTTTCTGCATTGCTTTAACAACAAGACTACCACCATCACCAAATGTTACACCTTGAATCTGTGTGGTAATAGCATTTTTGTGCTGCTTGCTGATGATCCCGTCTACCGGCGTTCCTAGAACTTCTTGCAGAAGCTTAGTGGTGTTCTTACCCCAATAGCCGTCTACATCAATTGTTTCAGTAGCTGATTGTTTCTTACCAGCTTTCATTTTTTCTAATAGCTGCGTATTCTGTGTGGCAGTACCTGAATAGTTACCAATTCCATATTCTGCTGCTAATTTTTTGCGGTTAGTAAAGGAACCGTTTTCGTTGTGAGCTTTCAAGTAATCCACGATAGAGCCGCCAGACGGTTTACTTTCTGATTTTCCAGAATGTTCGGCTTTTAGCATATCTAACAGTTTAAGGTTTTGTTCAGCCGTTCCTTTATAGTTAGTAATACCACGTTTTTCAGCCAATTCTTTTCTGTGTTCAAAACTACCACTTTCCCCAATAGACACAAGGTAGTCTCTGATCGAGTTGCTGTTAACAGTAATAGGTTTAGTATCGCTTGGTTTCAAGCCTGATCCTTCGACAGTAACATTGCCGCCTTTGCCTGGCTTATACGCTTTCGCCTCTTTAATTAGAGCCGCTTTGCTGATACTTGTTCCTGGGCAAGTTTTAGAGCTAAACTCATTGTGTAGGTGAATTGGTTTACCTTTCTCTACGTTAAAGAAATGTAAAATAGCTAACACTGATTCTAACTGTTTTCCAGCTAGTTTATCATGCCCAATGTCAAAATTTCCGACAGTCTCAAACATGAACGGGTGCCAGCTGCTTGATCCATTATGACCAGTTGCACTAGCGGGTGCTTTTGTAATTGGTCTACCTGTAACAACCTTACCGTCTTTACCAACAGTAACATGCTGTGCAATATCAGACCAACCGTTAGTGCCTACGTGATACTTTCGCATGTTCTGGTGCAAGCGCAACGTTGACTGCGTATTGCTGTGGTTAGGAGACCACGTGTGGTGTACGTGTGCCTCTTTAATGTTGTTTTTAACAGTGTTAGGGTATGCTGTTTTTAACCAGTCTACAAACTCTTGCCCACTTTTAAATACCTTATCTTTTGGCCAACTATTCATATTTATTTTTCCTCCTTCAATTCAATCATGCCGACTTTAGTGCTGTTAAATGCATCATTCATGGCTTTTACTGAAGCTTCAATCAAAGCGTCAAGTTCAGTTTCTGTGATTGATAGTCCATTATCGTTAAACAAGCTCAATATCATTTGTTTCGCTTTCTTGAGTTTGACTTCTCCCTCTTCATTCTGATAAATCTGCTCAATAGCGTTGACTGCGAGATCTACTAAATATCGCTTCTTGTTTAACTTTTCTGTTACCCCCTTTTCATTCAAAAAAGCCACCACTTTCTTAGTGATGACTCCGATCAGTGCAACTAATATAGCGCTTAATGCACTAAGTATTGCTGTTTGTACTTCTTCCATTATTTTTCCCCTCTCAATGATGCGATAATGTTGTCTTTGACAATTATCTTGCCTTCCAATTCCTCGATTTCGTCATCTTTTTGTTCGATTTGAATCTCAAGAAACGCAATTTTCTTCTCGTACTCTTCGGCTTTTTGCTCTTGTTGTTCTTTAAACTCTGCAAACTCTTGTCTAACTGCTGCTAGTTCATTTTTGAAGCCTGCAACTTGCTCTTTATATTCTGTCAATAACACACTCATATTTTTTATATAAAGTGTTTCGGCGCTGTTATCGCCTTCTGTTTTTATCTCATCTATCTTCTGCTTTCCTTGAATCTTAGCGACTGTTTTTGGCCCCCAAACAGCAGACACGATAATGCCCACTAAAGTCAGGAAAGCGGGTAAACCACTGTTCCAAAAGTTATCCATTATCTTCCCCCTCAATTACCGTTGTTACAGGCATAAGTATGCTTGTACTCATACCAACGATAATAAAGGAGTAGATCCACAAGGAGTTTTGATTTCCTTGTAAGAATGAGATAAAAAAACAGATAGCAAGTGTGAACCATAAAAACAGCAGGGCGAAGTAAAGTGGCAATTTGAACATAGTTTTGTCAGAAATGATCCCGTACAGCTTTAGACATCCAAGAACGATAAACACTAGGCCAAAGAAACGGCCACCAACAAAGCCAAATAAAGCATCTAAAGTTTTGTAGGCGTCGGAATGGATCAAAATTTTGCTGTTAAAAAAGTGGTAGCAGCCGTATCCAACCGAGCCGATCGTGAACGAAAAGGATGCTCGTCTATCTTTTACATAAGTCCAAGCTTGGCGCAGTTTACTAGGCGGTTTTCGCGGTAGTTTTAACATTTCTCACCAACTTTCTGTAAATTAAAAGAGCGCCCGTTTGAGCGCCCTTACCGTTTTATTCCACTGCTTCTTCCTCAGCCGCAATTTCATCTTCGATCGCATAAACCATATCTTGGAACTCACGGACATCTTTACGTACAGCTGTCTTATTTTTTTCGTACAATTCCGTATTTTGCACATATTGGCTAACATTACCAACTCCTGTGTCGTCTGGAATTGTTGCGGTTAAACTTACCACCACTTGTCCGTCAATAGCTGAGTTACCTGATAGTGTGATTTGTTTTCTAGTTTCTAATGCCATATTATTTTTCCTCCTTGATAGTTGTTTTTCCATCTAATAGGATATTACCGCATTTTATCGAAGTAGCGGAAATAGTTCCTCCGTCAATACGATCTGGTTGATCTAACAGCTTTTTCTCTAAATCATCCACTTTAACATCTAAAGTGTTTATTTTGGCTTGTAGAGTACTTATTACTGCGTTCAATTGGCTTAACTCAGAATGACTATCACTCATTATTCTTCCTCCTCTTTATCTTCGTTAGCTTCATAAGCGTCCATTAGTTCATTGTATGCGAACGCGTCTTGACCGCTTAATTCTATTTCCAGATTGTCTAAAGCAGTGAACAAGTTTTCATATTTGGTGGAGTATTCGCCAAAATGAATTTCAAACTTCTCTTCGTTCAATTCTTTAATTTTCTCGTTGACTTCTGTTTCTTGTGATTCATCTTTGTAAATATATTTGTCATTTTCAATAATGAGTTCGCCATTTTCATCAATCTCGAAATATTCTTTTCTAATTTCATCTAAAGCTTCATTAAACTCTTTGTTTTTTTCCTCCAATCGTTTTGAAAATTGTGTGCGTCCACGGCTTGCTTTATTTGCCTTCAAATTAACACTTTGTAAGAAATTAAACACGGGTACGATTGATTTGTTTTCTAGTTTGATTGTTTTCATTAAGCTGCACTCTCCAATTGTTGTATTTTATTTTCTAGTTCTGTTATCTTATTTTTTAATTGTTGAATTTCTAAATCATGTTGATTGATAAAAGTGTCTATACGAGCAACATCTTCATTTAATCTATCTATGCTTAGCAGTCTCATTTCATGTCTGTCGACAGTATTACTCAATTCTTGCGTTGCTTTGACAGCATGGAAAAGAACGTTATTCGTGATAATACCTTTGTCGTTATCATTCGTCAACTCACAGGGTGCATCATCATAGATCAACCCGACGCTTAATTTATCGTCACTTTTCTCCCATTTGTATCTAAAACTAACAACATCTAAATGATTGATCAATTCGAGTGACTGTTGCCCGTTCACGGAAGAGATATCTTTCTTCAAACGACGTTCAGACTTTTTAACAAAATCAGCTGCAACCATGTTGTAGAAATGAGATTCTGCACGGTCGCTGGCGACTACAGAGCCAGAGCCACTCGGAGTCAAATATATATTCCGATTATCGAACCGTGGTGTTTCTAATCGGTCTCCTACTAAGATCAAGGAGGTTCCATTTACATGACGGGTCTGAAAGTTCGCGGCCTGTATGATTCCCTGCGTGTCACTTCCACCATATGGAGCAATCTTAACTGCCCCGTTCGGCGCATGCATGAGGGTCATGTCATTTGCCTCGCTTTGCACTCTCATGTTGATTCCATCACCGGATATAAATTGTAGATACTGAAAAGAACCTGTTCCCTTCCCTTTTATGTGGAAAGAGCTATTAGCTCTGGGGGTCAATGAACCCGCTTCGGTCATGAGTCCTTCCGATGTCCAGAAAAGGTTTCGGATGTTGTTTCCTTTTGCGAAATACAGGTTTAAAGGATTAACGCCCACTCGATACGTTCCATCATCAAAATCTATTTTCCCGCCGTTCAGTTCTGCGGTTCCGTATCTGTCTGAATAACTGATAATACGACCACCATCGAGCGTTGCTTTTGTAGTCGTTCCTGACAATCTTGTTTCCAAAATTCCAGTATTCAAATTCCAAGATGAGTTGGCACCATTGATAGTTCCGGACGTGATACTATTGGCGTTTAAATTAACAATGTTCATATTTGCACCATTAAACGTACCGCCTGTAATTCTATCCGCTACAATATCTACAGCTTTAACACTGTTAATAAAAGCAGCTTTACCGGTCAATACATTAATGTTAGCGTCTGTAGCGAACAGCTTATTGATCATTGCTGTATCAGATTTAAGCATTGTCGAAGTGATTACATCTGCTGTTAATATTCGTGTACGTAAGTCAGCAATATCGGCTCTAACAGCGTCTAGTGACTTAGTTTTAATGTCGTTAGCAAACGTGGTTCCGATGATATATGTGTTGCCGTCTAACAATATCTTATTGTTCTGTATAAGTGTCTGCCCTGCCTCAACGTTTATCTGTCCTACAACGTCGCCTTTCTGCACTCGCAAGTTAATAGCTTCATCTAACTGAGTCACCTTACTGTTGTAGTCTTTCGATTCCACTTTACTGCTAACTAGTCCGGCCAACTGAGTTACCTGCGACTGTTCCGCTTTATTTGAAACTTTAGTCTGCAAGCCGTTTATATTTGCCTCTATACTGGTTACTTTTTCTAGTGTGGCATAATCTTCAAAGGCCGGAGAATAGGACGTGGCTTTATTGCCTTTCTGGAACTTAACTGCGTCAATGTAACCCCCGCCATTTCTGCGGTAGTTAATTCTCACTACACATCTAACTGCTCCGATTGGTGCTGTTTCTGTAATGGAGTTAATTCTAAACATGTAAGGACTTTGTTTTTCTATGATTAAATCACGGAACCCGATATTATCGCCACTGGGATCAATCCAATTTAAACGAGCGAAGAACCCTTGATCGTTAGTGGAGTCTCCCATAGATTTGTAAGCAAAAGATAATGTATATTCTTCTCCCTCAATTACCTCTACCTCCTGCCACACACCAGGAAAGTTATTGACAGTAGAGTCTTTTTGCAATATTTTAACTGCTTTATTTCCTTCGTATACAGCATGTTCTGTGGATATTACTTCTATACCGCTGATAAACCAGTGATCTAACCCGTTCTCAAATGATCCGTTTAAAATCAAATTTCTGTCGGAAATATCTAGATTGCTAAAAGCACTGCTAACCTGTGTAATATCCGCTTTTAGACCTTTAGCAGTAGCATTCAGAGACGTTTGATTAACATAGTTCTTGCCTTCCACCAAACTGTTAACTTGTGCTTGCGTCAGCCTAGCGCTTATTTCCTTAGCATTGGCAGCAATCTGATTAGTGTGATTGGATACTGTTCCGCTTAAACTGTTAACGGTACTTGCCTCAGCTTTTAGCTTTAAGCCATCAGCGTTGGCTTTAATCTGTGTAGTATGTGTATCTACTGTTCCTTTGATTGTATTGACCAAACTACTATCAGCTTTTAATCCGAGTGCTTTTGCATTAGCTGATATAGCAGTACTATGATTGGTTATCGTTCCTTTGATTCCATCTACAGTAGTCTGGTCAGCTTTTAATCCCACTGTCTTTGTCAATTCGTCATATGAAGCTGTAAGATTACCAGTAGTTACTTCAACTGCACCAACCTTAGTTAACGCAGAATTGGCGTTTGTTAAAGCTTTGCTAGAATCAGTTATTGCTGTCTCAGCCTTACCTAGCGCTGTTGCAGCGTCTCCTTTTGCTGTGCTTGCCTCTGTTTTAGCAAACCCAGCGTCTTCTATCGCTTTATCAGCTTTGGTCACTGCGTCGTTAGCAGTTTTAGTTACTTCTGTTTTTACTGTGTTGATTTTACCAGTAAGCTCTGCGGCTTTCGCTTCAGTGTAGTCCTTCGAATCAGAAACAGATTGGTTAAACTTCTGCTCTGCATTTGCGCGGTCTGCGTCGGCTTGGGCGATGACGGAGGAGACTTCTTTTTTTACAGATGACAGTTCAGCAGTGTCGGCAATTTTTTTCCAAAACTTCTGTCCACTTTCTTCTACATATTGATACATTTCTGTTTCGGATCCGTTTGGTTTGTACCATAAATCGTTTATATTGGGATTGCCAGGCTCATTATCTCCACGGTATATGGTATTTTTTCCATCTGCTGTCGCTTGAATAATAGTAGTTGCTTCTGATATTTCTGATATTTTGTCAGACATGGACTGAACATTTGAGTATGTTTTTGTCAAACTTTCAGCAAAGTTTCCTAATTCAATACCCAAGTACTTCTTAGCAAGTGGATTATATCTATAACTGATAACTTTTGCTTCAATTTTAATGTCATCTTCTTCATGGATAACAGTTATCGTGTCGCCAATAGCTACTTTTTGAAGATCCTGTAAGTCCTTATATTCTTCCGTCTGATCAAGCGTAACAAAATCAACTTTATAATTTGCATGCGGAACATCTACATGATTATTCGTATATTCTGCTTTAGCTGCTTTGCGTAACAAGCGATAAGCTTCTTCTAAAGGTACAGCATCTTCATCGTCTGCATATTCTCCGATAGCCGCTTTAATGTCTTGATACTCAATCATCTTTATTTTAGGATAAACATATTTATTGATCATCGGGCTATCTACATATTTTTCAGGAAGAAGTAAGCCATCGAATCCTTTCGGCATAATGCGAGTGGTTACTTCCGTCCAATCTACATCTGCTTCATATCCAATCAAGTCTTTACGATGTCTGATTTCTTTTCCTCTATTTGACCCAATAGCTTTGTTAATACGAATATCAAAGTTATTTCGCTTTATTTCTCCACCCCAACGATTGATAAAAGAGTTTTCTTTTCCGTCATCCAGTAGCGCTTCAATCGGGTTCATGCGTACAATACGAGCACTTGCTGACGTATCAATATCAGAAAACACTCTAAACTTATGTTTGTATTGTGTCGCTCCTAAAAGCTGGCTGAGAGCATTTTGTCCATTTTTCCACACGATATTTGTATCTTCGATAAAATTGTCGATTAAATCGTAGAAGATGTGATAACAATTTACTTCTAAATATCCCATTGATTTAATTGGACGATAAACTCTAAAAAGTTGATCTTCTTCGCTAGGTACAGGAGATCGAATAACAGACTGTCCTTCAATTTCTAAGCCATGTGGCGCAAATAGTGGATATCTGAATGTAAATTGATAAATACCGTTTAAGTCTTCGGAAACGACTGGATCAATAATATTTTTGTCCAACACGCCTAAGCCGTTATGACTAAAATCAGTTTCATCCGGTTTAAAAATAGTTATCATATATATCGCCACCTCGTTTCTACTTCAATTTTTTTTACAGCTGAATTCCAGGAAATGCCATTCTCTCCAATTTTAAAAACAGGAAATTCACCAACCATTATGTCATTTCGTGATACGCCATTTCTATGTGCTTCTTTCAATTCGCAATCAACAGAAATATAATCAGCCATACCGTTCAATTTGAAGGTTTGCCCATTAACGGTTATTGCTGCGTTTCCCGTTCCAAATACTTTTAATAATGGTTCTGATTCAATCGTTCCTGGATTGGTCAATTTTCCAGGAGCGTTTAGTGTTACTTTATCGGACATTTCGTATTGGAAAGGAGAACAAACAAAATTGACTGTAAATAAACCATACTGTTCAATTTCGTTATTTGTTTCGCTGATTTGTAAGCTTTTTATCTTGTAAAAAACATTGTCATCTGTAAATCTAAGCATTTTTTTACCAAAAAAATAACCTCTTATTTTGCGTAAAAGAGGTTTAATGTTCTCATCTTCAAGGATATTATATTCGATTGGAAACTGTATATCTTTAAATGCTCCTTTTTTAGTTAAAGAACCATGTCTACCATCAACTTCAATTGTTTCTATCATTTGTTCAGGTGTCGGAATATCAGGCCTGGAGGTAGGGGATAGTTTAAAATCAGAAGATGGTATTCCATCTAATAAAGTATCGAACATTTTCATTACCTCCTTTTCCCTATTCCGAAATCTTTACTGATTCCTTTATTAGCTAGCCAATGATCAGCTTTATCAAACATCATATCCATATCTGCAGGAGATTGAACAACTGGATTGAATACGATTGATATATTCTGATTACCAAAATTATTGACTAAATTATCTAACATATCTCTCAAATCGTTACCACCAAACATAGCGTTAGCAATTCCTTTACCGATACCTCCTAAATTTTTCTCGTTTAGGGGCAATACTGCTTCTTTACCAGCTTCTCCTACACCTTGCAACTTACCACCATATTCTCCGATGATTGTTGGTCTATTAAAAATCCCACCTTTTGCATTCCATGTTACACCAATGCCAGTTGGATAAGTGATTGTTTTTCCTAAAACCGTTTTAGATGAAGTTTTTAAACTAAAATGCGGCATTTTAGGCATACTAGGTTTAGGAATTTTCAATTTTAAATTGCTAAAGAAACCTTTTATTTTGTCAATATATTCACTTATTTTATCTTTAGCAGCTTTTATCGGATCGATAATAGCGTTCTTTGCTGCATTGAATTTTGAAGATGCACTACTACGAATCGATTCGAACTTACTTGTAACAGAAGACCACATATTCGAAGCAGTAGTAACTACAGCGTTTTTTGCAGCTTTAAAAGGACTTGTTACTGCTGTCTTTACAGCATTCCATTTTTGAGCAGCTGCGCTTCTCACTTGTTCAAATTTAGACGTAACACTAGACCAAATATTACTTGCTATTTTAACTACTGTATTTTTAGCAGACGTGAAAGCTGTTGCTATGGCGTTTTTCACAGCATTCCATTTTTCAGAAGCAGCTGATTTTATTGCATCAAACTTCTGAACAACTCCGCTCCACATTTCTTGTAATTTAGCAGAAACATTAGCCCACGCTTCTTTTATGGGATTGACGATATGTTCTTTTATAGCGTTCCAAGCTGTCGAAGCTACTATTTTTATAGCTTCCCAAGCAATGATCGCTCCATCTTTTATCAATATCCAGATTGCTTCTAATCCAGTTTGAACTAAAGAAATTGGAACCATAATCACATTTATTAGCCCGTCAATGATAGGCTTCATAAACTCAACTAAGGAATTCCATGCTTCTATCGTTGTATTTGATATACTATCCCAAATACCGCTCAAGAACTCTACAAGTCCGTTCCATATGTTTGAAGCAGACTCAACAATTGAACTCCACGTTTCAGTTAAAAACGTTGTAAAAGTAGTCCACATATCAGATGTTGTCTGAGAAATAGTATTCCAAAGATTTGAAAAGAATTCAGATAAAGAATTCCATGCGTTTGTAGCGCCTTCTGTTATAGATGACCACAATTCAGAAAAGAACTCTTTCAAGCTATTCCAAACATTGACAGCTGTTTCTTTTATGGTATTCCATGTTTCAGACAAAAATTGTTTTATTTCATCCCAGTTTTTAACAATAGCAATTGTTAGTGCAACTACTGCCGCAATAACGATTGGTATGACAACGGCTATCCAACCAACAGCGCCTGTAGCTATACCAAAAATACCAGCTACTGCTTTTACAATAGGAATTAGAGCAGCTAGAGTCTGTATTAAAGACCCAACGATGAATAATACGGGACCAGCAGCAGCTACTATGCCTGCAATTATCATAACTGTATTTTGAACAGCTGGGCTAGCTTCTGAAAAAGCTTTTGCTAAATCTGTGACAACATCAATTACAGGTTGTAAAGCATCTAGTGCGCTTCCTAGAGCATCCATAAGTGGCCCGCCAACTTCAATACCAATATCTTTTAGCTTATTTTTTACGATTTCTAGCTTCGATTGGAATGTTTCATATCTTTTTTGCGCTTCTTCTGTTAGAGCAGTGTTTTCTTTCCAAGCATCTGCCGAAGTATCCAGCGCTTCAGAAAGAAGATCTCCAGCGCCTGACAAACGCAAAAGCGTATCAATTTCTTGCGTGGAATTGATACCCATATCTTTCAAAGCACCAGAAACATCTCCGCCAGATTCTTTCACTCGACCTAAACCTTTTACGAACTCAGTGATTGCGCTAGCCGCATCATCTTTCCACGCTTTTTGAAACTCACTAGATGACATACCAGAAATTTTTGCGAACTTTTTTAAGTTCCCTCCGCCAGAAAGCACATCAGAGTTTATTTTTTGCATAACACGTGACATCGATCCGCCACCAGCTTCTGCATTAATACCTACAGAACTCATTGCAGCGGCTAAAGCCAAAATTTGGTCTTCAGACATGCCAGCTTGCTTTGCAGAACCAGCCAGTCTAAGAGACATATTAACGATGTCTGCTTCGGTGGTTGCCATGTTATTACCTAATTCTACAATAGCAGAACCAAGATTATCGAATGATTCTTGTGGCATTTTTGTAATATTTGCCAACTGCGCTAAAGAACTAGCGGCTTCTTCACTGGAAAGGTTAGTGGATTCTCCCATATCAATCATTGTCCTGGTAAATTCTAAAACATTTTCAGTTTTTATTCCAAGTTGCCCAGCAGCTTCTGCAACTGCAGATATTTCAGTAGTGGAAGCTGGGATCTCTTTGGCCATATCTCTAATGCCTTTTTCGAGATCTTCATAAGAAACAACTACTTTCCCGTTTGCATCTCTAACTTCATCTACAGTTTTCTTTCAATTTTGTTATCGTAAAGGCTTTTTATCCTCTACTTCTATATGTTTCCATATAGTTCGGCGTACATTTTCAACCCTCAAAAAAAAGGCTGTCGAACACTCGTGGAAGTATTATATTTATTCAACTTCTACGCTCTACACTGCTTAATAGCCTTTCGTTATCTATTAAGTTAGCACGGTATTAGCATATGTTTTTTGGTATATAAAAAAAGCACCTAAATTAATCAGATGCTTTAACGAAAAAACAATTAGCTTTCACCGTTTTTGCTCGATTTAATTACTCTAATATTACTATTAGAGAGGGCAAAGATTTACCCCGATAAACGCGCTATCAAAGTCGCTTGCTGCTTTAATAGACAATCCAACACCAGCAACAATTGGAGCAGTTACATATTTGCTCATGCTAGAACCGATGTTTTTCATTGCTCCGCCGACTTTATCCGCTTTTGCAGCAAAATTTTTCAATTTATCTGTAGAATCTTTGAAGCTGTTAGCAAACTCCTGATTTGCTATTTTTGCATCTAACAGTTCTTTTTCTAGTTCGTCAACTTCTTTAGAATTTTCTCCATAAACTTGTTTAGCAATATCTAACTGCTGTTCTAAGTTTTTAACTTCATCAGCAGTAACCTTCATTTGCTTAGCCAAATATTCTTGCTTTAATTTGGCTTTATCGCTCTCTTTGGCGTTGCTTCCAAGTTTAGCAACTTGTAATTCATACTCTTTAGAAAGCTTCTCAGATGAGCTTTTTAATGTGTCTTGTGACGCCTTTAATTCATTCAGCTTTGCTTTTCTTTTTTCCGTTTCAGAAGTATTTTTCTTTTGTGCTTCTGTTGCTTTATCAAGTTGTTTAGATGTATCATCAATAGCATTTTTTAGATATTCTTCATTCCGCTTAGCATCAAGAAGTTTATCAGTCCAAATACGCGTTTCGTTTGAGTTATCTCCGGTTACTTCCCGAACGTTTTGTAAAGCTGTCTCTACCATTCTAGTCTTTTGCTGGGCAAGTTCATATTCTTTATTCAACTTGTTTAAGTTTGACTGAAGTTTGTCTGTCTCGCTAGAAGAGTTTCGCATTTGTTCTTTCTGAAGTTTGAATTCTTTATTCAGCGTATTAACAGATCGATTCATTTCTTTAATGCCACGATTAAATTCTTGATTGATTACTTTATATTCAACTTTAACACTAGGCTGTTTAGCCATTTAATTCCTCCTCTCTTTAGTCAGAATTAATAAATCCTTGTATCGATAATTTATTTATTGCGATTTTTTTAACATCATTTATAGGCAAATTCCAGACAGTCCAAGAATCTAGTCCAACTAAAAAAGCATAGAAGCTATACACGTCTTCTATGCTTTCAACTCTTATTTTTGGCATCCGTTTGTTTGATTTACCTTTTTTATTTACTTTTTTGTTGCTTTTTTAAACGCCTTAGCCATTTCCGCGTTATTTGTTCCACCACTTACAATTTGAGCATAGATTTGTCCAAATAGTTCTAAATCATTCGGGAGCAAGTTATTGAATTCGTCTCTACTTAACCCTCCAGGATTGGCAAATCGGTATGCAATGTAAGGCGCATTTTCCATATCTTCAAAATTCGCTTTTGACGGGTCTTTATCCGCTAAAATCATTTCTTGAAGATAATTCTTGGAAAATAAGCCCTCAGCTTGAGCTCGTTTCATGGCGCCTAAAGAAATGTTAGTCTTAATATCAACAACTGATCCGTCTGTTAACGTGATCTTTTTGATCGGTTCTTTTTTTTCTTCGCTCATGTTTATTCTCCTTATTATTTAATGCTAGTTTCCCCTATTGTCAGGGGACCATTAGGGAGTAGTATTTTTAACTAATTCTTCATCAAAGTTTTCATGCCAACCTGACTTAACGTCCTCATCTGTAATCTCATCCGCAAAGCCTTCGTAATAGAACTTTTTGTTCTTGTCTAAATGAGCCGCAAACGGAATTTCAATTTGTGCAATTTCATCTCCACCATTTTCTAAAGAGAAATTTAAACCACCTGTAAAACTGACATTTGGAAAAGCGATATATTTAACTGTTTCTTCAGTGATATCTGTTACGTCAAAAGTCAATGCTCCTGATCCTCCAACAGACTTGGAACCATATCCATATACACCATCTTTTAAGTCATCAGCCGTCAATCCGAAAATATCGCGAAGTACAGCAACTTTAATATGGCCAACAAGCGTACCGTTTAAACGAATTGGCTTGCTGTATCGTTTTGCTTCCACACCTTCACACATTTTCACTACCTCCTGAATCTCGGGTTCAACAGAAAGAGACCCTGTGCAACCCAATTCTTCTGCTGTTCCTAGTGTTCCATTTTTGTCAAATCTAATATGGCCGTTTGTTACTTTATATTGATCAAACTCTAAAATTTCCGCCATGTTTATTTCCTCCTATTAATTTAATTTCCTAACGCTTTATTGCTTGCTTCTTCTAGAGCAAGCACAACGTCATCCAAAATACTATCTGTTACTTTTTCTAGTCCATTTTCAAAGAATTGCTGCTTAACTGGATTACTTCTACCTATTCCGTCATTCGGAAAAACTAAATAGCCAAAACGCGGTTTAGGCGTTATTTCAAAACCTAAATTGATCATATTTTGTTTCAATGGATTAGAAAGTTTTGCATGAGCTTTTTTTCGGTCACTTATTGGCATAAATCCAACAATTGACTCAATAGCTTTCTTTACACCTTTTGATTTAAGAACGTCATTTACCATGCGTTCAGATTCTTCCGGTATCCTTGCCATTGCCTGTTCAATTCGCTCAGATTCTTGAGCGTTTAATTGGAATTTGACCAACTAGCACACCACCAATGCTTGATGGAAATTGAAAGTGGTCATCCTTGCTTCTCTTTCTGTATCAGCAATACGTCCATAATCATATTCGGTATTATCAAATCTCAGTCGGCATTTCTGTAAAGCCAAAATCAATCCAAATTCATCAATTTCAGCATTTTCTTTTGTAATAAACATTAAGATGAAATCTCTCAAATATTGATTTGATCCATCCGCTTTTGTTATCGGTCCTTTATCGTAATAGATAAAAAACGACTCATTAGAGTCCACTTCATCTTTTTTCATGTCTGTCCCAAAAACTTGATATCCGCCAACCGCTTCAATCGTTTTGATTACTTTTTCTAAATCAAACACCCTCAAATTCACCAACTCTCTGTAAATACCAAAAAAGATATCGTCTATCAGTCGTAGGATCTGTATCTGTTATGTCGTACAAGACTTCATCAATCAACACTTTATGTGATTCCTCAATTCCTTTTACATAAAAGGTTTTTACTTTTAAATCTACAGTTTTATCGTGTGTTCCGTAGAAATCAAAATCTACTTGTCTAATTGTTGTATAGTTGAAGAAAAGACTACCGTTTAGAATGAAACGTTCACCAATTATCTTCTTTTCTGCGTTTCTAACGGTCTCTGTTCTCCCAAACTCTAACAGTCCATCATTGAATCTTTCTTCATCTTTGAATTTCATTAACGTTCAACTCGCTTTTTGGCATTGGTTATCTGCAGATTTAGTAGCATATGCCGGTAGTTCTCTTCAAAAAACGAAACAGAACCATTCCAGTAATAGCGACAATAGTCCTTTAATAAAGTCAAAGCAAGTCCTTGTTCAAAATCACAAGGACCTGCTATAGATTCAAAATAGGCCATTCCCTCTTCAACCATATCTTTTACTTCATCGTCTTGATATTCCCAAGTGATTCGCAAGTGCCTTTTAACTTTTGGCAACAATTCAGCAATCAAATCATTTGTATTCATTTGATCACCTATTTCGATTTTTTATTTGCTGATTTAGTTTTAGATTTTGTTTCTTTTTCATCTTCTTTGTTACCAAAAATAGCGTCAATCAAATCATGGAAATCTTTTTCAGTAGGCGTAGAACCTTTTGAAAATGCTTTTTTTAGTTCTTCTTTTTTCTTAGCCAATTGAATCCCTCCTTATTTAATTTTAAAGTTTTCTTCAATAGCTGCCTCTCCTAGAACGAGAGGATTATTAGGGCAATTCTTCTGTTTCAGGTTCAGGTTCAGTTGTTGGAACCCCTAAGTTATTTGTTTTTTTAACATCTGCTTTACCTTCCAAGTCAGGAATAGTAGCACCATCCATTTCAGCCAAATCTGCTACAAAAAACGCATTTTCATTTTTCGCAACACCATTACCGAAGAATTTAGCTACAAATAAATCATAGTCTTCAATCGCCAATGTTTGATCATAACGTGTTACGCGTACATCTCCAGCTACGCCCAAGAAGTAGTTTTCAGGAACGCCGAATATAGCTGTATTTTCTGGAACAGCATGAGATTCAATGATTTCATCACCAGTTACTAGTCCTGTAACTACCCAATTTCCGTTTTGGTCTTGGAAAGAAAGTTTTGGAAATACTTTTGACCAATAAGTTTGTGGATTAACCAACATTGCCACACGTCCATTATCTGTTTTAGCTTTTGCCAAAGCAGCATGAATTCCGGCAAGAGTAGTAGCACTGAAATCAGTAACCTCAATCTTATCTTTAGCTGGATAAACGCCATCTACAGACCCACTTAATTTGCGTGTCATACCGATTGGCTGTTCTTTACCATTTCCATCTACAATTGCAACTTCTAATGTTGCTTGCATGATTTCTTGTAAAGTCGTTACAACATATTGAGCTAACCAGTTCGGTCCTAATTCAAAGAAACCTTTTGGTAAAGCAATATACCCGCTTAGCTTGCTTGTTTCAAGGTTGATCGATTTAAACGCACCTAAAAGAATTTGTTTAATATCATCAGGCACACGTCCCCAGAAAGCTGTTGCTTTAGTTGGATCTGCATAAACGTATTTCATCAAAGCACCAGTAGCGACTGCATCTACTCGACTCAATAGCGGATGTTCGGTAGTTAAGTTTTTGAAAACATCAGCAACAATTGTTACCGGAAATACTTCTTCAATCCCTTCAAATGTTTGTTTTTCCACAACTGCATTGAAGTATTTTTTCTCATTAGAAGTTAGTGTTCTTTGCAATCCGCGCTCACTCAAAACACGTTCATCATTATAGTCATTTCCAAATTTGTCCATATAAGCCTTTGCTTCTTCCATTGTTGCTTCTTGAATACCAGCAAACAAATCGTTGAATGCTTTGGATTGAGCGTCTGCATCATCAGTTTTTAAAGCATCTACTACAGCTTGCCGCTGAGTAGCTAGTGTATTTTTAACAAAATCAAAGTTTTTCATTTATTTTTCCTCCATTACTTTAATTAAATTTTTCAAAAGATCATTACCTTTATTTTCTTTTTTTATATCCGCTGCCGGTTTTTTAAGCTTTTCAGCAGCTATTCTTTGAATCAATGTATCTTTAGCGCTAATTTCATCATCTGCTTGATTGTCATTTTCTTCAGAGTCAATTTTGTCAGCTAAACCAAAAACAACACATTCTTCAGCTGTTAAATACGTTTCTTCGTCAAGAAGTTTTCTCAACTCATCTTCCGTGCCAACAAAACGATCAATATATGTTTTTTCTAAGCTGGACTGCATTTTTTCTAAATCATCAGCTACTTTGTGCAATTCTTTAGCATTTCCAAAAGCAACTGTCCAAGGATTGTGGATCATCAACTGTGAATCTGATGGCATAATGATTTCATTTCCAGCCATAGCAACAATAGAAGCTGCGCTTGCTGCGATACCATCAATATAAATAGTAATTTTTTCATCTCTACTTCGCAAAAGGTTTTTAATCGCTATCCCTTCAAATAAGTCGCCACCGTATGAATTGATATGCAATTCAATTTCATCAGAGTCAATTTCTTTTAACGCATTTTGAATTGTTCTTAAAGAAAAACCGTCATAATAACCGCCGACAGTTCCATACAAAAAAACTTTTGCTGGTCCATTTTCTTCATTCTTTAATTTAAACTCGTTCTTAATTGGTCTTTGTTTCATTAGTTCTTCCAGTCTGCTCATTATCATTCTCACCACCTTTCAAATTGTCAACAACTTCATAGTTTTTAGTGACATAGTGATTATCTGCCCATGCCTCATCAATTGTTTCCTCGTCTAATTTTTCCAATACTTTATTTGGAGAATAAACTCCAATTCTCATGAATGCTTCAGCTGAGTTTGCGAATTTAACAGGATCATAAATCATTACTTTATCTGTCATGATTTTCATTTTTGTATTTTGAATAACTTCATTTTTTCCATACATTTTACGATTGAATTCTGTTTCGATCTCTTTCGTCAACGGTCGCAATCCGAAGTTGATAAAGTTTTCTGTAATTGCTTCTGCATCAGCTACATCGCCTTTTACAAATCCTCTCGGAATGCCAAAAGCATCTGCAACAATGTTCAAAATATCATCAAACATTGCGGATATGTCTCGTGTGGTACTGGCTCCGGATTTTGTGTTTTTAGCCGTTCCGATTGAATCGATTTCTAAACCATCTTCTAAAGGTGTAGCTGAGTCTCCATCTGAAAACACACCTTTTAATCGATTCTGGAAAATGTCATCGATTGCTGTATCGTATTCTGTTTCGCCTGTTTCTTCGTCTACTTTGTTTTTTAATTGCTCAAACATGGCTCCAATCTTCACAATTAATTTGATTGAGTTGCCACGATTGTAGTTACGAATCGATCCAGCAATCAATTTTCCAAAATCATCATAGATTGAATCAACGATATCTTTAACTTTAGAATTATTCAGTTTTAATCGAATTACATCACTTTCAAGATAGCTACTTTGAAGCTTAAGACCGCCAGGCAATTCTATTCTTGTATAAACATTATCCTTAAAAGCAAACTCGCCAACTTCATAATCATCAGCGACAACTAAATACCCTTCTTGTGATTGGTAAATCAATGCACCATTGCTATCAAAAATCATTTTCTCTAGCGCTTTATACCAAAAATCAACAGCATTTTGATTAGGATTTGGTTCAAAATTCAATTTCCACCAATTTTCGCCTTTTATATTTTTCCCTTTTTCATATGTTTGAAAGTCACATAAAGATAAAGCATTAGCCAATTTATTAATGCAAAGATAAATGGCATATCTTTTAAATTGGATACTTGCACCCCATTCGTTGGTTACGGTAATCATTTTATTTGAATTCTTAGTTCTATTTGGAAAAAGCCAATTAATAATAGGTAGCTCTTTAATATTCTCTTTTATTGCCATTTATATTTTCTCACCGCCTTTCAAGGCACAAAAATAACCGCTAGCAATGGCTACCGATTTAATAGTTATATGTTTTTAATTTCTTGTTATATTTAACTGTCCTTACTTCTAATTGCTCATCAAGACTTAGCGCATGAACCAAAGCCATAAATCCATCTGTTTTTCTTGTTTCAGGCTCGATTTTTTCATATGTTTTATTTCCTTTGTTATCCATTTTTACATATACGTTATTTGTATACCAACGCATCATCATGTCATTTCCATAAACAATTGTATGATTTGCAAACATCGTATCAATCAAAGGAGCAAGTTTGCCATGAGTAATCGGACCGCTTGGAACTTCTTGCCAAGGCAATCCAGCTTCTTGAAACGCTTCTTTTAATACACTTATCCGGAATCTATCCATTGCTATGTTTTTAATACGGTAACCGTGTTTGTTAACTTGTTCAATAAACCAATTAGTAATATATGCAGGATCCATGATCGTTCCTGGAACAATAGTCACTAGCCCTTCATTAACTGCTCTGTCAATATCCAGTTTAAATTTTGTTAATTTAAGGGATTCAGCAACGACAAATGTATGGTGTCTCCAGTAACGTTTGCCGTCTTTTTTAAATAATAACCCAACTCCAATAAAGTCGCGAATATCCGCATAGTCAACTGCTCCAACACATTGCATACCATCTAATTTTGGTATTTCTTGATTAGTAGCTAAAATGTCATCCCAACTAGCTACCGAAGCAGAAGTATCTTCGAGCGGCCAATTCAAACGTTTTGTCAAAAATTCAATTTTCATTGCTGGATTCTTTTTAGCTTTTTTGTAGTCTCTCATATAGGCTTTTTTTAGTTCTGGAAGATATGGGAGCATTGGATTTGCTTTTTCCCAACTGTCAGGATCTTCCCATTCCTCATAAGAGTCAATCCGGCACATCATAGGAAAAAGTGTACTTTCTGTGTCCATTCCTTGTAAAACTTCTAGTGCTTCCGTCTTTTGGTCGTCAAGAACTGCTCCTCTTACGTATCCATCTGTTGTAGTATAAAAAATGCGAGCAAAAGGAACTTTTCCCAAAGCAGAAGTGAACACTTTTAATTGATCGTAATTCTCATACTGGTGTGTTTCGTCAAAACCGACCGCTCCTGGTCTTAAACCGTCTTTTGTTGCTGCATTGCTTGTATAATATCGGATAGTAGAATTCGTTTTCTTGAATGTAATTCTTACCAAACTTCTGTCATACGCCGGTATCAGATTCTTATTATTCCCGATCGTTTCATGAACGTCCATGAACGAAGTTTTGGCTTGATCCTCACTGTTTGCGACAATATCGAAATTATACCTATTCACTCCATGCCGGTTGCTAGTCAAATAAAAGGCTGCATCCGTCAGTATTGCATTTTTACCAAATCCACGAGCGATATAGAGAAAAAATTCCTCAAAAACAAGGTCTCCATTATCATAAAAAAGCCCCGATATGCAGGCATGGATAAATCGCTGTATCGGTGCTAGTTTGTAAGGGCGATATTTTTCTATCAGTTCAATACAGTTTTTCACTTTTAATTGATCGACATAAGTATTGGGTAGATTCAATTTTTGTTTGACTAACCTAATGAGCAATTTCATTTCTTTGTTTGTTTTCTGTTTCCCAGTGTCAACTATATCGATCCAGTCGTCTAAGTGTCGACATCCACCACTATACATCGACTCCACCCTCATTCTTAATGCCAGTTGCCTGAAGGCCTAGTTTGTCTAGAATGGATAGCATTTGCTTGTTCACATTCACAAGCATTCCAACAGAATCATTTTTCTTAATACTTGTCGGCCCTTCTACAGCAACTCCTCTTTCTTTAATATCATATTCAAGTGCAATCGTTGTATCCCAAAGGCTCATATACCTTTCGATCATATCGCTATACGGTTCATGATATAAGTTTTTTTCTTTTAATTGTTTGATTAGCGCGTTTCTAATCTTTCCGCGAGCCAATTTGTAGGCCGCTTCAGTCATTCTTTCACTACTCAAGTTACTCACTCCTTTTTGATAAAAATCACGCCCTTTCATGATATGGCGATTAAATATTTTTTCCAATGACCCCTCCCCGTTGCTAGCCTCCCCAAAAGAATCAGCGTTTGGTTTGACCCGGGGGGGTTACGTACGACTACCATCTTTCTTCATTGGTGAACTTTTTCTTCTGGTTCGGTAACTTATCATGCACCTTGTTATGGCAAGCATTACATAGCGTTTGCAGGTTACTTAAAGCAAGAGCCAGTTCAGGATTGTCTTTAACTTCTTTTATGTGGTGAACCATGTCGCCTTTAGAATACTTACCATTTGCTTTACACATTTGACACTCGTTATGATCTCTCTTCTTAGCAATAGCTCTTAGCTTCCGCCACTCTTTAGATTTGTAAAACCTAATCATGTCATTGGCAGCAATGTATTCTTTTAATTGTTTGAGTATCAAAGGAGTCATAAGATTCATGACTTACCTTCTTCTTTCTTTGCGAACTCTTTAGCATACTCACCTGCTAGAATCTCTTGGATTAGTAGAGTAGCTTTAAGCCCTAGTGTATCAGGTGTTAAATTCAACCGTTCTAAATATTCTTTATTGTTATCGCCTTTCAATACTTGGATCATAACAGAAGTTAACAGTGCTGCGGTCTCAGCATTTGTCAATCCATACAACGTTATCATGTCATAGATATGTTGTTGCATTTCGTCAAGGTTCTTCTCTTGATTATTAACAAACTCTTCTATGTTCCTTTTCTGAAACCTATTTAATTTATCAGACATGTTCTCATCCTTTCTATTAAAAAAAGAGAACCGCATAAACGATTCTCTCTTCTAAAGGAGTATTCTCATATTAATAATATACACCTTCAAATCGTGCAATGTCGTGCAACTATTTATTTTCTTTCAAATTGTTGTAAAAACTATTAACTATTTTCTCACGCCATCGATAAAGCGTACTTACATCTATATTAAGTTTAGCAGACACTCGCTTCGCATGTCCTCTGTATGTTCCATGCCGATTGATATAAAACTCCGTCATTGCTTCCTGTAAGTATTGCGGTAATTCTGCATAAGTTTTTTCAATCGCGAACCCGATAGATAAATACTTATTTAGCGTTTCATCTTCATCTAATTTGATCAAAGTTCTGAGCGTGCTCTCATCTACGTGTTGATTACTGGACTTACCGCCGCCAATGTTCTCATCTACTTCTCTCATAGGATTTCGGATAGCAAGTTCAATCAGTTTTGATTCTTTTAAGTACCATTTATATTTAGCAAGCATCTTCTCTAGCTCTTTAAAGTTATATTCCAATCTCCCACGCTCCTAGAATAGACTAATCACTTTCATCCATATACTAATCGCACCAAGCACCGCTAAGCCTGTAACAAGTATCGCGATAGCAACTAGTGCAACAAACACGATTGCAGCAAGTATATCCGCAACTAAATCTTTCATCTACATCCCACCCCTGTCAATTCCAGCATTTCTTCTCTTGTCATATACCCCAAATAAATGTAGTCTAGCCTGTCTATCTCGTCCGGTTCCAAATACTCTTCTGTCGCTACAATTCCATAAACAGACGCTACCCAGTTACTTGGTGGTCTGGTGTGTTTCTTGCGTGGCTTCCACCAATAAAAAGTTGGTTCCATTGGCACATCTCCTTTTAAGAGTTATTCCAGCTAATTCTTATCCGCTCACCTTTATTGACAAACTCCATATTCAAAAGTTTGGTCTTGTATTCTTTCTCTTCCCAAACAACGTCAAAGCCATCTCCTAGCCTTTCTTTTATCTTCTTCGTTGTACGTTTATCTCTCAAACGTCTAACCAAATAAACTTTTTTATCGTCCCACGTTGATTCTTTTTCGTCTGTTTTCTTTATAAAAATATTCGCTGTACTTATCCCTTGTTTAGCCATTTCGATTATTTGAGATTCTATATCCATCTTTTTGTACCAACGTTCAAACCACAAATTGTATGATTCCTTGTCTACGCTTATAACTTCATCTATCAGACTCATCTTTTTTATCTCTCCTTTTTAAATATCACATTTACTAAAATGTCCCACGCTCTCTCAATTACGATCGGTAGTTGGTCAAATAGCCGCTCAATCGAAGCGAGCCACTTAAACAGTTTATTCATTTCGTTTCCTCCTCTGCTTCCTTATTAAACTCGTCGTACACTTCTACATTATCTCCTCAACTTCTCCGCCAACCAACTCCGCCACACCTTTAGCTTGGTTTCTGCTAGCGAACTTTAAAGCCTTGTCTTTTACTGAAAATTTATAATTAAAATCTAAAGGTTCGACAACATCTTTATATAAATGTAGCGATTCCACGTATAGGTAGTTTAATCCTTGGTCTACTTTAACCCGATACAACTTCTCTTTCTCAACAGTATAACCAAACCATGCTCTAGCGAATACATCTGGGTTATCCAGTGCCCATTCTTGGGCTCGCTCATGTTTATTATTTTTTAAAGTGAAGACGGTTCTAATATTAAAATTAGGCTTTATCTCCGTTATGAAATCAGCAACAAATTTCGGAATAATTGGTTTTTCTGGTTCTTCTAATTCTTTAGCCAATCCTAAAACAAATTCCAAGCCTTTTTTAAAGCCTTCCATTTGTTCTCCTTTTCCACCATAAATATTGATCTGTTTTGTTATTTCTTCCACCAACCATTGTTTATCTTTTTCCATGGCTATTCCTCCTAAAATAATTAACTTACCGAACGCATCCAAAATATAAATAGACCGATGATTAAAAACATAACCAAGTGAAATATAAAAAATTCCCAAGGCGTGACTGATTTATCTAAAAATCTGTTTACTTTGTTACGCAAATTCATTCCGTTACCTCCTCTGCAAATGCCCAAAATCGTTCGTCTATGTTTCTAATTTCTTGTTCTGTTAAATGGTACTCTTGTTTACTTTTATCATATACTTTCATATTGTCTCCTACTTTTACGCTACCACTTTCTCGATATAAGTAGACACCTTGTCTAGTTCCTATCGGTGCAAAACAAGCGGTATACTGTGGGATAACAACTTTCTCCTGCTCTGATTCTTCTAGTTGTTCAACAAAATTAAGCACCCAGTTTGTGGATATTATCGAATTGCTTTCGTCTAAACCTGCGGGCACATATGACATTCTTGATATTTCATTCTTCAACCACTCTTTATCTTTTTTCATGACAATCCTCCTCAAATATATCTGCATCATTGTCTTAATCTACTAACTCACCATTCATATATACATTTACAGAATCGTGATATATAACATCATCTTCCGATATTACCGCAAGAACATCGTCATTCTTTTTGGTGACTATGATACTTGGATAACACCCTTGTTCCCTTGTATCACTTTTGTTATCCATTGATATACCAACCGCTTGATTCAGTTTATTTCTATACTTCACGACTACTCCAAATGCTGTAAGCGTTACTGCTGCTAATACTATTTTTTTCATTCCACTTCCTCCTTAACCTCTATCAATTCCCACCCGACAATTACTCGTTCAAACAATTCTGGCGTGAAATTAAAATAGCCATTTTCTGCAAAGATAGAAACCATCAGACTGTTTTTATCCCATTTTTATATTGAGCTTCGTATACTTTCCCTTCATAGAAATGACGTCCTTCTGCCTCAAATGATTCCTCTGTTTTAAATTTACGTACTGTACCTTCTTTATAGTTCATTCTGATTCCTCCTTCTTTTTAAAACTTTCCCATTCTTCTTTCATGTTATCTCGGATGCAAAACTCTTCTAAAAAACCTTCCGTATTGATTAGTTCTTTTTTATGCAAGTCTTTAAAAATTTCCGCTTCTGGTAAAATATATAGAGTGTAGAAGTCGCCGTCTTGGATTCCTCTTATAAAAATAGCTGTTCTTCCTTTTTGGATAACCTCTCCCGTCAAATAGCATTTGTGTTCTTTTCTGGTGTTAACTATTTTTTCTTCTAGTATTTCGAACATTCCGATTCCTCCTTCAGCTTAAATTCGATTTGAGTTAAGAGTTCCTTTTGTGTATTCCAAATCCTTCTTATATTCTGCCAAATATCTCCTTATTTCTTTTTCGTCAGTTATCATTGGAAAAGGCGTTTTTTCCCACAATATCCAGTCTGCTTTTTCATCTGAAATGTTAGGGAAATATTCTCTAACTAAATCAAGATAATTCTTTTCTGTTTTCATTCCGTTTCCTCCTGTTCTATTTCTCTAAACAAACGTACAGCATGGTCATGACCTGCCACGGCTTGGTCTACGTTATCATATAGCGCCTGATAAACTTCTCCCCAGTCAGTGACCTCTTGATTTTCAGACATAAAAACCATTGTTTCCCAGCCACGATCAAACGTGTCTTTATTACTTACAAAATATTCATAACCTTTCGTATCTTTTACCCAGCTTTCCATACTATCCCTCCTTTACACCAACTTCTCTACACACTGTTTTGCTGTTCCTTCTGCAAGGAGTTGATAACCTTTGTAGATGGCGAATGTTTTGGTCATTTCTCTAACTCTCTTTTCGCAAATTCTGAGAACTCTTTGAGATTCATAGTTTGACCTGTATTTTCCACAACTTCATGTTCCTGAATATATATTTCTTTATAGTCATCATTACCTAGTTTGTTAGTGTATTCACTCTTAACCATCGCATCTCCGACATCTTTAAAAACTCCGACAATTTCACTCGTGCCATCTTTCTTTTCGATTACCACTACCCATACTTTCATTTATTAGTCCTCCCAATCTTCCACCAAATCAATCGTTTTGACTTTTAAGCAACAAGCGAATTCGTCTAGCTTATCAATCCCCATGTTTGTTTCAGCGTTCTCGTAACGATCGATTTGTGTCGCATTCATCCCCATCTTTGCAGCTAACTGTGTGATGCTCATGCCTAACTCTTTGCGGTAACGTTCGATGTTCTCGCCTACTACTATTCTTGTCGGTCTCATCTTTCTTCACCTGCATACACGAATTTATATCCATCCCGATAACCCCAACCTTTTTTCATTTGCCTTTTGATAGCACTGTAAGGGAAATTAAAATACACAGTGGCTTTCTTCAACGAAGGAAATACTTCAAGCACTTTACCGTCTTTATAAACAGCAGTTTTTTTAGAACTCCCTCTGCCTCTCTTGTGACTGTTTATTTTTGTAGCTCTTCTCTCGTCCTCAGTATTGTCAGCGATCAACTTGCCACCATAAAGTGCTCTCAATCTAACCAATTCTGCATGTCCTTCGTCTAGAGCAACAACAGAACCATAATCTCTTTCTATTTTTCTAAGTTGTTCAAACGCTTCTTTCCTATTTTCTCTATTCATCGTCATTTTCCTCCTTTGCAATCTCTTTTAATTTATCCAAGTAATAACCCGCTTTATCCAAATCTTCCAAGCCGTTCTTCTTGTCAAAACGTGTTACATATTTCAGCACGTTCATTCTGTAAAAACCCTTCAGCTCATCTTGTGTGAAGTTTTCTTCGCCAAATTTGATAACGTCTATGTTGCCGTTGTGGTAGTAGGAAGGTTTTAGCTTTTCCATTGTTCGTCACTCCCTAATTATTTTCTTTCCAGTTATTCTGTACCCTGATCGTTCCAGCTTTCCTCTTAATCCCATTTCTGTCCTGCCGATCATTTTGGCAACTTCCGCCAATGGATATCCGCTTTTATACAAGTCTATCGCTTTGTCTATTTCTTCTTGCGTGTATGGAGGAACTGCCGTACGGTTGACATATACCGGCCAGGGTAGGTTCAAGTCATATATCTTTCTTTTCAGCGCTCCTTGAGATCTGTTTAACTTTTCTGAAATTTCTGGATAAGTGTATTTTTCTTGGTTCAATAGAAATTTTAATTCGCTGATCTCCCAGGTTGTCCACGGTCTGCGCTTGCCCACTTTGGATTTCCCTGCTTTTCTCGCCACATCTACCCAATCAGGTTCTTTTCCGAAAATATATTTTGGAAACTCTGGCCATTGGATACGATGTTTGTTTTCTTCTGCCCAAATCCAGAAACTATCTGGATATATTCGCACATATTTCTTTGCAATTGTCTTACTTTTCTTAGCAGGGAAATCGCACTCGTTAATCCAATATTGAACAGTTGTTCTGCTTATCCCTGTTGCTTCACAAAAGTCAGTTACCGTGAACCAGCTTCCATTTTCTTTCTGTGTGATACCTAATCGAACAGCTTTATTTAATATTGACTGTTCACTCCTATTTAATTCCATCTGCAAAGTCTCTATTCGTCTGTTGCCATATTCTTCCTTCAGGATATCTATTTCTTCAGTTGTCCATCTTCGCATCTTGTCACCTACGCTATCTGCATCAATGTTCCGATTATTTTCTGGTTGTCTTTCTGCTTCAGATCATCTAAAACATGAGCATAAGTCTCTTGTGTCACCGTTACATTAGCGTGCCCTAGCCTTGCTGAAATCGAATGAATCGAAACGCCTGCAGCAAGCAAAACACTTGCATGCGTATGCCGCAAACCATGAATGCTGATGATCGTGATTTCTAATTCTTTACACTTTCTTTCCAAGTAACCGTTTATCGTTGAATTGAACTGCCTTACGTACGATCCATCTTTATTCTTTTTAACGAATATTGGTTCATTCTCTGGCATCCCTTGTATAACTGGCCTGAATTGTCCAACGATTTGCCAGTCAATCGCAATCGTCCTGATCGATGTTGATGTTTTCGTTTCAACGAAGCCGCCATCTTTAGACTTGTATTTCCACGTTTTATTGACATGCAGCACATTTTGATCAAAATCAAAGTCGGCTGGCGTTAGCGCTAAAGCTTCTGCATATCTCAACCCTGTTTTAGCGATAATCATGATGAGCCAATCACTATTGATTCCATTTGATAGGTCTAGTGATCGGATCAGTTTTGTCAGTTCATCAATTTGCAGAAACTTATTCTTTTTACGATGATCTGGCTTCTTACCTTTGATGATTGCTCGATATGTCGGATCCCTATCCAGGATGCCATCGTGGAACATATCCTGGACACACGCTTTGACTTGATGATGAAAGTCGGTAGTCGTTGCTTTTTCGTGTGTCTTAGCGTATTCATTAAGTATTTTCTGATACACACGCCTATCCAACTTGTCTATCGTTAAATCAGGAACGATGTTGCTTAAACTTCTGTGTGTCATCTTATATTTATTCAGCGTGACATCTCTGACAGCGCCGACTTTATACGTTTCAACCCATTCCTTGAAGTAGTCAACAAATAGTTCACTTTCCATTATTGACCACTCCTTTTAAATGTTCTGGCATTCCTTCGCTTTCAGTATGCTCAATAGCGTCTTCCAGCCATTCTTTCACGCCGAACTCTTTAGCAGCTACTTCACTATGAGGCATCACGTTTAAAGAGCTGAACGCCATGAAGTCATCGTTTTCGTTTTGGATAAAGTAGATCTGCTTTGCTTCTCTCAATAACGAATCACCATGCACAACAGTTGCGTTCATGCCTCTAATCATCAAATTGAACAGCAAGAAAGGAATAGCTCTATCTGATAACTCCTCACACTGATAAAAGTAATTTGACGGCTTGTATTCCCATGGAGATTGTTGTAAGCGATCGTGATGCCATTTAGCGATTGTGATCCCGCCTGTTCCAGCCGCTACATCTAACGTTCTGCCGCATCCATTTTCTCCTACTGTCAATCTAGCTAGCAGATGAGAAATGGATTGCGGAGTGAAATCTTGTTTCTTACTTTTCTTTTCTGCATGTTCCTCTTGAAAATATTCATGAAACCAATCAAAGTCCATTTTATGTTCATGTTCAAGAAACTTTTTGAACATTGCTTCTCGTTTTTCTTTATCAAACAATGTTTTCATAAGTTTCTCAGGAGCTTGATAAGATTCTGTGATGCCTAATATGCTGTTTACCGTTTTTAGATCCACATCACACCAACTTTCTCCAACCTTTTTCCACACCTCTCCAAACGTGTATACCATGCCTGTTTACGAGATAAAGCTTTATCCCTTGTCTAGTCGCTCCTTCTTGTCTGTATCCTCCAAATCCTTCTTTTATAGGTCCATTTGGTTTGATTCTATTCTCATGCATCCAAGAATGGAGCTTAATCATCATTTTTTGCTTTTCAGTTTTTGGTACTTCACACATATGATCACTCCTCGTATTCCTTAATCAATATCTCAACTCTCGGGTTCTCTCTATCTAGCAATACTCTTGATCCATCAACCGACTTAACGATCTTTGAAGAATCATCTGCAATGATTGCTGAATCTTGCAGCAAGTCATGTGTTGCGTTCATCAAATTAGTAATATCAACGCGTCTTTTGTCTGGCATATAATACAAAGCAGTAATGCAGACAGGGTTGTTGATTGGTTCTTTCGGTTTGGCTGACATTGCTTGGATGATAAAATCTTTCTTGTATCGCTCATATTGAGCAGACGGGGCAACAAATGGCTTGCCCGTCCGTCTATTCCTCAATATACGCTGGCTGTTTTTCTTGGTTATTGGTTTTCCGATTATCGTTAATTGCAACATTTATTTTTCTTCCACCTTCTTTTTAGATCTAATTTTCTCTAGCCTGTTTCTAAACGCTTGCTGATCTTCTACACTTGCTGGCTTCTCTTTCGGCTCTTCGTAATCGTCTTTCGCCCAATCTGGCAGAACTTCTTTTCTAACTGGTTGTTTAGAATAAGAAGTTTTCTTTTTGCTCTGATTTGCAAATGCAACATCTTCCGCTTCTACTTGTTCCATAGTCCGGATATTCTTCTTATCCCAATTTCTCATTATGCCCTCAGCATATCTAAATCCTTTTTGATCAATCGCAGCTCTGCGCATAGCTTCAATAACAAGCTCTTGGTTCAAATCTTCAATCCACATTTCAATCGTCTGCATAACTGTTGGGTTTTCTATTCCAAAGTTATTTTGATAAAAATCATGTGCATTAGGCTGAGTAGTAGTAGCAGGAATTTCTTCTTTACTACTACTATCCTTACCTAACCTATCCTTACCTAACCTA
>NZ_FOQE01000001.1:0-76765 GCF_900113675.1 Pisciglobus halotolerans
TGTTTTTGACGCCGCAAAGTTTACAGCAGGAAGGTCGATAGGTCAATTTTCCGTGTACTACCAGATATTCTTGATCCTTTTTCTTTTCCTTTGTAACGGGAACTTCAGCTAATTGAACATTTGGGTCTTTAATATTGAGCAATTTTTTTATAGAATGAGTGTAGGCCATGTGAATTCTCCTATTCTTTTGTGTGGTAACTTAATTATAGGAGTTCACTGGTCTTTTTTCATTTAAAAACAAAAAATAGTGCCAGTGAACCGATTGGTCCACCAACACTATATATTATAGAGCCTTTCTTTCAACAGTAAAATACCTTTTTCTTTCATCTCTATCACCTTCCTGTTTTACTCGTTCATTTTTATTATCTCATTCTCAGGCGAAAAGAAACAAGAAAAAGGCCTTTTTCCCTCTTTTTTAATGAAAAAAATGATAAGATATAGAAAAGAACCGAACGAATGGGGGCGACAAAATGGATAAGGAACATATTCTGATCACTAAAATTTCAATCCGAGAACCAATTCTCAGCAGCCAACTGTACAGCGGCCGTTTGTACATATGGGCAGTTGATCACCAGCTACACATTTATAGTTGGAAAAAATGTTTAGCTCTTTTGCAACAGATAGACCGTCCCATTTATCTAGAACCGTTTCCTTCTGAACAGCTTGATCTGTCTTTAGCGGCTCTTGAACCTGCTTTGATCCGTAGTCGTTTAATAAATGAGACCATTACGGATACAGCCATTTTTAATCATGTTCTTTATATGACTGCTGCAGAAGGGCTTTATCGTTTGCCGTTAAACCAAAAAGAAGCCATTCCTGAACAAATCAGTTCGATCCCAATGGAACACCTCTATATTTCGAGATTAGGCAGAATGGTCTGTACCAGCAAACAAGAAGGAGTATTTGAGTACTTATTGACGACTCGTTATTTCTATCCTGACCAACAAGCTAAAGTAGCCAACCGTTTGTACCAAATCCAAACCGACCACACCCAAAAAGTTGCATGGGACGCTCAAAATTTGATCCAATGGACCGATGGAGTTTCGCCAAAAATGTATTATTTGACCTTTGCTATACATAAAGGTGCTATTCATTTTCTAGAGGCTAAAGAAATCATAGATACTCCTATGAAAGAAAAGGGAGCAGATCGAATCCAGCCACTGCCGCTCCATCTTTCACTGACGGAACCTCTTGAGGGAGACGGTCAGCTATTTTCGTTTGAAGAGCAAGGCAGCCAAAAGATTAAAGTTCATGATGACTACCAAGATCCTTTTGTCAAAATCCGATCATTTCCTTCATCTTTATCCCAGCAAACAGTAGTTGATTTTGAACGTTTTTTCTACCTAGATGATCAAAAAGATCTACTGTCGCTTTACATGCAAGACGAATGCTTGCTTTCTCTGTCAAAAGCGAGCATTGAGAAATGGAAAATTTTTGATCGTACTTTTGACTACCAAAACCAATTACACGTTATTACTGCACACACACTGGATCTCTATCTTTTTACTCAAATATCGCGATAAATTAAAAAAAACACGTGGAAGCTGGTAACGAACTGACCCAGTGATCACGTGTTTTTATCTTTATTTGACTGTGATTATTCAAGTCTTTTGATACTCTATTGATGCGCAAAAGAACGTTGAGCGCTCGTTTGTTTCCAACTCTGACAAGAGCATTTGGGCTACCAGTTGGAACGAGAATCCCGTTTATTTTCAACTCTAACAACATTTGGTCCGACAGTTGGAACGAAAGTTTGTTCAAACATCAGAATTCACTTTATGGTTCAATGCCCTCATCCATGTTAAGCTTCAGCGTTTTTTTATAGGGTTTGAATGATAACTGGTTTTGGTCGTCTAACATGAGAATGGCGCTGAAGTTTCCGCCATCTTTTTTCTTAAAGCCTTTGATCCAATCGGTTTCTTTATGGACGAGCAATTTTTTTAATTGTGCTTGTGACAAGTTCTTCCCAGCAAATTTTTTCGGCAAAGAAAACTGACATCCCGTTTGCTGATAACGGCTGCAACCATAAAAAGTTTTTTTGTCCACCACTTTTGCGCTGCAAACTGGACATTTTCCTAAAGCTTTTTTCTCTTTGACTGCTGATTGTTGTTGTAAGGCAGGATCGAATTTGACCTCTGTTAGGCTATCTGCAATCGTTTGTTGCAAAAAATCCGCTATATTCTTTAAAAATCTTTCTTGTGTCCCAACGCCCTCATGGATTTTTTTCAAATACCGCTCCCATTTGCCTGTCATTTCTGCACTGCTCAACAATGTTTGGCTAACAGATTGGCAAAGAATTTTACCTTTGGGTGTGACGGTCAATTGATTGCTTTTTGACAAAATATACTGCTGCTTTTTCAAAGTTTCTAGAATATTGGCTCTTGTGGCTTCTGTTCCGATTCCTTCTACTTCTTTCAATATTTCTTTGTCTTCTGCAGTTTCCAACTCTCGACCGCAGTATTTCATTGCTGTAATGAGAGTCCCCTCTGTGTAAAGCTTTGGCGGCTGTGTTTTACCCTCTTTTGTCGAAAGGAGCGCCGTTCCCTTTTCTCCTTTTGCTACGACCGGCAAAAGAGGCTGTTCTTCTGCTTTTTTCTTTTGGCTGCGTTCTTCCAACAGTGCCTTCCAGCCTTCCTGAATCACAACTTTCCCGACCGCTTTAAAAGGCAATTGATGAACATCACTAAAAATCGTTGTTTCATCATACTGATGATCTGCTTCAAACATCGCTAAGGTCCGTTTCAGCACCGTAAAATAGAGTTGCTTTTGTATACTGGATAAGCTATTTAACTTTTGAGCACTAGGAATCGTTTTGGTTGGAATGATCGCATAGTGCTCTTGAACTTTTTTATTGTTCACGTATCGGCTTTTTGGGGTAAGATGCGGTTCTTTCAAAGTGTAGCCAGTCAATCTTTGGTAATCTTCCAAGTGGCTGACCAAATACCGGAATTCACTTTCAGTAATATAAGAGCAATCACTTCTTGGATAGCTTAACAGCTTTTTTTCATATAGCGCTTGAACTTGTTTCAACGTTTCTGAAGGACTGATCTTAAAACGTCGATTGGCAAAGGTCTGAAGATCGCTTAATGCAAAGAGCTTCGGCGAAGGTTGGTGAACTCTTTTTGTTTCTACTGAAGTGATCACTGCATCATTTTCCCGTTGCAGTTGATGCCGGTCGATCACTTCTCTTACCTGTTCTTTTGTCTCATATTTTTTAGTGTGTTTTGCTTTGAAGTTTCCTTGTTCAACAGTAATATCCGCAAACAATTCGTAAAACGGCTTGGAGATAAATTGATCGATTTCTGCTTCTCGATTGTAAATCATACAAAGAGTAGGCGTCTGTACTCGTCCCACGGAAAAGACACCATCCTGCACACCTTTGCTTTGCAAGGTCAACGTATAACTTCTAGAAAGATTGATGCCGACAAGCCAATCCGCTTTTTGTCTCGTTTGAGCTTCAATATAAGCTGAAAAATAATCCTCGGCTTCTTTCAAATGCTGGAATCCTTTTCTGATTTCCTCTGTTTCTAATGAGTTGATCCATAGCCGCTTCATCGGCTTATCCTCACAACCTGCTTGACGAATAATAGAGCGCGCAATATTTTCTCCTTCACGATCGCTATCTGTGGCAATAATGATTTCATCAGCACTTTTCAATAATCTTTTTACAATATTGAATTGTTTGCTTTTTCCTTTGCCTACTTGAAATTTAAAAGTTTCTGGCAAAATAGGAAGATCGGCTTTGTTCCATTTCTTCCACTCTTTTTGATAAACTTCAGGCGGCGAAAGCTCAACGAGATGACCAAATCCCCATGTAACCACATCTTCTGTTCCATTGATTTCAATATAGCCGTCCTTTTTGCTTTGCTTGCCTAATGCAGCAGCATAAGCTTGGCCTTGAGAAGGTTTTTCAGCGAGAATCACTCTTTTCATATCGATTCTTCCTTTATGCTTCGATAGTGCCCGTCTATCCTCATAAAACACAGCACTTCATTCTATAGATGTCTCTCTTTCCTTTTTTCTCTTTCAAAACTATACTGTTTTTTCAACAACAAAACAAGGAGCCAAAGCAATTTCTGCCTTGACTCCTTGTATTTACGGATCATTTTTTTGATTTAATTAGTCTTCCATCGGATCTTTGCCTAAGAAAGCTTGCAGCATCCAAATGTTTTTGTCTATTTCTGTCCGGTAATCGATTAGACGGTCTTGTGTGACATCGTCTCCTGCGTCTCCAGTCAGCTTGATTCCTTTGCCAAGATGTTCTGACATCAAACGCAAATCAGAAACAGTTGATTGGACCATTTCAATATCAGAAGCACCTGCATAAGGGTTTTCTTCAATAATAGAGTGATCTAAAAATTCTTGAAGTGTAGCATAAGGTTTGCCGCCGATCGTTACCAATCGTTCTGCAATTTCATCAAATTGTTCGTGTGCTTCGTCATAAAGCTCCTCAAACTTTTCATGTAAAATAAAGAAATGAGAACCTTGAACATAAAAGTGGTGTTGGTGCAGTTTGATATACAATACCCCGTAAGATGCAACCGTGTTGTTTAAATACTCTTGTACTTCCTTATTCATTCTTCAACCTCTCCTTTTCTTTTACTTTATAATTATTATAATTTAAAAGGCTTTTATTGTCCACCGATAAGCTCTCCTTTTTTTGTATCTGATAAATTTCTCATAAACTTGCCTTTCCTTTTTTAATATTCAAGAAAAAGACAGGATTGTATCGCAATCCCTAGCGAATTATGCTAGAATGATGCGAGATACCATTAAGAATAGAGGGAATAATTTAAATGATCACTGTATCCGATGTAAGTTTGCAATTTTCAGATCGCAAATTATTTGACGAAGTGAATATCAGCTTCAAACCGGGAAACTGTTACGGTGTTATTGGAGCAAACGGTGCAGGAAAGTCGACTTTCCTAAAGATCCTTGCTGGTGAGATCCAGCCGACAACAGGTTCTGTATCCATGGCACCCGATGAACGATTAGCAACTTTGCGCCAAAATCACTATGACTATGAAGAATATACTGTAATGGATACAGTTATTATGGGACACAAACGCTTATATGAAGTCATGCAGGAAAAAAATGCCATTTACATGAAAGCTGATTTTTCTGAAGAAGACGGCTTGCGTGCTGCTGAATTAGAAGGCGAATTTGCCGAAATGGATGGTTGGGAAGCTGAACCAGAAGCTTCACAATTGCTGCAAGGGCTAGGGATTCCTGAAGATTTGCACTATCAAAAAATGAGCGAATTGTCTGGCGGACAAAAAGTGAAAGTGCTGTTGGCACAAGCACTTTTCGGCAAGCCAGATGTTCTGCTATTAGACGAGCCGACCAATGGATTGGACACAAAATCGATCCAGTGGCTGGGAGAATTCCTGATTGGTTTTCCAAATACGGTCATCGTCGTTTCGCATGACCGCCACTTCTTAAACAAGGTTTGTACGCACATGGCAGACGTTGACTTCGGCAAAATCAAGTTATTTGTCGGCAACTATGATTTTTGGTTGGAATCTAGTCAACTAGCTGCTAAACTGCAAGCCGATCAAAATGCGAAAAAAGAAGAAAAAATCCAAGAGCTGCAAGCCTTTATTGCGCGTTTCAGTGCGAATGCTTCTAAGTCAAAACAAGCAACTTCTCGTAAAAAGATGCTTGATAAGATCACTTTAGATGATATTCAACCTTCTTCTCGCCGCTACCCTTACGTCGGTTTTGAACCAGAACGCGAAATTGGGAATGACTTGCTGCGTGTCGAAGGGTTATCTAAGACGATCGACGGTAAAAAGATTTTGAACAATATCAGCTTCAACTTGCGAAAAGACGATAAAGTCGCTTTTGTCAGTGAAAGTGATGTTGCCATTACCACTTTCTTCAAGATCATTATGGGAGATATGGAACCTGATGCTGGTACTGTCAAATGGGGCGTTACCACTTCTCAGTCTTACTTGCCGAAAGACACGTCTGCTGAATTCTCTTCTGATTTGAACATTTTAGAATGGCTCCGTCAGTACGCACCTAAAGAAGAACAAGACAATACTTTCTTGCGCAGTTTCCTCGGACGGATGTTGTTCTCAGGAGAAGATGTATTGAAAGAAGTTTCCGTTCTTTCCGGTGGCGAAAAAGTACGTTGTATGCTATCAAAAATGATGCTGAGCAAAGCAAATGTTCTTGTGATGGATGACCCAACGAATCACTTAGACTTGGAATCTATCACCGCCCTGAATGATGGTTTGATTGCTTTTAAAGGCTCACTACTATTTGGATCACATGACCACCAATTCATTCAAACGATCGCAAACCGGATCATTGCCTTGACGCCAAACGGTGTTGTGGATCGTGCCGAAACCACTTACGATGAATTCTTAGAAAACAAAACGGTTCAAGATCAAATCGAATCTTTATACCAAGCATAAGATAAAAAATGCAGAAACACTTCAGTTTCTCAGCTTAATGTCTTATTCTTTCCTGATTTTTAGTCTTCGAAAGAATTTTTAGCAGAAAACATTTGATCTTTACAATAGAACAAACAAAAAAGGCTTAGAGAGTCTCTTCTCTAAGCCTTTTTTGTTTCAGTTCTTCCTCTGCTAACGTTGGTAAAGAAATTTCCTCCAGTCGACGTGCTACTAGTGGAGACATTATTTATGATGTAAGCTGCTTTCAATAGAGGATATTTCTTTTTGAAATTTTTGTATTCGAAGACTGCAGTCAGTTCGAGTTGGTCAATAAGTAGCTTTAATGACGAACTCGAGAGCCGTACTGAGTTTGAGTTGGTCAATAAGTAGCTTTAATGACTAACTCGAGGGCCGTACTGAGTTTGAGTTGGTCAATAAGTAGCTTTAATGACAAACTCGAGGGCCGTACTGAATTTGAGTTGGTCAATAAGTAACTTTATTGACAAACTCAGGAGCTGTAACTTATTTGAGTTGGTCAATAAGTAGCTTTAATGACTAACTCGAGGGCCACAACTAGTTTGAGTTGGTCATTAAGTAGCGTTAATGACAAACTCAGGAGCTGTAACTTAATTGAGTTGGTCAATAAGTAGTTTTAATGACAAACTCGAAAGTTCTACTGAGTTTGAGGTAGTATTAAATAAAAATACTGTCCACATCAAGACCTAATACTTTTTCCCGATGGTTCACACAACTTTTTTCAATTTGATGGTTGACATTCGCTTTCAACTTCTGTATATTAAAAACAAGTTAAAAAACGCATGAAAAATGACAAAACGCTATGAAAAGAAGAGTAAGTTTACATTTGTCTATAACAGAGAGCCCAATCAGCTGAAAATGGGTTAGTCAAATTGAACTGAAGATGGTCTTTGAGTGGAGTCGGCGAGCGCAGTTAAAGCGCCAGCTTTCTACGGGAGCACCCGTTATAGTGCCACAGTATAAAAAAGACACCCTTGTCTTCCGTACTGATTAAGGTAGGTATAGTGATATATCTATAAACTAAGGTGGTAACACGAACTAGTCCATTGTCTTTCGTCCTTACAAAGAAGCAAAAGCTTTGCTTCTTTGTAAGGACTTTTTTATTTGTGCTAATTGAATAACAAAACGCTATGACGAGAAAAGTATTTTCATAGAATGCAACAACAGAGAGCCTGGTTGCTGAGAACTGGTTTGCAGAAGTGAAAAGAAAATGGCCTCTGAGCGGGATACCGAGTGTTGAAAAACATGAGATTATCATGGGCGCACCCATTACAGTGCTAGAGTATCAGAAGATATCTTCTCGTACTTGATGAGGAGTTGTTTGTGAAAACAACTTGAATAAAGGTGGTACACGACGTTAAAGCGTTCGTCCTTTGGTCTGCAGCAGCAGGTTGAAGGATGAACGCTTTTTTATTTTTACAGAGGAGGAAAACAAATGATTACATTAAAGAATGTGAGTGTCACATTTGCAGATAAAGAAAAAACGGTAAAAGCGGTAGAACAAGTCAACCTAGAGATCGAAAAAGGCGACGTTTTCGGGATTGTCGGTTACAGCGGGGCTGGAAAAAGCACTTTGGTCCGCACAATGAATCTCCTCCAGATGCCGACAGAAGGATCTGTGATTGTTTCAAATCAAGACCTCTTGCAATTAAAGCCAAAAGAGTTGAGGAAAACCCGTAAAAAGATTGGTATGATTTTTCAACACTTTAACTTGATGAGGTCTCGTACCATTGCAGAAAATGTTGCTTATCCTCTAAGAAAGTCCGGCTTGTCAAAAAAAGACATCCAAGAAAAAGTAGCCGATTTATTAGGTCTTGTCGGTTTGAGCGATAAAAGTAGCGCCTACCCTTCTCAATTATCAGGAGGTCAAAAACAACGAGTCGCGATTGCTAGAGCCTTAGCCAATGATCCTGAAGTGTTATTGTGTGACGAAGCAACAAGCGCTTTGGACCCAAAAACCACTCTTTCGATCCTAGAGCTGCTCAAAGAATTGAACCAGAAACTAGCGTTAACGATCGTCATCATCACTCATGAAATGCAAGTCGTAAAAGAAATCTGTCATAAGGTAGCCGTCATGGAAAATGGTCACGTTGTTGAAAAAGGCGATTTGGTTTCGATCTTTACTGAGCCTAAAGAAAAAATTACAAAAGAATTTATCAACACGGCTACGCATGCTGATCAAGCTGTAGAAAAAATTCTACAACACCCTTCTTTGTTAAATTTACAGCCAAACGAAGTATTAGCCAGCATGTCGTATGTCGGTTCCAGTACCAGTGAACCGTTGATTGCTGCATTGGCGACGCGCTTTGGTGTTACCGCTAATATTTTATTCGGAAATGTCGAGATCTTGCAGGAAACACCGGTTGGCCATCTCCTTGTTGTTTTAAGCGGAGAAGCTAGACGTCGTGAGAAAGCTATTGCTTTTTTGAAATCGGAACAAGTAAACGTATCTTTGATTCAGCAGCAACCTGTTATTCCCTTTGTAAAAGAAAAAGAAATTATTTAAGGAGTGGATCAATATGACCGCATTTTTTACGACTTATTTTGAAAATGTCATTCCATTGAAAGAAGAAATCATTGAAAGCACCTTACAAACACTGTATATGGTATCCGTCACGGGACTCATCGCCGGTGTGCTCGGCTTGCTTCTAGGCATCATTCTTGTTGTAACGGCTCATGACGGTATCTTACCAAAGCCGGGACTTTACCACCTGCTTGACCAAGTCGTCAACTTCTTCCGTTCGCTGCCCTTTATTATTATGATGGCGCTGGTCGTACCGTTAACTCGCTTGCTCGTCCACACTTCTATTGGAACGACTGCTGCCATTGTTCCTTTAGTGATCGGAACTGTCCCCTTCTTTGCTCGGCAAATTCAAAACGCCTTGTTGGAGGTAGATCCTGGAGTGATCGAAGCTGCAGAATCGATGGGATCCAGTCCTTTAGAAATCATTTTCCGTGTTTACTTAAAAGAAGGTTTAACAGCTATCATTCGTGTTTCTTCCGTTACCGTCATCAACTTGATTGGCTTAACAACGATGGCAGGCGCAGTTGGCGGAGGCGGTTTAGGCAACTTGGCTATTTCTAGAGGCTATAATCGATTTCAAAGTGATGTCACTTTGGTCGCGACAGTCATTATTCTCATCATTGTGTTGATCAGTCAATTCATTGGAAATTTATTTATCAAAAAAACAAGTCATTAAACAATATTGGAGGAATAAAAAATGAAAATAGTAAAAAAAGGATTTTTAAGTTTGATTTTAACCTTCGCCCTTTTATTGATCGCAGCTTGCGGATCAACTTCCAGCGCGGATGAACAAGTGGTTACATTAGGAGTTGTCGGAGAAGATCAAGACGTATGGGATTTTGTCGCTGACAAATTAGCAAAAGAAGGGATTACCTTAAAACTGGTTAAGTTCACTGACTACACACAGCCCAATACGGCATTAGCAGAACATGAACTGGATTTAAATGCTTTTCAGCATCAAATTTTTCTAGACTCTTATAACGAAGATAGCGGTACGAACCTGGTTTCTATAGCGGATACTGTGATCGCCCCTTTAGGATTATATTCAGACAAGCTTACATCACTTGACGAGCTTAACGAACAGGATCATATTGCCATTCCAAATGATGTAACAAATGGCGGCCGTGCTCTACTGCTGCTCCAAACAGCGGGACTCATCACTGTAGATCCGAGTGCAGGTTCTACGCCAACGATAAATGATATCACAGAAAATCCTTTAAACCTTTCCATTGATGAACTGGATGCTGCACAAACAGCCCGTGCCCTACCAGATGTTGCCATCTCAGTCATCAATAGCGGAATGGCTGTAGATGCCGGCTTCGTTCCTACACAAGATGCGATTTTCTTAGAACCTGTAGACGAACAATCTCAACCTTATATCAATATTATTGTTGCCAATTCTGAAGATACAGATCATGCGTTGTATAAAAAAGTTGTTGAAGCTTATCAAGCCGAAGACACAAAAGAAGTGATTGAAAAAACTTCTAAAGGCTCCTCTATCCCTGCTTGGTAAATCCATTCAATATTGAATCCCTGTTAGAAAAATAAAAAAAATAGAAAAGGATGATCCATCATGACAACCACTCTACAAACAACAACCTTACAAAAAGAAGTCCAACAAGGTGCTCAAGCGGTTATTGACTTGCGCCGTCATTTCCACCAGCACCCCGAACCAAGTTTACAGGAATACGAAACGATCAAACGAATCAAAGAAGAATTGGTTCAGTTAGATATCCCTTATGAAACAGTCGGCGAAACAGGTGCGATCGGAACCATTATCGGTAAAAAAGGCGCTGGAAAAACCATTCTGCTGCGAGCAGATATTGATGCGCTAGAATTAGAAGATGCTAAAGACAAACCTTATCGCTCTACCAAAGAAGGTTTGCATCATGCATGTGGTCACGATGGTCATGCTGCTGCTTTACTTGGCGCTGCAAAAATTCTAAAAAAACATGAGGCAGATTTTGCCGGCACCATTAAACTGGCTTTCCAACCAGCTGAAGAAATTGGTGCAGGTGCAAGACAATTTGTGGCTGGCGGATTTGTAGAAGGCGTTGATCAAGTCTTTGGAATCCATGTCGACTCATCAATCGAAATAGGTAAAATCGCAGCTACTTCTGGTCCAACCAATGCTTCTTGCGATATCTTCAATATTAAAGTGAAAGGTGAAAGTGGCCATGCAGCCAGACCCGACTTAGGAAGAGATGCGCTTTTAACAGCAGCTGCTATTATCGTTGAACTACAAAGTATCGTTGCTCGAGAAGTCAGCCCTTTAGATCATGCAGTCGTTGCAGTAGGTGTTTTACATGCAGGCACCCGCTACAATATTATCGCCAATGAAGCTGCGTTAGAAGGAACTGTGCGGACATTTAGCCATGAAACACGTCAAACCGTATTAGCAGCTGTTGAACGTATCGCAAGAGAAGTCGCTCAGGCGCATCGGACGACGATTGAGTTTGAAAATTATGACGCCGCTGCTCCTTTGATCAACGATCCAGTCGCTGCCAACCGCGCTGCTCGCATCGGAGCTGAAATCGTAGGAACTGAAAATGTGATCCTAAACAACCCAAAAAGCTTAGGCGCTGATGATTTTGCTGACTTCTTAGCAGTTGCTGAAGGTGTGTACGCTCGTGTCGGAACAAAAAATCCTGATGATTCTGATACTTGGTACGGTCACCATCATGAAAATTTTGATATTGACGAACGCGGTTTAGCTATAGCCACCGAGCTGCATGTTCGTTACGCACTTGATTACTTGGATGACTGAAAGAAGAAACATGTTGAAGGTTTATATTAGGCCTTTCAACTTTCAACTTCAGATCCAGTTGCTGTAAGTCACTTTCTTTTTCATCTATGTAGATATACTGTAGACTACAGATAGAAGGTAAAAAGAAAACAACAAAGGAGAGAAAAAGCATGAATGCAGCTAAAACAAAACTTGCTTTCGTTACGCTGGCCTCTTCATTCATTTTAATGGCTTGCGGCAATACAAATCAAGATGAAGGAAGCACATCTTCTTCTGAAGCATCGTCTGAGGAAACAATGTCTAGTGAACAAACATCTAGTTCAAGTGCAATGGAATCTTCTTCAGAAATGAGCTCTGACATGAGTTCTGAAGCCAGTTCTGATAGTTCAGCTACAAGCGACACCAACACAAAAGGGATTGAAAACAAAACTTTCGATACCAGTATAGACGACGTCATTAAAAACTTTAATGATACTTTCCCAAATGCAAAAATTACTTCGCTCAGCATCGACAATGACAACAATAGTTACGTTTATGAAGTAGAAGGTTATAATGACACAAACGAATTAGAACTCAAAGTGGATGCGAACACGGGTGAAATCGTGAAACAAGATGACGATGATGACCGCGATGATGTCATAGACGATGACGTTTTAGATTTAGACGGTATCGTTTCTCCACAAGAAGCGATGAAAGCTGCATTAGATGAAGTTGGCAGCGGATATGCAAAAGAATGGGAACTCGACAGTAAAAATGGAAAAGTTTACTACGAAATCGACGTTGAAGGTAGTAAACAAGCACAAGATGATGTTCACATTGATGCTAAAACAGGCGACTTTATTGGATATGACTAAAGCAAAAAAGAAGGCTGAAGCTCTCTTCCATTAGAATCGAACGATGAAATCATGACAAACCCAAACAAAGTGAAACGGATCAACACTTCCGTTTCACTTTGTTTTTTGTTTATAGCCTGCTTCATTAGCATTTTTTATCTTCTTACTGATTATTTTTTGGCTTTGTAGACTTTCAATTGCTTGCCTTTGATCTTACGGTCTTTCATTTTTTCTAAAACAAATAGACCTTTTCCATTCAAGATTTCTACAAAAGTCGCAGTCTCTTGGATGGTAATGATGCCAATATCTTCAGGCTGAATCGTTGGGATTTTTGAAATCGTTCCGACAAAATCGACTGCACGTAATTTTTTCTTTTTGCCACCATTAAAGTACAACTTCATGATCTCTTTGTCCAGCGGCTTATTTTTCTTGACGAACATTTTTTGTTGCATTTTCGCCTCAAATGCACGTTGATGTCGTTTAACGACGCGAGCAGATGGCAAATCGATTGGGTCAAATGTAAAGCCAGATGCTGCTTTGGTTTTTTGCCATTCTTTTTCCTCATCCGGTTCAACTAATGTCAGAACTGAACCTGCTCTGCCCGCTCTTCCAGTTCTTCCGGATCGGTGAATAAAACTTTCCACTTCTTCAGGAACATCAAAATTGACCACATGTGTCACTTGTTCGACGTCAATACCGCGAGCGGCAACATCTGTCGCAACCAGATAGCGAAAACGCCCTTCTTTAAAGTCCTTCATCACATCAAAACGATCATCTTGCAACATTCCGCCATGCAGTTTGTCAATGGGCAACCCTGCTTTGTGCAAAAACGTGTAGAGTTGGTTGACTGCAGCTTTTGTATTGCAAAAAATCATACAGCTATCTGGATTTTCCATAATCAAAAGATTCAATAGCTGTTTTTCTTTATCTTCCGCTGCTACTTTTACAAAGGATTGTTGGATGGCTGGACGTTTTTCCTCAGCTGCTTCGACTTTGATCCGTTTATTATCTGGGTTTAGATAGAATTGTGCCATGCGTTCGATTTCTTCTGGTAGGGTTGCTGAAAAAAGGACAGTTTGTCTGCTTTCTGGAACGAAATCCATGATTTCTTCCATCTGATCTATAAATCCCATATTCAGCATCTCATCTGCTTCATCTAATATGAGTGTCCGAAGTTTTTCTAAATGAAGTGTACCTTTTTGTAAATGATCTAATATTCGACCAGGTGTCCCTACAACAATATGACTTTTTTGCTTTAACTCGAGCTGCTGTTTTTTAAATGAAGCTTTTCCAAATACAGCTGTTGCTTTGATCCGCTTATACCGACCAATATTGATGATATCTTCTTTGATTTGCAATGCCAATTCTCTTGTGGGAGCCAATACCAAAGCTTGCGGTTTATTTTCTTCCCATACTACTTGCTCGCATAACGGAATTGCATAACTGGCTGTTTTACCGCTGCCGGTTTGTGCCTCAACGGTCGCATCTTTTCCTGACAGCATAACAGGTATTACTTCTTGCTGTACCGGTGTCGGCTGAAAATAGCGCAATTTTTTTAAAGCTTTTAAAATGTCTTCGCTAATTTGTTCATCTGTAAAATTCTTTTTCAAATCGTACCCTCTTTTGTCCATATAGTTTATTTAGTATAACAGCATTCCCTACAAAAAGAGAGTCTTTTTTGTCATCGCTCTTCTTCCAGTTTGTATTGTTGGGTTATTTTTTTGATTTTTGTTAAACTGAAAGAGAAACAAAGGATCAAATAAAGGAGAGGAATAATATGGCAAAAGTTTTTAAAGGTGCTTATATGTCCGTAGAAGAAGCAGCAGCTGCAGTGGAACACCTATTAGCAGATGGTTATACCGCAGCAGATGTAGTTGTTGTGACCCATCGTTCAAATAAAGGCGCGATTGAAGGCTTAACGATCGCAAACGTCGAACCTGTTTTAGACGCTGAAAACAAAAGCGTTTCCACAGGCAGACCTTCCCTCTTTAGTATTGCAGATGACAATAATCCGCTCGGTGCTTATCAATTGGACCCTTCAGTAACGGAACGGTACAATAAAACCGTCCAAAATGGCGGCTATGTTATCTTGGCAGAAGGAACTGGAAAAGAAACAGCCGGCACTTATTTGGAACGTTCTCCAATCAAAGAAAAATCAGACCCTACCATACCGAATATTGGTGAAAAACAAGAACAATCCACTAGCGAAATCCAAAACACCACCAATGAGGGCGATGCAACTTCAGTTGACGGTATCCCAGTAAAAGAATCTGACGGAAACTATGGTGGCCACATGAAATCTGACATCACCAATGTTCCGCCAACTCCTGGAGCTGATGACGGAACGATTGATAAACCATAATCGTTACTGCAAAAAAATGGAGAAAGAACTACACTTTCATCGTTGAGTAGAATAAACAAAGAAGAGCTATTTTTTGGCTTTTCTTTGTTTTTTTGTACGATCTATTCTTTATCAACCACACCAAAAAGTAAGTAATGATTATTTCCGTAGATTATTGTACACTTGAATCAAGACAAAAGCATTTTGTCAGCTTTACACTGACCCTTATAAGAATGAGAGGCTGAATATAAAGTGAACGATAGCTTAAATTTTTCAAACCGCGTTACACAAAATTATTCTCTATTAACAAAAAAAGAAAAAGAGATTGCCTCTTTTATACTGGAAAACCAATCACAATTAAAAAAATGGAACATTAAAGACCTTGCCAAACTCAACCAAACGTCAAATGCTACGATCTCGCGCTTTTGTTCAAAGCTGGATTACAACAGTTTTGGAGAATTCAAAGCAATCGTTTCACAAGAGTCTACTGAAATACCGGTCCCTTTAAAAGTCCCTTTAAAAATTGCTAGTTACTACAATCAATTGATCCAATCCGCTTATCAGTTGATGGAACCAAGCAAACTGACGGCTTTTATTGAAGCCATCAAACAAGCCAATAAAATTTTAATCATCGGAATTGGAAACTCAGGTCTAAGTGCTCTAGAAATGAAATATCGACTCACAAGAATGGGCTTAAATGTGGATGCTGTAACAGATCCACATATGATGCTGATGGAAAGTGCCTTACTAAAGCAAAAAGACTTAGTGATTGCAATTTCTAACTTTGGAAAAACGACAGCAATCATTGATACTTGCAAAATCGCTAAAAAAGAAAAAGCTTTAGTTTGTTGCTTGACCAACCAGAATCATACTCCATTAACTGAAATATCGGACATTATTTTGTTTGCATCTGATAAATCAAGTATTCCAGATCAGAAGTTTATCAATAGCCAGTTGCCTATTCATTATGTACTAGACGTCTTATGCTATATTCTTCTAGAGGAAGAGGAACATCTAAACAATCGAATCAAAACACTGTCAGCCATCAATTTAGAGTAAAAAAGCCGCTGACGTTCTATCGTTTTCTGCAAAAAAAGATGTACGCTTAGTAAATGGACTCTTATCCATCTAAGCGTACATCTTTGCGATGCGCTCTTTTTCTATTTTTTCATTTCATTAACGAACTGTTTTGTAATGAGTTGAGGACGAGTGATTGCACTGCCGACAACAACAGCATGCACACCTAATTCTTTACATCTTTTAGCTTTTTCAGGTGTATCTACATGCCCTTCTGCGATAACAGGAATCGTCAGTTTTTTTAAGATTTCTTTTAAACGGAAGAAATCTTCATCTGAGATATCATGTCCTTCTGATTCAGGAGTATAACCCATTAAAGTAGTAGAAACACAATCAAAGCCTAATTTTTCAGCTGTAACAGCTTCTTCAATCGTTGCAACATCAGCCATTAATAAAACGTCAGGATATTTTTCACGGATAGCAGATACAAAACTTTCTAATGATTTCTGCTGGGGTCTCAATCTATTTGTTGCATCTAAGGCGATCATATCACAATTCGCTTGAATCAGTTCTTCTATTTCTTTCATAGTCGCAGTAATGTAAATGTCTGAATCATCATAATCTCTCTTTACAATCCCTACAACAGGCAAGTCTGTATTTTTTTTGATTTCAATAATATCCTCTTTTGAATTGGCTCTGATTCCTTTTGCGCCGCCTTCTTCTGCAGCTACCGCCATTCTTCCCATAATATAAGAACTGTGTAAAGGTTCGTTGGACAAGGCTTGACATGATACGATCAATTCTGATTTTACTTTTGCTAACATATTCATCTTTTATTCTCCTAACACTTCTTCGATTTCATTTTTTATAACAGAAACTTGAGGTCCATAAATAACTTGGATTCCTTTTCCTTTTTTCACTATTCCTTTGCTTCCAGTTTCTTTCAACGCTTCATCATCCACCAGTTTTTCATCTGCAACGGTCACTCTTAACCGTGTCGCACAGTTATCTACGCTGACAATGTTGTCTTCTCCGCCAAGCCCTGTAATGATCGCTAGTGAACGTCCTTCAGCAGGCTTTTTAGAACTTTCTTCCATTTTTTCGGCTCTACCTGGCGTTTTAAAGTTAAATTTTTTAATTAAAAATGTAAAGGAGAAATAGTATAAGAAGAACCAAACTACGCCAATCAACAATACGTATATCCAATTTGTACGTGCATTCCCTTGTAGAACGCCAAATAAGATGAAATCAATGAATCCACCTGAAAAAGTTTGCCCAATCGTGATTTTGAAAATGTGAGCCATCATAAAGGCTAATCCATCAAATACCGCATGAACGACATATAAAGCTGGCGCGACGAACAAGAATGAAAACTCAAGTGGTTCTGTGATACCGGTTAAGAAAGAGGTTAAAGCAGCTGAGAGCATTAACCCTCCGACTATTTTTTTGTTTTCTGGTTTAGCTGTTCGATAAATGGCAAACGCTGCTCCAATAAGACCAAACATCATGGTAATAAAGCGGCCTGACATAAATCTTGATGTGCCAATAAAGAATTCATGTGTATTTGGATCAGCTAATTGAGCAAAGAAAATATTTTGCGTCCCTTGAACGACTTTTCCGCCGACTTCCAATGTACCGCCAAGGGCAGTTTGCCAGAACGGCAAGTAGAAAATGTGATGTAATCCCAATGGTCCTAACATACGTAATACAAATCCATAAATAAAGGTTCCTAAGTAACCAGTTGAATTTACTAAATTCCCCATATTGGCAATTAACTGTTGGAATAATGGCCAAACAAAATATAATACAACACCAACAAGAATAGCGGCTACTGAAGTAATGATGGGAACAAAACGCGAACCTCCAAAGAAACCTAAATATTGAGGTAATTCAATTTTATTGAAGCGATTGTGTAGCATTCCTGCTACTATCCCTATGATAATACCACCAAACACACCCGTTTCCAACGATTGGATACCAACTGTTAGTCCTTGTCCAGCAGCTGCTAAGTTTTCTTCTACCAAATTTCCCGTTATGGAAAGAATAGAATTAATGGTCGCGTGCATAACCAAATAACCGATTAAAGCAGCCAAACCAGCAGTCCCTTTATCAGAACGCGCCAGCCCTATAGCTACCCCCACTGCAAAAATAATCGGCAAGTTTGCAAAAACGATATTTCCTGCACTGCTCATAACAGTAAATATAGCTTGCAACCAATTGACATCTAGCACAGGATAAGCGTTTACAGTATTGGGATTTGATAAAGCTCCTCCAATCCCCAACAACAGACCAGCGGCTGGCAAGATTGCGATCGGCAACATAAATGACTTGCCAAACTGCTGTGCTTTTTCAAAAAACGTTTTCATTTCTTTTACCTCCCAATTCCTTATTTTTTCTAAATCATACTATATGAAAATACTTTCGTCAATATAAAATATTGCGAAAATATTTTCTAAAACAAGTTTATTTGTGCCGTCCATTTAAGATTTCGCGTCCAACAATTATGGAATTCAACGCTCTCTTTCCTTTCTTATTTTGTCTGCGTTCAAAATTAAAAAAATTTTCAAACGTGTTATGATAATGACAAGCATCAAAATATCGATGCACAATGCAGGGAGGTCAATGAGATGTTAGAAGTGAAACGTATCGTAACGGGTAATTTAAAAGAAAATTGTTATCTTATTTATCAACATGAGGTGGCACTGATCGTGGATCCAGGTGATGATTTTGATAAGATCAAAGCAGAAATTGATCGATTGAAGGTGAAGCCGAAAGCCATTTTACTGACACATACACACAGTGATCATATCGGTGCATTGGAAGAAACGCGAGAAACCTATCAGATTCCTGTTTATGTCAGTCCTGAAGAACAAGCTTGGTTAGGCGATGCTGAATTGAATCTGTCCGCATTCAGCGGGCTTCCATTTACAACTCGTCCGGCAGAATTTGAATTTGAAATGAAAGAGTACGATTTAGATGGCTTTAACTTTACAGTTGTTCCTACTCCTGGGCATTCTCCAGGCGGTGTCAGCTTTATTTTTGATGGTTTCGTCATCAGTGGGGATGCTTTATTTAATGGAAGTATCGGACGCACGGACTTGTATCAAGGAGATCTAAACACTTTGCTTTCTGGCGTTAGAGAGCACTTATTCTCTCTGCCAGATGAATTCCGTGTTTATCCTGGTCATCTTGGAGATACAACGATTGGTTATGAAAAGAGATTCAATCCATTTTTCCAATAACGAAGGAAAGTGAAGATTTTGCCTCTCATAAAAAAAGGAAGACAGCATGTACGCTATCTTCCTTTTTTCATACAATTTTAAGCAATCAGTACATCCTATTCTTTCTTAGGCAACACTTATTCTTCTAGTGCTTTCCAAACCGCGCTAAGTTCGCAGTTTGTTTTTCCTTCTGTCACAATGCGATGAGCAGATAGTACTTGTCCCTCTTCCATCTTGCGTAGGCTGTATTCACTTTGGACCTGTTCGCCATATTGCACTTCTTTTTCAAATTTGATATTCATACTCATCAATTCATGAGTAGCTAAAAAGTCATATCCTAAAGCGTCTAATGCCCACTCAAAGTATTTAGAGTTGTTCACATGCTTGTTTTGGTCAATATCTAAGTAGCGTACACGGTAAGTTTTAGCGGCTAGTTTCTCTTCGTTTACCTTTTCGGGTTGAGGTGTACGAATCAAGCGTTTAGTGAATTCTGATTCGTAAGGTGCAATCACTTCTTGCGGGACACGAACCATCTTCCGTTTTTCAAGATCCATCAAAGCAAAAGTTGAATGAACAGTTACGATTTCTTCACCTGCTTCATCTCTAACATTAAAGTCTCGATAACAGAATAATTTATTATAGGACATGGCTTGAGTCTGAATACGAACTTTCTCAGTTATGCGCGGCATTCTTTTGATTTCAATACCATACTGCAGGATGATCCATGACAGTCCACGACTTTTGACAAATGCGTCATCCACACCTAAAACGCTGCTTTGTGTTTCCGATACATGAATCAAGTTGTTGATCAGCATGGGCAAAGACATCCTGCCTAATGTATCTCCTTCATAATACTTCACTGTATGTTCTTCTTCATATACTTTTCCACTCATCTTGCTTAGCCTCATTTCTTTCCATTTCAATACCTTTAGCCTACCATAAAATAGCCTTCAGCCGTTAGTAGAAATTACAGCTGATTTGCGCTATGGATACTTCAGGTAAAATCTGACTCTCTAAACTGATTTTAACTCGTAAGTCGTTATGCTCCCTTCTGACATGGTCAACTCAAACTGATTTCTTCTTTTCAGTCTTAAAAAAAAAGAACTGCAGCAGGACGCGGCAGCTCTTTGTCATTTGAACTTATACTTTTTTCAACAATTTGGATTGTGTTCTATACAAATTATAGTAATGGCCTTTTTTCTTCATCAGTTCTTCGTGGCTGCCAGATTCCAGAATCTTTTTATCACCAATGTAAAAGATCCGGTCACTATTTCGAATCGTTGACAAACGGTGTGCCACAATAAAAGCCGTTCTACCTTCTAATAGTCTATCTAGTCCTTCTTGCAGCAAGATTTCTGTTTGGGTATCAATACTAGAAGTTGCTTCATCGAGAATCAGAACTTTTGGATCAGCTAATAGCGTACGAGCAAATGAGATCAATTGCCGTTGACCTGCTGATAAGGTGCTGCCTCTTTCTTGTACGACAGTTCGATAACCATTTTTCAAGTCTTGAATAAATTCATGGGCTCGAACCACTCTCGCTGCATCTACAATATCCCAAGGACTCGCTTCCAAGTTACCATAACGGATATTTTCCATGATCGTTCCGGAGAAAATAAAAGTATCTTGCAGCATAACACCGATTTCTTTACGCAGTGACTGCACTTTTACGTCTCGAATGTCCATTCCATCTACCAAGATAGCTCCATCTTTGATGTCATAAAAGCGGCTGATCAGATTGGTGATCGTTGATTTTCCAGCACCAGTCGGACCAACTAAAGCGATGGTTTCACCAGGTTTAACATGGAATGACAAATGTTCAAAAATATTCTGCTCTTCCGTATAACCGAATGTGACATCCCGGAAAACGACCTCACCTTTGACTGGCGGCATTTCATAAGCATCTGGTGCGTCTTGGATCTGTGGCTTCACATCCATCATTTCAAATACTCGTTCCAAGTAAACGGCTCCTGATACGAGTGAATTGTAGAAGTTTCCGACATTGATGATCGGGTTCCAGAAGTTATTGACATATCCAACAAATGCGATCAAGATCCCCGTCGATACATCGACCCCTAAACCTCTGATGCCAGCAAAATAAATGAAAGAAATGGTGATCGTAGCAATATTTTGAACGATCGGACTCAGCATATCTTGCGCTTTTACAGCTTTCATATAGGCTTCGCGCTGCTGATTGCTGACATCTGAAAAGATATCGTAATTCATGCTTTCCCGTGTATAAGACTGTGTCGTTTTGATCCCAGCAATACTTTCATGAATATAAGCATTCAAATTGGCTTGCTTTGCACTCAATTCATCATAAGCGGCGCGCTGTTTGTTTTTGATGATCATTGTCGCGACAAACAAAACCGGCATCAAAATCAGACTGTATAGCGTAAGCCGGACATCAATGGCCAACATAATGGCTAATGTAACAATAATGCTCAAAATATCTGACAACACATTGATCAATCCAGAAGACAGGATATTACTGAGATTATTGATATAGTTTACAACCCGAATCAAGATCTTTCCATGCGGTTGGCTGTCAAAAAAAGCAAATGATAATTTTTGCATATGAATAAACAAGTCTGAACGCATATCGCGTAAAACATCTTGTCCCAGCAATGTAATGTTATATAGGCGATAACGAGAAGCCCAACCATTTATCAAAGTGGCCACTGCATAAAGCACAATGATCCAAGTCAATTGGCGTGCATCTTGGTTGGGGATGGATTGGTCGATCACGATACTGGTTAGGTAAGGACCCAAGATCATGATGATATTAGAAAGCAAAATGACCAGAAAGAGGATCGTGATTTTCATACGGTAAGGCTTCAAATAAGTGAGTACACGTTTGATATTCTTGGCACTCATTTTTTTATCTAGTTTTTTATCTGTATCAGTCTGTACTTGAGCCATCTTCATCCTCCTCCTCTTCAACCTCAGATTGTCCTAGTTGTTCTTGATAGATATCGTAGTAGCTTCCTTTTCTTGCCAACAATTCCTCATGCTGTCCGCGCTCGATGATTTCTCCTTTTGACATAATCAAAATTTGATCGGCATTTTTTACAGAAGAGATGCGGTTGGCAATAATAAATGTCGTTGTATCTCGACTTACATCTTTCATGCCTTTCTGAATCTTGACTTCTGTTTCCATATCCACAGCTGAAGTCGTATCATCCAAAATCAAAATTTTCGGATGCTTGATCAGTCCTCGAGCCAATGAAAGTCGTTGTCGCTGACCGCCTGATAAACCGCTGCCGCGTTCACCAAGATACGTCTCATATCGTTCAGGCATCTTTTCAATAAACTGGCTAGCATCTGCTACGCGCGCCACCTGTTCAATATCTTCAAACTCAGCACTTGGTTTTCCATACGAGATGTTTCCTTTAATGGTATCTGAAAATAGAAAAACGTCTTGCATCACGATGGCAATTTGCTTTCTTAAGTCCAATACGTTCCATCGACGCGCATCTTCTCCATCAATCAGTACTCGACCTTCCGTTGGGTCGAAAAAGCGTGAGATCATGTTGACCAACGTCGATTTCCCAGATCCTGTCTCACCTAAGATCCCGATAGTTTCTCCCGGCTCAGCCCTGAAAGAGATATGGCTTAGAACAAAATGTTCCGGCTCATCAGCAAATGCAAAAGAAACATTTTGGAACTCAACTTCCCCTCGCATTTCTTGAATCGATTTTTTCTGGTTGACAGGGATCAGCGGTTTCGTATTCAACATTTCGCGGATTTTATAAGTGGCCGTTATAAAGCGTTGCATATCATTCATATAACCGCCGACATTCCGCATGGGTGTATTCAACATCCAAATCAATCCATTAAAAGCAACCAAATTCCCGACACTCATCATGCCGTTTAGAACAAAAAATCCGCCTAATCCAACTGAAATCACAGCCATAAATCCGGCTAATGTCTCAAGAACCGGCAAATAAGTTTTAGAGATATTAACGGAATCCATGTTTGCTTTCTTGAATCCTTCATTACGGACATCAAACTTTTGCTCTTCATAAGCTTCATTGGCAAACGCTTTGACGACTTTGTTTCCACCGATATTTTCTTCTACCATGGAGTTCAACTTGGCAAAGCTTTCTCTTATTTCATAAAATGCCCCATTGGCTTTGATCGATAATAAAATAGTAAAAAGAGCGATAAATGGTGTGACGATCAACAAAGCTAAGGTCAAGCGCCACTCGATCGTACTCAATACGATAAGGGCAGATACAAACAGGACGATATTGTCCAAGACGTTAAAATAAAGCCACGCTATGGCATGCCGAATCGCATCTGTGTCTCCTGTCATCCGTGCCATGATATCTCCTACACGTGTGGTATTAAAAAAAGTAAAATCCAGCTCCTGCAATTTCGTATACAAATCTTCACGAATTTGATAAAGGGCATTTTGACCGATCCGTTCAAATTTGATTTGATACGTATACCGCAAAATCGTTCTAACGAATGTCCCAAGCAGCATCAATCCCAAAAGCGGCAGCAGCAGATCGCTTTCTCCGTTGTAAATCACATTGTCAACAATCAATCCGCCGACATATGGCGTTACGATGTTCAGCAAAGCTACGGCAACAACCATGATACTTGCCCATGACCAACCGAACAAATAGGGTCTAATGTATTGCCATACCCATTTGATACTATTCATCTTCTTCTCCCACCTTTTTGCAAGCTAAACGATAAAGAAAACAGACGCTCTCTTTTCGTCTACAACTTGTTTGTTATTTTGATCATCCATTTATCCTTACCTTAAAGAGACTGGGAAGAAAATAGAATGGATTTTATCATCAATTCAAATGGAGATTTTTAGCAGTATCCCTTTATTGGTGCTGCTTTTTTTAACAATAAACCTATAATCATATCAATTGTCGACCGCATTGAAAACGTTTATAATTTAAGTGATACCGGAAAAAGAAAACGAGGTGAAAGTATGCTGAAATTTGACTCTAAAACCTTCAATCCTGAAGTGCTGTATGTCTTTGATGCTCATTCGATCGGTCCCGAAGCCGGCAAAAACCATGCCCATGATTTTTTTGAGCTGTCGATCATCTTAGATGGCACGACCGATTATGTCATTGAAAATCAAGTTTACCATTTAGAAAAACAAAGTATCCTCTTGCTTAATCCAGGTGTTCACCATTATGAATACACTACAGCTCCTTCAAAGAATACACAGATTCATATCGGTTTACGCAACTTTCATTTTGAACGTTTTCCAAAAGATGTGCTGCCGCTTGAATCGACTATCATTCATCTGCAACAATACGAAACTGACTTCTTTGCAGTTTGTAACGAAATGGTCCGCGAAAGATACGAAGCAAGACCAGGTTATGAACTCCTATTAAAAGCGATGGTGTTAAAACTGCTTGTTTACTTGTTGCGAGATGAAGCTGCTGTTCCGCTTCAAAACAGTCAATTGCTCCTTTCGACAGAAGATCAAGAAAAGCAGCAGTTGGTCGCTGAAGCAAAGTTTTATATCGAAACCCGCTATATGGAAGATGTTTCGCTCAATCAAATGGCACAAGATCTTTATACAAGTCCTGCCACCCTTTCGCGCCTCTTCAAAGATCAACTGGGAGACACGCCGATCAATTACTTGATCCGCTTTCGTTTAGATAAAGCCAAACAGATGATCGAGAACGATCGAAATATCAGCATGAAGGAAGTTTCTCAGCTCATCGGCTATGAAGATCCATTTTATTTCAGCAAATTATTTAAAAAATACTTCGGCTTGTCTCCTTCTCTTTTTGCCAAGCAGGTTTAAAGCAACAACCACATGGATTGTTCAGCCTTATATAGAAATAGGATAAAAGATTGAAAGCTGAACCTAAACTAAATCCGCCTTAAATCATGGGAAGTTTCCTGTATTTAAGGCTTTTTTTATTTCATCACTTTTGGAGAAAGCGGGCATGTAAGCGCAGACTTTTTCTTTTGTCTAAGACGAGATTATTGCGTTTTTTGATTGATTTTGAATGCTTTTGGTGGTAAATTAAGGTAACAGGAGTGATGAAGATGCTTACAGAAGAACGTCATGCACTGATTTTAGAAAAGCTAGCACAAGATAATGTTGTGAAATCACAAGAATTAATGGAGCTGCTTAATTGCTCAGAATCTACGGTTCGCCGCGATTTAGCTCAACTTGAAGAACAAGGGAAGCTGATTCGGATCCATGGTGGCGCCAAGCGTTTCCATACTTTGCAAGAGGAAGAAACGGCTACTGAAAAAATGTTCAAAAACGTTCAGGAGAAAAAAGCCATCGCAGCTTATGCTGCTTCTTTGATCGAAAATGGCGATACAGTTTACCTAGATGCAGGAACCACTACTCAGTATATGATTCCTCATTTAGTTGGCAAAACAGTCCGTATCATAACAAACGGTTTGCCGCACGCTCATTTCCTGGCTGACCAACAAAATGATGTGTTGTTGATCGGCGGAACAGTCAAACTTTCAACGAAAGCGATCGTAGGCTCAGAAAGTATCGAACAGCTTAGCCGCTATCGCTTTGATAAAGTTTTTCTCGGAATGAACGGATTGGATCTTCGTTACGGCTGCACCACTCCTGATCCGGATGAAGCAGCGGTCAAACGCGAAGCTGTTCGTAACAGCATCAAATGCTTTGTTTTAGCTGACTCAAGCAAATTTGAACATGTGACTTTCGCAAAAGTTTGCGATCTAGACGAAGTTACGGTGCTAACGAGCGGCCTCCCTACCTCATTGTCTGAACATTATTCAACCATCACCCTACTTAAGGAGGTAACAGAATGATTTATACAGTCACTTTAAACCCAGCGATCGATTACATCATTCATTCAGAAAAAGTCGAATTAGGTGAGTTAAATCGTTTAGATTCAGATACGAAACTCCCCGGCGGAAAAGGGATCAACGTTTCTCGAGTCTTGCAACAATTTCAAGAACCCAATACGGCTCTAGGCTTCATTGGTGGCTTTCCTGGAAAGTTTATTCAAGACTGCTTAGAAAAAGAACAAGTATTGACCCATTTCATTCAAGTTCAAGAAGATACGCGTATCAACGTCAAGTTGAAATCGATATCAGAAACAGAATTCAATGCTCAAGGTCCAACGATCCAAGCAAAAGAAGCTGAAGCTCTTTTAAAACAGATGGACCAATTGACTGACCAAGACATCGTCATCCTTTCAGGAAACAAACAGGGTTCTTTGCCGGATGATTATTATGAAAAAATGATTTTACGCATCCAACAGGCTGGCGCACGTTTTGTGATCGATACGACTGGAAAAGAAATGATAGCTGCACTTGCTTATCATCCGCTTCTAGTCAAACCAAACCACCATGAATTAGCTGAACTGTTCCATACGTCCTTTGCTTCGATGCAAGACATGATTCCTTATGGTAAACAGCTGATCCAAGCCGGAGCACAGCATGCCATCATCTCAATGGGCGGAGACGGTGCTTTATTCTTTACAGACGGCGCAGTTTACCATGCTACTGTACCAAAAGGCCATGTTCTCAATTCAGTTGGTGCCGGCGACTCCATGATCGCAGGGTTCATTGCTGCTTTTGTACAAACACAAGATCCGATGACTGCTTTTAAAACAAGTGTCGCTACTGGAAGCGCAACTGCTTTTTCACAAGATTTAGCCACTAAAGAAAAAATCGAACAACTACTGCCTAGTGTGAGTGTAAACAAGATATCGGAATAAACAACAGAAAATGTTATGGGAGGAAACGGCATGAATATCAATGATTTACTTGTCAAAGATGTCATGATCATGAACTTGAAAGCGACGACAAAAGAAGCAGCTATCGATGAAATGATTTTGTCATTGTATGACCATGGTCGCATCAACAATGTGGAAAACTTTAAAGAAAAAATCTTAGCGCGTGAAGCACAAACCTCTACTGGCTTAGGAGATGGCATTGCGATGCCGCATGCCAAAACAACAGCTGTAAACGAAGCGACCGTTTTATTTGCGAAAAGCAATGCGGGTGTCGATTATGCTGCTTTAGACGGTCAGCCCGTTAATCTCTTCTTTATGATCGCAGCTCCAGAAGGCGCAAACGATACCCATTTGCAAGCGCTAGCTGCATTAGCACGCCTATTGATCAATCAAGACTTTGTGGCTTCTTTGCGTAAAGCTGAAAATCCGGATGAAGTCCAAGCTTTATTTGCAGCGGCTCAAAAAGAACAAGAAAGTGAAGCAGCTGCGGAAGAAGCGCATGATGAAACACCTGCAGATATCCAATCTGACAAACCATTTGTGGTTGCTGTAACCGCTTGTCCAACGGGAATCGCTCATACGTATATGGCAGAAGATGCACTAAAGAAAAAAGCTGCTGAGATGGGTGTCGACATCAAAGTCGAAACCAATGGAACAGAAGGTGTGAAGCATCGACTATCTAAAGAAGATATCAAGCGAGCAGCTGGTGTGATCGTAGCCGCTGACAAACAAGTAGAAATGGCGCGTTTTGATGGCAAACCTGTCTTACAGCGACCTGTCAGCGACGGAATCCGTAAGCCGGAAGAATTGATCAACAAAGCGATCAATCAACAAGCACCGATTTTTTCTGCTGAAGGACAAGTGGATAGTGATTCAGCTGAAGAAACAAGCGGTTCGCTTTGGAACAAAGTCTACAAAGACTTGATGAATGGTGTTTCTTACATGCTACCGTTCGTAGTTGGTGGCGGGATTCTGATGGCGATCTCCTTCTTGTTCGAAAACACATTGGGCGATAAAAGCCAAGCTTTCTTATTCTTGAATACGATTGGCAGTAATGCTTTCAATTTCTTGATTCCTATCTTAGCCGGTTACATCGCCATGAGTATTGGTGATCGGCCAGGGCTAATGCCAGGGATGGTTGCTGGTTTAATGGCTGTCAATAGTCATGCAGGATTTCTAGGAGGACTAGTCGGCGGTTTCTTAGCAGGATACCTTGTATTGCTGCTGAAGCGCTGGTTCAAGGGCTTGCCAAAATCACTTGAAGGATTGAAATCGATTCTCTTGTATCCCGTTTTTGGTCTGTTATTAACGGGCGCTTTGATGTACTTTGTTGTCGGACCAGTTTTTGCGACGATCAATACAGCAATGATCAACGTCTTAAATAGTCTCGGTTCTGTCAATGCCGTTTTGATCGGTGCGATCTTAGCCGGCATGATGTCGCTTGATATGGGTGGTCCATTCAATAAAGCCGCTTATACCTTCTCGATCGGTATCTTTACGGATACTGGCGATGGCAGCTTGATGGCAGCCGTTATGGCGGGCGGAATGGTTCCGCCATTAGCGATCGCTTTAGCCAGCACTTTCTTTAAACACAAATTCACTGAAGATGAGCGTAAGTCAGGTTTAACCAATTATGTTTTAGGTCTATCCTTTATCACAGAAGGCGCTATTCCTTTTGCAACAGCTGATCCTCTTCGCATTATCGGTTCTTCCGTTATTGGATCAGTCATTGCTGGTGGGTTAACTCAGTTGTGGGACATTTCGATTCCTGCACCACATGGTGGGATCTTTGTTATCCCATTGGCCAACCATCGACTGTTGTTCTTATTAGCGTTAGCAATCGGTTCTATTATATCCGCCCTTATCTTAGGATTTTGGCGCAAACCTGTTGAAAAGAACACGGTCAACTTGAAGTAGTTCGCACATCATCTTTGCTAAATAAAAAGATCTTCATCAAAAAGCGTTCCTGCTCGCGGATCATTTCCGCAAACAGGAACGCTTTTTAGTTCTGTTTTTTGTGCCTTCAACCTGGTTTCTCATGAGTTGAAGGCATAGGATTTTTCGTTTGTTGTTTTTACCCACAGACCTTATTCAAAGGTATTTCCCTCTTCTAAACGACCAGATTGAAACCCCTTTTCAAACCAATACATCCTTTGCTTCGCGGTGCCATGTGTAAAACTTTCCGGAACCACATATCCTTGGGCTTGCATTTGGATACGATCATCTCCAACTGCACCGGCAGCCGTGATGGCTTCTTCATAGTCTCCTTCTTCTAGATAACCCATTCCTTCAGCGTAGTGTGCCCAGACACCAGCTAAGTAATCGGCCTGAAGCTCAAATTGAACAGACATGGCATTTGCCTGTTCTTGAGAAGCCTGGCTTTGTGCCCGTTGGAATTGGTCCGCTAAGCCTAATTGATTTTGAACGTGATGCCCAACTTCATGTGCCACTACATAAGCCATGGCAAAATCGCCGGGAGCTTGGAACTGATCACGCAATTCGTCATAAAAGCTGAGGTCAATATATAATTTTTCATCTGCAGGACAATAAAATGGACCAGTCGAAGCTCCTGAAACGCCGCAAGCTGATTGAACCATCTCATTATAAACAACAAGTTTTGGCGCTTCATACGTATATCCATAATCAGCTAAAACATCTGTCCAAATGTCTTCTGTATCCGCTAAAATAACAGAAACATAATCAAATAATTCATCTTCTTCAGCCGTTTCATAAGTGCCATTTGTTGTCTGATCGATAACATTTGCCCCATCAAATGATCCGCTGCTTCTGCCGCCAAAAAATGAAAACAACAAATAGATCAAAAGAGCACCAATGCCGCCTCCACCCATCAAAACGCCTGGAATACCGATTCCTCCGCCTCGATAGCCTCCCGCTGGCGACTGTCCTCTTCGATCTTCAACATTCGAGCTGCGCCTTCGATTCTTCCACTTCATTCCTTTTCTCCTCCTTGTTGCTCCTCCTTTTTTCTTATATTTAGTTTAGCATGTTCTTCGCATTTCCTTTCATGAAACGCTCTCTAGCTGTCCATCTAGGTTAATATTTTAAAGGCTTTGTATTAGGCCATTTAGCGCGAGGCGCTTAAAGAACTGCTTTCATTTGTAAATGCCTTTTAATCATGAGGGCTTAAGTTTGAAATCAAAAGATAAAGAACGGTCAAGAGTTTGATTTCCATCATTCAGCAGGTGTTAAGTAACGTGCATCGATCACTTTCTCTGTCAGTTGTTCGAAGTATTCAGGTGAAACATCTTCTCCGTCTTCATTTGCTAATGCATGATGTTGTGCAATTTCTTCCGTATAATCTTTTAAAGGATAAATCATAAAATCTCGTCTTTTATCTAAATCTTTGTTTTCTCCAGTAGCATAATACACGACAGTAGGTGTCCAATGTACATTTTCAACAACCTTATCATCCTCTTCTTCTGTTACATCAAAGGATAACATACCGCCTAATAAGTTTTTATTGGAGGTAGTCGCCGCCAAAAAGTTTCCCAATGAATAAGCCACCAGGGTTTCATTGCCTTCTTTTCCCTCGACCCATTCAATTGGCTGAATGGTGTGAGAATGCGTGCCGATCACAACATCTGCGCCCGCATCTGCGAAAACTTTTGCATATTTTTTTTGAAAGTCATTGGGTTCAAAAGCATGTTCATCTCCCCAGTGAGCAGATATCAAGACAACATCACTAACAGATTTTGCCTTTTTGATATCTTGATTAATTTGATCTTCATCAAAATAATTAACAAGATACGAATGTTGCGGTTCAATGCCATTCGTGCCATATGTATAAGACAATAACGAAAAAGTAATGTCGTTTTGTTCAATCGTAGGAACTTCATCTCTTTTTTCTTGACTGTCAAAAATACCAGTGAAAAGGGTATCAGGATACTGTGCCCATGTTTGAAGTGCATTCGTGATGCCTTTGGTTCCCTTGTCTAAAGAATGATTCGTACCGCCATTAACTAAGTCGAAGCCTAAGTCATGAAGATCCTCAGCCATGTCTTCCGGTGTATTGAAAGCTGGATATCCTGACAATCCAAGTTGAACGCCGCCCAAAATCGTCTCTTGGTTGATAAAAGCCAGGTCAGCTTGCTGAATATCCTCTTCCACAAACTGATAAATCGGTTTAAAGTCATAGGCATTTTCCTCTTTTTGTGCATCTTTATAGATTGGACTGTGAATCAAGTTGTCTCCAACGGCTACGAATGAAACTTGTTTATCTGGCAAAGATACAGATAAATCCGCTTGTTCACTCCCTGTTACTTTTTCCTGTTCTGTCTGCTGTTCACTGCTTTTTTCAGTAGATGAGTCTGAAGTTCCCGTCTCTCCAAATTGGCAGCCAGCCAATATCGCACTGATCAACAAGATACCTAAACGTTTCATATCCATCGCTCCTTTTTTAGTTTAGCTTTGTTCCATTATACCAATTTTATTTAGAAATAACTTGTCCAAATGTGGTTCTTCTTTTATTAGATTCTCTTGTTAATATAAGAGGTTCTTCCTCTTTTAACGTTGGTAAAGAAATTTTCTACGGTCAATGAGCTACTGATGAAAAGCCATGAGAACACATTGAGCCGAAAATCGCGTCTCAATGCTTGCAAGCTTCAAACTTAGTGTAACGGCTAAAGCCTAACACTAAGTGATTCACATCACATCTTTTTTTCATGGCTATCAGTAGTCCTATACGCCTCCTAAAATTTCTAGAAATAGGTTTCTAACGAGCTTAGCATTAAAAAAATTGATTTTTTACAAACCAACGTTAAATACTGCAGAACCATATAAGAGTGCAAAAAAAAAGAAGAGCAGCTGCCCTTCTTTCTTCTAGTCTTTTCATTTTTGATAGTGGTTTCAATGCGCCTTCTTGTTGAGAAACAAAAAGACATTACTGCATCATAGCTAAGGCTCCCATTGGATCCCAAGGTGCTAATTGAATAACTGGTTCATCAAGAGCTTTCAACCATTCTTGGTCGATATATTTCTTATCTACAGAAATTTGATAAGCGAATTCGTCCATCCACTTGTCGCTCATTGAGAAGATACCTTTTTTCCCAGCTTTTTCACCCCAGCTATTTTCAACTTTCCAATTGATTGGATGACCATCTTTATCCAAGTCCACTCCTACCAATACCATTGCATGAGTCAATAAACTTTCGCCATAATCTAGTCTTTGGGCTTTTGTTAAAGAAGAAGCTTCCCCAAGTGTCAATCCGTAATTGTAACTTTGTTCATCCATGATTCCACTTTCACGGACAGACATTTGCCCAACATCACAGCCATACCAGACAGGTTCGCCATTTTTGATTGATGCGACAGCTGCTTTTTTCAGCACGTCCATTGGTACATTGATGTAACGGATCGGTTCAGCTTCTTTAACAGTTCCAAGATATTGGACTGTATAAGCTCGACCATATGGTTTATCTTCTGTTGGTGCATTGATCAAGCTTACGCGATCAGTTAAATTCCAACCGACGTATTCTTTGAAGAATTCCTGTGGTGTAATGTTTTCGATTCGTTGGAACTGATCATCTTTATCGCGGTATTCGTAAGTGAAAGTCGTTGGAACTTCTCCCAATGCTTTGACCAAAATATTGTAAATGACATACAACATATCTTCTTTTTGCGCACGTAAATCTTCAACTGTAGCGCCAGTTTGATACGTTTCGCGCAAACGAGAAGCAAATTCTCTGAGTTTGGTCGTCAAAGCTGTGTTCAATTCACGTGTATTTGAAGAATGATAGGTTTCAGGCATAACAGCTTTAGGAACAGCACCATATTTTTCTAACATCCCAGCAAACATATCCCATTGTCCACCATCTTGAACAGGCGCTGCAAGCAAATGCGCAATGATTCTAGAATCGATTGCTTCTTCTAACGTTTCCAAAATACTATCCAAAAAGTAGTTAGATTTTTCTAGTTTATCCCAAAATAGCGTATAGTTTTGTGAAAATTCAAAAGTTTCTAAGTTCAACTTCGCCATTGTATCGACACGTGCTGTATTTAATGCCGCGAACATCCAGCAACGGCCGCTAGCTTTTTGATTGGTGATCGCTCCGCGTTTGGTTTCATCTGAGAAAACGAAAGAATGTCTGCGGAAAACATTGTTGTCCAAAGAAGCATCTTTGATTCCTACTTTTGCTATCGCACCTTCGATCACTTGGTTTTCCTTATGGGACTCAAAACGTGCTTGATATTGTTCTAGTAAATTTTGATCAATCGTCATACACTTCACTCACTTTCTATTAAATTCTATCTTACTCTTTTTAATAGCCATGTTCAACAAACGAGGAAAAAGAAATGAAAAAATAGTTAATGTTTCGTGAATACGTCCAAATCAAATTCAACTTTTTACTAGGTTTATTATAATGAAATCACTGCTTTTAAAAAAGCCTGTAAAAAAGAAAAAGCATCTGAGATAGGAGCAGCTCCTATCTCAGACGCCTTTATATAACAATATCCAACGTTAACCTAAGACTCTTCATCTTCTAACGTTAAGCAGCATAGATCCTAAAATAGTAGATAACTATCTTTTAAACATGTTTCTTATTCCCCGCTTAATGACATCAAGGAAACTCAATGATTGGACCATATGACTAGGATCAACATATTCACGAATCGCACGTAAAACTTTTTTCGGATTTTTAGAAGAAAAAGAAAATGTCCCATTTTTTTTGGTTTGAATCGCATAACGTGGAATCCATTTTCCTTTGAACATGACGGAAGCAACAACATAATCTACTTCTTCCCATGGAATTTGAATAAATTTACGGGTATCTCGACTATTAAAGAATTCAAATCCTTTATCCCCAATCATGACTTTGCCGTAATCAGTTAGTCCTGAATAAGAGGTTGAATCAATGACCAAGTCGACTTTTGTGTTGATTGATTGAACCATTTGATTATTCCATTTCCTTTCTTGGAAAATATCTTCTGCGGTAAATGATGTCTCTCTTCAACATCAGCGATCAACTTTGGGATCGCTAACGGAACGTCATTATTATACGACGTTTTCACTTTTTAAGCAAAAAGCGTTTCAAGAATCTGCGTCGTACTTTTTCATTTTCCTGTCGCCTCTATCGACCTCGCTCCGCATCCTTTTAGTTGAGCTGCGCGAGGCAGAGTCTCGGGTAAAATTCAAAAGATGCTCACATGCGCGGGATGCTCTGTGGCGCACTTTTTCATTTTCCTGTCGCCTCTATCGACCTCGCTCCGCATCCTTTATTTCGCATCCTTTACATAAAAAGCCCGAGCTGAAGAGCTCAGGCTTAGTTTCTCCATATTACATCAAGTGTAGTAAGTGGAAGACGATACCAACCACGAACAATCCAAGAATGATAACGATTGGAGATACTTTTTTCTTAAGCAACCACATACAGAATAGTGTTAAGAGCAATGGAACTAGCCCAGGAATCAAGCTGTCCAAGTTATCTTGTAAAGTTGTTACGTTATATTCGCTTAATGAAAGACCTGCTGCTTGTTGTTCTAATGCAGATTTGATTCCTTCTGCACCTGCAGGCAAGTTGTTCCAATCAATGTAAGCTCCTTCGTCAAGCTTGACCGAAGATACGATCGGCGTAAAGGTAATGGATACCCATCGGTTTACTAATGATCCGAGGATAAACATACCCAGAATAGAAGCACCTTTTGTGATGTCCTGTAATAAGCCGCCTGAAAGGTCATCTGTAACTTTAGATCCTGCTTTATAACCAAACTCTTGTGTATACCACATAAATGCCATACGAATAATATTCCATGCTACAAAGTAAATAATTGGTCCAAGAATGTTACCAGCCATTGCAAGAGAAGCTGCTAACGCACCAAGGATAGGCTTAACCGTAAACCAGAAAACTGGGTCCCCAATACCTGCTAAAGGTCCCATCATCCCAACTTTTACCCCTTGAATGGTAACATCATCAACTGGTGCACCATTTCCACGTTCTTCTTCAAGTGCTAACGTTACACCGATAATGGGTGAAGCTACATACGGGTGTGTATTAAAGAATTCCAAGTGACGTTGTAGCGCAGCTGCACGATCTTCTTTAGTCTTATACAATTTTTTGATCGCTGGGATCATCGTATAAGCCCAACCACCATTTTGCATACGTTCATAGTTCCAAGAACCTTGAAGGAAAGTTGAACGCCACCAAATAGAAAGACGATCTTTTTTTGTTAATTTTATTTGTTCTGCCATTTTTGTGTCCGCCTCCTTCTTAGTAATTATCTATAATATCGCCGATTGGATCACCAGTATTTGAGCTTCCGCCGCTACCTGAACCGCCTTGTTTAGAAAGCGCTAGATAGATCAAAGCTAAAGCAATACCGATTGCACCCAAACCGATCAGTGTAATTTCTGAAACAGTCGCCAATACGAAACCAATCGCAAAGAATGGCCATACTTCTTTTGTAGCCATCATGTTGATAACCATTGCATAACCAACAGCTACAACCATTCCACCACCGATTGCTAAACCATCTGTTAGCCAGTCTGGCATAGATTCAAGTAATCCTCTAACCGGACCTTCACCAATAGCTAAAATCAATGCAGCAGGAATAGCAATTCGGATCCCTTGCATACAGATGGCAATGATATGCCACATTTCAACTTTTCTGAAGTTTCCTTCTTTTGCTGCAGCATCCATAAAGTGCACAAAAGCTGTTGCAACTGTACGAACAATAATTGTTAATAATAACCCAGCAACAGCAAGCGGAACAGCGATCGCAATAGCTGAAGATACCCCAGCTCTGCCTTGTCCCCCAAGAACTAAAATAATTGCAGATGCAACAGATGCCAACGCAGCATCAGGCGCTACAGCGGCACCAATGTTTGCCCAACCTAGTGCAATCATTTGAAGTGTACCGCCTAAAATAAGGCAAGGTAATAGATTTCCTGTAACTAAGCCGATTAACGTACATGCGATAACAGGTTGGTGAAAATGGAATTGGTCTAAAATACCTTCCATACCAGCCATGAACGCTACGACAATGACCAATATCACTTGAATAAAATTCAAATCCATAATGATTAATCCTCCGTTTCCTACTGATAATAAATTACTTTTGTTTGTTTAGCTCGTTTTGAGCTCTCTTAAGAATTTCGTTCATATTGCCTCTAGAATCGCTTGGAACTTTCCGTACGTCGAATTTCACGCCATTTTCTTCCAATTTTCTAAATGTATCAATGTCGTTTTGGTCAAATGCCAATACTTTATTCGGTTGAACTTTCCCAGTTGAGTGAGACATAGAACCAACGTTGACAGTGTCCAATGGAACGCCGCCTTCAACTACTCTAAGGACATCTTGTGGGTTTTCAAAAAGAAGCAATGCGCGTTGACCGCCAAAGTGTTGATCATCTTTTGAAAGCTTGATCATTTGCTCAACAGGAACAACGTGTGCTTTAGTACCTGAAGGAGCAGCTTGTTGGATCAATTTCTTACGAAGTTCATCTTTTGCTACTGCATCTGAAACAACAATGATCCGAGTTGGTTGTGTTGTTTTGGTCCATGACGTTGCAACTTGTCCATGCAACAAACGAGAGTCGATACGTGCCAATACATATTGGAACTTCCCAGGAGCGCCGCCTTTTGGTACTGACTGAGCAGGAGCAGCTGCAGTTTTAGGTTCCAGCTCTTCAGGTTTTACTTTCACGCCTTCTTTAGCTGTTTCAATAATATGTGCTGCGATTTCTTGCGCAGATTCCATTGAAAAACGTGAAGCATATGCTTCAATCACCATCGGCAAATTCATGCCAGCTACGATCGCCCATGTATCTTTGTGTTCCTCAAACAAACTATTTGCTTGGTTAAATGGTGTTCCTCCCCATAGATCAACCAAGAATAATACTTGATCTGGATTATCAAAAGTCGAAACCGCTTCTTGCATTTTCGCTTTTATATCATCCGGACCTTCTGAAGGCATTAATGTAACAGCTTTTACATTTTCTTGTTCACCAAAGATCATTGATCCTGATTGTAAGATGCCTTCAGCAAACTCACCATGACTTGCTAGGATAATTCCTACCATTTGTATACCTCCTATTTACAATGTGCATTTTTTGATAGTGGTCGCAAAAAAATAAATAATCAATAAATGCTGTTTAGCGACCCTTATCTTAACCCAACTAACAAAACTTTTCTTTTTCCAGCAGCTCCATCAAGTAGACTTTCCGATTAGCGGGAACCTTGCGAATCTCGATCTCAATTCCTTGATCAGCCAAATACGCGAATGCTCGAACGTCTTCTTCATCTAAAGAAATAAAATTGGTCACCATATGTTTACCTTCAGTAAACCGCATTCCGCCTATATTGATGGACCGAAGTGAAACATCTCCATTCACAAGCGCTTCCACTTCTTGCGGGTTAGTAAACAATAACATGACTTTTTCATTTTTTAATAGATCAGAGTGATAAATGTCGATCATTTGATGAACACTGATCACATTTGATTTAATACCTGGCGGGGCAGCTTCTTTTAAAAGAAACTTCCTTAATTGGTCTTTCGCGACTTCATCACTGACGACTAAAATTCGACTGATTCCCGTCTCTTTAGACCAAGCCGTCGCCACTTGACCGTGAATCAAACGATCATCGATCCGAGCTAAACGAATATCCATTCCCACTTTGGAGACCTCCTTGCATCACAACTGCTGACGTTCAGAATTTTTCCATCTGCTTCATAAAACTTCACAGACAAAAAAGTTTCTGAATATTTTCCTCTACACCTCCTTGAGTACCCCTCAATACTAATAAGCAAGAAACATGCCAAAATAACACCAATACACTACTGGTGGTTGTAGGCTTTTTAGCGATACACAAAAAGATACACTCAAAAAATAGTGTATCTTTTTGTGTATTGTATTGCTTTACTGTATTACTTTCTCTAATTGGTTGCGAATCAATTGGAGGATGTAAAATTGTTCAGAGAGAGGAGTTGTTAATTTTAGTTGATTTTGAAGATGGTCTAATCTTTTTAATAAGGGTGGGTAGATAGGATCTTGTTTCAGTTGCTGAATAGCTGTTTCTTCGACTGTCAGCGGTTCTCCTAGAAGGAGACGTTCAATCATTCCTGCCATATGCATAACTAAGTTGATCTGGAAAGTATAATGATTTGTTGAAATTGACAGCTCTTCAACCAATGCTTCTGAAAATCTCCATAATGGATGGATCAGTTTTTGAGCATTGATAAAAGTAAAACTATCCTCTATATAATCTATACAGATTTTCTTCGCTTGAACTTCATCTAGTTTAACATCCTCTATGTCATTTAGATCGTTTTCTAAATGCAATTGATCAAGCAGTTGATCTACATCTTGATCAATAAACTTTTCAAGCGGAATAAAAGGTACATGAATTTTCGGATCAACGATTCCTGTTGCGGCAATCACTGTAAATTCTTTTTGGACTTCTTTCAGTTTCCCCTTTAGATCTGCAACCGATAAAGTGATCACTGTAAGAGTCTGATCATGTCTTTTAGACAATGCTTGTTCAATGATCTCCTTAATACGCTGAGCAGTTCCTTCTCCAGATGCACAGATAGCAAGAATAGCTTGCTGTTCCCTACTAGAGGCTTCACTTGAATGTTGGGCAACTTCTGCATAACCTCTAAACTTCTTCAACGACTCATAAAGGTTGTCCAAGTCAGTTCCTAGAACAGAAGCTTTACGAACCGTTTCTAAAACCACAGGTGTCGTAACCATTTCCACCGTTCTCACAGGAATACCTGTATTTTTCTCGATTTGTTCATTAAAAGTTGCTAGAGAACCCATATCCACTAATAAAAGAACACCGTTTCCTTCGTCCATTTCTTTCACAGCACGTTCAATCCGTTCTTGTGCTGTTCTAGGATGCATATCAAGCGGCATGTCAACAGATGCGATTTTATCAACGTCCAATAGCTGTTTGACTACTTGAACCATGCTGCTGGCCGTACTATTTCCATGAGCTGCAACGACCACGCCGATTTTACCTGTTGAATGACTCGCTTTTAATGAAACCAATAATACAGTCAGGTAGTCATCTTCACTTTCTGGAATCTCAACTTGGAATTGTGTTTCGATAAACTGTCGAATCTTTTGAGCGACATGTAGTTCTTTTGGAAAATCAGCTGCCATCTCGCGAATATTGTCATTCGTGTGCCGCTCTTCTCCAATGTAGATTTTCTTTAAGAATGAACTAACATGCAAGCTCATTGCATACACAAAATTTTGCTGAAAGTCTTCTTGCGTTTCTTTCCTGACCATTTCATAAATTTGATTGGTGACATCAATGATTTTTTGATCCACAAACTCAGCCAATTTGTTTTCAGCAGTAAAAGAAAATCCATGATCTTTATAAAATGATTTTAAGTGGATATTGATATCTGTAGTGATAAAGTGGTTGATCGCTTCTTGGTCTAATCCATCTGCTTTTAACATCGCTGCTTTATCCCCAATAATATCGTAAAGGTTATAAGGCAATTCATACGAATCTGATTGGATATCCAAAACAGATTCATTGGGCGACACTGTCATTTTCGGCTGCAATATTTTGGAAAGTTCTGCCAGTCCATCGCGATCGCTGACCAGTTGAATCAGTCCAGAACGAATGCCTTCTGTTAAATCATTTACAGTGATCATAATTTCATCCTGTTGCATATGATTCAAAAAGCCGCGTGCACAAACCAATTGGATGTTTGATTTTAATTGGCCGATGTTCCCATAAGTTACACTGCCGATCAACGCTTTCACTACATCTTCAGTCAATGATATCCTTCTTTGGATTTGATTGGCTTCATGCGCAACCATCACCTTGACCAAATCAATCTTTTCCGATGCAGGTCGCAAAGAAAAAGGCGGCAACTGGATATTAATCGGGATTCTTCGTACAAAAGTATCCAATAAACTTGAATTTGGATCCTCTGTCGTTGCACCTATGATCCTCACATTCGCCTGATGATTTTTTACGGTCTCCCCTAAGCGACTATAAGTGCCATGATCCATAAAATAAAAAATCATTTCTTGACCTTCTGGTGGTAAGCGATGGATCTCATCTAAGAAAAGCATCCCCCCATCTGCTTGATCTATGATGCCGCTCTTATCGCTGTCAGCTCCCGTAAAGGCTCCCTTGATATAGCCAAATAGATGACTCATCAACAGCTCAGGATTATTGGCATAGTCAGCGCAATTAAAGACGATCAATTCTTTGTCAGGTAAGACAACTTGATGGTATTTGGCAAATTGAAACATCGCATGCGCGAAATAGGTTTTCCCTGAGCCGGTCGGTCCAGTAATGAGACAATTCAGCCCTCTTGGCGGATATAGGATCGCCGCCTTAGCTTGCTCAACGGCATTCTTCATGCTTCCGGCCGCCCCTATGATCCTTGAAAATAGATCTTCTCCAGTGATCACAGGTCCTGATGGCAAGGTTTTGACTATCGGTACCGGTCTTTTTCGCGGTTCTTCTTTATAGCTAGGGACATACTTCGATAAAGGCTCATGGCGAAATATTTTAATATCGACATATTTAACAGGACGACCATCGATTTTGGCCAGTTTCCCTTCTTTGACCAGTAAATTGAGGTCTTTACTGCTATTGCTTCGTTGGATATCTAGTTCTTCTGCCACTTCACGTGTGGTCACACCTTCACCCCACTGCACAGCCTCCTCTGTTAAACGACTTGTTTTTTCTATAACATAGGCATAAATCCGATCAATTCGCTTGGTCAATGTTGCTGCTCCTCTCTAAAAACTTCTACCATTTTTTTACACGTTATCTAAACCGTTTGCTTACCTTAAGTTTACCATTTTTTTCAATCATATTCTTATTTAATCTTATTTTTTAAGCCTTAATCTTACTTTCTTTGTTCACAGTTGTCAATCCTCTTCAGCTTATCGATTCCATCATTAGTTGCCTTTTCTCTCTTATGCTATGCTAAACATAAAGCGATTCTTTTAATGAAGACAAGTTGGAGAGGATAGATGATGAAAAATAATTGGTTTCGTTGGAGTTTACAAACGCTGGCTTTCTTTTTCGGGATAGCACTTGGCATTTTAAGGCCGATCGCTACACAACAAATATTGTCATTTGTCGGTATCATAGTGGGTTTAGGTTACTTTTTCTTTTCGCACAGAGACCAAACGGCATCTGAAAATGCACAAAAAAGAAATCAGAAAGAACCGTTCGAGTGGTTCCTCCTGATCCAAATGCTGCTCGCCTTTATTGTGGGCGGTGCTGTCGGCAGTACACTTATTTATTTTAGGCCTTACCTTTGAGCGCTTCTGATCGAAGTTACGATTCTTATAGCGCAACAATAAGCTTGCTTATTCTATTCCGTCGCTTTCAAAGTAAGATTCGATCACTTCCAGCACACCTTCTTCATTATTTGAAGAAGCGACTAAAGGAACGGTTTCGCGGATCTCTAACGGCGCATTCGCCATAGCAAAACCGTACTTAACATGCTGCAGCATTTCTAAATCGTTGTATCCATCACCGAAAGCCATGATTTGGTTTGCTTCGATTCCCAATTGATCAGCCAGCAATTGAATACCTCTGGCTTTGTGCGTACCTTTATGGATCAAGTCGATGCTGCCATGTCCACTAGAAACAGGTACGATTTCTTTTGGTAATTCTTTTTCCAATTTTTCTAGTAATACATCGGTTTCCAAGTCTGGGCAACTTAAGGCAAATTTCAAAATCGTATCTTCTACTTCGTCAAAGCTGCTGACTTGTGTCAATTGATGATAATACTTTTTAATGACTTGCACAAACGCTTCATCTACTTCGTTTAAAATGTAGGCACTTTTCTTTCCACATACGATCACGCTGATTTGCGGTAAGACTTTTAGCGTCTCAAGCATTTCTGCTACGCTTTCTTTGTCAATGCTTTCCACAAAAAGTGTTTCACCTTCTTTGACGACGTATGCGCCATTTTCTGCAACAAAATTGATCTTGCTTGCTATTTTCGGGAAAAATGATTTTAATTGTGCATACTGATTCCCACTTGCTACAGTAAAATGGATTTTCTTTTTTTCCATGACCTGAAATAACTCTCTAAACCGTTCTTCATTATACATCATCTGATCGTCCAAAAAGGTGCCATCCATATCAACTGCAATCATTTTTATTGACATGTGTTAAATACTCCTTACTTTTTTTCTCTTTCTATCCTAACATAACTCAAATAAGAGCAGAAGTGAAAATATTCAGACTTTTTAACGTTTAGCGACTAACGACGAACAGGACTATAACTTTTTTCTGTTAACAAAAAGAACAGGAATCAGCTTCCTGCTCTTTCATGTTGCTATTTTACTGCTTTAATACAGTCAATTTCTATTTTAAATCAATTTCTCAGTGCATCTTATGATGGTTCATAAGATTAATCTAAGATTTGAATATCCATTGTACGTCTGCCGAATGCATAACAATCGTCTATGCTAGTCATATGAATGTCGATACGTTTTCCTTTGATCGCACCGCCTGTATCTCCAGCAATGTATGTGCCATATCCAGGAACATAAACTTTAGAACCTAATGGAATCACACTTGGGTCGACAGCAATGACGCGAGGATTTTCATTCAAGTTGATCCCAGTCGCAGTTGTGTCACTTAAGCCAGGTTCGTTTGTTGAGTAAGCTGTAGCTTCAACAGTAACCCAGTTGCCAGATTTTTCCTCGCTTGATGCTGATTCGTTAGCAGTTTTTTCTTTACTTGAATCTTTTGCTTCAGCTTTCGTTTCTTGTTTCTTCGTTTCTGTTTTCTTTTCTTCTGTATTCTTTGTTTCTTTTACTTCAGATTCGGCTGCTTCAGCTTTATCTTTGCTCTTAGATTGTTTAGATTCTTTTGATTGGATTTTTTCTTGTGTTTCTTTAGGCGTTTCAACTTCTTTTACTTTTTCGTCACTAACATCATAGCTCTTCACTTCTTTATTGTTGTCAACGGTAACGATATGGTTATCCCCTGACAGGTAAATAGAATTGCCTGCATAAATCACATTCGCATTGTTGATGTTATTGATCTCTGTCAACTTATTTACTGAAAGATCTGTTGCTGATGCAATAGCTGACAATGTATCTCCCCATTGGAATGTGTACTTAGAACCGTCACTGTTGTTTTCAATATCTGATTTGATCTCTGAAGTTGAACGAGCTGACCAATTGCTTGAATCATACTCGGCCGCAAAAGTATCTGTTGGGTTAGCGACTGAGAACAAACCGGCTAAAGCGAACGTCGTACCTGCAGTGATGATTTTAGTCTTTATGTTTCTCATGTTTTCTCCCTTTCTTTAATGCATATCGCATTTGCAAAGATGAGCCGGAAATTTCCAGTTTGCTGATTCGCCGAATGACGCATGCAGTTTGTTTTAACTGGAGACTATCTTTGCCACTTGAGATATCCTAACACGATTTTTGACTAAAATGGGAGAAACAACAGCTTTGTTATGTTTCTTTATTCGTTCTGTATTATTCGGGAAGGTATTTTACAAAAGGAATACAGTGTCATGGAAATTGTAAAATCTTACATGCTTCCGTCATAATTGTCACACACGTCATAAACCACTTTTTCTTACCTTCATCTCTACTGAGTAAAGGCTTATGTAGTGATTCCCGCTTTTCTCTTCTTTTACTTTCATCTTTTACGTTAGGAGCAGAATGGGAAATGAGCAGGATAAAAACGATAGACTCCTTAAATTCCCTTGGCTTTCCAACAGGAGTCCCATCAGCCGGAGGAAATGTCTTTACCCACGTTAGAAAATGAAAAAAAAGAAGCTGGAATAAGTTTCCAACTTCTTTTGAAGTAAATCTTTTTATCTTAAATGCTTATCTTATTGGACGTCGTGCACTCTATTTATGATAGGCTGCTTCTTTTTGTTTCAATGCTTCTACTTCTGACTCACGGCAATAAACAAAGTGTCCAGGAACGATTTCACGCATTTTTTCTTCTTCGCCGTTAGCTTGTCTTGGTACGTACTGTGTACGGCGACGACTACGTTCATATTCAGGGTCTGGCAGCGGAACAGCAGACAGCAAGCTTTCCGTGTAAGAATGCAATGGTCTATTGTAAACATCTTCAGCAGGAGCCAATTCTAGCAGCTTGCCTGCATTCATAACCCCGATCCGGTCACTGATATATTTTACCATAGAGAGGTCATGGGCAATGAATAAGAATGTCAGTCCTTGCGATTTTTGCAATTCCATCAGCAAGTTCACGACCTGCGCTTGAATGGATACATCTAATGCAGAGATTGGTTCATCGGCTACAATAAATTTCGGTTTAACTGCCAAAGCACGTGCAATACCGATCCGCTGACGTTGACCACCTGAAAACTCATGTGGATAACGAGTAGCGTGGTCAGGATTTAGTCCAACCAATTCTAGCAGTTCATTGACACGTTTATTCCGTTCAGCTTGTGATGAAGCCAAACCATGAATGTCGATTCCTTCTGCAATGATGTCTCGGATCTTCATCTTAGGATTCAAGGAAGCATATGGATCTTGGAAGATCATTTGCATGTCCCGTCTAAATTGCAACATATCTTTCTTTCCAGAAATATTGTGTACTTTTGTTCCTTCAAAGTCGATTTCGCCATCTGTTGGATCATACAAACGAATAATGGAACGTCCTGTAGTAGATTTACCAGAACCAGATTCTCCTACTAACCCGAATGTTTCTCCTTTATAAATGTCAAAGGAAACATCATCGACAGCGCGAACTTCATTTTTAGTGCCAGCATTAAAGTATTGTTTTAAGTGTTTGACTTCTAAGATTTTTTCTCTATTGTCTGCCATTATACTGTTCCCCCTTCAGCTACAGGATGGCCTTCAGCATATCTCTTTTTGAACAGTTCTTGACGAGCTTTGATTTCTGCAGGAGGCTCGACAGCAGGCGCATCTTCATGTAACAACCAAGTTGCAGCATAATGCGTATCTGAAATTTTGAACATTGGCGGCTCGTATTCTGTATCGATTTTCATAGCATATGCATTACGTGGTGCAAATGCATCTCCTTTAGGCGGATCTAGCAAATCAGGAGGTGTTCCTGGAATCGCATAAAGCGATCCTTCTGTCTCTAATGTCGGCATAGAAGCCAACAATCCCCATGTATAAGGATGTTGCGGGTTGTAGAAGATTTCATCTACTGTTCCCACTTCAACGATTTTACCAGCATACATAACAGCAACGCGGTCGGCTACGTTAGCAACGACACCTAGGTCATGCGTGATAAAGATGATAGACGTATCGATTTTACTTTGTAATTGTTTCATCAATTCTAAAATTTGTGCTTGAATCGTTACGTCTAATGCAGTCGTCGGTTCGTCGGCGATCAAGATCTCAGGGCTGCATGCCAAAGCGATCGCGATAACGATCCGTTGGCGCTGTCCACCTGAAAATTGGTGCGGATATTGTTTCATTCGATTTTTAGCGTTTGGCAATCCTACCAATTCTAACAATTTCAACGCTCTAGCATGTGCTTCTTCTTTGTTCATATTTTGATGAATACGCAAAGGTTCAGCTACCTGTTTCCCGATTGTTGTTGTCGGATTAAGAGAAGTCATTGGATCTTGGAAAATCATCGCAATTTCTTTTCCGCGAATGCCTTGCATGTCTTTTTCAGATTTTTTAACAAGGTCTTGTCCATTGAATAGGATCTCGCCTTTTTCAATATTTGCATTTTGAGAAAGCAGGCGCATAATACTTCTGGTCGTAACAGATTTTCCTGAACCGGATTCTCCAACGATCGCCAATGTTTCTCCTTTTTTCAAATCAAAATTGACACCACGAATGGCTTGTACTTTACCAGCGAAAGTGTCGAATGTGATGTTTAAATCTTTTACTTCTAAAATATTACTCATTCATAGTCACCTCTCGCTAATCTTTCATTTTCGGATCAAATGCGTCGCGAAGTCCGTCAGCCAGCAAGTTAAAGGCAATCATCAAGACACAGATAACGCCTGCTGGATACCACATCAAGTGTGGCAAGAAACGGAAAGTCTTATATCCATCGTTGATCAATGTACCTAATGAAGCTGTAGGAGCCGGGATACCGATTCCGATAAAGCTTAAGAAGGCTTCGAAGAAAATAGCAGATGGAATAGAGAACATCGTTTGAATAATGATGACCCCAGATAAGTTAGGAATCAAATGTTTTAATGCGATTTGAACAGGCGATTCTCCTAATGCACGAGCAGCTAGAATATATTCTTGATTTTTTAGTTTCAATGTTTGGGCACGAACAACACGCGCCATTGAAATCCATCCAGTAATCGCTAAGGCAATAATGATTGAAGTGATACCTGGATTTAATACCAATAGCATCAAAATGACGACAACGAGGTTCGGTACACCGGAAATGATTTCTAAGATCCGCTGCATCACGTTATCCACACGTCCGCCGTACCAACCAGAAACAAGTCCATAGGTTACCCCAATGGTTAAGTCAAATAAGGCTGCTACAAAAGCGATCAATAGGGATACTCGTGTTCCATATAAAATACGAGACAATAAGTCGCGTCCTAGACTATCTGTTCCTAAAAAGTAGTAAACATCATCTGGAACATTTTGCTGTTCATATTTATCCACACGAGTGGTGCCAGCAACTGAAGTTCCATTAAGTCCATTGATATCGACTCCTGGGATCTTAGGCGGTAAGTTAGCGTGTTGGATCACCTGTGCATTTGGATCTCTTGGTGCAAGGATTGGTGCAGCAACAGATGCCAACATCATTAAAATCAACACGATCAAACTAAGAACTGCTGCTTTGTTTTTCTTTAAACGTCTCCATGAATCTTGTAAAAAACTCAACGAAGGGGCCGCGATTTTTTCGCTATCTTCCTTTTGTGCACCCGTCGCCCGTTCAAACATATCAGGAGAGATTTTGATTGTTTCATCTGCAACTGAATGATTTTCGTTACTCATGTTTACTCTCCCCTTTCATTTGAAACACGAATACGCGGATCGATAACACCATAAAGAATGTCTACAACTAAGATAATAAATACTAACATTGCGGAGTATAAAATAGTGACACCCATAATCGTTGGGTAGTCATTTGTCGTAATCGATTTTACAAACTGCTCTCCAATTCCTGGGATAGCAAAAATGTTTTCAACAACCATTGAACCAGTCATCAATGCGACCGCCATTGGTCCTAAAATAGTTACAAGTGGAATCAATGCATTCCGTACACCATGTTTAAAGGCAACTGCCCAGCGGCTAAGTCCTTTGGCACGAGCCAATTCGATATAGTCACTGCTTAAAACGTCAACCATCTCTGTACGGATAAAACGTGCAGAATCGGCTAGAGGACTGATGGCTAAAGCGATGGTCGGAAGAATAGAAGATCTAAACCCACCGTCCCAAAGAGCAATCGGGAACCATTTCAGATAAACACCAAATACTAATTGGAGTAACACGGCAATAACAAAGTTCGGAATCGAGCGTCCAATAATAGCTGTAAATGTAGCGGCTGTATCAACCCATGTATTTTGCTTCATCGCAGCAATTACACCAAGCACAATACCAAGGATCGTTCCGATAAGAACGGCTTGCGCACCTAGCTGCAACGATGGTCCAACACGAGTAGACAAAAGTTGAGTAACGGGCGTATTGTCAAATTGGAAAGACGTTCCTAAGTCACCAGTGACCAAACCACCCATATATCTTAAGTATTGAACAGGAACTGGATCATTTAATCCGTATTGTTCGTTCATAATATATATTTGTTCTTCTGAAAGCTTATCCTGGTTTGTATAGGGTGTTCCAGGTAAGAGCTTCATGAGAAAGAACGTAATCGATGCAATTAAAAATAATGTCAACAACATGTAAAATAGTCGCTTAGCTAGATATTTTCCATAACTTTTCATCGATTAAAACACCTCCACTGAATTATTTTAATTTTCACACAAAAAAGACTATACTATATAGAATAGCTTCTTGAAGGTTAATTTGCAATTTTTTTTTGTATTTCTTTTCTAAAATAAATAAAATATTAAAGAAAAATGACAAAATTTCATCATTTCTTTTTTTTTACTCACTAAACATTAGTTGTCCTACTCTCTTCTGCTGCTTTCTTCTTCTATTTTTTATTGTACTCTTTTTTGTTTTCCTGTACTCTATTCAATAGAATCATTAAATGAGGAGAGCATGAGATGAAAAAAAAGTTTACCCCTTTAAATACATGGATCGTCCTGACCATCCTTCTTTTTATCCTCGAATGGATCATGGAACGCGACATCACTTTTTTAAACACAACCAATCTTTTCTTTTTTCCAGCTGGATTTTTTTTGATCATCGGTTTATTCAGTTTAGCGATCTATTCTGGTTCATTCGACTTCTTTCATTACAGTATGCGAAAAGCCGGCCAGCGAATGAAAAAACAGAATGAAGAAGACTATCCTATCCGACCTTTGTCTCAATCAGTAGGGACAGTCCACCGCTTTTTCATTACTGTAGGAACGGGATTAATGGTGATCTGTCTATTAGCTTTAATGGGTTTCTATTTATTCGAACATTGAATATCTCTACATTAAGAAAAAAAGAAACAGAAACATATCCAGCCGTTTCTGTTTCTTTTATTTTTCTACCTATTTAAAGGAAATTATTCTTTTCCTTCAACATAAGCCCATTTATAAGAATAGTCTGCTCCGACTAAGTGAGTAGCCAAGTCTTTAACATATGGTTTTTCTAGTACTGCGTAAACACGTTGGTATACTGGTGCAACACCCGCTGTATCCATCAAGACTTTTTCAGCTTCTTGCATATCTTTCCAGCGTGCTTCCAAGTCACTAACGTTTGATTGTGCGCTTTCGATCAGTTTGTCGTACTCTTCATTAGAGTAGCCAGACTGGTTGTTTCCGTTATTTGTTTCAAATAGTTCCAAGAAGTTGATTGGGTCAGCATAGTCAGCACCCCATCCTGCTAATTGGATGTCATAGTCTTGTTTAGAGTTAGCATCTAAACGAACTTTAAACGGAACGTTTTTCAGAGAGATTTTCAGACCTGGTAAGTTTTCTTGCAATTGTGCCTGCATGAATTCACCCGTTCTTTTAGCATTTTCAGTATCATCTCCAAGCAGTTCAAGCGTTAGAGAATCTTCACCTAATTCTTCCAAACCTTTTTCCCAATATTTTTTAGCTTGGTCGGCATCGTAAGCTAACAGCGCTCCATTTTCTTCACGGAAATCTTTACTTGATTCAGGTCCTTTAGCCAACCCTTCAGGAACCAAGCCATCGATCGGCAATGAGCCATTTTGTAGGATCGTGTCTGCAAAAGCTTTCTTATCAAAAGCCATTGCCAATGCTTTACGGATATTTTCGTTTGCTAAAGCTGTTTTTTCTCCATTACGTTCTTGGTTGAACTTGAAGTAGAAAACAGAAGATGTTTCTTGGTTAGTCAAGTCAGGATTATCTTGTTGAGTCTGTACATATTCACCAGACAGTGTCATCCGGTCGATTTCGCCAGTTTCATATAAATTCAATGCTGTTGATGTTTCTTTTACTACGTCCACATTGATTTTATCCAGTTTAACTGTATCAGCATCCCAATAATCTTCATTTTTTTCCATGGACCAGCTTAAGCCAGTTCCATCCCAGTCAGTCATGACAAATGGACCATTATATAGAAGAGAATCACTGTTTGAAGCGTATTTATCTCCCTTTTCATTGAAGTAGTTTTCATTTTGAGGAAGGAACATTGCAAGTGTCAGCAAATCTTTAAAATAAGGAACTTGTGTTTCTAGCTGAACTTCTAACGTTTTATCATCAACAGCTTTAGCGCCCAATTCATCGGGTTCCTTTTCTCCAGCTAGAATACCTGCAGCATTCTTTACAACATCTTCAATCATATAAGAATACTCAGAAGCTGTTTTTGGATCTGCCAAACGTTTCCAAGCAAAAACAAAGTCATTTGCTGTTACTGGATCACCATTTGACCACTTAGCATCTTCTCTGATTTTAAAGGTATAAGTCAAACCATCTTCGCTGACTTCAGGTTCTTCAGCAGCCATTCCTAAGACCAATTCTCCATCAGGTCCTTGACGATAAAGACCTTCATTAACGTTATTGATCACGTTAAAGCTGGCTGCATCCGTTGCTAAAACTGTATCCATTGATGGAATTTCAGCTGATTCGATCAAATTAAGTACTTGTTCTCCATCTGGCTTTGCAGCATCCCCTTTGCTTGAGCCAGAAGATGATGTACCTTCTGATGTGCTTCCACCTCCACATGCAGTTAAGGCGACTGAAGCCATCGTAGCAATTCCTAGTAAACTTAATAACTTATTCTTTTTCATGATGTTTCCCCCTTTTTGTGAGTAATCCAAATTGGATTTTCAGCAAAAATTAATTTACTAGCCATATATTATCATCTATTTATCATAAAAACAACTGTAAAATGGTTTTTATTTTAACATTTTCTCATTTTTTACCCATGTAGTGAATTTTTCTGAAACTTTCAGTCTGTTTTAGGCACTGGAATGTAAAGAGCATTTTCTTCTTTTTTGGTACCCATCTTTTTGGCATCACTTTTTTTAGATACTTTTCTTCGCAAAAAATGATAGATGCACTTTTTACAAACAAAAAAACAGCCACCATCAACAAACTGTTGAGGTAGCTGTTTTTTTTAAACCTATTTTTGTACAGAAGCCCATTTGTATGAATCTTCTGCCCCTACTAGGTGAGATGTAAAGTCTTTTACATATGGTTTTTCCAAAATTGCAAACACACGTTGGTAAACAGGTGCAATTGGAGCATCTTCCATTAAGATTTTTTCTGCTTCACGCATATCTTCCCAACGTTGCGGCAAGTTAGAGGCGTTGTTTCTAGCACTTTCGATCAATTTATCATATTCTGGATTTGAATATGCTTCTGAGTTGTTGCTGTTGCCTGTTTCAAACAATTCTAAGAAGTTCATTGGGTCAGCATAATCTGCGCCCCAAAGTGCCAATTGGATATCATAGTCGCCTTTAGAGTTTGAATCTAGACGTGCTTTGAATGGTACGTTTCTCAATTTGATGCTTAGGCCAGGTAACTTAGATTGCATTTGAGCTTGCATGTATTCACCTGTTCTCTTAGCATTTTCAGTATCATCACCAAGCAATTCAAGCGTAACAGAGTCAACGCCTAATTCTTCCAAACCTTTTTCCCAATAATCTTTCGCTTGATCTGCATTATAAGATAACAAGTCGCCATTTTGTTCACGGAAGTCATTATTTGAATCGGGATCACTTGCTAAACCTTCTGGTACAATGCCATTAGCTGGCATCGATCCGTTTTGCAAAATCGTATCTACAAAGCCTTGTTTGTCAAAAGACATAGAGATGGCTTTACGAATATTTGGATTTGCTAATGGTGTGTCTTCGCCATTACGTTCTTGGTTAAGTTTAAAGAAAGCAACGGTTGAAGTAGCTTCATCTTTCAAATCAGGATTGCCTTGTTGTGTTTGTACATATTCACCTGTCAACTTCATGCGATCGATATCGCCAGATTCATACAAGTTCAATGCAGTAGAAGTTTCTTTAATCACATCCACATTGATTTCATCTAATTGTACTGTGTCTGCATCCCAATAAGTATCATTCTTTTCTAATGACCAACTTAAGCCAGTTCCATCCCAATTCGTCATCGTAAATGGTCCATTATAAAGAAGAGAGTCACTGTTAGAAGCATATTTATTGCCCATTTCATTTACAAAATCTTCATTTTGCGGTAAGAACATTGACAATACAAGCAAGTCCTTAAAGTAAGGAACAGGTGTTTCTAATTGTACTTCTAAAGTTTTGTCATCTAGGGCTTTCGCACCTAGTTCGTCCGGTTCCATATCACCTTTTAAAATCGCTCCTGCATTTTTCACTACGCCATCGATCATATAAGCATATTCAGAAGCTGATGTTGGATCTGCTAAACGTTTCCATGCAAAAACAAAGTCATTAGCTGTTACAGGATCACCATTTGACCAATTAGCATCTTCTCTGATTTTAAAAGTATAGGTTAAGTTATCTTCGCTGACTTCTGGTTCTTCAGCTGCCATTCCCAATACTAATTTGTTATCGGGTCCTTGACGGTACAAACCTTCGTTTACGTTATTCATCACATTAAAACTAGCAGAATCTGTTGCCAAAACTGTATCCATTGATGGAATTTCAGCTGATTCGATCAAATTTAAAACTTGTTTCCCATCTCCTGATGAAGGTTGAGATGAATCTCCGCCTCCACAAGCTGCTAAAGCAATAGCAGAAATTCCAATCGTTCCTAACAATCCAGCTAATTTACTTTTTTTCATGTTGCTCCTCCTTAGAATCCAAACTTTATTAAAGCTTTTTATTTAATGCTGCGTGACGGTAATGGCGTTTACCTACCATATATTATCATCTTCTTTTTTTAAAAACAAACGAATCCCATTGCATTCACATTTTTAAGTTATTTTTACACATTTTTTTTTAATTTATATTTAATATCATTTGAACAAAATCCATTATTTATTGATCTGTTTTTTAAGCTGTTTTGTTTTGATGGATTAAATTCATCTTTTACCTTTCACTTTCCTTATTTTTTCCCCACTCTCTCCTCCTGTACTTATTTAAGAAAAAGCATGAAAAGTGTTATCCTTTCATTTTTTTAAGGTTTAAGGTATGATGAAGGAGTAGTAGTTAATTGAAAGGGGATACAACTATGAAAGTGACTGTAATGAAAAGAGAAGATCTTGGTACAGGAGCATCTGCACGTTATCGCCGTGAAGAAAAAATTCCTGGAGTTATCTACGGCAAAGGAAGAGAGACGGTTCCTGTCTTATTAAATGAAAGAGAAATTGAAGAAGTGATTCGAACTTTAGGTAGACAAGCTATCTTTGACATTGAAACACCAGATGGCAAAACACAGCAAGTCTTCATTAAAGAAGTCCAAAAAGAGTCTTTACGAGATCACCTGCTGCATGTCAGCTTACAAACGATCCAAGCTGGACAAAAAATCACTGTTGAAGTACCGATTATTTTAGAAAATACAGAAGAAGTAAAAAGAGGGATCTTAGATCAACCTGTATACGAAGTTACGATCGAAGCAACACCATCTAATGTTCCAACTGAATTTACTCTAGACGTTGGTGAATTAGAAATTGGCGATGCATTGAACGTTTCCGACTTGAAATCAGCAGAAGGTGTTACGATTATAGACGAACCTGATACGCTGATCGCTCAAGTACTGCCTCCAGCTGCTGAAGAACCAACTGAACCGACAGATGCTTCAGAAGGTGAACCAGGCTTAGTAGGCGATGAGCAACCTGGAGCTGAAACAAATCTCTAGAATGATTAACATTCCTAAAAAAACAATGGATCTCACAGCAAGCATACTCCTGCAGCTGTGAGATCCATTTTTCTATTGGTTAAATGCATTCGTCATTGACATCAGTTCATCAGTACTTTGAGCAACTTTCAGATTCAATGAATAAGCGCGTTGCGTAACGATCATATCGGTCATTGTTTTAGCCAAATCAACATTTGCGTTTTCTAGAAAACCTTGTTGAATCGTACTTGCTAATCCCTCTAATGGCTTGCGCGAAAGTGTTCCGTTTGGTGTTTGATAAAGGTTATCGCCATTCGGGGTAAGAGCAGCTTTATTTTCAGGATAAAAAATAGGGATTTTGCCGACCATCAGCTGCTGTCCGCTTGACTCGACCAATACATTGCCATCTTCTTGAACGATCACTTTTCCTTCTGGCCATTGTGCAGTGGGCAGATAATGATCCATAACAAGGGTATAATGACGATCATCAGTAATAGAATGATCGGGATTGACTTGAAAAGCGCCATCTCTTGTTAGAAAAGAGCGGCCTGTCTGATCTGTTACTTGAAAAAATCCTTCTCCACCAATCGCCAAATCTAATTCGCCTTCTCCAGCAACCAAACTTCCTTGCGAAAAATCTGTTCCTGTCACGCCGCTTTTTACCCCTACACTGATTGCTTTATTGGCGGCTTGATCAGATACAAGTAACTTATCTTCTGTTATTTTATGATTTAGCAATTCTCTAAAACCTACATTTTTAGCCTTATACCCTGTTGTATTCGCATTTGCCATATCATTTGCAAGTGCATCTAAAGACTGTTGAAAGGCCTTGATACCGCTTCTGCTATTCTGTAAAGAAATACTCATCTCTTTCCTCCTCTTCCTCTATTTAGTATCCTTCCTGTTTTTGTTGTATCTCTAACAGGCTTTCTCCGTATCCTAGGTTTTTCCGATTTCATTTGTTGCTTTTTGGAGGGTTTCGTCGATTGTATGTAAGACTTTTTGGTTGGATTCGAATTCGCGTGCGATTTGGATCATGTCGACCATGACGTCTGCCATTTCTACATTGGACTGTTCTAATGTATACTGTGTGATCGTGCTGTTGTTTGCTTCAAATCCGCCTGTTCCTGTAAATGATGTGTCTCCTACACTTGTCAGGTTTGCTGGTTCTGCAAATGATGTTAGCCTTAATCGTTGGCCTGTACCACTGACGGTGCCATCATTATTGATCGAAAAATGATCTGCATAAACCTGGATAGGATCGCCGTTCACAGCCAAAACTGGATAACCTTCTTGGGTAACCAATTGGTGTTGCTGGTTAACGGTAAAATGTCCGTTGCGCGTATATAAGGTTTCTCCTGTAGGTGTTCGTACTGTAAAGAAAGCATCTCCAGTAATCGCTAGGTCTGTCTCTGAGTGAGTCGTTTCAATTACTCCAGGCGTAAAATCTCGATAAACTTCATCGATTTGATTGCCAAATGTGAACGGTCCAATTTGATTTTTTTGGTTAAGCTTTGGACCGCCTATATGATTGACCAAGTCTTTTTCTTCTAAGGTACTTTGAATCAGCTGCTGAAATTTGTATCCGGGTGTTTGGATATTAGCCGCATCAGTGCTTAAGTTTTCTTGCTTTTTTTGAATGATATCAATATTACGTTGCACAGTGTCCAAACCTCTAATCATGGTAGACCTCCTTAAAATATTGTTTCAGCTTTAAAATAATTTTTCCGTGAATTTGAGAAATACGCGGGATAGACAATTCCAGGATATAGGCAATTTCTTTGAGTGGCATTTCATCTACATAATAAAAGTTCAAAATCATCTGCTCTCTTTTATCCAGTGTCTTGATGGCTTCTGTTAACAACTCTACTTGCTCTTTGCCTAATAAGGCAGTATCAGTCTGTTGAATATTTGTGTCTTCTATTTTATCAATCAGCTTAATTTCTGTATTTTCTTCTTTGAATAAGACATGTTCTAAAGAAAGAGAAGCCAATTGATGGATCGTTTCATGAATTTTTCCCAGTTGTTTATCATTAATATCAAGCTTTTCACAAATCTCTCCTTCTGAAGGAGTACGCATCAGCGTTTTTTCAAGTTCTTCTTTTGCCTTATAGAAGTCGTTCAACTTAGCCATCTTCGAACGAGAGACTTTAGATGTTTTGCGAACTTCATCGATGATCGTCCCTTTTATACGGATGTACGCATACCCTTCAAAAGGAACTTTTTTTGATCGATCATACTTTTTTAAAGCATCCATCAAACCAATCACGCCGATATTGATCAAGTCTTCACGGTCATAATCCGCTCGCTTGATGTTCAGCTGGCTGACGACTTTTTCTACCAATGGAAGATATTTCAAAATTTCAGTTTCTTCGACTGTTTCGCTGTACATATCAGCTATCTCCTTTTCGCTTAAACTTTTCATTCAATAAAAACATGTCAGTTTCTACTCCCTTCGATCATCCCTTCTGTTTCAATGCTCACATCATTGGGCACTTCATTCAAAGAGAGCACTGCGATATCAGGGAAATTAAAAGAAATCAGGTTCTTAATAGCTGGACGGACTTTTGGCGACGACAGCAGCACATGAGGAATGCCCATACTGTCTAGCTGTTGATGAACTTGCGCTAAACTATCAAAGATCTTTGTGATTTCAGCTGATTGTAAAACCGGGATAGATCCAGCCGAAGATTTTTGGATGCTTTGACTGATCAGTTCTTCTGTGTCTGGATGAATAGTTAAAACATGTAACGTTCCATTTTGGTCTTGATAGGGATTAACGATCGTTCGTTTCAAAGCTTGACGTACATATTCAGTCAATGTCTCGCTATCTTTCGTCAAGTTTCCATAGTCTGCCAGTGTTTCTAAAATGGTGACCAAGTCATTGATTGGAATATTTTCCTTTAACAAATTTTGCAGTACTTTTTGCACTTCTCCCAAACGCATGATATCTGGGATCAATTCATCAATTACCACACTATACTTATCTTTGATACCTTCCAGCAGTAACTTAACCTCTTGTCTGCCTAATAAATCGGCGCTGTTTTGGCGGATCACTTCTTTCAAATGGGTCACTAAAACGGTTAATGGATCTACTACGGTATAACCTTTCAAATCTGCTGCTTCACGATCGTTTTCATCGATCCACATCGCATCTAAGCCAAATGACGGTTCTTTTGCTGGAATACCATCGAAATCAAATTGCGTTTCTCCAGGATCAATGATCATTAACTTGTCCAAATACAAAACACCGATAGCGACTTCATTCCCTTTGATCTTGATCGCATACTCATGTGGATCTAGTTGTAAATTATCGCGGATACGAATCGGGCTCAGCAAAATCCCCATTTCTTGAGCACACTGCCTGCGAATAGTAGGGATTTGCCCTGTCAAATTCAAGTCTTGGCTGTCATCTGCTAGTGGGATCAATCCGTAACCGATCTCGATCGCAAGTGGATCAACTTGGAAAGCAGATGCCGACTCTTCTTGCACTTTTTCGCTTTGTGTACGCTGTGCCGCTTTTTCTTTTATTGCTTGTTCTTTTTCAGCTGCAACTTGCGTTTTTTCATTTTCATTCAACAAATAGCCGGCTGTTCCCGCTAGAACACCGAATAATAAGAATGGAATGACTGGAAAACCTGGAATGAGTGCAAAGACAAGTAATACACCTGCTACCATCATCAAGACTTTAGGAATACCAAACAATTCTTCTCCCAAGGCTGTCCCAAACGCCTTTGGGCTGCCTGAACGGGTCACTAAAATACCAGAGCCGACAGAAATCAACAATGAGGGTACTTGGCTGACCAATCCGTCTCCGATCGTCAACTTGCCGAAGTGATTCATGGCTTCCATCATACCCATCCCTTGCTGTGTCACATAAATCAAAATACCGCCGATCAAGTTGATAATGGTAATGATAATGCCTGCAATCGCATCTCCTTTGACAAACTTGCTGGCTCCATCCATCGCACCGAAGAACTGCGCCTCACGTTCCAGATCTTTCCTTCTATGTTTAGCTTCTTCTTGTGTGATCAAGCCGGCATTTAAATCAGCATCGATCGCCATCTGTTTCCCCGGCATTGCATCTAAGGTGAAACGAGCAGAGACTTCTGAAACTCGTCCTGACCCGCTGGTTACAACAACCATTTGAACAATGATGATGATAATGAATACAACGAGGCCGACAACGAAATTACTGCCGGCAACAAAATTAGCAAACGTATCAATGACCTGACCAGCAGCGCCTTGTGTCAAAATCAAGCGCGTTGAAGAAATGTTTAAGGCTAAGCGAAACATTGTCGTGATCAACAGAACAGTCGGGAATGTCGAAAACTCTAAAACACTTTTTGTGAATAAGGTTAACAGCAAAATGATAAGCGATAAAGAAATATTGATAACCAACATAAAATCGAGTAGCGGAGATGGCAAAGGAACAATGATCATGCCTAAAATCATGACCACTAATAAAGCAATGGCAATATCCATCTGTTTAGATAATCCTTTGAGTTTATCATTTACTGCTGCTAGCATGTTTCATTCTCCTTTTGTTCTGCTTTTCTTAAATTTTTTGTTTCTTCATTTCTTCCATTTGATAAACCAAGGCCAAGATCTCTGCAATCGATTGGTACAGATCGTATGGGATCGGTTGGCCGATTTGAATGACGGGATATAATGCTCGCGCTGTCGGTTTGTTTTCGATGATTGGCACCTCAAAAGCACGTGCTTTTTCTCTGATTTTTTCTGCTATGTAATCCGCACCTTTAGCAACAACGATCGGCACTTCATCTTTTCCTCGCTCATATCGGATAGCAATCGCCAGATGCGTAGGATTTGTTACGACAACAGTAGCCGTTTCTACTTGTTTCAGCATTCCAATCAACATGGCTCGGTGCTGTTGCTTGCGCTGCCCTTTGATCTGCGGATCACCTTCATTTTCTTTAAATTCATCTTTGATTTCTTGTTTAGTCATCCGCAGGTTTTTACGGTACTCATACACTTCATAAAGATAATCTCCCACTCCAAGTACAAGTAGGATGATAGCTAAAGTTACACTCAGTTTTTTCACGACTTCCGTTAAAACAAAAAAGAGCTTTTCTGGTCCCATATCACTCGTGTTTACTAATGTACCTGCAGCATCACTAACAGTTGAAAAAGCTAAGTAAAATACTAACGTCAGCTTGGCAATATTTTTCGCCAACATGACCCAGACTTTCTTGCTGAATAAATTCTTAAAGCCAGACACTGGATTTATTTTTTTAAAATCCATCTTGATTGCTTTGGCGCTAAATAAAAATCTTGTTTGCACTCCTGCTCCAATGAGCGAGGCAAAAAAACCGATTGCCAGAAAAGGACCTACCAAGATAAAAAAGAATAAAATCATCTGCAGACCTAAGTTGTTCAAGTTGTTTTCAAAGCCTGAAACACTTAAGCCATCCGATAAGGTTTTGCGTAAAAATAAAAAGCTTTTTTCCAACACATATTTTCCAAAAAAAGTTCCAAACAAAACAAAAACGATAAAAGAAACGGCAGAAGTAAGGTCTGAACTTTTCGCAACTTGCCCTTTTTTTCGCGCATCTTGTAACTTTTTAGGCGTCGCTTTTTCTGTTTTTCCGTCTCTTTCGCTCATTCTTGTTCACCTCTGCTTTCTATTACGGTAAAGACTGCATAAATTCATTCATATAATAAACCATTTTGGGCAAAGTTTCTTTGATGCCATTCAAGAGCGGCGGCAAAAAAATCAATGTAAAAAACAAACTCATCAGCACTTTCAACGGCATCCCTAAAATCAGCACATTGATTTGCGGTACACTTCTAGAAATCAATCCTAAAACAATTTCAGAAATCATCGCTACAATCATTAACGGCGCAGCTAGCGTTAAACTCGTTTCAAACATTTGAACAAACAGCTTCAATATCCCTTCCACACCAAAATTTCCTAAATGTTGGCTGGTGAGCGGAAAGTAAGTAAAAGATTGAACCAGGCTTTGAAGAACGACGTGATGTAAGTCTGTTAAAAAAAAGACAGCCATCGACAGCCAGTAGTAAACTTGACCATAGTTAGAAACGCTGATGCCTAAACTAGGATTGAAAGTTTCTCCCATTGAAAAGCCAACTTGAAAATCAACCAGTTTACCTGCAATTTCTACAGCTGTAAAAAATAGCCGGCAAATGTAACCAAGTGCAAAACCGACCAAGCATTCTTTTACCGCGATCAAGATCAATGCCAATGTTGATAACTCACTGCCCATTTCAGGGATCAAAGGAAACAGGACTAAGGAAATACCAAAAGAAAGGGTTACTTTAATGAGATTCGGCAGACCCGTAAAAGAAAAACCGGGACAAACGACGATAAATGTCGCTACACGCAAGACAATCAGTAACATTTGTTGTAAATCTGCCATTTTTCACCCTCCATCAAAGTTCTGCAATCATTTCAAAAATCTTTTGCGTAAAGGCAATCAATGTATTCAACATAAAGTTGCCGAAAATGATCAAGGAAACAACTACAGCCAAAATTTTAGGGACAAAACTCAGCGTTTGTTCCTGCAATTGTGTCGTTGCTTGTAAAATACTGATGACCAAACCAATCACGAGAGCGATGACCAGCGTTGGAGCTGCTATCGTGATCATGGTCATAAAAGCTTCTCTTAAAATATCTAAAACGGATACGATCGTCATCTGCATTCACCTCTACTGGAAGCCTTGAACAAGGGACTCTACAACTAAATACCAGCCATCGACTAATACAAATAGTAATAACTTGAACGGCAATGAGATCATAACTGGCGATAACATGAACATCCCCATTGACATTAAAATGCTGGCAACGACCATATCGATCACTAAAAAAGGAATAAAAATCAAAAAACCAATACTAAAAGCTGTTCTGAGTTCACTGATCGCAAACGCTGGTACTAAAACCGTCATCGACAAGTCTTCCAGGTCTTGCGGCTGTTTTTCACCAGAGATATCTAGAAACAGTTGAATATCTTTATCTCTTGTTTGTCTGGACATAAAATCTTTCAGCGGATCTTCGCCAATATCAATGGCCTCTTCTAATGAGATCTCGTCATTCAAATAAGGTGTGACGGCCTCATCTATAACCTGGTTGTAGACAGGTTTCATGATAAAGAAGGTCAAAAAAATCGCAAGACCGGTCAAAACGATATTAGGCGGGTTTTGTTGAGTTCCTAAAGAACTTCTAGTGAAAGATAAGACCACTACGATACGCGTAAAAGATGTGGTCAGTACAAGAAAGGCGCTGCCCAAACTCAAAAGTGTTAGCAAAACAAACAATTGAATCGTATCTGAATTTGTTCCAGTTGAATTTTTTAAAGTATCGGATACAGTATCAAGCAATTCAGCTGCCTGAACATTTTTCGGAAAACTAAAGAAAGCTACGAACCCGCTCGCAATAAGAAAAATCTGTTTACCCACGTTTCTGCCTCTTTTCAGCATGTGATTGTTTCTGTTCAAGCAACGCTTTGATCATCCCTTCAAACTGTTCCGGTACCGCTGTTTCTTTCTTTTCTTCCTGTAATTGTTGGATCACTCTGATTTCTGCTTCTGACAATGTCTTTAATAGTTCATTTTTTCCTTCAGTAAAGCTCATCAGATAATAAGTCTCCACAACTTTCACTATACAAAGCGAAGAAGTTTTACTTAGCGGCAGACGCTCAATGACCTGGAGCGATTGTGTTTTTTTGGAAGATAGTCCATTTAAATAGCGTAAAAGTAGATTAGCCAAATAAATAATCAAGACTAACGCTGCTATGCTCTTTAACAAATATCCCATGCCTGTTCCGAAATTCATGAAAGCCTTCCTTTCTTTTATTTACTGCACGACAATGTTGGTGATGTAGACGTCTTGGACAATAGGCTGTTCCAAAACATCATTGATTTTTTCAACAATCTCGTGTTTTACGATCAATGAACCGGATTGATCTTTTTTAAAAATAGTTTCTGGTGTTTGACTATGTAAAACAGTGATCACAGCATCTCTAACTTGTGCTGCATTTTCTGTCAATAATTTCTCTGCCTCTTTATCCATTGAATACACTGACAGTTCAATTTTTAAATACTGAGAACCTACCGCTTTATCCTCATCCAAATTGACTAAAAACTCCTCTAGCGGTACGGTCGTCTCTACTTCGGGATTCATGGCAGCTTCTACCATTTCTTTTGCCTTGCCCGATTTTAAACCGATCCCCAGCAATGACCCGACTGACAGCACTAGCAAAATGATCACGACGATCAATATCTTTTTTAACTTGTTATCTGTTTTTCCTGACTCTTTCATTTCTTTTGTTCCTCCTGCTGCTCATCGCTGTCATACAGCATCACGATATTCACTCTTCTATTTTTTGCTTTATTTTGAACTGTGTCATTTGGCGCGATTGGGCTGTATTCGCCATATCCTCTAGCAGATAAACGTGTTGGTTTGATTTGCTGCTGTTCTGTTAAGTATCTCAATACAGAGACAGCTCTAGCGGTTGATAATTCCCAGTTTGTTTCGTATTTAGAATGGACATTAGGCACATTATCGGTATATCCTTCTACAATGATCTGATTATCAAATTTTTTAATGATACCTGCTAAGTCATCCAAAGTCTGTTCACCTGTCGCAGAAATGTCTGCTTTTCCAGAAGCAAACAAAATAGATTCTTGGATATTCATATAAAGCCCTTCTGAGTCAACTTCAACCGTCACTGTGGCATCCATTTCTTTGTCTTTCAAATATCCAACGACTGTGTTGTACATCTCAATCAATTCTTGTGGAATCTTTTTTTCCGATGCTTCTTCTGCTGCTTTGTTATCAGAACTGGTAATACTTGTTTCTTCTGGAAGAATGCCACTTCCATTTGCAAAAGCTGTGTTGATCGATTGTGAAGCTTGTGAAAACTTCTCGTCGCTGACCGTCGACATGGAAAAAAGCAAAATAAAAAATGTCAGAAGTAAAGACATTAAATCAGAAAAGGTTGTGATCCATCCGCCTCCGCCGCCAGAAGAACTTTCTTTTTTTCTTTTTCTTCTAGACATAATGCTCTTCCTTTTGTTGACTGATTTCTTCTGTTGCTTTTTGTCGGCTTTCTTCTGCAGATTTCGATAAATAACTGCTCAATTTTTGTTCGATCGTTCGTGGATTTTGACCAGCTTGGATCGACAAAACTGCTTCGATCGCCATTTCACAACGCTGCATCTCTTCTTCTGTCTGCATTTTCAAGTTGGTAGCGACTGGAAGAAAGACCAAATTTGCTAAAAGACTTCCGTAGAAAGTTGTGATCAAAGCTGTAGCCATTCCCGAACCAATCGTGCTAGGGTCATTTAACTGCCCCAACATAATGATCAGTCCAATCAATGTCCCCAGCATTCCAAAACCTGGCGCTAACTCGCCCCATTTTGCAAAAATTTCATGTCCTATGTTATGACGTTGTTCAATGTTGTCAGCTTTGATCTCTAGTATTTCTTTCAAATCTTCTGACTCCACACCATCCACTACCATGCTTAAACCAAATGCCAACATCTCATTGTCCAGCTGTTCTACCTCTTCTTCGATTGCTAAGATGCCTTGACTGCGAGATTTTCTTGACAAATCAACGACGGTTTCTATAAATCCTGCCGTGTCTTCTTGTGTTAAAGAAAATAATTGTTTCAGCAAAGCTGGCACTTTTTTAATATCTTTAAACGGAAAACTGATCAGCAGCGCACAAAATGAACCGCCTAATGTAATGATCAAAGAAGGCCCGTCTAGAAAACTGCTGATTTCTCCACTAGATGTGATCGACCAAACGATCAAGGCAATTCCTGCAATAAAGCTGATCAAAGGCAATAAGTTTTTCTTCACTTTTCCACCTCCGGAAAATGCTGTCCGATTTTTCTCTTATACTGGATCACCTTTTCGATGATCTTTTCTTCTGTATCTTTTACCCGTACCGTTTTCCCATCCACTAAGGTAATAATGGTGTCAAAAGAACGATCGACCCGGTAAATCAAATCACTATTCAATACAAATGTTTCTCCTGAAACTGCTGTTAAACGAATCATTCTTCTGCCTCATTTCCCACACGAAAACTTTTATATCGTCGTCTTGAACTTATTTGGCCTGCGAGTCATCATGATGAGCTCGTATATTGTCGACTCAGGTTCACTTTGATCTCCGAGTTGCCTCAGTACGAGCTCTTTAGTTCAATTTGCATAGCAGGCGTTAAAAGACTGGATCTTATCGTTTCAAGTTGATGAGTTCTTCCAGCATGCCGTCTGATGTGGTGATACTCCTTGAGTTGGCTTGATAAGCTCTGTTAGTGATGATCATTTCGGTAAATTCATTTGCCAAGTCAACATTTGACATTTCTAAAAAGCCGGATTGAACTTTTCCATAGCCAGTCGAACCGGGTTTGCCTATTGTGGGTTCGCCTGAATTAATGGTACGACTATACAGATTGCCGCCTGATTTTTCTAAGCCGTCTGGATTTGAAAAATTAGTCAAAACAATTTGGCCTAAAACATGTGATTCACCATCACTGTAAGAGCCTCGAATCACCCCTTCGCTATCGATGTTATAGCTTTGCAGTTCATATGTATTGCCGTTGACTGTGATTTCCTTATCGATCTTCAACGGCTGCAAATTGTTTTCGTTTAGCTTTCCATCTGCACCTGTCGTGTATCCCATGATACTTAGCCCGCTTGACGTAACCAACTTTCCGCTGGCATCTGTATAAAATCCACCATCACGTGTATAAGCTAAATTTTCAGTACTGCCGTCGCTGCTTACAGTAAAGAAAGAGCTGTCGCCGTTTTCGATCCCAAAATCTAATGAACGCCCTGTTGATTGCAAAGAACCGCCTGTCATGATCGTATCGATTGCACTCGTTTGCACACCCAATCCAACTTGTTGTGCATTGATTCCAGCTTGAGCGTTGGTATTTGTTTGGCTGATCATATCTTCAAAGCGTACCCGTCCTGTTTTAAAACCAGTGGTGCTAACATTAGCAATATTATTTGCGATGACATCCATCTTTGTTTGTTGATTTTTCATTCCAGTTACTCCAGAATTTAGAGATTTTAACATGTTTTTTTCCTCCATTTGTTTGTTCCACATCAGTCAGTCAGTGGACTATTGGCTTCCGTTAGGTCCAGCCAGTTTTATAGTTGCATTGCACTGTCAATATTGGTGATCATTTTGATTTCATTTCGATTCTGTGCAGTAATGATCGTGCGGTTATGGATACTAGCGATCAGCGCCATATCTTTATAAAAAATCAATGAGTCTTTCGAGCCTTTTTGTCCTAGTTCTTCAAAAGCCGTTTCTAAAGCTTTCATGTCGGCTTTCTCTAAATGAAGTCCTCTTTCATTTAGCCTTTTCTGCGCATGGTGCGAGATTTTGATACTCTCTTTAGCTGGCTTTGTCTGCAAGGCTTCATCCAGAAATGTACTGAAAGTGCGGTCTACTTTAGGATTGACAGTAGTGTTCGGCTGATTTGCTTGTAGCTGTGTTTCTCCTATTCTAAACGTCATTTGACATCTCTACTTCGACAACATCATTTAATGAATATTCTTTGCCATTGACTTGAATCGTTGCATAACCGTTCATGAAACGGACTTTTTCCACTTTGCCATTGACAAAAGAAGTGTCATCTAAAACGGTTACCTCTTTACCCATCATATTCAAACCTTGCTGCTGCTGCGTCATAACTAAATTGGCACTAACAGCTTGGGTCAACTCTGTTAATTGATCCATCATTGAAAACTGCACCATTTGAGAGATATAATCCGTACTGTCATTGCTTCCGCCGCTTTCTCCTCCAAATGAAGGATTTTTTATAGAAGAAGCTAAAATTTGCAAAAAGTCTTCTGATGATAAGTCTGCATTCGTTTTTTGTTGTTGATTTTTTAAAGTATCTGCTGATCCAATCATAAAATCTGAAGGTATTTCCATTGCGTTTCTCCTTTTAAGCTAAAATACTGATGCTTGAAGAAAGATCTTTCTGTTCACTTTCTTCTGACATTACTGGCCTTTCTTCCGACAATAAACTTGTTTTCATGTAAAAAGGCTGCTGTTGGCTTTCTTCTTGTTGAGACGGATGTGAAAATGAAAAGCCGTTTTGTGCTTGGCTGTCTAAATTGATTTGGACTTCACTGAGCTGAATATTTCGATCAGCTAATGTCGTTGTCAGCTGCTGCAAGTTTTTTTCAAACAATTCCTTTGTTTCAGGACGCTGGACTACGATTTTAGATATCAGCTGATTATCTTTTAATGACAAATGGATATTTATTTCTCCTAACGTTTCCGGTTTTAAAGTCAGTTTTGCTAGGACAGTATCTCCTTTTTTCAGTACTTCTGCCTGGCTTAAAAAGACGGTTTCTATTGTTTCCGCTGTAGCCAATAAAGGACTGTCTTTTACTATTGCATTTGACTCTAAAGCCAGCTGCTGATTTGTCAAAGATTGTACCGGTGTGCTGTCTTTAGCAAATGTGCTGCCTTCTTCGATTTCTTCTAACACAGAAAAAGCTGTCTTTAATCCATTTGTCATACGTTCCGTTAGTTGATGCTCTGAAGAAAGTTTCGCTTCTTCTCGTCTGATAAATATCTTTTCATCATCTGCTGCAAACTGACTTTGATGATTAGTTTTCTGTTCACTCTTATTTTCAATCACTTGGTCACTTGGAGCTGATTGGTCTTTTTGGATCACATATTTTTCTTTATTTTGTATTTCTACAGCAATTCCTTTATTTTCTGTGTCAGCTAACGTTTCATTTACCGTTACTTTTTCTGGCTGCGATTTAAGAGTACCTTTCATTTGTGTAACAGCTTCTTGAGCTCGATTGCTTTCATCTGCTATCTGTTCTGGCATTGATTTCGATCTAGTTTCTTCATCGTTTATTTCAAGCTCTCCGATTACATCATTTTCTGCAGCTGTTCCTTTTTGCTCAAATCCTTCAAGCAATGGTTCAGTTTGACCTTCATTACGCTCAACTCTTTCAAGTGTACCTGTAGTTGCTGTTGCTGCAAGTCCCATTACTTCTTCCCTGGCTTCAGTCATTCCCAATTGCGTTAGTTTGTTTTCACTTTGCAAAAACGATTGTCTAAAAAATACTGCTGTCTCCGGATTGATCAGCCATTGCTCGTCTTGATTATCCGCCGCTCCCGTTTCTTGCGTTTTTTCTTCTATCAACTCGATCGATTCACTTTCTTGAGCAGTTTCATCTGACAACGTTATTTCTTTTTGTTCCTCGTCTTGATTTAAACATTGAGACAGGAAAGCGGCAAAGTCAGCCGGAATTTTTTCTTGGGCGTTATATTCTTCCGCTATGGCCTTATTCGGTATAGAAGTTGCATTTGTTATCGCACGGATCGTCTCGTTCACCCCCTTTCAAATGGATGATCAAAAAGGCTCGAAATTCGTATTGTTCTTTGTATATCCTTTAGGTAAACGGGCTGCATTCTTTAATATTCTTTAATGCCAACTCAAACCTATTTTGCTTCTGAGTGTGCAATAAACGGTCTCTTATCACATACTCAAACCTGTCTTAGCTCTTGAGTGTGCGATAAACGTTCTCTTATCACATACTCAAACCTGTTTTAGCTCTTGAGTGTGCAATAAAGAGTCTCTTATCACATACTCAAACCTGTTTTAGCTCTTGAGTGTGCATTAAACGGTCTCTTATCACATACTCAAACCTGTCTTAACTCTTGAGTGTGCAATAAACGGCCTCTTATCACATACTCGAACCTGTTTCAGCTCTTGAGTGTGCGATAAACGGTCTCTTATCACATACTCAAACCTGTCTTAGCTCTTGAGTGTGCGATAAACTGTTTCTTATAGCATGCTCAATGCTTAGTCTGCTTACGATTCTTGCGGTTCTTGCAGACTTTCTCCGCATCTTGCCTTTTTAGTACATGGTTCTTCCGTAGCTTAGGGTGGCGATTTCATCTAGTTGTTTTTGTTCTTCTTTTTTTTCTTTTTCGATCGTAAATATGTATTCTTTTTCTTTTAGCTTTTCCATAGCTTTCTTATCTTTATGTGCTTCCATTAAAGCTTCTTGTGCTTGTTGGACTTCACTTTCTATTTGGGTCAAAAGGTTTTTTTGGCGCAAAATTTTTTCATTGACCATTTCTTTGTAAAGTGATTGATTTTTTAATATTTCAATTTGGCTTATTTTTAAGCTAGCATTTTTAATCAGGATATTTTCTTGAATGAGTTCATCCAAGATTGTTTGTTGTTGCTGCAACTTTTGCTGCACTGCAACGAGTCTTCTTTTGGCTGCATCTTCTTGATCTAACCGCCAGTCTAATATTTTCTCCATAGAAAACTGATAATGGCTCATTTTACCACTTCCTTTACGTTAACCGCTTCATTCAATCTTGCCCGATTATCTTTTGAAAATGTCATATAATTGTTCTTTAGTTTCTTCAAAGGTTGACGGTTCATCTACTTTTTGCTTCAAAAAGTCTTTGATCGGATGATTTAATTGGATGGCACGGTCAACCATTGGACTGCTTCCCTGACGATAGGCGCCCACATCGATCAAATCTTTCGATTCAGCATAAACCGCCATATTTTCTTTGAGCTTTCCAGCTATTTGGTAGTGTTGCTCGTCTACGATTTCTTTCATCAAACGACTGATGCTGGCTTGAATATCAATAGCTGGATAATGGTTTTCAGAAGCAATCTTTCGCGATAGCACAATGTGTCCATCCAATATTCCTCGTACAGTATCGGCGATCGGTTCGTTCATATCGTCTCCTTCAACTAAGACCGTATAGAAAGCAGTGATCGAACCTTTATCTGACATCCCACTACGTTCCAGCAACTTTGGCAAAGTCGTAAAAACAGAAGGTGTGTACCCCTTAGAAGTTGGAGGTTCTCCAGTGGCTAGCCCAATCTCTCGCTGCGCCATTGCTACACGCGTGACTGAATCCATCATCAATACAACTTTTTTGCCTTGATCACGGAAATATTCGGCGATTGCTGTAGCAACCGAAGCCCCTTTTAATCGAACCAGCGGCGGCATATCAGAAGTGGCACATACAACAACAGATTTTTGATACCCTTCTGGACCAAGATCTTTTTCGATGAACTCCAAAACTTCGCGTCCCCGTTCACCGATCAAACCGATCACAATCACATCTGCTTCACAGTAACGTGCTATCATGCCAAGCAAGGTGCTCTTTCCGACTCCGCTTCCGGCAAATATGCCGACACGTTGCCCTTCGCCGACTGTCAAAGTACCATCGATTGCTTTAATGCCGGTACTGATCACTTCTTGAATCTTTCGACGTGTAAAAGGATTTGGAGCCGGCTGATTAACGTTATACAACTCACCATCGATTTCCATGTCTTGATACATTGGCCGTCCCAAGCCATCCATCGTTGTTCCCAGCAATTGCTCGCTGATCTCGATTTTCAATGTTGAACCGGTTGGGCGAACGAGACAACCTGGGCCGATCCCCTCCACTTCATCCAACGGCATCAATAGCACTGTTTCTCCTACAAAACCGACAACTTCGCTCAAAGCAGTTTTTCCACTCGATTTGATAAGAATCTCGCAAACTTCTCCGATAAAAGCTTCTAATCCTTCCACTTTAATGATCAAACCGGTCACTTGGCTGACTTTTCCCATTTTGGTGTAGAACGGCTTTTTTTTCAGCATATCCTGATACCGGTCAAAAGGGATTTCCATCATAAATCGTCACTCCATTTTCTTCATTTCATCCAGCATATTTTCCAGCTGTCGACTGACTTGCAAGTCCGTAATACTATGAGCCGTTTCAATGATGCAGCCATTTCTTTCCAATGAATGATCGGTCAACACAACAAAGCGTGCTTCGGCCTGTTGTTCCAAATGACTCAGCTTTTCTTTTACAAACGCTTTCTGGTCAGGTCTGACAGTCAATAGAATCAACTGATCTTCTTTCTTTAAACGATGGATCACTGGATAGACTAGAGACAACACTTTTTCGGAAGAAGCATCAATCGTTTCATGGACAATATTTTCAGCCATAACGGCTGCCAATTCTAGCCACTCCTCTTTTTTTTCTTTGTAGTACAGTTGCGTTTGCTCTTCAGCCTCTAGTAACAGCTGCACAGCATGCTGTTTCAGCTGTTCGCTTTCAGCTTGACCTTTTACCATAGCTTCTTGATACCCATGCGTATAACCCTCTTGGTATCCTTGTTGTTGTCCAACTGCATAACCTTCTTGTTCAGCTGTTTGCTTTAAAACGGCTGCTTCTTCTTTCGCCTGCTTGATCAAAGCATCCGCTTCTCTTTGTGCTTCTAGTAAATAAAGATTGCTTTTTTCTTTTTCTAATGCTGATCGTTCACTTGATTCTTCCTTCTTACGTGAAAATACTGGAACAGCAAGGACATCCGTTTTGATCGGTGAAAAACATTCTTCTGCAAGCGCATGCTGGGCTTTAATGATTTTATGAGATAATGACATCTTGCTCTCCTCTTCTCAAATAAATTTCGCCTTTTTCATCCAATTGACGAATCACAGCTACCACGCGTTGCTGAGCTTCCTCAACAGCCGATAAGCGTGTCGGGCCCATAAATTGCATATCTTCTTTTAGCGTTTCTACTTGGCGAGAAGACAGGTTGTTGAAAATAAAATTCTTGATCTCTTCGGAAACGCCTTTCAGCGCCATCATCAAATCGTCGTTGTTGACCTGACGCAATACCTTTTGAACATCGCTTTCTTGGAGCGTTACGATATCTTCAAATGTAAATAATTTAGCTTTGACTTCTTCTGCTAATTCCGGTTGCTTCGTTTCCAATTCACTGATGATATTCTTCTCTGTACTTCTGCCGACAGAATTCAAGATCTCAGCCAATGTTTGGACACCGCCGACAGTTTCAGTATCATTGTCAACGTAATTTGAGAATTTATTCTCGATCACTTTTTCAATTTTCTCGATCACGATCGGCGAAGTATTGCTGATCGTTCCAATACGTTCAGCTATTTCAGATTGCTGTTCAATAGGAAATTCTGCTAAGATTTGGGCCGCTTTTTCTGGCTGCATGTAACACAAAATCAAGGCAACGGTTTGCGGTTGTTCATTCATTAAGACAGCTTTCAATTGCTGAGGATCAGCTTTTCGTGCAATATTGAACGGCCGCTCTCTTAATTGAATTTGATTCAACATATCGATCACTTCTTTGGCACGCTGCGCACCAAGCGCCTTATTCAACAAGTTTTTTGCATAATCGATCCCGCCGTCAATGATATAGGAACGCGCCTGCTGCATTTCAATAAATTCATTAATGATCGCATCTCGCTCTTCTGGTTTGACGTAATCGATATTGGCGATCTCGTAGCTGACTTTTTGAATATAACTATCTGGCAGCAACTTCATGATCTGAGCAGAAGTTTCTGAACCCAAGGTAATCATCAAAATGGCTGCCTTTTTTATTCCTTCTACGTTTTCCATATGCTCACCTACTCATCTTTTAGCCAGATTTTGATTAGATCCGCTGCTGCTTCAGGATCATCTTTGGCTAGTTTCTTCACTTTTTCTTCTTTGTCATTCATTGCTTGGTTCAATTGCTCTTTCAAATCGGCTTCTTTTTGAGCAGTTTCTTCTGTCTCACTTCTAGGTGCAGCGGTAAATTTTTCATCTGACTTCACGTAGTAATCTAAAAATTCATCTTCCATTTCGCTGTTTTTGCGCAATGCTCGAATCAGCATCATCACGAGTACCATAATCACTGCTGCTCCCGCTAAGAACGGCCAGTATTTCCGTAAGAAGCTCTTCCAGTCAAGATCTTCTCCAACAACTGGTTTTGCTGTTTCTTCTGTTTCATCCGGCATAGTCGGTACTTCAGTGACCGCAATCGTCCGATCAGAATTTTCAATACCCAATGATGCGGCTACGATATTTCGTATTTGATATTCATCATTTGCGCCTAGCTCTTTACTGATCACTACAGAAGCTGTCATTTCTTCAACCGTTCCAGGTGCTTGGACTGTTTTAGTGGTTTCGGTATCTAACTCATTGTTGACAGTTCGATTATAAGAGGTACTTTCGTCTCCTTTGCCGTCTTCTACTACGACGGACAAATTGCCGTTGTCATTGTTTTCGATGCCCGTCCCTGATCCAGAAGCTTGGACGCTTTCACTGCGAATATGTTCATCGCCATAATTCATTGTCTCTTTTTCAACAGCGTCAAAATTCATTTTAGCGTGCACAGCTACAGTCAAGTTTTCTACCCCATAAACTGGCGCTAACGTTTGCAATAACTTTTGCTTCATTTGTTCTTCGTATTCAGCAGTCATTTTTTGATACTGACTCGTTAAATCAACGGAATTGTTGCCATTCGTATGCAAAATACTGCTCAACAAAGTTCCTTTTGTATCAACGATCTGGATGTTTTCCATCGGCAGCCCGTCAACAGCTCCTGAAACAAGCGAGGCAATCCCTTGTACAGCTGAAAGCGGCAGTTCTTTGCCCTCCGTTTCTAAAACTACTGATGCAGTAGGTTGTGTTGCATTTGCTTCGGTAACAAAAACACTTTCTTCCGGTATCGATAACATGACTTTGGCTTTTTTCACACCGTCTAACGTACCAATCGAGCGTTCTAGTTCACCTGAAACAGCACGCTGATACATGATCTTTCGGTCTTCATCTGTTGCCATCATGCTAGTTTCATCAAAGATTTCAAAACCGGTGGACGTTTCCGGTAGTTTATCTTCTACAGCTAATTGGATGCGGTATTTGTCTACCAACTGACTGTCGATCAAAATCGTTGTACCATTGTCTTCCAGCAAATAGTCGATTTTTTGAGCATCTAAATCTTCTACAATGGCACCTGCGTCATCTTCTGCCAATTCTGAAAATAAGACACTGTAATTCACTTTCTTTGTATAATATGTAAAACTGGTCACGAGGACTGTGATGAGTACCAGCATCAACAAAAGTCCGATCTTTTTTTTTCTTATCCAATCCTTTCCAACCAGATTGAATGTTGCTCCAGGTTTGTTTTACCGTATCCATTCTTGGCATAGCTCCTCATCGTTAATATTGCATATTTTTAATATCGTTATACCCATCCATCAATTTGTTTCTTACTTGGATAGCTAACTCTAACTGCAATTGAGCTTCCGTTGATTGGATCATCACGTCATGCATATTGTCCGTCTTTCCTGACACCAATCCTTGTACAGCTTGGTCTGCAGATACTTGAGCATCGTTCAATGACTGTAAAGAATGCTCGAATAGATTGGAAAAAGCAGTGCCATTGGCTTGATGTGTCTCATCTGTTTGCGCTGCGCCCTTTGTGATACTGGAAAGAGAATCTAATGATCCTGTTCCATTCATTAAACTGCTGTAAAGTGCATCTATGTTCATGTCATTCACTCCTTGATTTAGCTTTTTCTTACATTAGCAAAAGTTTATTTTTGCGATCTTACCGTCGTTATCCCTGAATCCGCCTACGTTCATTGCAATAACTTAAGCTGTTTTCTTAATTTGCTGAAATTTCCAGTGCTTTCTTCAATATGCTTTTACTGGCATTTAAAGCAGTGGTATTCGCTTCATAAGTACGTAACGTATTCATCATCTCTACCATCTCATCTGCCATATTGACGTTCGACTGCTGAACGTAGCCATCTTCATCTGCATCCGGGCTAAGCGGATCATAAGCTAAAAGGATTTCATCGCTTTCTTCGATCCCCGTTGGTTTCACGCCAAAACTCTTTTCCATGCCGCCTAAACCATTTTTTTTGCTCATCAGATTCTCTTCAAAGGTCACTTCTTTTTTACGATACGGACCGCCTTCCGCTGTGCGAGTTGTATTGACATTAGCGACATTAGTTGAAATGGTATCTAGCTTCAGGCGCTCTAATGTTAAACCGCTGCCGTTGATACGCATTGAATCAAATACAGACATTTTCTTATCTCCTCTCGATATGTCTATTCATTCACAAACTTTCTATTTAAAAAAGGCGTCTATTTTGTAATGACACTTTTTAGCATTGCATATTGCGTGTTTAATTGATTGACCAGAGCATCATAGTAGATGCTGTTAGTATACTGATCTAGCATCTCCACCTCAATATCCACATTGTTTCCATTGTCTTTTACTGTCGTTCCGGTTCTTTTTTCAACCCGAGGTACTACATCTGACAGGTTTTCCCCGCCAAAATGTCGTTGGTTGGTTGTCTTCATGGCTACACCATTTGTTGCATCTTGTAATAAGCTTTCAAATTCAACTTTATTGACTTTATACCCTTCTGTGTTCACGTTTGCAATATTACTGGAAATCATCTCTTGTCGTAATTGAGCTGCGTCCATTGCATTTTTGATCAAACCCAGATTATTCCCGACCATTTTGCTCCTCCTTTCTTTAGCTACTATTATTGTAGATTCGGACTTTTGCTCAGTTTACCGACTACCGCATTTCTATTGAAAACAACTTGCTCTCTTTTCCTTTTTTTAAAAGATAAACAAATGTTTTTTATTTCCCCTGCTTTTTATGTAAAAAAATAAAGAAAAGCAAATTCACAAACATGTTAATATAACACATTTTTTCTTTTCTCTTTTCGTTCAGTTTTTTCTCTTACTTAATATGAAGAAAGTTTTCTTTTTTACTAGATGACAAATGTTTTCAAAAACAAGAATAGTATAACTTTTGAATTTTTGTTTTACAATCCTTTTTTTGTTAACAAGTTTTGTCTAACTTTTTTCACTCTCTTTAAATACTCTGCATTTTTTCTTCTTTTTGTTTTTTTATTTTCTAATCCTGTTATTAAATCCTTGAAACGATAAAGAATCCCGCTCTAAAAAAACGCAGGATCCTTTATCGAATTTTTTAATTTAGTTTGATTTTCAATCTATTCAAAATATGTCAAAAAAGCAACAATTTGTTACTGGTTTGTTTTTTAACTGATTTCTGTCCACGCTTCTCGTAGATCTTCTAACAATTTACGGCTTTGTAAAACAAGTTCAGCATCTTTTTTGATGTTAGATTCTATTAACTTATCCATTAAATAAATATAAATATCATTCAAATTTTGGGCGATATCGCCCCCTGCTTCAAAATTTAATGTGCTTTGCAGCTCCAAGATAATATCTTGAGCTTTCTTTAAAGCATGATTGGCTTGCTCGATCTGCTGCTCATGAATAGCTAATTCTGCTTGTTTCATATTTTTTATACAGCCGTCATATAATAAAACGATCAGTTTCTTAGGATTAGCTGTCATGATTTGATTTTGCTTATAGACATGTTGCGCTTGGCGTTGCTGCATCATGCATTTTTTCCTCCTTTAACGGTTTACAGTCCTTTATCCACAAATACGGATCTTTTGACGTTCTGGTAATAATGATGGATCACTTTATCTTTTTGTTTCATCTGCTGCATCTGATGCAGTACATGCTGTTGTTCAGTCTTGATTACTGACCAGATATTCTGCTGTTTCTCCATAATTTGCTCAGCAAGCTCCTGCTCTTGCTTTGTATAAGAAGTATTCAGTTGCAAATCCAAGGATTGAAGGTCTTCTATATCTGCTTGGTTTTCTGTAACGAGTTTCACCGCTGTCTCGCTTTTGCCATCCCAAGTGACAAAACGAGTCAGCATATTTTTAAGAAGCTGTATCCGCATTTGCTGCATTTGTCTTTTTCCTCATTCTTTCAACATTTCTTATCTTTAATTTGCATTATTGCCGGTTACTGATCCAATCTGGCTAGAAAGATACTGCATTTGCGATTCGGCTTGCATCATTGCTGTATCTAAGGCAGTGAATTGAGTAATGTAACGTTGGCGTTTAACTTCTAGGCGCTCATTGAACTGTTCGATCTGCTTGTCGAGATCTTTGATCGACTGATCGATCGAAGAAGATTTTGTTGCAATGATTCCTGTTGTACTATTGATATATTCATTAACAAAGGTACTCAACCCTGAAAGGATACCGGTTTCTTTTTCTGTTGTCGTTCCATCTTCTGCTGTTACGGTTTCTTTTTGATAAAAAAACTTTTGAATAGCACTTGGATCTTTCGCCATTGCTTTTTTTAATTTACTGGTATCTAAGGAAGCTTTGCCGTAACGATCTATTTCGATCCCGATATTTTTTAAACTCTTGACATCTGAGCCCTTACTGGATGATGAACCCATTAAACTACGCAACTGAGTTTGCAAGCGTACCACAGCGCTATCACCGACTAAAGCGCCAGTTTTATTATTTTCGGCAGTTGGGTCACCAACATCCAATGTTTCGCCGATATATGTCATGACAGAATTATATTGATCCACAAATTCTTGAAGGACCTTGGTCGTTTTGTCTATATCATCAGCTACATTGATTTTAGCCGTCTCACCGATTGTTGCTTTGTTTAACTTGATCGTCAAGCCTTCAACAGCATCTGTAACGTTATTGGTATTCCGTTCGATTGAAATTCCATTAACTGTCAGCTTAGCAGACTGTCCAACAGTTAAATTTTTTGCATCACTCAAACCAAACTGATCCGCTAAGTTTCCTGAAGCTGTAATCGTTCTGTTTCCCATTTGCTCGTCCGTCACTACGATCCGATTGTCGATAATGGTCGCTTTTAAACCAGATTCAGCCGTTTTTGATTGCTGGTTAACTGCACTGACAATATCTTTTAAACTTTGCTTTTCAGTAACATCCACTTTCACTTCTTTCCCATCGGCATCTGCAAAAGACAATGTTCCTGAAAGTCCCAATTTTTCATCGACTTTTTTTCCATTCAAATCAATTTGATGAGAAGTTAGCTGACTAGAAGTTGCCAGTTGTTCTACACTGACAGTATAGTCACTATTCAGTGCTCCAGACTCTCCTGAGATTGAGACCAAGCTTTCATTGCTATTCGTGATGACTTTAGATTGAAAAGAACTCGCTTCTTTCAGTGTATTCATTTTGCTGGATAGACTATCTAGACGTGTATTGATATCTTTCCAAGCATTTTTTTCATTCGTCAAAGTTGTTTGCTTATTGGTATATTGGGTCAACTTTCCAGATTCGGCACTGATCAGCTGATCAATTGTCTCCATTGTGATACCTGAATAAGAACCCAAAAAACTTGTTGAACTCGTCGAAACCATTTCATTACTCCTTTTTATCGATGACTAGTCCTGTCATTTCCCAGATATTTGCGATCCTATCTAAGGCTTCTTCAGGTGGAAGTTCTTTGATGACTTGCTGATTTTCAGAATTTATCAGCTTGACCATGATTCGTTTCGTTTTTTCATGCATACTCACTTCAAAATGGGCATTTTTGCCAAGTAAATGTGCATTTATTTTATCTACCGCATTCTTGATCCGCTCGTAGGATAGATCTTCCTGCAACTGATTGTTAGAACTATTTTGCGGCAGAACTTTTTGTCTCGTTGCTTCGTATTTCAATTTCACTCCATCTTGCAAAAAATGAACAGCTTGTATATTAGGAATTTTATCCATCATCAAACCTCCAATAAATGCAACTTATCTTTCTTTTATTTTCCCTCACTAGTTATATCGGAAGATTTATAGAGAAGTTAACGCCTTTTATGACCATATGCAAAAAAGCCGCCAAAAAAGGCAGCTTTTTCTTTTGCGTCATCAAGACTATTGCAATAATTGTAGAACACTTTGCGGCATTTGGTTAGCTTGCGCCAACATTGCAGTAGATGCTTGAGAAAGGATGTTGCTCTTTGTAAAGCTCATCATTTCTTCTGCCA
>NZ_FOQE01000001.1:78406-168818 GCF_900113675.1 Pisciglobus halotolerans
CTCCTAAATAGGTGTGAAGTTCTTGCCTTCACCCCTTATATCGGAAAGAACGGTAGTGAATTAAGCAGTAAGCTTATTTTTTTCCTCAAAAAAAAGACTATCTATTAAAGATAGTCCAAAATGCTAGTTGATAAAATTTTGGTTCCCATAGCTAGAGAAGCTTGGTAAGCTGTTTGCTCCATCGTATACTGCATAAATTTTTCTGCTAAGTCAATGTCTTGTTTCTCAGAACGGATCGATTCCAAGTTCAAGCTATTGGTTTCATTTCTTTCTTGAGCAGCTGTCAAACGGTTATAAATCGTTCCCGTTTCTGAGCGCATGGTAACGATATTATCAATTTCTTTGTCTGCACGTGCCAACAAATCTCCAGATAGTGCTTTTGTATCATTGGCGTCTAGGGCTGTTAAAACATCTGATAGAAAAGTCCCTATGTTACTTGGTTTCTCAGCTGAGCCTTGTTCATTCATCAATTCACGACCATCAGTTTTTAAGCTGATAGAGACACCAGCAGCAATTTCTCTCGTCAGCTTTCCGCTTCCATTAGCAGTACCATTGTATTGAATGCCCGTGAACTCACCATTTTCTTTCACTACTTCAAATGGTTTGGTCGTCGTATTCATCCCGGCAAAAACATACTTGCCGCCAAAGTTAGTATTTAATGCGTCAGTCAAAGTGTAGATCTCTGCTTCGACTTCTTTTTTAATAATTTGGCGATTATCATCATTCATAGTATCACTCGCTGCTTGCTGTACCAGTGTACGTATACGCTGCATGGCTTCTGTTGCATGATTCAAGGCAGAGTCTTGAACATTTGTAAAATCGATCGTGTCTTTGATCGTCGTTTTGTAACCGTCATTTTGAATCAGGCTGTTGTTTAAGTCTAAAATTTGCGAAACTTTCATTGGATCATCAGAAGGTCGATTGACCTCCTTCAAAGAAGAAAGTTGTTCTTGATATTTTTGGACGTTCGACATATTTTTATGTAAATTATTTAGAAAACTTGATGCCATATAGGAATCTGTTACCCGCATCTACTACACCCCCGTTCGATTGATCAGTGTATCTAGCATTTCTGCGATCGTTGAAATCATTCTGGAGTTCGCTTGAAAAGCACTTTGATATTGGATCATATTGGTGACTTCTTCGTTGATCGACACTCCAGAAACGGATGTCCGTCTTTGGTTCAGCAATTGAACTAAGTCACTTTGACTCTCTGCATTGCTATTGGCTTGATTTGCAACGATTCCTAATTCTGTAACGATCGTGTTGTAACGATTGGTAACAGAAGAACCCTCTTGTTGGTTTTCAATCGACATTTTATCGCTATCGTACTTCAAGTCACTAGCAGGATAGGTTAATGTTGTGTGCTGCAAAGCGGCAATCGCTTGTGCACGTGTTCCATCTCCATCTGTTGGATGTTCAATATCCTTACCAGCATGAATCAATTCTGGTTTCTCTGAAAGGATTTTTGAAACAGAGATATTTTTAGCGTATTCAGTCGTGCCGCCTAAGTCAAAAATCGGCTGATTCGTTTCGTCGCCATCACCATGAACCGTATTGACAGCTGTAGCAAAAGTATAAGCAAAATCATTTAAGGATTGCGTTTGTTCATCCATAATGGCCAAAGCTTCCTGGTTACCTTTGATCGTACCTGCTTTTAACGTCATCTCTTTTGACGTTCCATCTTCATGGACCACTGAAATAGCGCCCGATGATGAAGCGGCCAACTGTTGACTCCCGCTTTTTGTTAAGATATCTTCTCCATCTACAGAGACAGAAGCACGATGCAAATCATCTATCTGAACCGTAACATCAGCGACACCAGCTAATTCAAATAACAGTTGATCCTGTTTGTCATAAAGATCGTTTGGCGTTTCACCGCTTGATACGGCATGCGCGATTTGTCCATTTAATGTATTGAGCTGATCGATTTTCGTATTGAAATCTTTAACACCGGTCTGGATATCTTTGATAGTCGCCTGTTGCAAACTTTCAATCTGCGTCGCCATATGGTTAAGGGTATCAGCCAATGTTTCCGAATGCTGCACAACAGTCGTTTTTGCGGATGTCAATTCTGGGTTTGAGCTTAAATAGGTCCACGACGAGAAAACATTGCTGATATCGGTACTTAGACCTGTACCGGACAGCTCATCAAAGACAGATTCCAGCTGGCTCAATGCATCAGACTTCTGGCTATATTTATTCAGATTGGCATTTTCATTACGTAATTGTTCAGTTACAGCCTCATCAACCACCCGCACGATACCTGAAACTTTTGCACCTGTCCCAAGATAGCCAACACCTGCTTGATAATAAGGGTTATTGGCGGTAATTTTGACTTGTTGTCGAGTATAGCCTTCTGTATTCGCATTTGAGACATTATGACTAACGGTCTGTAAAGCCGTTTGCGTCGTCTTTAATCCGCTAGTTGCCGAGTTGAGTGATCCAAATAATCCTGACATCTTTTTACTCCTTTAAATCGATTGATTGATGAGATTGGGATGCTTTGATGCAGCATAAGTCCCTTTTTTCGAGTACGTATGACCTGACTTTTTCGCAGTTTTACTGATAGCATCCAGCACGCCTTCTTGAAATTGCAAAGCTTGTTTTGTCAGCATCAAATTGGTTTCTTGCAATTCTTGTATCTTTCGTACATCCTCAACTACTTCTTGCTCAGTCATATCAGACGGATCCAATTCCTGCATCATTTTTAAGAAGCTTTGCTTTTCTTTGACGATCTCTTCAATTTGCTGACCATCATTTTTAATCAATGCTGTCTTTTCTACTTTTAACAAAGCCAGAAACTGCTGCAATATTTCTTTTAGATTTGTTGATGATTTCATGCTATCTCTAACCCTTCCTTTGTTTGTTCATTTCAGAAACCATACCTTCAGCAATTTTTTCAGGAGAAACTTCATATGTTCCTTCCATCACAGCTTTTTTGATTTCTTCTACACGTGCACTAAAAGCAGTGGAACTAGTTGAGCTGGCTGCCTGTCTAGCTGCTTCAGAGATATCAACTGTTACAGCCTCTTCTTTTACGGTTGACGTTTCCTCTATCTTATTCATTACTTTATTTTCTTTTAATTCTTTATTATAGCGGAGATTGTTGATGTATTGGTTGTAGCCATTTCCAATTTTCATCTTTGGTCCTCCCTTTCTATCTTGTCTTTATTTCTATTTTGTCCATTACTCATTCATTAAGACGTTTTCTGTCTTCATCTCTTTTATCGGTCATCAGCAACAAAAGTTTAACACATTTTTTTAGATTAGCTACTAAAAGAAAGAGAATATATCAAAATTGAAGCTTTTTTGACTTTATAAAAAAAGGACCAGCCTTAGCTGATCCTTTTTTTAAATAGATATCTTCTATATTACAAGTTCAAACACAAGCGAGCAGTTGAGACGGTTGTTATCTTATTTTTTATCGCGATTTGCAATTGTAACTCATGTCGCTCCTAACAGAGACACAATTTTACTGCCTTTACCATGCCACAATTATTTTAAGTTTCGGATGCGTTGCTCTTGGCTAAGAATATTAGTGATCCGAATGCCAAAGCTTTCGTTGATCACAACAACTTCTCCTTCTGCGATCAATTTGCCGTTAACATAGATTTCTAAAGGTTCGTCCGTCATTTTGTCAAGTTCGACAACTGAACCAGTGCCTAAAGATAGAATGTCTTTGATGGTCTTTTTACTTTCGCCGAGAACGACACTGAAATCAAGCGAAACGTCCATGATCAGATCCAAATTCTTATTAGCTGTTGCAGCATCGTTGTGACTCAATTCTTGAAAAGCTGGTTTTTGGACTGTAAATCTTTGTTCTGATTCATTTACCGGTTCTGGTGCCATTTCTATCTTAGGTGAAGCTGTCGGCTGGTCTGACGTATGACCGCTGACAACTTCTGCTTGATCAGAAAGCATTGCCGCTTCGATATTACGGACAGTATCCAGCGCAAAGATTTGCATGATTTCGCTGTGTAAAATACCTTCAACATCTAAATTGAAAGCAATTTTGCAAATCCCTTCATCTTTTAAGATCAAATCGTTATCGATATCTTGCTTATCGCTCCAAACGACTACTTTCGGTGGATGGATATCGATCACTTTATCCAACATCGTAGCCATTGCTGTTGAAGCAGAACCAATCATTTGATTCATCACTTCTTTGACCGCACTTAATTCTAGTTCAGTAAGCTTTGTCGTTTGCGTTTTTCCGTCGCCGCCCATCATTAAATCAGCAATGATCGCTGCATCATCTGTATCCATCATGAGCATGTTTGTTCCAACAAGTCCCGCTTTAAATTCAACAGTCGTTACGACTTTTGGTGTGTTGCTCTGAGCAATGATCGTTTCAAAATCGGTACAGGTCACACGCGGCGTTGTAATCAAGACTTGGTGGTTTAAATTTTTGGATAAAGCTGTAGCAGCTTGCGACATAGAAATATTGCCGACTTCTCCAATGATATCAGTCTGCTGCTGCGTTAAGGTATGTAAAGGCTGTTCTTTTGGTGTTTCCGGTTCTGCATGTCCGCTTAGTAACCGGTCAATTTCTTCTTGTGATAATTGGTCACTACTCATTTGCCGTTTCTCCTCCTATATATTGTAAAATTTCAATGGCCATATTTTTCCCTTTGACACCTGGTTTGACGAGGCAATACGGCAAATGTTCAATAGACATCACTAATGGCTGCGATGTTTTGCCATCCAATTGAATAATGTCCCCATCTTCTAACTGCAAGAAATTTTCCAGCGGCATCTCTGTCTGTCCTAATAAGACTTCAGTATTGACTTTTACATCTTGCAGGTTGCTTTCTAATGCTTCATTCTCTGTGTGATCGATTTCCTTCCCACCATGGAACCAATTGCGGAAGCTCAGCTTGTCCAAGATCGTTTCAAAGAATAAATAAGGAATACACAGATTAATAAAGGTTTTGCTTCCCATCAACTCTGTCGTAAAAGTTGTTAAAACGATCGGTTCATTCGGCGACATATTTTGCAGCATTTGAGCATTCGTTTCCATCGCTTCTAATGAAACATCCAAATCAATAATATCCGACCAAGCTGCTTGAAAAGCTTGTGCTAGGTTTTTACCAACGTCTTCCAATAGGGCGAATTCAATTTCTGTAAAGCTGTCTTTATCCGTCGCTTCAGCACTAGTAATTTCTTGAGAACTGCCGCACAACAGTTCAACCAGCTGTAAACAGACTTGTGGATTGACTTCGATAACTTGCACACCTTCTAATGGTTCGGCATGTAAAACGTTCAGCAGCGTAAATCGCGGAACAGAATGAACGAACTCGTCAAAGCTGATCTGCTCGATCGATGCGAGCTGCAAAGTCACACCTGAGCGAACTTGTGTAGAAAGAATATTGCTTGTGATTTTAGCAAACTCTTCAAAAATCATGCTGAGCATGCTGATATATTCCTTTGATAAACGTACTGGCCGGCGAAAGTCATACTCTTTGATCTTCGGTTTTTCAGCTTCTTCTAAAACTTTTTCATCGATCTCGCCGCTTTCAACAGCTGCCAGCAAAGAGTCGATTTCTTGTTGTGATAAGACTTGTGTCACGATTCTCCCTCACTTTTAGGTATTAACCCATCTAACTGGATAAGACTGGCAATTTCTCCTTTCACAGATAGGATACCAGCGATCTTGCTCGTCTCTTTTTGATCGACTTGCTTGATTTCTGATGCTTCAATCTCAGTCACTGCCAAAATCTCATCAACCATAAACGCCATTTTCCCATCGGCATTTTTCATAATGATGCTGTTATTGTAACACATTTCTTCCATACCACTAGATGGATACAGCAATTGTTGCAAATTGATCAAACTTATGATCTCCCCACGTAAATTGATCAAACCTTGGATCCACTTTGGTGCTGTAGGGACAGCTTTCCAAACCAACTGTTTTGTCATTTCTTCCGTGTGGCTTGCATCTAATGCAAAAACCTTTTCATTTAGCTTAAAGGTGATAATCTGCATCTCTTCTCCTCCGCTACTGGGTAACTTTATCGAGTGCTTGAATCACACGGCTGCTGTCAAAAGGTTTCACGATAAAATCAAGTGCTCCGGCACGAATAGCATCCATTACCATCGATTGTTGTCCCATTGCACTGCACATCACAACTTTAGCCCCGGCATCAACCGCCTTGATTCCTTTTAACGCTTCAACACCATCCATTTCCGGCATCGTGATATCCATCGTCACGATATCCGGTTGTTCAGCTTTATACTTTTCGATGGCATCAGCACCATTTTCAGCTTCTGCTACAACGGAATAGCCATTCTTTTCTAGAATATCTTTCAATTTCATTCTCATAAATGCTGCGTCATCAACGATCAATACTTTTTTTGACATCTTTTCTTCCCCTTTCAATTTCAAACGCCCAACAAGGCAAACAATTTCTCTAAATTTCTTGATTGCGGTACATAATATAAAGAAGATTCTACGCGATTACCCATATAAAAAAATTCTAATTTGATGATCAAAATCGTATCGTCATATTGCCCTTGCTCCAAATAGACACTACTTACTATGGAGCCAAACAAATCACGTGTCAATAGCGGGACAGAAGAAAGCAACTGCAGATCCAACAATTTTGTGACAGCGTTCAAAAAGGCGTTCACGATGATATTGACCAGCTCTTTTAAAGCTGAATTCGTCATTTCTTCATCAGCTGCTATATCAACTGGCAGCATCATCTTTGCGACATCATTTAAATCTTCCTGCTTGCCGACAAAGAGGAAAGCTCCAGGTGCATCGCCTAAGATCTTTGTTAAGACCGCTTTGACGATCGTGTCTTCTGTCATGATTTGCTCAAAAATTTCTTCATACGATAATGCTTCGATCACCGGGACTGTCATGTGAACTGGCTTTTCGATCAACTGAGAAATACTCGTTGCTGCATGTCCTCCCCCAATATTGATCACTTCTTTTAATGCATCCAACTGCTTTTCACTATATGGTTTGGACATGCTGTTCACCGACACTTTCATTGGCAATAGCAGTGACATCAAGGATCAGCACGATCTCACCATTTCCAAGAACCGTTGCGCCTAAGTATTTATTGACATCCTTCAATTCTTTGCCGAGCTTTTTAATCACGATTTCTTGCTGCTTCACCAACTCGTTGACAGACAGTGCATAACGGTACTCACCGAGCTGGACAAGAACCAAGTGCTGGATCGATTGCTCCTGTTGGGACAAATCTAATTCATTTTTCAACCAAATGACTGGTACAGGCTCGTCTTCGCGAACATACAAGCTGCGGCCGTAAGTTTCTACAATGTCTCCAGCTTGGACTTCTACAACTTTTTCAATAATGTCTAACGGGATCGCAAATGTCTCAGTCTCAACTTTTACCAACAACGAATCAATGATCGATAACGTCAACGGCAGATTGATTTTGAATATAGAACCTTTATCAACTTCACTGATGATTTCAATTGTTCCGCCTAATGAACTGATTTTTTGTTTCACCACATCCATTCCCACGCCGCGACCTGAGATATTGGTCACTTCTTTTGCTGTTGAAAAACCAGGATGAAAAATCAACTGCTGTAGTTCCTTTTCATTCAACCCTTCAGTTGCGATTCCTTTGTGCTCAGCGCTTTCTTTAATGGTTTGCGGATCGATTCCTTTACCATCATCTTTGACCATCAAGACGACGCGATTGCCTTCTTGATAAGCTGTGACTTGGATCAACCCTTCTGGATCTTTCCCCAATTCTTTACGTCTTTCCGCCGGTTCTATTCCATGATCAGCCGAGTTGCGAAGGAGATGGATCAACGGTTCACCCAATTCGGAAACGACTGTGCGATCAAGTTCAGTATCTTCGCCTTCGATCACTAGTCGAAATGTCTTTCCTAGTTCCTTTCCTAGATCCCTTACCATACGCGGGAAACTAGTCATTACAGTACTGACTGGCTGCAAACGGATCTTCAAAACAAGATCTTGCAGTTCTGTTGTGATCCGGGCCACCTGTTCTAACGGCTCCCGCATTTCAAAGATTTCATGCTGCTTCGTCAAATCTTCTAAACGCGTGCGATGGATCAGCAGCTCTGAAACAGCATTTAAGAAATCGTCCAATTTTTGGATATCGACACGGATCGAATGATTCCCAGCCATTGGTTTAGATGAGCTTTTTTTCTTCGCAGCTTTTCCTTGGTCCTTGATTGGTTCTCTCGCTTCCTCTTTGCCTATCGAAGACGTTTCTTCAGGTTTGGCTGTCGTCTCTTCTGTCTCGCATAATGCTTCAGCCGTGACCATCTTGATCAGCACATCTTCAATTTCGCTATTGTCTTTAGCGGCTGCTTCGATGGTTTCCATGTTATCTTTGGTCAGCAGCAGCAACTTGAACACTGAACCAAAATCTTCATTTTCCAGAATCTCTGCATGTGGTTCTGAATATAAAATATCTCCATGCTGCTCCAGCTTGCTCATTACAAGAAAAACACGGGCATTTTTCATCATGCTGCTGTCTTCGATTTTAACTGCTAGTGAAAAAACTTGGTAACCCTCTGCCGCAGCTGCTTGGATAACCTCCATATCTGCCATTTCGATGCTTTGCAGCTCAGTATTCCATTGTTCAGCCGGCATCACTTCTTCTTTTTCTTCTTCTGCCGTTGTCCCTTCTGCAGCATGATTCAATCGATCCAATAATGCACTGACATCTCTTTCGTCATCTATGCCACTTTGCAAATCTGCTTCAATATCAGATAACGTATCTAGACAATCAAAGATCAAAGCAATTGTTTTTTTGTCCGCTTTAATGGTCTGCGACTTGAGTAAGTCAAAAATATTTTCCAATTTGTGAGTCAACTTAGCCATAGCGTCAAAGCCCATTGTAGCTGCCATACCTTTTAACGTATGGGCTGAACGAAAGATTTCATTCAGGATCTCCAAGTCTGTTGGGTCCTCTTCCAATTCAAGGACACGATCGTTCAATACCTGTAAATGCACAGCCGTCTCTTCAAAGAAAACTTCGAGGTATTTACTATTGTCATCCGTCATGTTTCACTCTTCCTCCTTTTAGCATCGGTGCTCTTTTTCGTAAATAAAAGATGATATTTTTCTTAAACCATAAGCTTTAGGATCATAGATCGTTTCCGTCGCACCAGTGAAAAATAAACCGCCGGGGACGAGCGCTTCACTAAACTTTCGATACATCTCGTCTTTCACGTCGTTTTTAAAATAAATCGTCACGTTTCGGCAAAGGATCACATGACATTTATCGGGATAAGGGTCCGCGATCAAGTCATGTTTTTTAAACCGAACTTTTTGTTTGATGGCTGGAGACAAATAGTAAGTTTTTTCTGCTAAGTCAAAATAATCTACCCAATCTGTAGCTCTGATATTCTTCATCTCTATTTCAGAGTAGATCCCTTCCTTAGCTCGCTTCAAGATTGTTTCGTCAATGTCTGTTGCCAGAATTTTTTCCCGTGTAGCGATCCCATGTTTATCCAACATCATCGCCATCGAATAAGGTTCAGAACCGATCGAGCAAGCAGCACTCCAAATTTTCAAATCGGAAAATTTTGGCGCGAGTTGTTGAACCAACTGTTCTTCAAACTCTTCGAAAATATCTTGGTTGCGGAAAAAATCAGTGACATTAATGGTGATATAATCCAAAAATCTCTGCTTTATTGCTGGATTTCTCTGTATTTCTAAGGCATATTCTTCCAAAGTAGCTGCACCAGTGTTTTTCATCACAGTAGCGATCCGCCTTTGCAGCTGTTTTTCTTTATAGCTGTCCAAGTTCAATTTTAAATACTGTTTAGCCCACTTATAAAAAAAGTCATAATTCAGTTCCATTTCTTCACCCGATTATCCAATTGATCCATTCTGATAATTTTGTCAAACTCACACTCTGATCAACCATGCCTTGTTTGACTGCATTCCCCGGCATACCATATACTACTGAGGTTTCTTCATCTTGCGCTAAAATAAAGCCGCCATGTTTTTTGATGCTGCTACAACCTTTCGTACCATCATGTCCCATTCCGGTCAAAATCAATCCCACTAGGTGAGCACCATAGCAAGTGGCTGCCGATTGGAACAATAAATCAACAGCTGGACGGACACCATGTATTTTTGCTCCTTCATGTAAACAAATTTTATTTTGGTGAATCTCCATATGATGATCTCCAGGTGCAATATAGATCGTCCCGCTTTGAATGGGCATACCATCTGTTGCTTCCACGACAGTTGCGCTGGTTTCTTTATTTAACCGTTCAGCAAATGAAGCCGTAAATCCAGCTGGCATATGCTGCACAATAAAAATCGGCAATGTCACTTTTGCAGGCAAATTACGGATCAATGTCAAGAGCGCTTTAGGACCACCCGTAGAAGCACCGATCACGATGGCTTCTGTTTGTTGAAAATCAACTGTTTCAGCTGATTCTTTTTTCATAGAAACGAGAGGTTTGATCTGAGACGGTACTGTTGTTCGATCTAACACTCGCATCTTTTCCGCTACAACAGCTTTAAAATCGTCTGCATACCGTCTCAAGTCTTTCGGTTTTTCAATAAAGTCGATAGCTCCTCGTTCCAAAGCTTCAATTGTTAAATCTTTACTGGAATCGGCACTCATCATCATAACGGGCAGTTGATAAGCCTCCCGGATCATTGCTAACGTATCTAGTCCATTCAGCCCTGGCATCTGTACATCCATCAACACTACATCCGGTTGAGACCCAGCCAGCTGTTTTAATGCATCACGTCCATTGCGGGCTGTACTACTGATCGAAAGGCCATCGATTTCAGAGATCAAGTCGGACATGATCTTTCGCATAAACGGCGAATCATCTACCAATAAAATCTTTTTATTCATCTTTTCATCCTTTTTATAATACAATGATTTCTCTGTTTACCATCCGGACCGTCACCTCAAATGTCGCTAAGTCTACGGTCATCGTGCGTCCTGAATTCCCGCCTGTATGCTCGCCCAACAGCGGGATATTCAGCTCTTGCAAACATTGCTTAACTGCTGCTGCGTTACGAGCGCCGATATTGCCAGCAGGTGTCTCTGTCGTAAATTGAAACATACTGGCGCCGCCAGCAATCTTAGCCACCAACCTAGCTTGACCACTCAAAGCCTTGATCTCAGCTGCCATTTGCGGAATAGCCAAATCAGCAAATTTTTCATGTTTCGTTGCTTCTTTGAAGGCTCTACTATCTGGCAGCATAATATGGCTCAAACCGCCGATTTTTGTTTTTGGTTCATATAAAGCAATGCCGATACAGGAGCCTAAACCGATCGTCATCAATAGATTTGGCGGCTGAGTGATGTGATAATCTGAAATTTTCACCTTGATCTCTTCTGCCATTTATCCGCCCGCCACCTATCTTATTTTTTGCACACTATCCTGCTTTTTCGATCAGTTCTTCAAGTTCTTTGCTGCCTGTTTCTGAAATAAAGGTTTCGCAATTTAACAACGTAATGATCTCTTCATCTTTGGATATAAAAGCACGGATACTTTCCGCTGTTTCGTCTTTTATCTTATCATGATGTTCTTTCAGCGATACCGATTCAAAAGTTTGAACGGTCAGCACATCATCTACAGCTAAGCCGATTCTTTTGTCATGCCATTCTGCCACAATGATTTTTGCATCTGAGGTAAAAGCCATTCGTTCCTTAAAGAAACGTTCATTCATATCGATTACTGGTAAGATCTGTTCATCATATTGGATGATTCCCAAAATATAAGCAGTAGCATCCAAGACACTCGTTACTTTTTCTAGCTGCAGAATTTTTTCTGTTTTATCGATCGGCAGTGCAAATTTCTGCTGATGACATGTAAAAACAACATATTTTTCCATTTTCTCACCTGCTTTTGTTCTTGTTTATAGGAGTCGATTTTAAGATCCAACAGCTGGTATCACTGGATCTCCAAGTCCTGCTTCTGATTCAGTAGGGTAAGCAGCACGTTCTTTCGCTAATTTAAAGCGGTCCGTTTCTTCAGCTAGTTCTTTTGCCACACTTTCCAAGTCGTAGATATGAGAAGTGAACTCTTCCATCGTAGCCAAGATTTCTTGTGCATTAGCAGAAACTTCTTCGGTGCCGGCTGAGTTTTCTTCAGCAGTTGCAGCAATATTCTCAACAGATAACACCACTGCTTCTTTTTTCTCGTTGATTTGACTGCTCAACATAATGACATGAATGATATTTTCTACTAAGGCTTCAACTCTGTCCATCACGGTGTTAGCCGCTTCGATTGCTTGGTCGATCAGTTTGGTTTGCTTCTCACTGTCTTCATGCGATTCTTGCACTTTCTCTACCATATTTTGTGATTTCTTTTGCACTTCTTGAATGATCAAGCTGATATTTTTGGAAGAGCGGGCACTTTGCTCAGCCAATTTTCTGACTTCATCTGCTACAACAGCAAAGCCGCGTCCTGCTTCGCCAGCACGTGCTGCTTCGATTGATGCATTTAACGCTAGTAAGTTTGTCTGACTAGAAATTCCGCTGATAACTTGAGTAATGTTTTCAATGTTTTGGATTTCATCGTCTACCGAAGTAATATTTTCTTTCAAACTACCCAATGTTTCGATCGTATTCTGCCAGTTTTCATATACGTGCATCATTTTTTCGCTATTTTTAAAGTTGGCTGAAGTTGTGTCATCGACATGCTGGCTCATATTTTGCAAATCGGTTTCCATATCAGTCAAAATCGAAGCCAGTGCATCCATTTGAGCTGAAGTTGCAGCTGTGTCTTGTGTTTGAAGGCTTGTCGCATCCGCAATACCTGAGATCGTTTCAGATACTTCTTCAGTCGCAGAAGAAGTTTGCTTAGAAATCTCTGTCAATGTTTCCGTCATGTCTGATACGCGCGCGCTGCTAGTTTGAATGTTTCCAACCAAATGCTGCATTTTTTGTACCATTTGATTAAAATAGAAAGCAAGTTGACCTAGTTCATGGCTATCCGCCGCGATGGCTGTTGTCTGTTTCTTTTTACTTGCTGCTTTAGATTTCTTTCCCTTACGGAAAAAACGAGACAGTGTTGTATTGCTTTTTCCTGATAAATCTTCATCGTGCAATTGAGCAGTTAAGTCTCCATTTTCTAATCGTTTGAAAGCATGAGTGAATGTTTCCATGATATTGATCATGTATCCTGATAGGGCTATTGCAATAAAAATAGACAATAAGATTCCGCAAATCAACAGCACCAAACCGATTCTTGTCGTTGCTTGTAATTCATTGCTCATTTCGTTTTGTTGAACAGCACCATATACGGTCAAACCAATGCCAGGAATTTTTTCATAATAGGTCCCGAAGCTTCCTTCATTCAACGCATCATCAAAAACAAAACCTTTGTCGTCCTTAGCTTCTGTTACCAAAGCCATGGAAGAATAATCTTGGCCGATATTGCGACCATCGCCTGACATAAACAGCTTTCCGTCTTGATCAAGAATAAAAGAAGAGCCTGTATTCCCAATCTTGCTATTTACGATCAGCTCACTAAACTTAGATAAATTAAAGTCGATCCCTAAAATACCATAAACTTTTCCACCTTGGTAAACAGCTTTCGAGAGCGTGACCGTATATTGATTGGTTTGATCTTTTGAATAAGGCTTAGACCAATATAAGTTGCCGTTATTTGCTAAAGCCCCTTGGTACCAGTTTGCTTGATCAACAATTTGACCTTCTTTTTCTCCTTCAGCTGAAGTGATATACGTTCCGCTTTCCATAGCATAAAAAGCATTTCCTACATAAGGATTTGTATTTTTAAAAAAAGTCAAGTCTTCCCAAACGGTGGTTCTAAGCGTTTCGTTATCCTCGATCCCCCAAAATTCCGGTTCTTTCGCTAAATGATTGATACTTTCTTCTAATGATGTCGCAGCGCTTTTCAACTGCGAGGATAATTGAACTACACTGCTCTCCTCATTTTCTTTTACTCGGTTTTCCAGCAATCGTGCGGAGCTGTAATAATTCATGATCAAAGAGATCAGCATCGGAATGAGAATCAGTAACACGATAACGATATTGATCAATAATCTTATGCTCTTATGTTTATTTGTACCTTTGTTAAAAAATCGTTTAACAACAAACGGCTTTATTCGTTTCTCCATTAGTTTTGGCTCCTTAAACTTATTTTTTGATCAAGAAATAAAGCTGATGGTTTGGTTCATGATTTTTTGCTCTTTGAGTAATCAGAATGATGATAAAGCTATTGTTTTTTGATCAGGATCGTCAGCAGTTCTTAGCTCGATCATTTGCATCGTATAGACAAAGTCTTTCATTTCACTACACTCTTTTTCTAATTGAGCTTTGGACAAGTCTGTACGGACATTTTTTTCAGTGTGAGCAGTATAAAAAGCATTGGTATATCCCATCTTCAATCGTTCTATTATCGGCAGATCTTCTATACAAGCATGAAGCAGCCCAGCATAGAACGCTTCTTTGACACCGCCAAAAGAAAGGATCGGCTTATCGATTTCTTTGAACGTAAATATCCGGCTTGTTCCCCCCGCAGCTCCCATCACTACAGTTTTATAGTCTTTGCTGATCAAGACACTTTCAGCACCTTTTTTTAAATAATAATCTGCAGCCTGCTGAAGATCTTGCTCATTTTGAATGTCACACTGTGTATCTGTTTCTGCGTCATTTGATAAGGCAAACAAATGAATACCCGTCAAGTCATGTGGCAAATGCTGCATTTTATGGATGGAAACAGTCACAACGACCAAAGGAACCCCACTTTGCTGAGCTACGATTTGCAAATATTCGATCACTTCTTTTGGACAATTTAAGTCTGCGATAATATGTCTAGCTCTTCTCAATAGATGAACTTGTTTCGTCAGCCAAGACACGCTCATTTGTTCATAGATTTTATCTTCAGCCAATTTGGCATCCGCTTGTCCTCTTTCATTTTTCATTTCAATAGACGTTCCTGTTGCTTGTTCTGGGACTTTCATCACATGTGTCGTTTCCATGAAAGGACTAGATGCCTGCTCGATCTGTTGCCATTTCATATCGTCTCCCACAACTGAAAACAGTTCGACCTCTCTTTCCAAACGCCCTAAATTTTCAGCAATATTACGTGCAACGCCCCCTATTTCCTGGGTAACTTCAATTTGGTTCGTCGTTCCTTTTTGGAAAGACCTTTTTAACTGATAGATTTTGTCAATATCTGCGCCTCCAATACAAATCGTTGGCGAAGTATGATTGACGATATAAGCGCGTCCTAGTAAATAGCCTTTTCCGACTAAACGTGAAATGATATTGGCGATAGCTGGACGAGACAATTCTAATTTTTTTGCTAGTTCTTTTTGTGAAATGTATGGATCTTCTTTGACCCATTTTAAAACGGCTGCTTCATTTTTATTCAAATCCATCGTCTTTTCCTTTTCTTTCTTCTGCATAAGTTACATTTGAATGTTTTGAACTAAAGCATTGAGGTTTTCAGCAATTTGTGCCAGTTGGGCTGCACTGCCCGCTACTTCTTCCATTGAACCGGTAATTTGTTGTGAAGAAGCAGATGTTTCTTCCACACTTGCAGCTGACTCTTCTGAAACAGAAGCAATTTCATCAATAGATACATTCATTTCTTGGCTGCTCTTGGCGATATCTGACAAGTTCTCTGTGATGTGTTCGATATTGCCAGCCATTTTTTCAACTGCATGGTTGATTTGACTAAATGTTGTATTGGTTTCGTGGATCTGTTTTGTTCCCGTTTGTACTTCTACATATCCTTCAGTTAATGATTCCGCTACTGCTGAGGATTCTTTTTGGATCGCCTGGACAAAGTTTGTGATATCGGTTACAGACTGAGCAGTTTGCTCTGCTAGTTTTCGCACTTCATCCGCAACGACCGCAAAGCCTTTCCCTTGTTCGCCGGCACGCGCTGCTTCGATCGCAGCATTTAAAGCTAACAGATTCGTTTGTTCTGCCACATCTTTAATGACGGTGACCAACTTAGAGATTTCAGTCGTTTGTTGATTCAAATGCATCATTTTTTCAACAGAATCATGAACGATGCCATCGATTTTAGTCATTTGACTGGAAGAGCGATCCATCAGCTGTTGTCCTTTATTTGCCATTTCTAAGACAGAGCCAGTAGATTGATTGGTTTTCACACCCGCATCGTTAGCCGTATAAACTTTATCTGCAAATGAAATCATCAAAGTGGCCAGCTCAGACGCGCTTTCTGCTTGAGTCTCCGATCCAGAAGCAATTTCCTGCATCGTTGTTGCGATCTGTTCAGAGCCGCTTTTTACTTCGTTGGCAGCTTGTGTTAATTCTTCACTATGGCTAGAAGTCATTTCAGCTAAATTCGCGATTGACATCATCATCCCGCGCAAGCTGTCATTCATATCATTTGCTGAAACGACCATTTGCCCCAACTCGTCTGTTAGGTGTGTTTCTAGTGGTTCTTGGCTAAAATCACCGTCAGCGATCACATGCAGCCTTTCATTAATAGGCTTGATGTGTTTCATGATCGATTTGATAATGAGAAAGGCAAGTACAAACAAGCCCATCACGATGGCAATTGAAATGCTAAAACTGAATAGGTTGTTTCTTTTATTGAGATCTAAAACAGTTTTTCCGCTTGCTTTGGTTTTTTCACTTTTTTCATTTGCTAAGTAAGTTAAGCTATCCATTAATTCATCACTCAATGGCTGAATCTTTTCTCTTAACAGCTGTTCTGCTGCTATCGTGTCATTTTTTTCCATCAAATCCAGTAAATTGTCTGTTAAAGTTCCCCATTCTGCTTTTTGTGCCATCACATCACTAACCCAAGAAGAATCTGAATGTTTGGAAATATACTCTTCCAAACGCATATCTTGGTCTTTTCCTTTATTAAAAGACGTTGCAAAGCTTTCATCTCCTGAATAAATATAGCTTTGCAAATAACTGGTACGTTGCGCCATGTCATTAGCCAGTTGAAAATCAGCGACAAGTAAAGGTTGTTCATTTTCTACTATGTAAGTCACTCTGTCTTTCATGCTGTTCATAGCCGTTAAGTTAAAAAAGCTTAATCCTAACACCATTAAAATAATGCCTGTAAAACCTGCTATCAGCATGCTTTTAACACTTTTAAAATATATCCTTTTCCTCCATTTCTTTTTGTCTTTTGGCAACTCTGTACTCATTTCCATATCTAAAACTCCTTCTTTCTTGCATCTTGCTTTTTTGAATAGATCTATTTCATTAGCTATATCGGTAGTGATCTAAAAAGAGTTAAGCTTTTTAAAACAAAAGTTTTCTTTTAGAGCTGGTCCTTTTGGTTTTTAGTTTGTTATAGTAGAGAAAAGCAAAAAAGGTTTATTTATCAGGAAAAACAATATGTAAAAATGAGGGGAAAATATGAACATCTATATCGACGCCGACGCTTGTCCAGTAAAAGATATTGTGATTGAAGAAAGCCAGCTTCAACAATTACCCGTTACTTTAGTGACCAGTCTTCCGCATTATTCGCAAAAGATCTTGCCCAAAAACGTAAAAACGATTTATGTTGACACAGGTGCTGATGCAGCAGATTATCGCATCATGCAGCTAGCGAAAGAAGGCGATCTGATTATTACACAAGACTATGGATTGGCCTCCTTGGCACTAGGAAAAGGCTGTATCGTTTTGCACCACAAGGGATTTCGATATACACGCGACAATATTGATGCCCTTTTGCAGCAACGTTACTTTAGCGCGATGGAAAGAAAAGGAGGCAAACGTACAAAAGGACCTAAAGCTTTTACCGAAGCCGATAGAGAAAAATTCCGTGCACTTTTAAAAGACACGCTCGCTGAATCATAGCTAGAAAAGATAGTAGTTATCAACTTTTAGCTTGTAAGCAAGACGACTAACTACTTATCGGAAGCTGATGAACAACTTGAGAATGTAATGAAGTTTGATTTTCTTATTAATCCTAGTTATGAACCAACTCGAGGGGCAAAACTTATTTGAGTTGGTCATTAAATCCAGTTATGAACCAACTCGAGGGGCAATGCTTGTTTGAGTTAGTCATTAATCCCAGTTATGAACCAACTCAAGGGGCAATGCTTGTTTGAGTTGGTCATTAATCCCAGTTATGAACCAACTCGAGGGACAATGCTTGTTTGAGTTGGTCATTACTGATCCTTATTGATCCTTATTGACCATTTACAAAGGTAAGGTAAGCGCGAGGCTATGCCTTTCTTCATCTCTTTTTGCTTTAAAGAATAACTGCCCTGAACGAAGCACTATAATCAAACGAAACTGCTGCATGTTTACTAAAGTGTGGACGAACAAACAGCAACTTACTTCCTGCTCTTGACTTATAACAAGACGAATAAACAAAAAAAACTCATTCTCCATTTATGCTTTCTACAACAAACACAAATGAGAATGAGTTCTATTTTTTAATTTCTTGGTGTTCCGAATAATTGAGTGGTATAAAGGATCTTTCCGTCATAATAGACACCGATCCCTACTTCTTCAAAGTCTTTTTGAACCATGTTTTTATAATGCCCCGGACTGTCTACCCAACCGTTAAACAGAAATTCAGCCATTCCTTCTTCATCCAAATAATAGGTGCCCATGGCTAAGTTTTCTCCAGCCATCAAATAAGGATAAGCCAAACCTTTTTCCTCAAAAACCGTAAAAGCGTCACCGCCATTGGGTCTTGTATGGGAAAAAGAAGTCGCACTTTCTTTTGCACGGACATCAGCAGCTTTTTTCAACTGTTTGTTTTTCGTGACCGGCTGTACACCTTTTTCTTCACGCAATTCGTTCAATAATACAAAAATTTTGTCTTCTACCTTTTTGTAATCAACAGCATCATCTTTTTCATTTGTTTCGCTATTGGTCTCTTGGGTTTCTTCACTGTCAGCAGGTTGTTCATGCGTTGGCGGCTCTTCAGGCGTCTCTATGACTGGCAATCGATCCCATTCTTCAGGAACAGGCACTTTTTCAACGACCCAGTCTAAGCCTTCTCCTATAAAGGTGTGGTCCAAAAGATGCACCGCATGGAGCCAATAGCCAAAAACGATCGATACAGCAATCATCATCAAGCTTGCCAAGAATTTTTTCATTCGATTTTCCTTTCTCTATTTCAGCCAATGAGTATCTTCTACAGTTTACCAAAATTTTATAGATTTTTGTTAAGATTTCTCTATTTTGACTAGCATTTTTAGGAGCCTCGAACAACAATAGAAAGGCTAATGGCTTTTACCCAAATCATTTTGCAATGCTTGATAGAGCTGCTGCGTTTCGGCTTCATCTTTGTTGGTATAATAATAGTCTTCGTCTTGAGTGGTGATTTTTAAAATCGGTTTTGACGAGCGATCAACATACAACACTGCACGTTTATTCTCGACTTTAAAAATACCCGTTAAATAATCATCCGTAGCCATACCATTGATTCGGATGCGAGTATTCGGCAAATCTTCAAGCAATTCAACGGACTCCATTTCAACAAATGGAATGCTTGATGCCTTTGTCAAAGGAGCGTTCAAGGTAACTTGATCATCCGTTAAGGTGTAATGCAATTGATTTTCCCCAAAATCAAATAAAAATAGTGGAAAAGTCGTTCCGATCAAAATAACCAGCACGCTGACCAGTGTGATCACACTAATGATTTTCCCAGAACGTTTGCCTAAGTTAATAGACAAATTCATTCCCAGACGATCTGGAACCATCAAACGGGAATCATCAGGATTGATATACATGCCGTATTTCCAGTATTGGTCTTCACCGTTGTAACGGTAACTCGTCGTTTCCTCAAGCAGGACATCTTGTTTTTTTCGCAAACGGAAGGTCAAATAGAACGTGAACAGTGAACCTGCTAACAGCAACAATAAGAAGCCCACCATCAGCACCGAACTGAGCCATGCACTTTTGACCAATGTGACAAAAGGAATCAATAAAGTAGGAATAAACAAATAACTCAGCATAACCATCATAAATGACCATGCATGTTTTGTCAGGTTGTTGTACTGTCGGTTGGTCTCCTGATCATCGGTCAATGCTCTGACAGGAATACGGGTAGTAGCATAATAGCCAGCTGCAAATACTCCCCACAGCAAGACGAAGGTGCCTAAAAGTGTCCAGCTGATCGTGCTGCTGCCAAATTGGAAAAAGCTGAAAGCCAATACAGCGCCAGCTATCAGCAAGCTCCCAATCAACCAAGCAACGGGCACCAATTTTTTATTTTTTTCAACTGTTAGTTTTGTGTCTACAAGCACAGGTGCAACTTGTAACAGCCAATCTTGTTCAATCAGCAGTTGCCGCATTTTATGAATATAGAAGATCTCACATCCGTACAAAGCTCCGATGGAAACCACCAACAATAAACTGAAACTAGCCATCACAATTGAATCATAGGATACAAATAATAGCGGCAGTGTCAGCACTGAAAGCGCACCTGCAATCTTTAACAAATTGTTTTTATAAGCTTTTCTTAATGCAGTCACTTTTGGCTCATCCAGTTTGTCTTTTGGCAAAGTATTTTCTAAAATAATATTTTTATGCGGGTTTCCAGGAATGCGTAAGATTAACGCCAATAAAAAATAGGTTCCGATCAAAATCCAGATCACAATGTTCATACTGATTCATCCTTTCTAAACTCAGTAAATAAATTAACGACATCTTTCACCATTTCTTCTGGTGTTAGACCATGAATCGCAGCCTCTGCTGTCAATAAGGCTAGTTGCTGCTGGTACTCACGAGCAAAAGAGTCGGTTTTCTTAGGATAAGGTGCGACTTGCGTTCCTTTCCGTCGATCAGTCAAAAGATATCCTTCTTTTTTCAATACGGTATAAGCTTTAGAAATAGTCATCATATTGACGCCTAATTCATCTGCTAATTGTCTGACGGAGGGCAACGACTCTGCCACCTTTAAATCTCCTTGAGCGATCCCCAAAATCATTTGATCACGAATCTGTGTATAAATGGGGGTTGCAGATGTTGTATCGATCTCCAAAAGCATGTTGACCCCTTCTTTCTCTTTTTACAAACTTCTTTTGTATTACTTATTATAATACAAGCAATGCAATGTGTAAACTGAAGATGAGACGATCTCTTTGAATAGGAAGCCTAACAAAAAATCAGATGAAACATCCCCATGGGATATTTCATCTGATTTTTTTTATTTTTTACTTACGGTACATTCAATCGAACTTTTTTAGTTCGTTTATCAACTAGACTTCTGCTTTTTCTTTTAAAAGAAGATTTAAAACGAGTGCTACGATTGTTCCAGCTGAAATACCAGATGAAAACAAACCATTTAAAATGCCCGGCAATCCAGCTACGACTTCAGGGCGGAACGTCACGCCTAAGCCAATACTGATAGAAGCAGAAACAATCAATAAGTTACGATTATTGAATTTGACGCGAGACAAAGATTTGATTCCTGCTCCGGCAACCGTTCCAAACATCAAGATGCCTGCACCTCCAAGAACTGGCAGCGGCATAATGGAAATGATCGTTGCCAACTTAGGAAAGAAGCTCATTCCGGCAAGGATCACTCCAGCAGCAATGGCTACGACACGAGAAGCATTTCTTGTCAATGGAATCAAACCAGCATTTTGACTAAAGGTTGCTACTGGTCCTGAACCCAATGCAGGTCCGATAAAAGAACCGAAACCGTCTGCACGCACACCATTCGCAATGTCTTCGTCTGATAATGGATGCTGTGTCACTTCTCCGATCGTTTGCATCACACCGACCGTTTCAATCACGGTAACCAAGTAACCCGCCACAAACGGAATCGCAAAACGGAGATCAAAATTTACGCCGAATTTAAAGAGACGTGGAAAAGCAAACCAATCAGCTGCTGCGATTTGGCTGAAATCAACCATTCCTAGTGGTATACAGACCAAGTAACCAACTACGATACCGATCAAAACGGCTGCTGGTCCAATGCGCTGGCTGCCATAATGATTCAGTGCAATAATAATCACAAAAACAAGCGTTGCAATAGCTAGATTGATAGGAGAACCAAAGTCAGCCGCTCCTGCTCCGCCTCCTACCCAATCAAAAGCAACTGGCATCAACGTCATGCCCATCAGCGCAATGACTGTTCCAGTAACAACGGGTGGAAAGAACTTCATCAGTGGTTTTACAAAGTAACTTAATCCGATTTCTAGCAATGCGCCTAACATCGTACCGCCAAAATAGCCGGCGATCCCGCCGCCCATTGTATTGATCACAGCATTTGCAGGAGCTACGAAACCAAAATCTGTTCCCATGATGGTCGGTACCCCAGCACCGATCCGAAAACCTTTAGGTCCAATACCTTTCGACTGGATGATTGAAACGATTCCTGAAACAAACAAAGCAGTACTGATCATATAAGCTGTATCTGCCACACCGAATCCTGCCATTCCCGCGATGATCAATGGAACAGCTACTAGACCGCCAAACGCCGTCAGTACATTTTGAAAACCAAGAATAGTAGTGGTGAAAAGATCAGGCTTATCATCTATATGATAGGTTAGTTCCAGCCCATCTTGTTCTCTTTCTCTTCTTTCCGTTACTTGCTGCAGCTTTTTTCTATCGATTGCCGAAAGCGATTGGCTCAGCTTCTCTTCCACAATAATCCTCCTAAACACGAACAATAATTTTAACCAATTAATTATCATTCGTTTAATTTGATAGATTTATTATACTGACACCCTTATAGATTGTAAAGCTAATAACGATATTTATATTAATTCTTTTTGTTATTGTTCGTGTTTGTGTCAAAAAGCTGTTTTGCTTCGTTCATTTTAAGATGTGCGACTTTTTTATCCCTTGTTGTTCATCTTTCAGCAAAACCTTCTTCTCTATTGAGCTTTGTAAAGTGTTTTTTGGTATCTGCTAGTACGAAAAAAAGGTATACTAAAGATGAAATAAAATTCTATCCGACATGAGGAGGAATGATGATGAAAATCATTCAGTCGATTCAACAAAAATTCCAGAGTTTGATCCTTGCCGGAAGTCGTTACCCGCTGACTTTACTTTTTCTCGTTGTATTGACCGTTTATTCAGCGATGCTCATTGAAACCAGCAATTTCGACAATGAAAAAACATATATGACTTTACTGGTGGGGACCATGTTGAGTGTGGTTGCCCAGCAAATATATGAACGCTTCTTTTCAAACTTAACAGAACGTCTGCTGCTAATGGGCGGCGCACTTCTATTGACTATGCTTTTTTATTTCCTGCTGCCAAATGAAACGTTTAGTTTAGAACTGTCGATCAAAGTTGGCGTGATCTTGTTTGCCCTCTTCATCGCCTACATCTGGATCCCTACGATCAAAAATCCAGTTCCTTTCCATGCCAGCTTTTTATCAGCCTTTCGTGCTTTCTTTATCACACTTTTATTTACACTCGTATTGACTGCGGGCAGTTATTTCATTTTAGGCGCCATGAATGTTCTCTTATTCGATGTTGACGGGAAGGTTTATACACATGTTTTTAATGTCGTGGCTTCTTTATTCGCGCCTCTTTTCTTCTTATCTTTTACGCCTCCTTTCTTAGGAAAGAAAGACGCTGATTTATCAGAAAAACAAAAAGCGGCACGAAAACAAAGAATAGATGAAGCAACCACTGTTTCAAATATGCTTAATATTCTGCTTTCTTATGTCGTCATTCCTTTATCTGCTGTGTTTACCATTATTCTTTTTGTTTATCTATTGCTTAATATTCGGGGCAGTTTTTGGACGGATAATTTACTTGAACCGATGCTGGTCTCCTATGCAATCGAAACGATCCTTGTTTATCTGTTGGCTTGCAACTTGCAAACTCCTGCAGCGAACTGGTACCGCAAAAATATTCCTACGATTCTGATTCCCATTGTGTTGCTGCAAACCATTGCATCCATTTTAAAAATCAATGAACTGGGCGTAACACATGGTCGCTATTATGTCATCTTGTTTGGTTTCTTTGCTGTCGTTGCTGGTTTGATTTTCAGTTTCCTACCGCCGCAGAAAAACGGTTGGGTTGCTGCGTTACTATTGATTTGTTCGGCTATTTCTATCATGCCGCCAATCGATGCCTTTACGGTCAGTCGGAACAATCAGCTTCATCGCCTAGAGAGCACTTTAAAAGACAATCAAATGCTTGTAGACGGGAAAATTCAACCTAACAGCTCGATTTCTACTCAAGATAAAGAAACCATCATCAAATCTGTCGATTATCTTCAGCAGATGGACGAGTTATCTACGGTCGCTTGGCTGCCTGATACATTGCTGACAAAAGATAAATTTAAAGACACTTTTGGTTTTTCTTATTCAGGTGAACACACTGGAACGGCTGCTTCTCAGCAAGTTTATTTGAATAACAGCGAATTTTTAGCCATTCCAGTCAATGGTTTTGATTATGTGACTTCCGTTTACCTTTCTCAAGACAACGGCAGTAAACAGCAGTCAGAAGAGCTGCATTTTTCTTCTGATGAAACAACATATATTTTAGAGATGACACCTGCAACATCTTATTATTCTTTCGCTCTTTATAAAGAAACAAAAGAGAATAACCAGCCGCTGCTTGAAGTTGATCCAACAGAAGCTTTCGACTCCCTTTTAGCTAGCTTTAGTGAAACATCGATGACGTTAGATGAAGCGACGACCAAAGTTTACGAAAATGAGCAAGCACGCCTTCAAATTATCGTCCATTCCATTAATCTTTCTACAGATCGTGTTTATTTAGACTTGTATCTTCTGATCGATATCAAATAGAACATATGAAACAGTCTATTGTGATAGATAAAAAAAGACCGAGATTTTTTCTCGGTCTTTTTGGTCTATCAGTTTTTGCCTTCTATCACAAAGTCGCTGGTTTCATCCGTGGTAGAAACAATGTAGAACCCTTCCTCTTGGGACCATTCTGCATATACGATCGATTCTAAAGAGAAAAAACCTTCTTCCTTCAGACGATCTCTTAACCAATCTTCTCCTAAACCGTTGCTCTGAAGCGTCTTCTTCTTTATTTTTCCTGCTTCAACCAAAAGAATCGTTATAGTCATGTTTTCATCTGATTGTTTAGCAACACTATAATTTCCGTTTGCTTCTAACACAAGATGCTGAGCATTTTTTAACGAAAAGCAGCTTTTTTCTCTTAACATGGCGCGCATTTGTTCCATTTCAATGTGATTTTCGTTGATTTCTTCTATATTGAGCTTTCCATCTTTGATCAAAACAGAAGGCGTTCCTTTTAACCATCTGCTGGCTTTTCGGCTTTTTTGGACAACTCGTTCGATCAAGTAGATCATGGCTGCCCAAAGAATAGCTGCAATGGCGATATGTCCAATATTTGCTTCGTCTCGATACATTGCAGAGCCAAGGATACTGCCAAGAACCAAGGTATAGAGTAAATCAAAAGGGGTCACTTTGGATAAAGCTTTTTTTCCAACCAGCCGAGCCACAAGGAGCAGCACAACCAGTCCTAATATCAACTTTATGATCATGCTGACAAGCACTTGCAGCCCTCCTCTAACGTTCCTTCATTTTTTTAACAAGAGCGTCATTTAGCTAAGATCAAAAAGAGTATTGAAAATCTCTGACATGACTGGATGAGTGATCACTTGGTCGCGTAAATACGTATAAGGAATATGATTGTCCATAGCCATTTTCATCATATTGACGAGCTCATGGGCTTGATCACCAAATAAAGATACACCTAAAATCTCCTCATTTTCCTTATTTACTACAGCCTTATATAATCCGCGTTCATCGTTGATCACATTTGATCGAACGGTGGATTTGACCGGAACGATATTTGTCAGAAAAGTGTAGCCCTTTTCGTTGGCTTCCTTTTCTGTAAGTCCAACATGTGCTACCGGCGGGTCTATAAAAATCGCATATGGCACGTGTTTGCGTTCCGATAGTTTTCGCGTACCGTTTCCGAGCAAATGATCGAGTACAAGTGCGGCATCATCGGTTGTAATATAGGTAAATTTCAGTTTCCCTCTGACATCCCCCACTGCATATACTTTTTCAGCCGTTGTTTCTAGTTGTTCATTTACTTTGATTCCGCCTTTTTCATCCACTTCGATATCTGTTGCTTCCAAGTTCAACTCTGCTGTTTGCGGTTTATGTCCAGCAGCTACTAAGAGCGCCTCAAAAGAATAGACTTGTCCATCGCTGGTTTTCACTTCTACTCCTTCCTTACTATTGCTGACTTGTTCGCTTTCAGCATTCAACTGAATACGAATGCCTTTATCTTCTAGCACTTTTTGAACCGCCTCAGCAATTTCCGGCTCTTCATGTTCCATAAATGAATCGCTGCGTTCTAAAAGCGTGACTTTGGCACCAAGCGTTGCATAAATAGAAGCAAACTCCAATCCGATGTTTCCTCCGCCAATAATGCCGAGTGTTGCAGGCAGATGGTCCAGTTCTTGCAAAGTTGTGCTGTTATAAACATGATCAGCTTCTTTTAAGCCATCGATTGGCGGCATATTCGGCACAGAACCCGTATCAATAAAAATATACGTTCCTTCTAGTTCATATGTTCCGTCTTTCGTTGCCACTTCCACTACATGATTGGATTTAAAAGAACCGATTCCTGTATAAACATCCACATATTCGTTATTTTGCATACCGTTGTAATTGTTTTCTCGGTTATGTGCTACTACTTGGTCGCGCCGTTCTTTCACTTTTTCATAAGGATGCCCTTCTTTGGCATCATGATCCATCAACTTAGTTGGAATACATCCAATATTGACACACGAACCGCCGTACATCTGATCGTTTTTCTCGATCATTGCGACTTTCCATTTCTTTTTGGCTAAGTCTCTTGCTATCTTATGCGCCCCTTGTCCAAACCCGATCGTGATTGCATCGTATTTCATGGTTTTTCCTCCATTCCTTTCTAAACATTTATTGAAGCCTCTTGCTTTAGTTTAACACCCTTAGAAAGAAAGGAGTAACGATTGCTTTCGGGCATGTCGTAAGGGTTCTCTTCATGCAACAAAACAGAAGAAGCGAAAAACATTGCTTGGTTGGATAGGCGATGGGGATTCATTTGAACGTTGCAAAAAAAGCCAAGACGATTTGTCTCAGCTTCTGAAAAATGCCGTTATTTGTTTTTAAACGAGCAGCAGGCCGTCTAAGTCTAGTACCTCTATCTTTTTCTTCGGTTTTTGACGAATCAATCCTTTGTCTTCGAGATCTCCTAGTTTGCGGCTGATCGTTTCAGGGGTCGTTCCCAAATAAGACGCCAAATCTTTTTTAGACATCGGTAAGGTGAAGGAACGCCCGCTCGCTTCAGCGTCTAGACATTCGGCTAAGAAAGAAGCGATTCGAGTTTCAACGGATTCTGTTGAGAAGCGTGTCGCTTGCTTTTCTGTTTCATCAATACGGCTAGATAATTCTTGTAGGATCTTCAATGAAATAGTTGGGTATTTGACTAAAAAAGATTGCAAATCTTCACGACGGATCCGGCAAACTTTTGTCGCGACCATAGCTTCCGCATAGGATTCATGGGTCGTTTCATTGAACAACGCCATTTCACCGGTGAAGTCGCCGGGGTTTAAAATGCGGACCAGCTGTTCTTTCCCAGATTCTGCTAATCGGTAGATACGGATCTTTCCTTGATTGACGATATACAAAGCATTAGACTCTTCTCCAGCATGATAGATCATTTCGCCTTTTTTAAAAGAAGTGGATTGCGTCGTTACCATGATCTCATCCAACTGCTCATCACTGAGATGGTTAAAGATCGGTACGAGTGAAACACAAGCTTTATGCGTATGAGCCCTTGCATGATCCTGTCGTTCACAGTGATGTGAATGTTTTTCTTCTATTGTCATTTTTTCTGCCTCTCTTTATTAGATGATAGAAATGCTCGGTTCGTCTTTTTCGCTTTTAGGCTATCACGTCTCCATGTAGCTTGCAACAGTCAAGCTGTTTTATTCAAGCATTTAAACGACCAATGAAGTGGAAAAAGCTTCATTCAAAGGAGAGAAAGTACCTCTTTCTCTCCCGTTAAGGTTGATTTGATTATTGTGCTTCTACTGTATGCTGCGTTGGTTGCTGAATGCTTTGCATTTTCTTACGATTGAAGCCGATCAAGCGCATCGCATTCAGGATCACGACTAGAACGCTCGCTTCATGAATAAACATTCCGGCTGCTAAGTGTACATTTCCCATCAGAACGCCTATTAAAAGGACGAATACAACACCTACTGCGATCAAAATATTTTGTTTCATGTTGCGCGTGGTCGCTTTTGACAATGAGTACGCATGAGAGAATTGCATCAGTTTATCAGCCATCAACACCACATCAGCTGTTTCCATCGATACATCTGTTCCGCCTTCGCCCATTGCCAACCCGATATCTGCGGTAGCGATAGCTGGTGCATCATTGATCCCATCTCCAGCCATAGCGACTTGATGTCCATCGGCTTTCAATTGTTGGACAAATGCCACTTTGTTTTCTGGCAGCAGTTCAGCATGAAATTCATCTAGTCCTAATTCAGTTGCGACTGCTTCAGCAGTATGCCGGTTATCACCTGTCAGCATCACGATTTTCTTGATTCCATTTGCTCTCATTTGGCTCAAAGCTTGTTTGGCATCATCGCGGATCTGATCAGCAATGGAGATCAATCCAGCCAGTTCTCCATTAAGGCTGACAAAGATTGCTGAATTTCCGGCTTTCTCACGACTGACAGCATAATGTTCAGCTTCTTGTGGAATCGCGATTTGTTGTGCTTCCATCAATTTACGGTTGCCAGCTGCGATGCTTTGTCCGTTTACAGTAGCGATCAACCCGTTTCCTTTAATCACTTCGCTGTCTTCGATCGTTGCAGCGGATAGATCCATTCCGCGCTGTGTGGCTTCTTTTACGATCGTTTGGCCTAAATGGTGTTCTGAGATCGTTTCAGCTGTAGCGACCAATTGTAACAATTTATCACGATTGGCATTATTGAAGGTGTGGATATCCGTAACTTCCGGTTGCCCCTTCGTCAATGTACCGGTTTTATCAAAAACCAACGTATCGACTTTTGAAAACTTATCCATGATTTCGCCGCCTTTGATCAAGACACCATGTTTTGCGCCATTTCCAATCCCCGCTACGTTTGAAACGGGTGCGCCGATCACTAAAGCTCCTGGACAAGCGATCACAAGGAACGTGATAGCCAAATGCAAATCGCGTGTCACGAGAAGGACCAAGAGAGACAATACCACTACGGAAGGGGTATAGATGTTGGCAAATTTATCCAAAAATTTTTCAGCTTTTGACTTAGATTCTTGAGCTTCTTCTACTAATTCGATAATTTTGGCAAAAGTTGTGTCATCTCCGACTTTTTCGGCAATGATCTCGATATAGCCATTGTCTACGATTGTCCCGCTGAAAACTTTATCCTTTACTGCTTTTGCAGCTGGTACAGATTCCCCTGTGATCGCGGCTTCATTGATCGAAGCTTTTCCAGAAACCACTTCTCCATCTACCGGAACTTTACCGCCAGGTCGGATCACGACCCGATCGCCTTCTTCCACGTCCTCGACAGGAATGACTTCAGTTTGACCATTAGCTCTCATGACAGTTGCTTCTTGCGGTGCCATATCGACCAGCTCTTTTAAAGAAGAACGTGTTTTTTCTAAGGTTTTCATTTCCAGATAGTCTCCAAATAAGAACAAGAAAGTAACAACAGCTGATTCTGTATATTCACCAATGAAGAGCGCGCCGATCACCGCAATACTGACCAATAGATCGATACTGAATGCCTTCATGCGCAACGCTTGAAAGGCTTTGATGAAGATCGGCACACTAGCAATGGCAGTGGCGATGATCAGCATCAAATCTTTAAAAGATTCGTTTCCTACTATCCCTGCAAGAAAACCGATCGCGATCAAGGCACCGGATAGAATAGTAATGTGCTGCTTATGTTGATTAACTGTTTTGATCATTTTTTTCTCCTCCTTCTGTTGAAACAACGATGTTTTGTACTGGATAGCCGATATTGCCAAGTTTTTCTCCAATTTGTTCTGCTTTAATGTCCGTCTCGTAAAAAACCGTACGAACCTTTCCCAAATGGGCAAAAACTTTGATAGATTGGATACCGTTTAGTTGATTCATGTGCTGTTCAATTTGACTTGCACAACCGGCACATGTTAATGACTCAATTTGAAATAATGCTTTGCTCATCTTTCTTTCTCCTCTCTCCTGCTTTCTGACCTTATCTTATCCTGAACACGCACAACTTAAATTGATGCCCGTCAATTTCTTGAAAACTTTTTGCTTCCTTTGTCACGATACTTTTGTTTGTAGGTCATGATCGGTTCAATTGTAATGCACTGAATCCTCATCATTGTTGTTATGGATAAGCGGCAGATTGTCCACACTTCACTCAATCGCGCTTGTCTTACAGTTAAGAAAGCTTTAGTGTAAGGATTTCTGTTAGCTTAGAGCTGTTTCAGCAAACACCATCTATGCTATTCAGTAGAAAATAGCTTGATCTCGATTCTATTGTCACCCAATGTCCGATCAACACAAATTTTGGCGATAAAAAAGATCCCGACTAGCACTAGCCGAGATCTTTGTTCTTTGGTTCTACAATATTTAACGTTGGTCTGTAAAAAATCAATTTTTTAATGCTAAGCTCGTTAGAATCCTATTTCTAGAAATTTCAGGAGGCGCATAGGGCTACTGATAGCCATGAAAAAAGATGCAATGTGAATCACTTAGTGGTAGGCTTTAGCCGTTACACTAAGTTTGAAGCTTGCAAACATTGAGACGCGATTTTCGGCTCAATATATTTTCATGGCTTTCCATCAGTAGTCCATCGACCGGAGGAAATTTCTTTACCAACGTTAAAAGAGGAAGAACCTGTTCTTTGTCTATACAGCTACCGATTAAGAAACTTTTGAGGACAATACAGGATAACCTAAGTTCGTGAGGATCTTGCTCAATTCTTCTGCTTGGATGCTGCTTTCATCAAATTGTGTTTTGACTTTGCCTGAGTTAAATAAAACTTTGACGGACTCTACACCGTTTGTTTTGTTTAAGGTCGTTTCGATCTTTTTGATACATGATGGACAAGTTAATGGTTCTAATTGAAAAACTGCTTTACTCATGTTGAATTCCTCCTCTTTGTAATTGACTACAGTATAAGCTGATCTAGGCGAATAAAACTTGACGGCCATCAAGTTTTACTGATTTAGACAAAAAAGTAGGCAAAAAAAAAGAAACCGGCGATTGGCTCAGTTCCTTGGTCATGATATAACTGTTATTTTACTGCTCTGCAGACGGCTGGCTTTTTTGCGCAGCCTTTCTAGCCGAGGGCGGTTAAAGCGTTGGATCAAAATAAAAGGCACATTAACCAGCAATGCATAAACGATCATCATCCAGCCGGCCCAAAGAGGATTCCATATAAAGAACAGCAAAGCTGGCGGAATCAAAAGCCAGTGCGTCAGCTCCGCTCTTTGTGTTTCGATGATAAACTTTGATAACCCTTGATGATCAACGCTTAAGAGGTGTCTCTTATCAAAGCCCTTCTTAATGATCTGCGTTCCATCTGGCAATTTATTTTTCCAGGAACGCACTCGAAATAGGCGCTGCCATAAAAAGCCGTCTTGTTCCCATCTCTTAGTCTGAAACCATTCAGCATGACGCTCAAAAAAATCGTCTGGTAATAAGCGGGCTATCCAAGAGATGAACAGATGAAAAAAATACCAGGCTGCTATATCCAAGATGACGATCCCAATAGATGGCAATTGGATCAACGGCATCATGCTCCCTCCTTATCAAAGCTTGATGTTACGACCTTTCCATGTAACCGTGCGAAAAAAGTGCGTTTTAAAAAATGACCAACTAAATAATAAGATGAAAAATACAAATAGAAAAGGATAGATGAGCAGCGCCCATAAAGAAAAAGAGCCTACTCGCTTAGCAAATAAATAGCATTGCAAGAAATAAAGAACATACATCACTGCTGCACCAATCAGCCATTGAACAGATCCGACAAATAATGCAGCTGCCAAAAAGCCGCCTGATATGGTGCCGCCGCTGATCCAACAAATGATGCAAAACAATACGAGTGGATGAGTGGAACGAGAAGCTATTGCAAAGTTTTTTGTCCAGCCTTCTACCAGCTGTCGCATACCTTCTGGGTACATACAAAAATGCACCGCTCCTTTGCCCGCATATAAAACGATCGGCAGTCCTTTTTTTTGAAAGCTGTTCCCCAATACAAAGTCTTCCATGATATCTTCTTGCGCCTTTTCATGACCGCCGACCATCATATACTCTGCTTTGCTGCAGAATAAACAGGGTCCAAAAGCGCCAGCTGGTTTAAAGTATGATTTAAATAAAGTAAAAGCATTCATACCGGCTAAAACAAGAATGTTAAATACCGCTGAAAATTGTTCATATGCAGCAGCTACTTGATGATACGGCTGAACAGATAAAATCCCTGTTTGACCTTGTTTTTGGTAAGCATGGACTAAGTGTTCTAAACTATCTGCACGTTCTAAATACGTATCTGCATCTAAAAATAATAGCACCTCGCCTGTGGCTGCCTTAGCGCCTCTCCAACAACCTGCTGCTTTGCCGACTGCCCTTTCATCCATTGGTTTTACAACAACCATAGCGTTAAATTGCCTAGCTATCGCAACAGTCGCATCTTCAGAATCATCATCTGAAACAATGATTTCTTTCGGCTGCAAACGCTGCTGTTTTAATGATGATAGCAGCCGAGGCAGATTATACTCTTCATTTCGAGTAGGAATCACAACTGAAATAGTACATTCTGTTCTTTTTTGCACAACTTTTCGCGGCAAAAACGGAACGCGCCAAAAAGCTAACCATCCTAGTGACCACGCCAATAATATAACAGCCAAACTTCCAATAAGCATGCGTTTTCCTCCTAAAAAAGGCGGCGCCGCCATTTTTTCAACCACTTTAATTGTTCCATTCGATATGGCGGATACTGTTGCGGTAATGCAAATAAAGATCGTTGTGCATAAACAACTCTTTGGCAGCTAAAGGTCTTAAAGCTTGATTGACCATGGTACCGGCCAAAGCCACTCTCTTGCAATCCTCCAAAAGGAATCTCAGGATTGGCTGCAAAACGGATCGCTTGGTTTAAGCTGAACGCTCCGCTGCTTAGCTGCTGCTCTAAAAGATGGACTACTTTTGAATCTTGGCTAAACACATAGGTCACCAAAGGAACAGGCTTTTGCTGCAAGTCTTGTACCAAGGATGTCAGCGAATGATAAGGAATCACCGGTAAGATCGGTCCAAAAATTTCTTCTTCTCCTACAGCACTATCTTTTTGGATGTCTGTTAAAATGGTCGGTGCTAAATAAAGCTTTTCTTCATTAAAAGCCCCTCCATGATAAACATTTCCTTCTGTTAAATAGTCTACTACAGTATTTAAATGTTTTTTGTGGATCATCCTGCCATAATCCCAACTGTTTTGAGGATCTGGGCCATAAAAATCAAGCAGCTGCTGTTTTAGTTGGGCCAAAAATTGTGGATAGATCGATTCGTGGACATAAACGGTATCTGGCGCTACGCAAGTTTGCCCAGCGTTTAAAAACTTTCCCCAAGCAATTTGTCGAACGGTTTCTTTTGAAAGACCAGATGCATCCACAATACAAGGATTTTTCCCGCCTAATTCCAATGCGACAGGGATCAAATGCTCAGCAGCAGTTCGATAAACTTTCTTGCCGATTTTTTTGCTGCCGGTAAAAAAGATAAAATCCCATTTCAGCGTCAAAAGCGCTGCTGCCGTCTCGCTTTCTCCTTCTATGACCGTTATCACTTTAGGATCAAAGTAGCGTGCCAATAATTTTGCTAATACATGACTGACGGCTGAGGCTTGTTCTGAAGGCTTGAGAAAGCAGCTGTTTCCAGCAGCCAAAGCCCCTACTAGCGGCAATAAGGCTAGCTGGACCGGGTAGTTCCAAGGTGAAAGAATCAACACCGCACCATATGGCTCCCAAGAAACTCTTGTCTTCGCTGATCCGCTTAAACTGAAATGTTTAGTACGCTGCGGTTTCATCCACTTTTTCAGTCGACGTTTGGCATAATCGATTTCATTCAAAACAACGGCTATTTCTGAAGTATAACTATCCACAGCTGATTTTCCTAAGTCCTGCTCAAGAGCCGTCATCCACTCTTCCTCATGTTCTATCAACAACTTTTTCAAGCCTTCAAGATGAGCAAGACGTTCAGGATAGGTGCCGCCTTTTGTTTGCAAAACTCGCTCTTTTTGCCGTTCTAACGTCTCCTGCCACTCTTTCTTTTGAGCTGGATCAATCATTGGCTTGTTCTCTTTTCACGATTTTATCTCGTGTCTGCTGACCGCTCAAGGTAACCATTGGCATGCCACCTCCTGGGTTAACCGTCCCCCCGACAAAATATAAATTATCATAACGTTCGCTGTGCTTAGCATGTTTAAACCCATGATTCTTTTTCCGGTCAGAAACTGTTCCATAGATCGCCCCTCGGTCAGATAGATAGTGACGTTGAATGTCTTCAGGTGTCCATTGATTTTCAGTAACGATATGTTGCCTTAAATCGGTTAGTCCCATTTTTTCTAATTTGATCAAAACCTTTTCGCGAAAGTCAGCATATGCTTCTGGAGTAAAGGGACGATCTTGAAGATAGGGAATATGAGGCAAAATCTTGATATTTTCATGTCCTGGTCGTGCCTGTTCCGGATCCGTTTTATTGACATTCACTAAGTAAATGGTAGGATCATCCGGCAGTTCGTGGTGGTGAAAGACTTGTTCAAAATTCTTTTTAGGATCAGCAGAAAAGAAAAAGTTATGATGAGCCAACTGCGGATACAATTTGTCTACGCCTAGATGCAAAACCAAACCTGAGCTGGCTGGTTCAAATGTTTTTTTCAATTTTTGGACAAAAGCTGGATCTTCTGTTAACAGTTCTTTATACGCAGGAATCACTTCCATATTGGAAACAAAGTAATCCGCTTGTATCTGCCTTTGATCTGCTAATACTGCAGCAACGATTTGCTTTTGGTCGTTCGAGATCAACTTGACCACACGCTGGTTTGGATGAAATTGAACACCGATTTCTTTGCCCAACTGTACAATGCCTTCAGCAATCTTTTGCATCCCTCCTGGAACATACCACACACCTTGCGCATGCTGCATATAAATCATCATATTCAATACAGCAGGCGCATCATAAGGAGAAGAGCCTACATATTTGATAAAGTACGCTAACATCTCTTTCAGTTTCGGATGGCTGATGCGTTTTTCAATGCCGTCATACATGGAAGAAAAGTAATCAAAACCTTTGATCGATTCGATCAATCCATGATGGCGGAAAATGTCCATCGTCCCATCCAAGCCTTCTGCAAAATAGCCTTCTTCCGTCAAATCATATAAGCCCTTAGCATACTCTAAAAACGTTTGATATTCTGCCATATCTTGTGCACTAAGCAGCGGATTCTCTTTCGCCATTTTCTCCAGGTCACCATAAAGATCGATATGCATGCCATCTGGAAAAAAAGAACGCCATTCATGTTCTAAGCGAACAATCGGAATATAGTCTTCCATTTTTCGACCACTGCCAGTAAACAGCTTTTCAAATATGTGCGGCATGGTCAAAATAGAAGGCCCCAAGTCAAACCCAAACCCATCTTGTTCTGCTCGGTTCAATTTTCCACCGAGATGATCATTTTTTTCATAAAGGGAAACCTGAAAGCCGCTTTGCGCTAGCGAGACCGCAGCTGAAAGACCACCTAATCCTCCCCCAATCACCACAACTGTTTTTTTCTTGCTCATCCTATTTGCGCCACCCCTCTATTTTGCTCTTTCTGATGATTTTTTGGCTTCATTAGACTGCATTGATTTGTTTCAAAAAATCTTTCGCCTCTTGATAGATGTCCTTTTTTTCCATAAATGAAACTGCATTCCGCTGATCTAAACAATTGTATTGGTTTTTACGTACTGCATTCAGTATACCGCGATAAATATGAGCGGCTGCCAATACAGGCAGACGGCTTTCTTCATCATACAGATAAATATCTTGCTTGAACTGCTCGTATAACGTTTCGGCTCGTTTGGCCAACCTCTCCCATACACGAATAAAAGCAGCATCCGGCTGACCGTTTAACAGCTTTTCAACTGAACAATTTTCTTGCTTGCAGATGCTGATTGGCAGATAAAGGCGTTGGTTCTCTTTTAGATCTTCACCAACATCCCTTAAAATATTGGTAAGCTGCATCGCTGTCCCTAAACGAACAGCACTTGATTCAGCCTCTTTTCCTGCCTTCGCTGCAAGGATCGGCAGCAGCATCAATCCCACCGTTCCTGCGACATAATAGCTATAAGTTTCTAGTTCTTCTAATGTACGCGGGACTGCAAAATCAATATCCATCCGTTGACCTCGAAGCTGGTCATAAAAGGGTCGAATGTTCATTGGATAACGATTGAAGACATCTCTTAACGCTCGCCAAACTGGACTATCTGGTGTCTTCCCCATTTCAAATTGTCTTAATTCTTCTTCCAGCTGGTTTAAGCTGTTTTGTTGTCGCATCCTGCTTTTTTCTTCGTCGACTGTATCATCTGCACGTCGGCAAAAAGCATAAATCGCATATACAGCTTGTGCTTTTTCTTTTGGGAGCTGAGAAAATGCATAATAAAAGCTTTTAGACTGCTGTTTGATCACCTTTTGGCAGTGGCGATAATCTTTTTGCAAGGTTGCTTCAATTGATGAATTCATGACGGCTCCTCCTTATCCGACTTTACTCTTGGTCATCCAACAACAATTCTTCCACAGCGATCTTGGCTGACAGCAAAACGATCGGGACTCCAGCACCTGGATGTGTACTGCTTCCAGTAAAATATAGATTTTCACAATGGGTAGCTTTACTTTGCGGACGAAAATGATTGCTTTGCAGCAAATTAGGCTGCAGACCGAAACAAGCACCATTATATGCATTGAATTTTGATTTAAAATCTTCTGGTGTCATATAAGATTCCGAGACGATTTCTTGTTCAACATTTTCAAAACCTGAGATTTGGCTCAATGTATTCAATACTTTTTGGCGATAATCTTGAATCGTTTCATCTGTCCACTGGTATTGAGCTGTAGATAATTCAGATACAGGAATCAAAACGTAAAGTCCATCTTTTCCAGCCGGTGCTAATGTAGGATCAAGCTTAGAAGCCATATAAACATAAAAAGAAGGGTCCGTCATTTTTCTGCCATCGAAAATCTGATCAATATTTTCATCTAAATCTTCTGAAAAAACAAAATGGTGAATAGGAGAAATTTCGTCATACTGACGGTCCATCCCCCAGTAAAAGATCAAGCAAGAACAGGAGTACTTCATTCGATCGATCTTTTTATCCGTATACTTTCCTTTTGCTTTTGTATCCTTAACCAGGTGCTTCATTGCATATGGAAAATCGGCGTTACACATGACAAAATCAGAAAAAACGGTGCGATCTGCCAGTTTTAATCCGACAGCTTTTTGGTTTTCGATCAAAATCTCTTCCACTGGCGTTTGGTAATGGATCTTCCCGCCTAATTCAATCAATAACTTTTCCATCGCTTCAGCCATTGTATGCATGCCGCCTTTGATAAACCATACACCGTACAGCAACTCGATCATTGGAATAATGGTGTATAAAGATGGCCCATTTTTAGGAGAAACACCGATATATAAAGTTTGAAAACTCAGCATTTGTTGAAGACGTTCATCTTCGATATACTTGCCGATCGAATGACTGGCACTGTCAAACGTTTTCAATTTCAGCGCTTGACGGATAACAGAAGGTTGATAAAAATCCCTTTGTCTGCGGAACGGACGTTGCAAAAAATGATCACGAGCAACAATAAAGCGTTCATAAATGTCTTGTAAGTATTGCAGAAAACCTTGCGCGTCTTTGTCGTTGATGGCTTCCATCGTGCTGATCAATTTTACCAAATCAGAAGAAGCTTCTATGGTTTCCTTTCCTTTATTGAAATGAGAGACATACATAGGGTCTAATCTTTCCATTGGAATGTAATCATCCGGATTTTTACCCGCCAGCTCAAATGGTTCACGGTATAACTCCGGCATCATAACTAGACTGGGCCCTAGATCAAACCGGTAACCATCTTTTTCCACGACATTCATTTTACCGCCTGGCAAGTCCTCTTTTTCAAAAAGTTCAACTGTATAACCGGCATGTTGCAGACGGATAGCGCTAGCTAGCCCAGCAACGCCGGCTCCGATCACGCTAACCGTTTTTTGTTTTTCCATGTTTGTCTTTTCTCCTTCTTTAGCACACACAATATTCAGATTAATTTTTTTCTATGCGATCAAATTCTTCATTCAATCGCTTTAAGTTTTGTAAAAATAGCTGTCCATCTATACCGGTCGTATTGCAACTCTTGATTTCTTGCAAAATGCTGAGAGAAATCGCTCTTTTTTGTTCATGCGCTTTCTCTGTCAGACATACAAGTGTTGCTCGTTTATCTTTAGGAGAAGGTACTTTCTTGATCCATTTTTGCGCTGTCAGTCGATTCAACATCGGGTTCAATGTACCGATCGAGATAGCTAAGCGATCACTGATCCGCTTAATATAAACGTTATCTTCTTCCCAAAGTGCCAATAAGACCAAATATTGTGGAAACGTTAATTGAAAAGGTACCAGTGCTCTTTTGTAAAGCTTAGAAAAACCATTCGCTGCTTTATAGACTTCAAAACACAATTGATCGTCCAATGAACGGTTAAAAAGATCTTCTTCCACTGCCGTTTACCCCTCTTTATGCTTATTCTTTTTCTGTATCCATTTCTTTTAATGATAAGACCCCATCTTGCATGAGGTAGACTTTATCACATTGCTGAATCAAACGTTCATCATGCGTGACCATAATCGTCGCCTTCTGTTTATTTTTGGTTTCTCTAGCCAAAATGTCGACGACTTCAAAAGCTTTTTCTGAATCCAAACTTGCGGTCGGTTCATCCGCTAATATAACGGAAGGTTCATGGTACAAAGCACGGGCGATTGCCACCCGTTGACGTTCTCCGCCTGATAAGTCGCTTGGATATTTGTCTTTTAACTTTAAAACACCCAAATCATCTAATAAATGTTCTGCTTTTTCTTGATCCATCTTTACCTTTTTGACTTTGTTCACCAATTGCAGCTGATCTGAAACGGTTAAAAATGGAACCAGGTTGGAAGCTTGCAAAATAAAACCAATTTCTTTGAAACGCAATGCAGCCCGCTTCTTTTCTTCTTCTTCGCTAAAAGGTGCATCCTTGATCTGTACTTTTCCTTCGCTTGGCGTCTGCAATCCGCCAATGATTGTCAATAACGTACTTTTGCCTGATCCACTAGGTCCAATAATGGCTACAAATTCTCCTGCTTCTACTGAAAAATTCGTCTCTTTTAGTGCTTCCACTTTAGTGTGCCCTTCGCCAAAGTGTTTGCGCACACCTTTACATTCAATCAATTTCATTTTTCTACCCCTCTTCTCTAACCAATGGCTTCTAACGGATCAATGTTAACCACTGTCCTTACTGAGAACAACGCGCCTAAAACGGCTACTAAAACTAACAAACCAGTGATCCCAATCAAGAACAAGGGGTCTGTTTGGTAAGGAACTGCAGACGGCAAAGCGAAAGAAGTGCCGATCGTCAGCACCAACCCAATCCCAACACCGATCGCAGATAAAATAAAGGTTTGTGCGATCACGGATTTTGCAATATAACCTGAAGAGATTCCTTGTGCTTTCATTACTCCAAACATACTGGCTTTTTGCAGGGTCAAGACATAGATAAAAATACCGATCACTACCGCTGCGATGATCACTAAAAAGCCGATCATCAGTCCAAATGTCAAGACTTGAGCGTTATAACTTGGAATTTTGTTGATATAGTCTTTTATGGCATAAGGCTTTAAATCATCATTATCGATGTTGATGTCAGATAAGTCACTAGCATCGTCTCTCACAACAACAGCACTGATGCGCCCATTCTCAGAGTCATCTGCCTTTTCAAAACGGATCTCTTGATACGATGCGATCGTAGTATATAAAACAGGAGCTGTATTAAATTGAGCGTTTTCCGTAAATCCAGTGATGGTCAGCTTTTTGTCGCTTCCAGCTAGCTCAATGACGTCTCCGATCTCAACATCATCATCTTTTAAACTGCTGTCAGCTATAGCTTCGTCATCATTCGTAAACACCTCTCCTTCGATGACTTCAGGCATAATAAATTCATCTGGATCGATCCCGAAAAAAGTGACATTGATTTTAGCCGCTTCTCCTGTCGTTCCTTCTTTGCGTACGACTCCGGCTGTTTGCCCCAACAACGCTGTTTCATCAGCCGAGACTTCCTCCGCCTCTTTCAATGTCATCATCGACATATTGATATTGCTGTTCGATTCATCTGTTAACACCACAGCGTCTGCATCCCATTTGTCGACACTTGTACGATTAGCTTGTGCCAATCCATAAGCTAGTCCTGTTAAAAAATAGACTAAGTAAGAGACCAAAACCATGACACCAATGATCAAGGCAAATCTCGTTTTCTCATATTTGATTTCTTTCCATGCTAAAAACATACACCTAGCTCCTTCTATCTGCTATTTATTTTTATTTATGTAACCTGATTAATGGCTCTCATTCTATATTAAATCGGGTACGATGTAAAAGAATACGATTGGTGGCTAGACGGCATACCAATCGCGTTTTTTAAACGAGCTGATATTGATTTGCAAACTGTTGTCTTTACTCTACTACAAAGAATAAACTTTTGCGCTCAAAGTCACTTTCTCGAGACTATTCTTATTCGCATCTGCCATCCAGCATGTATGATCCCTTCTCCTCTAGATAGGCTGGCACAAAAAAAGATGTGCCTTTTATTTGCACATCTTTTTTCAGAATGATTCAAATGTAAACATAGAGCGATTGCAGCAGATAAGGTTCATGGTATTTCATAGCGAATGTTAATAGTCGTTTTTTCACTGCCTGCTCAGAAGATTGGCCCTCTTGATATTTAGCCAGCAGTCGCTCAAAAGCTTTGGCTTCTTTTTCAGTGACCTGCTGTTTCAAATGTCCCCAAACATGCTGTGCCGCATTTATTGCCTGTCCAATTTGTACTTCTGTATCCAAGGCTGCTTCAATCAAATGGTAAAATGCTTTTGCAGGATAAATTGTTTTATCTTTTAACAATGAACGAATGTGTTGATAACGTTCTGGACTATGCTCCAATACCAAGTATTTATAACGCATCCATTCTTTTTCCAAATATTTTATAGCTGGAAAAGGTCTTGTCGCATTGATACATTTAACAGCAGAGAGATTTTTATCTTTGACTTCCAGCATGATGTCAATGTCTTGGTCAGGCAAGGAGTCATAAAAATCTAAGAACGTGTCAAGGTAGATCGTAGAAGTATGTGCTCCCGCTCTTTTGTCTAGTGCTTGCTGCGAATAATGAATCTTTTGCTTGCCGTCGCCTGCTTTCCACGTTTGATTTGCTTTTGCGATCCATTCTGCATCACTTCCCTCGTCTGGCCCTGGATTGACAGCATGGTGTAAATTATCATAGATAACTGGTATCCCGATCTTCTCAGCTATCTCCAGCACATCCTGGATAGTATACAAACGGTCATCATTTTCAATAATCAATCGTCGTTGAATGGCTTGATCCAACTTTTGAAAGTTCTCCACGAAACGTTGACTTGCAGCCGGTTTATCCTCATATACTCCGCCTATATGCAGCACGATTTTATGTTCATCATTCACGCCCAAACACTCCATCACTTTATTGTGATAACGCAAATCTTCAACCGCTTTTGCAACAGTTTCTTCATTTGGCGAATTTAAAACGGTATATTGCCCTGGATGAAAGGAAACGCGCATATTACTTTCAGTGATTTTTCGACCAATACGTCCAAACTCTTCCCGAAACGTTTCCTGCCACGGCAGCTGGTTAACAGGGCTAGAACCAAATGGAATCAAATCTGAACTGATCCGGAACAAATGAATATCATTTTCAATATTGTAATCGATCATTTTTTCCAATGACATCAAATTGTGCCGCGTAATGTCATTCAATTTTTCTGCCGTAGCATTTTTCTTCGTCACACGACGCATATCTGTTTCCGGTACCCCAACCGTTAAACAAGCATATCCAATACTCATTTTCCTTATCCTTTCTCGCAACTAGCCTTAATGATTTGTCTCCCATTCTCTCACACCTTTGCTCGCTGCGTACAGAAAGAGAACTCGCAGCAGCCGAGAACTTTGGAAATTGATACTATCGGGGAACTTGGTACTATCGAGAATTTTAGACTAGCGGGGAATTGGTACAGTCAACACTGCCCTGCAGCTTTTGAAGCCATAACAAACAAGAAAAGGCAACTCTCGCTTTTCTAAATGTTTGATCTAATTAAAACTACCAAGAAAGGAATGCACCAGTGAGCATGCTTCCTAATACTTCAATAAAGCACATAATAAGTCCAACTTGTTCACAGACAAGCATCCTGTGAACAAGTGGACTCGTTTGCTATCTGAACTTGTTCACAGACAAGGATCCTATGAACAAGTGGACTCGTTTGCTGTCCGAACTTGTTCACAGACAAGCATCCTATGAACAAGTGGACTCTTTTTCTATCTGAACTTGTTCACAGACAAGCACCCTGTGAACAAGTTGACTCTTTTTCCAGCTGAACTTGTTCATAGACAGGCAACCTATGAACAAGTGGACTCTTTTGCTATCCGAACTTGTTCACAGACAAGCACCCTGTGAACAAGTTGACTCTTTTTCCAGCTGAACTTGTTCATAGACAAATGCCTTGTGATCAAGTTAGTACTAAATTGTCCAAATTTTTTTACAAAAAAAACAATATTTGCGTATTTTAACAGTGATAAATAAAAAGGAGGAATTTTATGATTTTAAAACAGCGTACGGAGCCCATTACGTATAAAATCTACGAGTCGCTGGATCATCGAATGGAGCTATCTCTAAAGGAGAAAAAGAAATACGAAAACCAACTGATTGGTTATGATGGAGAGCAGCAGTTTGATTCTTTTATGTCCCCTTATCAGGAGCCTCTTCTAGTTTTGAATGGACTAAACTTTAGTATCGAAGGTATGGATTTTCAAATTGATTCTCTTGTTATTGCGAATGGTGAGCTATATTTGTATGAAGTTAAAAACCATTCTGGTCATTACTACTACAGAGATAACGCTATTTATAATAAAGGAGGCTACCGCGTGCGCAATCCTCTTGGTCAAGCTGATCGAAGTGCAGAATTGCTATATAACTATTTGCTGAATCGAGGATATCATTTAAAAGTGCATCTGTTTGTGGTATTTATCCATCCAGACTTTATATTTAATGATCTTCCGCCTCATACGTCGTATTTGTTTCCAAATCAATTAGCTGCTCATTTCCACAATTTGTCAAATCAATCAAGAGGCTCTAACCAAAGGGACATGCAGCTTGCTCAAGAAATTCTGCAATTGCACGATGAATACTATCGTCCGAAAAATCTCCCAGTCTATCCATTTGATCAATTGGAAAAAGGCATCTTCTGTCCACAGTGTTTTTCAAAAGCACACACAGATTCAAGACAAAACCGTTGTTGTCCTACATGCGGGTATATTGAATCTATTAAGAGCGCAATTAAGCGAAACATTGAAGAATACCGCTTTCTTTTTCCGAATAGTCCTTTAACAACCAACGTGATTTATGAATGGTGTGGTCAAATATATTCGCGAAGACGTATTTATCTCGTTCTGAAAGAAAACTTTCAAAGCCATTTAAAAGGACCTTGTAGATATTATACTTGAGGTTTATCTTGATAAATGAGGCCCATTGGAAGTCAACTTGTTCACAGACAAACTTCCTATGAACAAGTTGGCTCTTTTTTTTATTTGAACTTGATCACAGACAAGCGTCCTATGAACAAGTGAACTCTTTTTCTATCCGAACTTGATCACAGACAAGCGTCCTATGAACAAGTGAACTCTTTTTCTATCCGAACTTGATCACAGACAAGTCTCCTATGAACAAGTGAACTCTTTTTCTATCCGAACTTGTTCACAGACAAACTTCCTATGAACAAGTGGACTCTTTTTCTATCTGAACTTGATCACAGACAAGTCCCCTGTGATCAAGTGAACTCTTTTTCTATCCGAACTTGTTCACAGACAAACCTCCTATGAACAAGTTGGCTCTTTTGCTATCTAAGCTTGATCACAGACAAGTCCCCTGTGAACACAGTTGACTCCTTTTCTATTTGAACTTGATCACAGACGAATATCCTATGAACAAGTTGGCTCTTTTACTCTCTGTACTTGGTCATAGGCAATGATTTTACGACCTATTTTCAATGAATATCTCTTTCAAAGGGCTTGAGTTAAGCAAACAAGTTTTCTGATTTGCTTGAATATATTGTACAATGAACTAAAGACAATCAAAGGAGCTTAATTATGCCGCGAAAGAAAAAATTTACTGTTGAAGATCTTTATCATCAAACTCACTTACTGCTGATGAAAGTAGGTTATGATCAATTTACTTTTAGTCTGCTGGCTGATGAGTTGTCCGTTTCCAGAGCAGCTATTTACAAATACTATTCTAATAAAGATGTTTTGATCAGTGATTATTTAACTTTTGAAATGAAAAAGTTGTTAGAAGAATTTGATCAAATGGAGTGGTCATCAGACAGAGAAGAACATTTCAACCAATTGTTTGAATTGATCTTCAATTACAGCGATGTTCATCAACTTTCAAATGTTTTTACTCAAAAAATGAAGATGAAACATGAAAAAATCCAATTTAAGGAAAATATTTCAAAAGAACTGCATGAACGCTTTTTTGGCCACATTCAATCCTTTATTTTATCGTGCCAAGAAACAGGTTTTATCAAAAAAGAATTACCGGCTAATCTGTTGATCAATATGATTTTTCATAGTGTGATGATCAACACTTCATCCGATTTAACGCAAAAGGAACGAGCTGGTTATATTCGCGAAATTCTTGCGCATGGGATGTTCCAAAAATAAAAGTGACACAAAAGAAACTTTTAAAGTGACACTAGTGTAAATTTAGTGTATAATCCTTTTTGTAAACAAATTCAGCAAGAAAAGAGAGGGATTAGATTGTTTTTAGCACTAAAGGAACTCATTCATTCTAAAGGACGATTTATCATGATCGGCCTCATTATTGTTTTAATTTCTTGGCTTGTTTTTATTCTATCCGGATTGGGCACTGGTCTATCTGACTTGGCTGCAGGGACATTAAAACGAGCGGAGGCAAATGCAGTGGTTTTTGAAGAAGGTGCAGATATGAGCATATCAAAATCGATGCTTTCTGAATCGATCTCAGATGACTTGCTTCGGCAAAAAGGCGTTTCAGATACAGCGCCTATCAGTACCTTTTCTACATCTATCCGCAAAAGTGGTACAAGCGAAGAAAGTGGCAAGAAAACAGATGCTATTTTGATTGGGATCGAGCCAGGATCTTTCATTGAGCCCACTTCTACAGAAGGAAAAAATTTAACAGACGATGCTGCTGATCAAGTCCTTGTCGATTCTTCTTTAAAGAATGACGGGTTTGCGATTGGTGACACTTTAGCATTAAGTGGTTCAACAGAGAAATTGACGATCGGCGGGTTCACAGACCATCAAACCTTGAACCACCAGCCAGCTATTTTCGTCAATTTAGACCAATTTAGAACGATTCGTTATGCCGCTCCAGGTTCTGATAACGGCATAGAAGATATCGTAAACGGTATTTTGGTTCAAGGAAAAGATGTAGATCTTAATGAACTGACGAAAGCAGATGAACATATCGAGGCTGGCTCAAAAAAAGCAGCCGTCAACGCTGTTCCAGGGTACTCAGCCGAAAATGCAACGATCACAATGATGCTTTGGTTTTTAATGATCATCTCCGCCTTTATTCTAGGCGTCTTCTTTTATGTTTTAACCAACCAAAAGACCCAACAGTTTGGTGTTTTGAAAGCAATCGGCGGCAGTAACGGGTTCATTATCCGTTCAGTTATTTCTCAAGTTTTTGTTTTATCTTTGATCAGTGTACTGATCGGAATTGGGTTAACGTATCTAACGACCCTCTTTCTACCCGAAGCCATGCCTTTCCATTTAGAAGTGCCAATGGTCATGATTTACAGCATCGTGCTGTTGTTGATCAGTCTCATCAGCTCGCTGTTCTCAGTTGTGAAAATCGCTAAAATCGATCCATTGACAGCTTTAGGGAGGGTAGAATAATGACAGGAATTCAATTAAAGAATGTAACCAAACGCTATCAGGAAAATGAATTTGAAACGATTGCTTTGAATGATGTATCGTTGACTATTGAAGCTGGCGAGTTTGTGGCGATCATTGGTCCATCCGGTTCCGGAAAAAGCACCTTTTTATCGATTGCCGGCGCTCTGCTCCAAGCAACTGAAGGTGAAGTCTTTATCAATGAACAGAACATCACTCATTTGAATGAAAAAGAGTTGTCTGCCGTTCGCTTAAAACAAATCGGCTTTATCTTACAGACTTCTAACTTGATCCCGTATTTGACCGCCTTAGATCAACTGCTAGTCGTTAAAAGAATGAATGGATCCGTCACAAAAGAAGACAAAATTTTTGCAACGGAGTTATTGAATGACTTGGGGTTAGAGAAAAAGCGCAACAAGTTTCCAAATGAATGTTCAGGCGGCGAACGTCAGCGCATCGCTATCGCGCGAGCTTTTATGAATGACCCGGCGATTATCCTTGCTGATGAACCAACAGCCAGCTTAGATACCAACCGCGCTCATGAAGTCGTCAAATTAATGGCAAATGAGGTCAAAGCGCGTCAAAAAGCAGCCGTTATGGTCACACATGATGAACGAATGTTGGACTATTGCGACCGCGTTTACCGTATTGAAGATGGGATTCTAAAAGAGGAAACCAATCTTATTTAAAGATCTGGCTCCTTTTTTACCCCAACCAATTTGATAAAAACGGTTCTTCTCTGAGTATTTTTATTGGGAAGAATCGTTTTTTTCTGCTTTTCGGCTTTACAATAAAAAGTTTTCTGTTATGTTAGAGAATAGAGGCTTAAACATTACACATGAAAGGTGGTATCGCCGTGGAACCTGACAGTAGGCCCAAAAAAAATAGGAAACAAGAAACCATGGCAGCCATCGTTTCTCTGCTTTCCTGATTGACTAGGAGGAAAAGAGCATGTGGAATACAAACGAAATTATCGACTTGATCGATACAAAACACTTTACGCAATTAAAGGAAATCATTAAAGACAAAAATCCAGCTGATATTGCAGAATTAATGGATGAACTAGACGTCATCAATGCCGTCATCGTCTTTCGTCTTTTGCCAAAAGAGATAGCAGTAGAAGTTTTTTCTCTCTTCTCTGAAAAAAAGCAACAGGCATTCCTATCTCATTTAACAACAAACGAATTGGATTATATTTTAGATAAGCTTTACTTTGATGACTTGATCGATCTGTTAGATGATATGCCGGCTGAGCTTGTAAAAAAGCTGCTGGAACGTACAAGCAAAGATAAACGAACGCTGATCAACCAATTTTTAAACTATCCAAAAGACTCGGCCGGCAGTCTAATGATGATCGAGTTTATCAGTCTGAAAAAAGGCATGCTTGTAAAAGAAGCACTGAGACATGTTAAACAACATGCCTTGCATAAAAAAAACCATCTATACGCTCTATGTGACAAGTACACATGAAAAATTTGTCGGTGTCCTTTCGTTGCGAGAACTATTCAGCGCACCTGAAGAAGCAACCATTGAAGAGGTCATGCATACTGATCTTGTTTCCGTCAATGTACAAGAAGACCAAGAACAAGCAGCCCAAAAGTTTAAAAAGTATGACTTTATTGCATTGCCTGTGGTCGACACCAAAGACCGCTTAGTCGGAATCATCACTGTCGATGATATCATCGACGTTATAGAACTCGAAACAACTGAAGACTTTCAACGAATGGCAGCGGTCGGTTCTTCAGAAGAAAGTTATATGGATGCTTCCATTTTTTCTCTCGTTAAAAATAGAATTGGTTGGCTATTGATCTTAATGGTCTCTGCCACTTTCACAGGCGGGATCATTGGTCGTTTTGAGCATACCCTTCAATCTATCGCAGCTTTGAATATGTTTATTCCCATGCTGATGGATACGGGCGGAAACGCCGGTAATCAAAGCTCTACTCTTATTACACGAGGTTTAGCAACTGGCGACATTCACACTGGAGATTTTTTGAAAGTCCTTTTTAAAGGATTTTCGATCAGTATCATAGCTGGCATCATTCTTTCTATTGTTTCATTTATTAAACTGATGACTATTGAAAAAGTAGGCTTTATGATTGCGATGATCGTTTCACTCACTTTGATTTTTACTGTGATGATGGCGAAATTAGTCGGCGGTATGCTGCCGATCATTGCTCAAAAGATGAAAATGGATCCTGCTGTGATGTCAGGTCCGCTGATCACAACTGTTGTTGATGCATTAAGCTTGTTTATCTACTTTACGATTGCCAATGCTTTGCTTGGCCTTTAAACAGATGCCCAATTAGACTGAATCCTTCCATGCCTGCTGCATAAAGGAAAGCGGGATTGTTGATAAGGTTTACAGTTCCTTTTTTTAAGATAGCTGCAACTTGTTAGATCAAATTGCATAACTGCAGAATCTATGGTTCAGTAAACATCATTTAGGAGTAGAATATTTTTTGAGAGGAGCATGGTCCCATGTCTCCTCTCTTCTTTATTTTAGGGGATTAATTGAATCATTTGCCAAAAGAAAAGTGACGTGTAAAGATAGACGAAAGAATATTTAAACGAACAGCAAGGAGGATACTGAAAATGACCAATTTAAATGAACACGCACAAACCATTGAAAAAGCAACGTTTGGCATGGGCTGTTTCTGGGGACCGGACACCTTGTTTGGCAGTTTGCCAGGAGTGATCCAAACGGAAGTCGGCTTTGCAGGAGGCACATCAAAAGCTCCAACCTACCGCAACATTGGAGATCACACTGAATCAATCGACATCACTTTTGATCCTGCCCTTCTTTCTTATGAAGATCTTTTGCGTTTGTTTTGGCAAAACCATGATGCAACAAAAGACCGCTTTTACAAAGAACGTCAATACATTTCACTGCTGCTTTACCGAAATCATACGCAAAACGAGCAAGCTGAAAAAATCAAAGCGGAACAAGAACAGCTTTTAGGAAAAGAGCTTCAGACTGAGTTTCAACCTTACAACATCTTTTATCCAGCAGAAGACTACCATCAAAAGTATTTCTTGCGGCGCTTCAAACAAGCGACGAAAACAATTCAACAACTTTTTCCAGATGAAGCAGCTTTTATCCATTCAACCATTGCAGCGCGTTTGAACGGATTTGTACGAGAACGCACAACTTTAAAAGAAATCAAAGAAGAAATCCATCATTGGGGCTTGCCTGAAGAACAGCGCGTATTGTTGGAACAAACGCTCACTGATCTTCGTTGGTAACCTACTTTGAAAAGAAATGAGCGATAGCGATGTATTTTCAGTATGATCAAGAAGTCATAGATGCATTATCTGCAAAAGACCCTATTTTAGGCGCTGCGATTGCTAAAATCGGTCCAGTCAAACGCAAAGTCACGCCAGATTTATTTGAGTCATTGATCAAAAGTATCGTAGGTCAGCAGATTTCTACCAAAGCCCAAGAAACGATTTGGGCACGCATGCTCGATACTTTGGGAACCATCGCACCCGAAAAGTTGCTTTCTTTGAAAGACGATGAAATCCAATCTTTTGGTTTGTCCTATCGAAAAGTGACCTATATAAAGGGTGCAGCAGAAGCCATTGTTACCGGCAAACTAAATTTAAGCGAATTGGACCATTTGCCAGATGAAGCCGTTATTCAAAAACTGTCAGAACTGAAAGGCATCGGCAAATGGACTGCTGAAATGCTGCTGACTTTTTCAATGCAGCGTCCTGACATTCTGAGCTGGGATGATTTAGCGATCCATCGCGGTCTTCGTATGCTATACCATCATCGCCGCGTGACAAAAAAGCTGTTCAATAAGTATAAGCGCCGCTATTCTCCTTACGCTAGTGTGGCCAGTCTTTATCTTTGGGCTATCGCAGGCGGTGCCATTCCTGAAATGAAAGACTATGCACCTTTGACAGAAGCAGAAAAAGCAAGGCGAAAAAAAACTAGACGAGCTGCCCAAAAGCAAAACAAAAGCCGCGACAAGCTTTAAAACCAGAATGACGTAGAAAAACAATGTTAAGTGAGGCTTTATGGCACACTCAAACACATTGCAGCTCTTGAGTATCGGATAAACAGCCTCTTATGGCACACTCAAACGCATTGCAGCTCTTGAGTATCGGATAAACGACCTCTTATGGCACACTCAAACGCATTACAGCTCTTGAGTATCGGATATACGACCTCTTATGGCACACTCAAACGCATTGCAGCTCTTGAGTATGAGATAAACAGCCTTTTATGGCACACTCAAACACATTGCAGCTCTTGAGTATGAGATAAACAGCCTTTTATGGCACACTCAAACGCATTGCAGCTCTTGAGTATCGGGTAAACGTCCTTTTATGGCACACTCAAATGCTTTTCTACTCTCGAGTATGGGATAACAAATCTTCATCACTTGTGGTATTGTCTCCTAAAATGGATAGGCTGTTTTTTTGCTTCTTCTATCCCTTTTCGTGAAGTGAATCTAACAAATTTTAGGAGCTCACAGTTTCTTTAAGCTCAATTTTAAACTCTTTTTTAAAAATAAAGCAGTCTAATCATTCGAGATTATTTAAACAAAAGCACACACCCTTTTTATATGAAGATGCGCGCTTTTTTTTATTTAAGCTGTTCCTGTTCGCCTTTAAACGTCCTAGGAAAGCAACTGTTTGCGGTTATTAAAGTAGCTCTTATAAGCCATATAGCTTGAAATCATTGTTGAAAATCCAGTGGTAGCAATCAACATAAACATGACAACGATTTGATAGCGGATCGCTGCTGTTGGGTCCACACCCGCGAACATCAAACCAGACATCATTCCTGGCAAGCTAACAAGGCCGACAGTCTTAGTCCGGTCCACACTTGGAGCCATAGCTGATTTGATACTGTCGCGAATTATGGCGGTGGAAGCTTGATTGACATCCGCTCCTAAAGCCAAACGTTCTAAGACTTGCTGGCGCTGATCTTTAAATTTGCTGTTCATCGTACGATACCCTACGCCAATCGCTGTCATGGCATTGCTGGCGATCATCCCAGTGATAGGAACAATTTGCGAAGGTGTCCACATCAAAGCGCCCGACACAAACAACACTGCTAACGAAATCAGCGTCCCAACTCCGATCGCAATCAGCGAGATCCGGAAAGCATGTTGGATGCCTTCTGCTCTTTTGGCCGCATTGTATGCTGCATTAAAGATAATAAATAAAACCATCGCCAGTGTTACGATAGTGTTGTCTAATTTGAAGATATAACTCAATAGATATCCAATCACAAATAATTGCACAACGGCTCTAACAGCTGCTATAAAAATATCTTTTCCTAATCCTAGTTGCTCTTTATAGTCTACGATCAATGCAATGATGATCAGCACACTTGATAAAATTAAAGAGGTATTCGTAATTTCCAAGTTATTCATCTGTTTACTCCTTTACTTGACCGTCAACGATGTCGATCTTGCGGTTTGCTTCAGTGATTTCTTCCGTGTTATGCGTTACCCACAGAATGGTTACACCTTTTTCTTTATTCAACTTTCGGATCGTTTTGCCGATGGCTTTGCGGTTCTCTGCATCCAGCGCACTCGTTACTTCGTCCAATAATAGCACTTCCGGCAAAAACAACACATTTCTGATCAATGCGATCCGTTGTTTCTCGCCTCCTGACAAAGAAGTGACCTTCTTATCCAAATAATCTGCAGACAAGCCTACACTTCCCAACGCTTCTATCGCTCGATCCTTGTCAAACGTTTCTTTTCTGATTTCATAAGGAAAAGCTAAGTTCTCTGTTACTGTCTCACCAAAAAGATTAGCTGTCTGAAAACAATACGATACCTCTTTGCGGTAAGCGGTTGGTTCGTACGTATTGATACTTTTTCCTTTATACAACATATCCCCGCTTGTTGGTGAAATCATTGATGCGACTAACTGCAGCAAGGTGCTTTTTCCACTTCCAGAAGGACCCGTGATCGTCACAAACTCTCCTTTTGAAATAGACAAGTCAATGTCTTTTAAAATCGTCTTTCCCTCAATCTCCAGCCCCAGTTTCTGAGCTTGTAAAATTGCAGTTTCCATAATATTCTCTTCCTTTCTAACATCCATTGTTCATTATATGATCGATATTTTATTATTCTTTACACTATTTCTAATTTACATGACTTTTCAAACCGTTGCAATCTCTTGTTAGGTTTATTTAATACCTGCTGAGTCACAGACCATGCAGATATGCAAACTGATTTGAACGTTTGTGGCGATGTCTAAAAAAGTAACAGAAAACATTATCAGAAATATGTGTCTCCTTTATTCAGTAGACATCAAGTAAACAAAAAAATAAAAACTCATTAATGAAGAAAAAAGTTTTTCATAAAAATAAAATAAAGCAAAGTAAGAGTTTTCATCAAACTCTTCTTTGCTTTATTTGTTTCATCTTTTTTAGCCGATCTACAAAACAAATTTTTGTACAAAACCATTTAGTGTTTCTGCGAGTCTGGCAAGTTGTCCCGAACTTGCAGCAACTTCTTCCATGGTGCTATGTGTTTGTTGTGCTGTAGCAGAAGTTTGCTCTATTCCTGCTGAAGATTCTTCTGCAGCAGCAGCGATGTCTTGAATCGATTCATTCATACCCTGACTATTCGCTGTTATTTCAGTGAGGTCTTCTGAAACTTTTCTTATATTTTCTTTTACCTCATTAACCAACTGGCTAATGTGTTGGAATGTCTTGCCTGTCGTTTCAATTTGTCCTGTTCCTTTTTTAACTTCTTTATAACCGCTTAACAAAGATTCTGTCACGATAGACGAGTCTTTTTGAATATCCGTTACAATCTTGGTGATGTCAGTTACAGAATCAGCTACTTGTTCAGCAAGCTTACGGACTTCATCTGCTACCACTGCAAATCCTTTTCCTTGTTCACCGGCTCTTGCTGCTTCAATCGCTGCATTCAACGCCAATAGATTGGTTTGATCTGCAATATCCTTAATGACCGTGATCAACTTAGAGATTTCTTGAGACTGCTTATCCAAGTTTTGAACTTTTTGGAAAGCATCTTGAACAATCTGATCGATCTCTTCCATTTGACTAGTAGAAGCTGTCATTAACTGACTGCCCTCTTTTGTTATGTGCCAGACCTTTTCAGAAGATTGATAAATATTTTTGCCATATTCATTTGCCTCTTGAACTTTTTCATCAAAGGCAACCATAGCTAAAGACAAATCACTTGAGCTGTGAGCTTGCGTTTCAGAACCAGAAGCTAGTTCTTGCATCGTCGCTGCAATTTGCTCTGTTCCTTTTTTCACTTCAACAGCTGATTGTGTTAGTTCTTCACTATGATGATTAACCGTTTCAGATACTCCTTGAATATTCTGCAGCAATTCTTTCATATTTTGGCTCATTGCGTTGGTAGCTTCTACCAGCTGGTTGATTTCGTTGCTTGATTTTGTTTGTAATGCCTCTTGGCTTAAATCCCCGTTAGAGATATCGTTCATGCGCTTCATAACCGCTTGGATAGGATTTGTGATTCTTCTTGCGGTCACTAGAGAAATAATCACAGCAAAAATCAATACTAAGCTTACAGTAATAGCGATTGGCATAAAGATGATGCTTGCTTTTTTTTGAAATTCTTTTTTATCTACCGTGCCTCCAATAAGCCAATGTGTTGTGGGATTTTTAGCAAAGCCCATGACTTTTTCATTTCCTTCAAATTGGTATGTTACAATCCCATGGTCCTCACCATTTTTAATTTTTTTATAGTAATCTTCCTTCGTTTGGTCTTTTCCAATATAAGCTTTGTTGGGATGCGTGATGTACTTGCCCGTATCATCCAACATAAATGCATATCCGGTTTCGCCTATTTTCACCCTATCAATCATATCAGTCAAGGTTCCAATAAGGATATCCGCTGCCATGACCCCAGATAGCTTATCTCCATTAAAATAGGCCTTTGAAGCTGTAACGACTATTTCTCCTGTTCCAGTGTCTTCATAAGGCTCTGTCCAAACAACTTCTCCATTTGCTGCAACAGCATGTTGATACCAGGGTCTTTCTTTAGGGTTGTAATCTTCGCCATTATCGGCTGAGGGATAATCGACCATATCTTTATTCTCTGTACCAGTATAAATAAAAGCAATCGAGGGTGTTGTTTCTTGTGTCTCTTTTAGCATCTGCATCAGTTTATCTTTGTCTTCTGGATGATAATCTGTCAGTAGGGCACTTGCTGAAAAACGATCCAATACGTTACTGATATTTGAAAAAAACAACTCAAATGATTGATTCATCGTGATCATTTCGCTTTCCACATTTTTAGAAAGCTCATTAGTGGTGTTGTTTACACTGAAATAATAACTTACGAAAGAAATAATCCCTGCAGCTAAAACAATCAGAATCAAAAAGGGAATGAGTATCTTACTTTGTAAAGAATGAGCAGCAGGTGCTGTTCTTTTAACTTTCTTGCTGGATAGTTGATGTTTTATAGCGATATCCATGTATTTTTATCCTTTCTCATAGGCTTTTATTTTTTGACAATTCCATTTTTACTGTTATAAGGCAGTGATATCATTCACATTTATTTAGACAAAGTTATGCCCTTTCTCCTCTCTATTCCCCTTATCGGAAAAAATAACAAAACTTTAAGAACCTCTTTCTCTTTTTTATAGCCCTGAAAAGAAAAGGTTAAACCCTATATTATAATGACCTTGGCTGAATCTCTTCAAAAAACTCATTGCCGTTATTTTTCCCACAACGCTTTTTGACCTTTCTTCTAGAATGTGTTATGCTGACTTAAAATTTTATCTTGCTGGGGTTCTACTGTCACCGGACAAAGAATCCTTTAAGGCACTATTTACTTTTGTCGTTAGGTCTTGGACAAAAGAGGTAGTGTTCTTTTATTTTGAAAGGAGCAAAGCTATGTCATCAATGAATCTTTTAGATCAACCGCTGCATAAGTCTTTTATTCATTATGTTTCTTTGAGCTTATTTAGTATGTTTGGTTTATCTTTATATATTTTAGCGGACACTTTTTTTGTTGCCAATGGTGTTGGTCAAGACGGTTTGACTGCTTTGAATGTAGTCATTCCCATTTACAATGTACTAAATGGCATCGGCTTGATGTTGGGTTTAGGTGGTGCTACCCGATACGCTATTTCACATGGCGAACAGCAAGCGGAAAAAGGAAATCAAATTTTTACAGCTACCTTTTTTATAGGGACCATCATTGGAATAGGAATAACGATCGTGGGTATGTTGTTTGCCAAGCCATTACTGACATTCTTAGGTGCAAGCGGTGAAATTCTTCCATTGGCTACCGATTACTTCAGTTTGATTCTTTTCTTCTCAGTCTTTTTTATCGTCAATGATATCGTTGTCTGCTTTGTACGCAACGATGGCAACCCAAATCTATCAATGGCGGGTATGCTGATTGGCAGTTTAGCGAACATTGTTTTAGATTATTTGTTTATTTTCCCTTTACAAATGGGCATGAAAGGAGCTGCCTTAGCGACTGTCACTTCCCCCATGATTAGTTTGTTAATCTTGACTTTGCATAAGCGTTCCTCCACGAGAAAACTATCTTTTGTTCGATTCAAATGGAAAAAAGAAGATATCTTCTCTACTTTTTCTTTAGGATTTCCTTCTTTTATTACCGAATTTTCTTCAGGACTGGTCATTTTCCTATTCAATAAAGTGATCCTCACGCTTGTAGGCAATATCGGTGTGGCTGCTTATGGCATCATTGCTAATATTTCACTTGTTTGCGTAGCGATATTTACAGGGATTGGACAAGGAATCCAACCTCTAGCCAGTATCAACTTTGGCGCTCGAAGACAAGACAACATTTCGAAATTGATGATTTACGGGTTTTCGCTGACTTTACTGATTGGTCTATTGTTTTATAGTATAGGGCTTCTCTATGCTGACCCTATTATTCAATGGTTTAACAGCGAAGGCAGTGCTCAACTCGCTGCTATAACTAAAAAAGGGATTCATCTGTATTTCATCGCCTTTCTATTTATGGGTATCAACATTGTGTCCATTGCTTTCTTTTCAGCAGTAGCAAAACCAAGACAGTCCTTCATTCTTTCTCTTTTAAGAGGATTGGTATTGATCATACCATTGCTTTTATTATTCTCTTCTTTGTTTGAACTGACTGGCGTTTGGTTGACGATACCGTTCACGGAAGTTTTGACTTTAGTACTAACACTATTCTTTTTAAAACGCTACTTTGAAACGCCCAAAAATCATCAATTAAAATAACGGATCAAAGCGCAGGCCGATTTTCACATCAGGCAGGCGCTTTTTCCTTTTTCAAAAATTTCTAGTGATGAAGTCAGAATCAATTTAACGTTCAAGTTGATGCGATCGGATGCTCATAACTGAGAAGAAATCAATTAAACACTCGTTTAGCCGTTAGTTGGCCTCTTTTTATTTGTTATCCTTGTTTCTTGTGAAATTCATTTCATTAATAACCCAAATATCAGTATAACGGCGTTTATTCTCTTACATAAAAGTGTTAAGATTAAGATAGAAACATCACAAGTGAAAGGGATGGATAAATATGAGCAACTTGTTAAAGCAAAATCGTCCCATGATCGCTACGATCACTAGCGGACTTTTGATTTTGCTAGGGATCCTGCTTTCTTACCTGCAATTTTTCTCAGCTTCTGTTGTGATCTACTTGCTGTCTTTTTTGATTGGTGGTTTTTATCAGGCAAAAGAAGGTTTCATTGATACTTTCACAAATAAGCATCTAAACGTAGATATCTTAATGGTGTTAGCTGCGGTGGGGGCTTCTCTTATTGGTTATTGGATGGAAGGCGCGTTGTTGATTTTTATTTTTTCTCTTAGCGGCTCGCTTGAAGTTTACGCCACCAATAAAAGTAAAAGCGCAATTGCTGATTTGATGCGGTTGACACCAGAAACTGCTCAGCTGATCCAACCCGATCACTCTACTGTAACGGTTGGTTTGGATCAAGTAGCGATCGGCGATCAATTACTTGTTCCGAAAGGGTCTGCCATTCCTATTGATGGCGTTTTAACTTCTGCCACTGCTTTGATCGACGAGGCAGCGATTACGGGAGAAGCCATTCCAGTTGAAAAAAACGAAAAAGCTGAACTGATCGGTGGAACCCTTAATTTAGGGGAAGCCTTTTCCATGCAAGTTACAAAAGATCAATCGCATACCCTTTTTGCCAAAATCGTCCGTTTGGTCGAAGAAGCGCAAAGCGTGCCTTCAAAAACAGCCACTTTCCTTGAAAAAATCGAAAATACTTATGTAAAAGCCGTGCTTATTTTTGTACCTGTTATGATTGCTGTTTTCTACTTTCTTTTCCACTGGTCATTTGAAGAAGCTTTTTATCGCGGCATGGTTTTGCTGACGGTCGCCTCACCTTGCGCACTGGTGGCTTCGGCTACTCCGGCTGCTTTATCGGCTATTTCCAATGCCGCAAAAAAAGGCATGTTGTTCAAAGGCGGTTCTTATATGGAAAACTTTGGCGAATTAGATGCCATTGCCTTTGATAAGACGGGCACACTCACAGAAGGAAAACCCTACATCACAGACAGTTTTTTCAAAGATCAAACTGAAAAAGAACAGATCCTAGCTCATCTCGTCGCGATTGAAAAGCATTCTACCCATCCCCTTGCAGAAGCAGTGGTAACGGCGTTTAAAGACCAGCTATCAGCTTCTGTTCATCCTGATCATTTGGAAGACAAGACAGGTTTTGGTTTAATCGGCACCTTTGGCCACAGCAGCTGGTATGTTGGGAAAAAAAGCTTTGTTCTGAAAGACAATGAAACAGCTTTTTCAAAACAAGCCGAACAGCTTCAAAAAGAGGGAAAAACAGTCATTTATGTCAGCCGTGATCAAGAAGTGCTTGCCTATTTTGGCTTGATGGATCAGCCAAAAGAAGGAGCGAAAGAAATGATTCAATTCTTTAAACAACAAGGTGTTCGAACGATTTTGATCACAGGCGATCAGGAAGCTACTGGCCAAACGATCGGTACGGCTCTAGGAATCGATGAAATTTATGCCAACACATTGCCAGATGAAAAAGCTGAATTGATTTTATCCTTACAAGAAAAGTACGGGATCGTTGCAATGGTAGGCGACGGCGTCAATGATGCGCCAGCTTTGGCAAATGCTTCGATTGGTGTTGCCATGGGAGCAGGAACGGACATCGCCATGGAATCAGCTGATGTCGTTCTTGTACAAAATGATTTAGATCAACTGACCTTTAGTTATCAATTATCCAAGCAACTAAAAAACATTACTTTTCAAAATATCGTTTTCTCTATCAGCGTCATCCTGCTGCTGATCATCAGCAATATCTTCCAAGTGATCACGCTGCCTCTAGGCGTAATCGGTCACGAAGGCAGTACCATTTTAGTAATTTTGAATGGTTTGCGGCTGCTTTCTTCCAAAAAAGGACTAAGAAGAGCTTAAAAATAGGCCTTCATTGTTGAGATTGAAGTGTTATAAAAAAGTTTGCAACTCGCATCACGTATAATAAAAAAGCAGCTGCAAAAACAGAGGGTTTCTCTGCCTTGCAACTGCTCTTTTAGTCTTTTCATTTAGCCGACTACTTCATAGGGTGTATCAGCTAATGCTTCTTTAAAGGCTGAAGTTGGAATGTCTTTTTCACTTTCCACAATAGCTTGTTGATTTTCCAAGTCAATCACTGCGCGTTCTACACCAGAAACAGCTTCAAATTTCTTAGAGACGGTATTTGCGCATCCTTCACATTTCATTCCTGCGATTTTCATTTCTTTTTTCATTCTTCATTCTCTCCTTTTATTATTTTCTATCAGAAGAAGTTATTTTTTTGATAACGTCTTCTTCCTTCTTCTCTTTATGCTTCATCATAACTTGCCTTGCAATTACATTGCCCTGGTGTACATTTACAAGAAACTTCTGTCACCGCTTCTTGTTTCTTTTGTTGCAATACTTTTTCTAGTAGCCCCACATCATCGAAACTCAGCTCAGCTTCTTCTAAAAGGTAGGCAAGCGTCTTCCCTGCTTTTTTATTGCAAATATGTTCAAAAAAGGCGGAAGACTTCTCTTCTACACTTTCTTCTTCACTAACTGCTGCTTGGTACAAATACTTGTTGCCTTCTGGTTTTGCTTGTAACATCCCTTTTTCAACGAGACGTCCGATCAGCGTTTTTATTGTTGCTGGTTTCCAATTCATTTTGCTTTCTAAAATGGCAATGATTTCTCGACTCGTTGTCTGTTTATTTGTCCATACGACTCGCATGACTTCCCACTCTGCATCAGAGATGGTTGCACGTTCTTTTGTTTTCATTTCTTTACCTCCGATTCTCATAGAAATTTACGTTTGTAAATTCTTCATTTATCTATAGTTTACATTTGTAGTCGTGTTTTGTCAAGTCTTCTTCTTGTAAAATTTATTCAAAAAGTAGACTTTTTCTTTGTTCAAGGTCCTTTTTATAGTAAACTTAAAAAAACCGTTTTAACGAATAGGAGGGGAAAATATTGAATCACACGGCACTAAAATTTTCAACATACCAACAGATTGAAGGCGAACGGATCTTATTGCGTCCTGTTAAACTAGCAGATGCAGAGGATATGTTTGAATATGCTTCAAATGAAGAAACAACGCGCTTTGTTTTCGAAGCGCACAAAAATTTGGAAGAGACAAAAGAATCGATCGCTTCTTTCTTTTTAAAAAGTCCTTTTGGAAAGTACGCCATCGTTTTGAAACAAACCAATAAAATGATCGGCACGATTGACTTGCGCACAGAAGAAGAACATAAAAAAGGAGAATTAGGTTACACGCTTCATCAAAATTATCAAGGCCACGGCTACATGACAGAAGCTGGCTACCTTATTTTGGATTTTGGTTTTCAAATTCTAGAGTTAGAACGCATTGCTGCTTTCCATGATGCTCGAAATCCTGCTTCTGGAAAAGTTATGCAACGATTAGGAATGAAATATGAAGGAACACTTAGAAAAAACCGTGTGCATAAAGGCCAATCTGTTGACGATATTTGTTATGCTATTTTGAAAGAAGAGTACAAAAAAAGATTTGATTCAATTACTAAAAAAATGTGAATTTCTCTACATTTTGATTGTTAGTAATTATTTGAAAGCGATACCTTTAACTGGTAAACTAGAAGTGAACTATTATAATATACAGGAGGTTTTATCATGGAAGCGAGTCAAAGAAAAAAAAGATTCAAAATGCCATCATCTTATACTGTATTATTTCTCATCATTCTCGTTATCGCTATTCTTACTTGGTTTGTTCCAGCTGGGGATTATAATGTAGACGATGCAGGAAATATTATCTCAGGTACTTATCATACCGTTGAACAGCATCCTCAAGGTTTGTGGGATGTCTTTATGGCGCCTGTCAAAGGAATGATCGGAACCGATACGACGCAAGGGGCGATCGAAGTATCTCTTTTCATTTTGATCGTTGGGGGATTTTTAGGCGTAGTCAACCGAACAGGGGCATTAGATACGGGGATCGCTCAAGTCGTTAGCAACTACAAAGGAAAAGAGAAATTACTCATTCCGATTCTCATGCTGATTTTTGCTTTAGGCGGAACGTCTTATGGAATGGCGGAAGAAACGGTTGCCTTTTATCCGTTGATCATTCCAGTGATGGTGGCGGTAGGATTTGATACACTTGTCGCTGTATCTGTGGTCCTTTTGGGAGCTGGGGTAGGGGTGCTGGCTTCTACCGTTAACCCATTTGCTACAGGCGTTGCTTCTCAAGCTTTAGGACTCAGCTTAGGGGACGGGATTCTCTGGCGTGCGATTTTCTTCGTTGTGATGTATGTGATCGCAGTTTTATATGTTTACCGTTACGCTGTGAAAGTTGAAAAAGATCCTAAAAACTCATTGATCTATGAAGATTTTGAAGCCAACCGCAAAAAGTTTGCGGTATCTGGGAACAAAGAAACAATGACTGGTCGTCAAAAAGTTGTCATGGTGCTTTTCGGACTTTCTTTCTTCATTATGATCCTCAGCTTAATTCCATGGTCTACATTGAATGAAAATTGGACGTTCTTTGAAACGCTAAACAATTGGTTGATGGGATTACCTGTTGTTGGTACTGTACTTGGTCAACAAATGGTTGCGCTTGGTAACTGGTACTTTATGGAGATCACCATGCTCTTCCTATTAATGGCGATCGTGATCGGCCTTTACTACCGTATTCCTGAAGAAGAGATCGTCTCTTCTTTCATTGAAGGTGCTGCAGAGTTGCTTGGCGTAGCCTTGATCGTAGCCTTAGCTCGTGGTATTCAAGTTGTCATGAACGAAGGAATGATCACAGCAACGATCTTGCACTTAGGCGAACAAAATCTATCTTCATTATCGCCTGTATTATTCTCCATTTTGACTTATATTTTCTATATTCCAATGTCCTTCCTTATCCCTTCTACGTCGGGCTTAGCCTCTGCTACAATGGGGATCATGGGACCTTTAGGATCATTTGCAGATGTTCCGCAACATGTTGTTGTTACTGCCTATCAATCTGCAAGCGGGATCGTCAATTTGATCACACCAACATCAGGGGTTGTCATGGGGGCTTTAGCTATTGCCGGTATCGAATTGACAACATGGTGGAAATTTACAGCTAAACTGCTCGTCATCATCTTCATCGCTTCATGTGTCATTTTAGGAGTGGCAGCTGTTATTGGCTAACAAGATAACAATATGATGTTTAGTATGCTCTGTGTAGCGCTCATACTAAAAAAATTTGAAATTTCATCATAAATAGTAAAAGGAGTTGGATAGATTCCAACTCCTTTTTAGTCTTCTGAATAATGTCTAAAAAATGCAATATCTTTAAATGTAAATAATTTATGTTGATGATCTAATTTGCCCATTTCTTTTAACTGACGAATTTTATTTCCCACTGTTTCTCTTGAACAACCACTGATTGTTGCAACTTCGCAAATGGTGATAGGGTAAGGCACCTTTATCTCTGCGTTGTTTTCTGGTTCCCCTAATTCATCCATCAACAGAGACAAGGACTTGATCACCCTGCTGCTTCCACTAGAAACCACCAGAAACTGAATTCGTTCTTCATGTTCTTTTAAAATTGTAGATAACCGTTTATAAAAATAAAGCAATTGCTTAGCATTATTTGCGAGTAATTCTTCAAACAATTCTGCAGAAAAGTAATAGAGTTCAATATCTGTCAGTGCATATGCGGAATAATGGTAAACGTCGTCAGAAAAAAGTTCCCCATACGGAAATAGTTTATCTTTTTTTACATAGCTCGTATACATGTAGACGGCACTTTGATCATAGCGTTCCAACTTAACCAGTCCATCGATAAGATAGAAAACTTTATCCCGCTTATCACCTTCGTCAAATAATACTTGCCCTTTTTTGTATTTCCGTAGACGCATACTTTTTTTCAGTCGTCTAAACTCTTCTGCTGTAAAATCAGCAAACACGCGTTTATTTCTCAATTCTTCTTTATTTCTGCTTTTCTCATGAGCTGTGACCATTTACAATCACCTACCGACTTTCTTTCCCTATTTTCTTACTCGTTCATTATAGCACAAAAGCGCAAAGGAAAGGATTCTGCCTTTGCTTTGCGCTCTAAATTGTTTTAGTTTCTGTTCAATAAACGTTTTTACAATTAAGCTTTATCTGCTGTAATGATCGTTCCGCCTTCTTCTGTCAAAACACCTTGGATATTTTCTAGTGACGTGATGATCGCTTTCCCTTCAGGATAACCTTCAACAAATTGAATCGCTGCCTCTACTTTTGGTAACATGCTGCCGGCTGCGAATTGATCTTCTTTGATGTATTGCTTCATTTCGCTGACTGAAACAGTTTCCAGTTTCTTTTGATCTGGTTTGTTGTAGTTGACATATACATTATCAACTCCTGTTAAAACAACAAGTAAGTCTGCTTTTACTAACTCTGCTAGTTTTTGAGAAGCAAAATCTTTATCGATCACAGCTTCTACACCTTCGACTTGGCCATTTCTTTGAACAACTGGAATGCCGCCGCCGCCAACTGTAACAGTGATCACTCCAGCTTCAACCAACTGATCGATCACTTTATGTTCTTTGATGCTTACTGGTTTTGGTGATGGAACAACTTTACGCCAACCGCGACCTGCATCTTCTTTAAAGACAGCATCTGACTGTTGCATCTCTTTTTCTGCTTCTTCTTGAGTTAAGAATGGTCCGATCGGCTTACTTGGATTTTTAAAAGCTGCATCGTTTTCATCTACAACTACTTGAGTGACAAGTGAGACAACTTCTTTATCCAGCTGACGGTCAGAAAGAACTTGATCCATTGCGTTTTGCAACCAATAGCCAATACTACCTTGTGTCATTGCTACACAAGTGTCTAGCGGCATAGCTGGATTTTTTTCACTATTTGCAGCTTCTTGTTGTAATAACAAGTTTCCCACTTGAGGTCCGTTTCCATGAGAAATGATAATGTCATCGCCATTTTCGATAAATTTTACAAGGTATTCTGCTGTACTTTTTAGTGCATCTTGTTGAGCTTGAGCACTTGCATCTGTTGAAAGGATCGCATTGCCGCCTAAAGCCACTACAATTTTTCTGTTTTTCATTTCCATCACATTCCTTTATAAGTTATTAATATCAATCGTGCCATTTGCAATTTGAATAATCGCTAAGATAAAGAGTGCAACAATGATACCTGCTACTGCCCATTCTGCTTTAGTAAAGAGTTTTTCTTTATTTTCCTTTTGCACCCATGCGTAAATAATGATTCCCGGAGCATATAACAGCATCGTCAATAGTAAATAATCGATTCCGCCTGCATAAATCAGCCAAATGGCATAAATACTAGCGACGACTCCAATGATGATATTTTGGTTTCTTTTTTTCGTTTCTTTTGGTTCCATTAAAGACAGTTTCAACTGATAAAAAGCTGTAAATGCATAAGGAATCAAAATAGCTGATGAAGCAAGTGAGAAAACAAAGTGATAAGCTTTATCATTGATTAAAAATGTAAATAAAAATAGCTGGATCAATGCATTGGTAAAAATCAAAGAGTTCACAGGAGCTTTATTCTTGTTTTCCTTTGCAAAGAACTTCGGAAAAGAACCTTGTTTAGCGGCTTGGTAAGGTAATTCCGCTGCAAACATCGTCCATGCTAACCAGGCACCTGAAACGGAAATAATCACACCAATGTTGATCAAGATCGCGCCCCATTTTCCGACAACACTTTCTAATAAATAGGCCATTGCCGGTTGCGGCAAGTCAGCTAATTCCGGTCTTGTCATGACGGCCATAGATAAAACAGTGGTTAATAAATAGATTGAAATCACTGTGATCAAACCGATGATCGTCGCTTTTCCAACATCCGATTTCCGTTCAGCACGACCTGAAAAAACAACTGCTCCTTCAATACCGATGAATACCCAAACGGTAACCAGCATTGTTCCTTGGACTTGGCTCATGACATCGCCAAAGTTGAAACTACCTGAAACAGTTCCCCAAAAATCGGCTGTAAAAACATCTAATTTAAAGGCAACGATCATGGTGACAAAGAAGATCGCTAATGGAATCAACTTTGCAGCGGTGACCAAAGTGTTAATAAAAGAAGCTGTTTCAATTCCTTTTAGAATCAATGCATGTACTAGCCACAACATAACCGAAGCACCGATAACAGAAGCTAAATTTTGCCCATTACCAAAGATAGGGAAAAAGTAACCGATCGAACTAAATAAAAGCGTTCCGTAAGCAACATTTCCTAGAAAGGCTGAGAGCCAATATCCCCAGGCCGAGTTGAATCCCATATATTTGCCGAAGCCTTCTTGTGCGTAACTAAATATTCCTGCATCTAAATCTGGACGTTTAGCAGATAAGTTTTGAAAACTAAAAGCTAAAAAGCCCATTCCCAGTCCAGTAACGACTCATCCAATAATAACCGGACCAAGAGAAGCCTGAGAAGCCATATCCGTCATTAAATTGAAAATGCCGCCGCCAATAATCGACCCTACAACGAGGGCAACTAAGGGAGTTAATCCTAATTTTTTCTCTTCCATCATTTTCCTCCTCAATTATGCTCGTTTTTGATTTAAAAAAGGGCCATGAAAAGTTTCATAGCCCCTCGTCTTTTACCTTCTTTTTCCCTCTGCTACTAAGCTTTTGGAATAAATAAGTTTCCAAGTGTTGCAGCCATGATAGCTTTGATGGAGTGCATCCGGTTTTCTGCTTGGTCGAATTGACGAGCATATTTACTGCGGAAAACTTCATCTGTTACTTCCATTTCACTAATACCAAATTTTTCTTTGACCATTTCGCCATATTCAGTATTTGTATCATGGAAAGCTGGCAAGCAATGCAAGAGGATGACATCTTCTTTTCCAGTTGCTTTGATCATATCCATATTGACTTGGTAAGGTTTCAACAATTCAACCCGTTCTTGGAATTTGTCTTCTTCACCCATTGATACCCAAACGTCTGTATAGAGAACGTCAGCGTCTTTCACGCCTTCTTGTACGTCGTCCGTAACCAATAATTCACTGCCGGATTTGTCAGCAAAGCCTTGTGCCAAATCAATGATTTCTTGAGATGGGAATAAGGATTTAGGCGTTACGATACGGATATTTGCACCTAAAATAGCGCCTGTAACAAGTAGACTATGCGCCATATTGTTACGTCCATCACCTGCATAAGCGAGAGTGATGCCTTCGATACGGCCAAAGTTTTCTTTGACTGTTAAGAAGTCAGCGATCATTTGAGTTGGGTGCCATTTGTCAGTCAATCCGTTCCAAACAGGTACACCAGCATATTCTGCCAGTTGTTCAACGCTTTCTTGCTTGAATCCACGGAATTCGATTCCATCGAACATGCTTCCTAAAACGCGAGCTGTATCTTCAACGGATTCTTTTTTACCTAATTGGATATCATCTTTTCCAAGATACTCCGGGTGGGCGCCTAAGTCGATCGAAGCGACAGTAAAAGCGGAACGTGTACGAGTTGAAGATTTTTCAAATAGTAAAGCAATATTCTTGCCTTCTAAATAGCGATGTGGAATACCGCGTTTTTTCAAATCTTTCAAATGTTGAGAAAAATCAACTAGATAAGTCAATTCTTCTTTCGTAAAGTCTTTTTCTGCTAATAAACTGCGTCCTTGAAAAATACTGCTCATGTTTTATTCCTCCATTATCGTTCTATATCGTTTTGTTGTTTTTTTGCTATTGTTCGTTTGTTCTTTTTATTTAAGGTCTTCTCGAACAAGCGGCATGCTCATACAACGTGGACCCCCACGTCCTCTAGACAATTCACTTGATTCGACTTCGATCACTTTGATACCGTGTTCGCGCAATAATGCGTTAGAAACATAGTTACGGTCGTAAGTTACCACAACGCCAGGTGCAATAGCCAATGTGTTGGATCCATCATTCCATTGTTCACGAGGAGCCGCGATAGCATCTCCGCCACCACAAGGAATCAATGTCAATTCTTCAACACCTAATGCTTCTTTCAATACTTCTTGCAAGTTTGTTTTGTGCGTGATTTTCACTTTGTCAGGTTGGTCGCCTTTTTCAAGAATGTAAACATCGATAGATCCACCAATGCTTTGGATACCAGGGTGAATGGTGAACTTGTCATAGTCAACCATTGTAAACACTGTATCTAAGTGCATCATTGCTCTTACGTTTGGAATCTTGATGGCTAACACTTTTTTGAAAGGAGCTTCCCGTTTGAACAACTCGATCGCCAATTCTTCGATAGCTTGTGCAGATGTCCGTTGAGAAATACCTACAGCTAATACGTCTTTGCTTAACACAAGTTCATCTCCGCCTTCGATATGCGAAGTATGATTGCGGTCGCGCCATACTTCAACATCTTGACCAGCAAAACGTGGATGATGTTCAATGATTGCTTCTATAAACAATGATTCACGTTGACGTGCTGCAAATGTCATATGGTTGATCGTCAATCCATTTCCTAAAGAAGCTGCTGGGTCTCTTGTAAAGTAAAGGTTTGGCATTGGATCCATGTAGAAAGGATAGTCATCATCGTTAGAAACTTCACTTAAGTGTTCTGTAATATCTTCTGTAAAGTAAGCATCTGCGGATTTTTCTTCACCTGCAGGATCACCACCATCTTCAGCTACATCGCTCAAATGTTTTTTAGGAATATTAACGTCTTTCTTGCGTACACCTGCCATAATGGTATCGACCATTTCTTGCGTATCCATATCTAGCAAGTATTTTTTCAATCTTTCATATACGCTTGGAGATTCAATATTTGATTCATCCAACATTTTTTCAAGAAAGGCTTCTTTGATCCCACCTTCATCGATTGCTTCAGCTGCTAATTTTTCAAGATAAAGAACTTCAACTCCATTATCTTGCAAAGCTTTGGCGAAAGCATCGTGTTCTTTTTGAATCACTGACAGATGCGGGATATCATCAAACAATAAACGCTCCATAATTTCAGGAGTTAAATTTTCTACTTCTTTTCCTGGTCTCTTTAACAAGACTGTTTTTAGTTTTCCAATTTCTGAATTAACATGAATAGGCATTTTTTGCTCTACCATGATAAGACCTCCCTGTATTTAATATTTGCTACACCCCTATAATAACGTTTTCAGCTAGCAAATAAAAGTAAAACACACATTCCAAATGTCGACTGCTTCACAAAATATTGGAAGCGATTTATAAATATTCTTAACTCAGAATATTCTTTCATTTTCCCCAACTAATCATGCATATTTTTTTCATTTATACAACTTTTATTAGAAATGAGAATAAACTAAAAAAATTATTAGAAATTTCAAAACAAACAAAAAGCGCTTAAATTCAACCATTTTTATCGAACAAAATATTTTATTGTAACAAAACAGGAAAGTTTGTGGTACTGCATAGTTGTTTTTTATACAAAAAAAATAGCTCCAGAAAGTGAATGTAATCATTCATTTAACATTCCGTCCAAAACAACTTCCTCGTATCAAATGGGAAGTGCATTTGGACGGATCGTTTTCTTCTGAGCTATTCCGTTGCATCTCTATTCCTTTTGTCGCTGCTATTTTTTCTGATCTTTATCATCGTCCATATAGTTAAATTGTTCTTCGATTTTTCCATGTTCACTATGGACATATACCATTGTTCCTGCATCTTTTGCTAATTCTTTAGCTTTTTTGACTGCCTCGTCTTTGGAGTCTGTTTGATGTTGGTGACCATCTTCCCCTTCTACCTTGATTGCCCAACCTTTTTCGTCATCCGGAACAACGTGATATCTTGCTTCTTTCGTTCCTGCTCTATCCTCAAAATATTCTGAACGGTTTTTGTGATCATCTTTAGCCATGTTACATTCCTCCTTTTCTTTGCCTTCAATCTATCATTGTCTTACATGTCAGTCAAAAAAAAAAGCCTTCTGAAGAAAGTCTTTCTCTTCAGAAGGTCATTGTTGCTATCCTATTAAACAGTTAGTTGAAACTGGCAAGGTTTAGAAGTTTTACTGGAACGCTAGACATGTAATTGTTTCTTGAAACCTACTAGAAAATATTGCCAGCAGCATGCTTTTTCTTTTAAGCAGCAAATGTTACATATCTAAATCGGTAAAAGCATGAGGAACAAGATCGATCAGCGCTAATTCTTTGATTTCATCTTTTTCATTTGTTAAGTAAACTGGCATGTCAGGAGAACAAAATTCTACAAATACTTGCCGACAAATGCTGCAAGGAGGTAGAAAATCTTCTGTATCCCCAGCAATCGCAACGGCTTTAAAGTCACCCTTTTGGTAGCCTTGTGTGAGAGCTGTAAACAAAGCCGTTCTCTCTGCACAATTAGTTGCGCCAAAAGACACGTTCTCCACATTAACGCCATTGATGATCGTATCATCCTTTAATAATAACGCTGCCCCAACTGGAAAATGAGAATAGGGAACATAAGCTTTTTCTTTTATTTTTCGTGCACTTTCCATTAATTCTTCTTTCGTTACAGACACTGTCTTTTCCTCCTTTGTAATCGCTTGTGGTTTTTTCATTATACCATTATTGTTCAAAAAAAGGATAGAAGAAAAACAAACTCTTTTTTATCTAATGGTATATATAACACTACAACGAACACAATAAACTGTAAATGAATTACACGCCGTTATTTCCGTTTCTTCTGCCCCTTTGCATAAAGAGCATTCATTATCTTTAAACTTTAACGTTGACAAATGTATGTCCATCCAAATCCATTACAACTTCTGATTCGGTAAGATACTCGGTTTGTGCATCAACTTGAACTAATTTCGAATGTGGATGCTTATTGACCAACTCAAACTCGTTGCAGCCCTCGAGTTTGTCATTAACATCATTTATTGACCAACTCAAACTGATGGCGGCACTCGGGTTTGTCATTAACGTCACTTATTGACCAACTCAAACTTGTTGTGGCATTCGAGTATGTCATTAACGTCACTTATTGACCAACTCAAACTTGTTGTGGCATTCGAGTATGTCATTAACGCCTCTTATTGACCAACTCAAACTTGTTGTGGCATTCGAGTATGTCATTAACGCCTCTTATTGACTAACTCAAGCTAGTTGCGCCCATCGAGTTTGTTATTAACACTACTTATTGACCAACTCGAACTGATTGCAGTCTTCGAATACAAAAATTTCAAAAGGAAATAACCTCTATTGAAAGCAGCTTATCATAAATAATGACTTCATGCAGATCAAAAAAATCATCCACTTAGAAAGAAAAGACTGCTGTCTAAAGTTTGTTCATTGTAGTGTTAATGCCTGCTGGATAATAGATCATGCAGTTATTTCCGCTTCTTCAGTTCCGTGATGTTAGGATTGAACCACTTCAAAACTGCAGGATTTTTGTGCAAATCGCTCTAAAAGCTTGCAGTTACTACCAAATAAAGTAACCGAAAACATTGACAGCAGTACATGTTTCCTTTGTTCAGCAAGCGTGATATAAAAAATGTTCTTCATCTTCTAACGTTGATAAAGAACATTCTTATGGCCGATGGAGCTACTGATATGTCTAGAAATGTATTTCTAACGGATTTAGCTTTAAAAAGAAAGGATTTTTTACTGACTAACGTTAACTATTATATACAGAACCATAAAAAAGCGAATGAAGTTACAATCTTTCTAGCTTCATTCGCTTTTGTTCATGTATTTAATTCGATCATGAAGCGTACAGCTGTTTCTGCGTTAGTGCTTCCCTCTATCAGCCTCACTCCACATCCTTTAATTTGAGTTGCGAAAGCCAGAGTCTTTGCAAAAAAGATAAGTTGTCTTGATGCGCGCTTCGCTGCTCTCTTCAACAACTTCCTGTTTTTGCTGTGACTCTTGCGGACTTTCTCCACATCCTTTTAGTTGAGTTGCGTGAGGCAGAGTCTCGGGTAAAATTCAAAAGCCGCTCACATGCGCGGGATGCTCTGTGTCGCGCTTTTTTATTTTCCCGTCGCCTCTATCAGCCTCACTCCACATCCTTTAATTCTTGTGTGAGTTCGATTATTCGGTCGACTGATTCGTCTAGGAAGTGAATGGTGTCTTTCAATGGTTTGTCTGTTGTAATATCGACACCCGCTACTTTAGCAGCTTCGGCTGGTTCGAATTGGTCTCCTGTTTTAAGGAAAGTTAACCAGTCTTCTACTGCTGGGGCACCTTCTTCTTTGATACGCAAGAAAGCTTGTGTAGCAATCGTCAGTCCTGCTGAATAAGTGTAAGAGTATAATCCCATATAGTAATGAACTTGTCGCATCCAAGTCAACTCGGCACCTGGATTGATTTCGACGGCGTCACCCCAGAATTGTTTCAACACGTTACGTTTCAACTCATTTAACTTAGCTGCATCAAATCCTTTGCCTTCATCTACCAATTGATAGACCTCGCGCTGATAAGCGGCTTCCAGTAGATGCGTAATAAAGTTATGGAAATAAGTGTTGGTGATCATTTTAGCCAAAGCATAGCGTTCTAAACGTGCGTTGGTCGCTTTTTGCTGCAAGGAATGCGTCAACAATAGCTCATTAAAGGTTGAAGGAGCTTCGATCAAATAAAGTGAAGGCTCTACTCCTAAAATGTCATTGTTTTCAGCAGCCAGCAGTCCTTGAGCGGCATGTCCGAATTCATGGATCAGCGTATATACATCCGACAGCTGACCAGTCCAAGACATCAAAACATAAGGATGAGTACCATAAGGGCTAGTACAAAATCCGCCTGTCGATTTCCCTTTATTCTGTGCAAAATCGACCCAACGTTCTGGGTAAGCTTTCATGACGCGGGCTACATAATCTTGGCCTAAGATAGCTATGGCTTCTTCGACATAACCTTTAGACGCTTCAATCGTGACCTCTGGTGAATAAGCAGCATCTAAATCGATTTTCACATCCGCATAGGTCATCTTGTCTAGGCTGTTTTCCTCTTTAAGATGGGTGATATATTTTTGCATGACAGGAGCCAGCTCTGACATGATGGTATCGATTTGTCGATCATACATTGCTCTGTCAACTTCTTGATCATACAATAAGTAATCAAAAATCGAGTCAAACCCACGCATGGTAGCTATCGTCTTTTCTTTTTGGACTTGTGTATAATAAGCAGCAGCTACTACATTTTGATATTGCGCTAAGGCGTTTGAAAATTTATCAAAAGCAGCTCGACGAATCGCTGTGTTCGGGTGATAAGCATAATAATCTTCATATAAAACAAAGCTTAGTGGGTATACCTTTCCCTCCGCTTCAAATGTACCAAAATCCATATCAGCCAAACGTGCCTGTTCATAAATATTTTCTGGCGCATTTAATACGGGACTTAAGCGAGCCAGTGCTTTTTCGACCGGCAACTCTAGTTGGATTTTTTTATCTTTTTTGATATGGCGAATAAAAGAGGCATATTGTGGTGCTTTTGCAACAACTTCATCCAACACATCATCACTTGCAGCTTTCAGTTCTGCAGCAAAGAAAGTCGTTTTTGATCCGATCTCTGCCAACAAGTTAGACATGCTGCGAGACAATTCTACATTTTCAGCATTAGTAATATCCGTTGATTCTGGCAAAAAAGCGTAATGATACGTCCAAGAAGCCATCTTTTCAATGTGTCCATAATCTTTTAACGCTGAAATAATGGTTTCAGCATCTGTTAGCTTGCCTTCATAATCTGTTGCCAGCTTAGTGACGCTTTTTTTCAACTCTTCGACAGCTTGGTCAAAAGCTGCTTTTGTTTCATATAAAGCAGAAGTATCCCAAGTTTGCTCAACGGGAACTTCTGCCCGTGTCTTCATTTCTTCTTTTGACATAACATTGCTCCTCTTTTGATTCTATGGTTAACAAAACCTCATCCTTTTCTAGTATAACACTCATTCAAAAGAGAATAGCAGAATGTTAAAGAAACGAATAGGAAATTTGAAAAGATCAATAAAAAATGTTCACTTTAAAGCTGCACTATAGTGATTTCCAAAATTTCTTTTGATACTTTTCCATTGTATAACCAATATTTTCATAAAATTTGTGTGCTTCTTTTCTTGCTTCACCTGAATTCAATCTGATGGCTGCATAATGACGCTTTGCAGCCTCTTTTTCAAGTGCAAAAATCAATTTTTTGCCAATTCCTTGTTTGTGGTAATCTCCATCTACAGCAAGAGATAAAACGTTAAATAAGGTATCGGAATAGATGGTCGCATAAACTTCAGCATGGATATAGCCGACAGCCTTTTTTGTTTCTTCGTCTTCATAAACCAAAAAATAATGATGCTCTGCATCGGTCATCATTTTTTAAGCTGCTGTTGCGTCAACTCCAACGGAACATCATAGCCAAGTTGCTTGGCGTTTATTTCTCTCAGCGAAACTGCATCTGATAACTGTATCTCTCTTAACATTCTCTTCCTCCTTATTTCCTGTAATCTTTTTCAGCATACTATCAGTTGTCTAGCGATAGGATAACACCAAGGTCACTATAAAGTAGACTGTTTTTTAATCCTCAATCATTTTCAAAAGTAATCAATCCATCAATAGTTGAATGGCCTCTATTGAGTTCTATTAGTCGTTTCATCCACGACTTTTAGATGGAAAGCTTCAAATAAAAATGCAGCACTTATCGCCAGTCCAACTAGAAGGACTAAGCCAATCAACATAAGCGTCACATTGGATACGAGATTAGGAAGAAAAATAATGATAAAAGGCAAAACAAAGAGAAGCTGATACCATTTGTTGCTCGTGATTTCAACAATTTCTCCGTCTTTCACAACTATTTCGTTACTTTTAGCGCCTGCTTGGGTCACTGTTAAATTTGCTTCATTACTTGGAAGATCGACCTCTACTTGTTGCCTAGTTCTGACTTTTTCAACTTTCTCATTATTTACTTTGAGGGTAATAGCTGAGGCTGAGCCCACCCAACCCGTTCGTCGTATAACTGTGATAGCCATACGTAAAAGCACTCCTTTTTGATCTAGTCATTTTCAGGTAAAAAGTAATACAAATACAAGGAATTTTTACGAGTGTCACTTGATAAAGGCAAGTATCTTTCTTCATCAGTCAGGTGTTGAACAACTCTTATTCTACGAGAGAAAGCTTGTATTATCAATTCAAAAGAAAAAATGACGCTAGAGCATGACTTGCATGCACTAGTGTCATTTATGTACAGCTGAATCACTTTGCTATCTTTTGATGAAGCTACATTCCTTTATCCTCCATCATTGATGCCTGTTGATCAAAGAAAAAGGAATGTCGTTGTATGCACGAGTGATAGAAACTAAAAAAGTTAATTTCTTAAAGGAACAGAAAAAACGGAAGCAACGACACATCTTATTTTTTAGTAGATAGCATGTAAACTATTCACTATATGTATAGCCTCTATCTAATGAAAAAAATCTCCAAAAACTGTCTTTGCTTCTCGCCTTAACTTTTTATAGAAACATTCCAGCGATCGCGGCGTTTAATAAGGATACAAGTGTCCCCGTTACCATTCCTCTTAATCCTAAGCGCGAGATATCTTTTCTTCGATTTACTAAGTTTTTTTCTTTTACATTGTTGAAAGTCAATTTATATTCTAGTGCAATTAAAAGGTAATGACAATCATAATCATACTGATCATTTATTGCAGAATCTTTTGATTTTTTCTTTTCGATAGATCATATTGCTACCCTCTTCACCTGCAGCTTTTAGATAGTAAATTTCTAATAAGATACAACACTCATTGTCGCTCTTTCTTGCCAACAATTCCTACAACTACTTCTTCCTTTTGCTTTCTAGAAACATCACTAAACAAAACCATAACATGCTTAGTACAAGAGCAGCTATAAACCATCCTACATGTTGTGAAAATAACTTTCTAGTTGGATTAATACTTTGCAATATACCGAAAATTCCATTCGCCCAAATGAACGGTAACCATGCCTTTAAAAACACGCGTCTTTCTTTTTTTCCAAAAAAAGTTATTCCAGTAAAAATAACTAAACACACAATAATTATCGCAATGAAGATAGGTAAGCGAATTGGAATCATCCATGCTTTTGGTTGAATGAACTGAATACCTACGAATAATCCTAATATTCCTATACTTAATAACCACAAAATGAAAAATTTTGTTAGCTTATGAGTAGGTATTTTAATATAGATACTTTTGTGAATTCCCCAAAGAATCAATTGTATCAATACTACTGTGACAACCCCATTCAAAATAATCGGAAGTAAATTCAATTGATTAGTATGAGAGGACCCCTCTCCCATAAAGTAGCATAACGTACTCAGTCCAAATATATAGCCAAATAACTAAAATTTCCTCCAATGGTCTATTTTGGAAAAATTTGAAATGAATTGGTCTGCTGTTCCTTTAGTTCTTTGCCAAAATATTCTCTAGCCTTCACGCCATCTTGCTGTGCGCTAAGCATATCTTGCAAAATTTCAAGCCAACTAGATTCTATTTCCTTATCACTAAAAAAGTCATGCAGTTCTTATGTAAATGAGCAAGTCACTATAGTATTTCTCATTTTCTCTTGTGAGCTGTTCTCGCAATAAATCAGTCATCTTGCTCATTTCTTCTATCGTTTCAGTATTGTTCATGATTATCCCCTCCAGTCTTCATAATGATTTGATTAACTATTTTCTCTAAAAGCTGCCACTCCTTTACAAATTCTTTAGAAGCTATATTACCCTCAGGTGTTAGAAAATAGTACTTTCTATTCGGTCCTTCAGTAGAAGGTTTCATTTTGCTTTTTAAATAGCCTTTTTTTTCTAATTTTTGCAGCAAAGGATATACTGTACCGCCAATAATCTCTGAAAAACCTATTCCTTTTAATTTCTGTACCAATTCGTAACCATAGACTTCTTCCTCTGATATGACTAATAGTACACAACCTTCAATATTCCTTTCAGTAGCTGAGTATTGTTCATAAACGAGACTCCTTTTGCTATAAGGTATAACATACTAGCCAATATGAACTGATGAAATCAACACAGTGTATGTAATATAGGGGATCACTAAAAAAAGTCCTCTGACGCTTTTTACAGGCCAGAAGACTTTTTTCAACAATTTAGCTTTTTTTTAGAAATACAACACTTTAAACTTTTCACATAACACTGGAACTTTATTGTTAAACGCTTGATGGACTTCTTTAAATCCCTTCTTAAAAAAGTCTTCAGGAGCTTCACGCCAGTATCTCAATGTTCGGTCACCTTCACCTTCTAAGTATGCGTGTTCCTCCGTTACTTCATCAAAAGGTACCACTTCAACGGAAGTAGTTTCAACAATAGCTGCTGCTCTTCCATCGCCATCTAAAACAATGTTATAAAGACCAACATACGGTATTAGATCATCTTTCTCATATAGAGAATAATTAGAAGCTGTAGCTGAATTTGTGCCAGCTATCACCAATTCAGCAAGTTCATTGGCCATTTTTTTAGAATCACCAAATGCCCAAGCACTTTAATCTTTGGGGCATTCGGATTTATTTTTTTATATTCTTCCCACATCTGAGTAATAATTTAGGTGACAGCACAAAATGGTCAACAATATTTTTTCATGCTCTTTTGTAATAGCTCCCCTTATTATACCGCTTATACTTTTTAATACAATTGTTATGAAAACGAATAAAAATAGAAAGTTTTTTAAACATTTCCTCAGCTATTTTTCATATAAAACGAAAAAAATCGTTTATTTTAATGTCTTTCTAAAAGAAGACGTTTTCTGAAAAAATAAGTCGTTTCATCTATTTAAAGAACATCTGTTTGTCTGATACACTTGTCTAATGTTTCTGATATTTATTCTAAAAAAATGAATAAATGAAAAAATCTGCAACATCGATTGAAGACTCATGTAAAAAGGAGGTTTTGGTCAGAATCAATAGGCATGAGATGAAGGACTTTTAAGGCGATGCAACAAGGGTAAATCTATTACATAATAAGAAGAGATGAGTGAATAACATTATGCATTATTTTATTAGTATTTTAGGAATCATCATTGTTTTAGCGATTGCGTGGGGAATATCGAATAAAAAGAAGAGTATTCGTTACCAGCCTATTTTGATCATGATCCTCGGTCAGTTGCTTTTAACTTGGTTTATGTTAGGAACAACCGTTGGATTAAACAGTATCCAATTTGTTTCAGGAGGCTTTGCTAAACTGATCGACTATGCAAAAACGGGGGTAGATTTTGTGGTTGGTGGCTGGGTTCCAGCTGGAGGCGTTCCTTTTTTTGTAACAGCGTTGATGCCGATCATCTTCACATCTGCCTTGCTTTCTTTGCTGAACCACATCAAAATATTGCCGATCGTGATCAAGTATATCGGCGGTTTTGTGTCTAAGGCTACCGGTCTTCCAAAGGTAGAAAGTTTTAATGCCGTCAATAGCGTCTTCTTCGGTCAATCTGAAGCCTTACTGGCCATCAAAAATCATCTGCCTAAAATGGAAAAGAATCGTTTATTTATTGTTTGTTTATCGGCCATGTCTAGTGTTTCAGCTTCGATCATCGCTTCTTATATGACGATCATTCCAGCTGAATATGTATTATCCGGCATGATGTTGAACATGCTTGGCGGACTGATCATCGGCTCGATCGCTGCACCAATTGAAAAAGAAACGGTTAAGGACGAGGCTATCAAAATCGATGAATTGGTTACCACCAATAATGTATTCGACGCAATTTCTGCAGGAGCATTGGACGGCGGAAAAGTGGTTTTAATTGTTTCTGCCATGCTGGTTGCTTATTTAGGTTTACTAGACTTGTTAGATGGTATCGTGAGCGCCATTGCAGGCATCAGCATGACCAACATCCTCGGCTATGTTTTCTCTCCGATTGCTTTTATAATGGGAATCCCAGCTAACGAAACACTACAAGCCGGCAGTGTGATGGCTACTAAATTATTGGCAAATGAATTTGCAGCCATTTTAAAATTTCAGCCTATGATGGAAAAACTGTCCGCAAGAACGATCGGAATCGTTTCGACTTTCTTAACCTCATTTGGAGCTGTCGGCAGTATTGGGATCATCAGCGGTACGATTCAAGCCATCGACGGCGCTAAAGCAAAAGAAGTTTCAAAATTCGGACTAAAAATGTTGTTGGCTTCAATACTAGTGTCTATCTTAAGCGGTACGATCGTCGGGTTGTTCTTATAACTATCGTTTAAACAGACTATAGAAGAATAAATAAAATAATCTTAAAAACCTGCTAAACAAAGATTTTCTCTGTTTAGCAGGTTTGTTTTATTTTAAATTTCAATAGCAGTCTTTAAATTCAAACCAAAATAAATGTGGTCATGCAATACGCCATTGAAATTAGCAATTTTTGGCATACGTCCCCATTCTCTAAAACCATACTTATGCAGCATGGCTTCGCTGGCTGCATTGCCTTCTACAACAAATGCAATCACATTTTCATAGCCGATTTCTTTGGCTTTGTTCAAGGTATGATTGACCAATTTTGAGCCGATCCCTTGTTTACGAAAATCACCGCTGACATAATAGCTGATCTCCGCTACATGTTCCACAGCTTTTCGCCCTGTTCGATAGCCGGTAAGATGACTATATCCTGCAACCTTGCCATCCACTTCGTAAACGAAAAGGGGATATCTTTCTAATTGATGTAGTTCGAACCATTCCATTCTTTCTTCCGTTGTGAATCGTTCTGTATCACACGTAATGCCACCTAGTGCAATCGCTGAATTATAAATGTCCACCATCTCGGGCAAATCTGATAATCTGGCTTCTCGAATACCTGTTAAGGGTTTGACAAAGGTCACGTTTATCATCTTACTTTAATGCCTCCTTATATCTTGACACGCTTATTTTCTGCCTGTGCCGGTCTCTCGCTAAAGCCTATCGCCTCAAGGCTTACACTAACTTTACAGGCTTTTCTTTCACGGCAAAACATATTATAGACGGTTCATTTCTGAGTTACAATCTTTTTTTTGCGCAATTTTATTATTTTTTTACCACTCTTTTTGTTATCCTTTTTTCGCTTTTTTTCTTTTCCTGTCAAAACTAAAAAAAGCCGTTAGAGCAAAGAAATCTCTTCGGGCTAACCGCTCATTGTTGTTACGAATTTGTTCATTCTTTTATTTAACAATCTTCGTTTTCTCTGGCACTTTTTCCAACTTCTTTTGTAACCATTTCGCTAACGCCAGCATGGCAAATTTGCCGGCTTCTTGTTCTGCATCCGCGTTATAATTCGTATTGGTATTGACATCATACACATAAATCTCGCCTTGTTCATTTTGAATAAACTCGATCGCCGCTACATCGATTCGTTGTTGCTTTAAGAAATCTTCATACTGCTTGATCTGGTTTTTTGGCAACCCGTCTTTTAAGACATGGAATTTACTTTCCATCATAAATGAATCGTCCTCACCAGGGCAATAATCTTCTCCAAACGGTACTTGGCAGTTGTCAGCCGGGCACAATTCAAAACCATCTGTTGAATCGACAGCTACCGCATAAAAGAACTTGCCACCGATAAACTCGGCACGAATGATATGTCCATCAACTGGTCGAATATACTGTTGGACTAAGCTGATCCCATCGACTGAATCTTCAAAATCATATCCATATACATAATCTTTCACAGCTTCCATGCTGTTTAATAAGCGGACGCCTAAGCCTTTGCCAGCACGGTTGTGTTTGATCACTAAAGGAAACAGATTCATTGTTTCTGCTGCTTTCACAATGTTTTTCGCCCCTACTGCTCCGATTGTTCGAGGCGTTTGGATCCCGCTTTCTTGGAGTGCTAAATACTGCTTTAACTTGCTGACTTCCAGCGTGATCGCTCCCGTACCGTTCACTACCTCTGCCCCATAGCTTTCTAACCAATGCAAGACTTGATCCGTCAACTCAGGTGCGTATCGATGTCCACGGGTATGAGAAGAGGCACTCATACGGTTATAAAATACACCAGCAGGAGGAACAGCTTGCACGTCTACCATCCCTGTTTTCAAGTTCCACTCTTCATAAGGAACGGCCAATTCGTCCAAACGAACCGTTAAATGCTTTGTCCAATCTTCGTTTTCGTGGATAATATATACTTTCTTCATCTTGTCCGTTCTCCTCTTGTGTTCTACATCCTTTTGTTTTACCTATTTCCTAGTTCCAGTGCTCAGCCGGTTCATCAAGTCAGGCAAATCTTTTTCAAAAACAACGCCATATAAAGGGTCGACTTCTTCCTCGATCGTCCGTTTCACTACTTTTGAAACATAATCAACTGCTGCTTCCGTCGACTCGCTTACTGAATGACATTGAAATAAAAAGCCTGCAATCACGCTTGTAAAGAGATCTCCAGTTCCATCAAAGTGTCCTGGAAAAGCTTTCGCCGTTGGGTAATCAATCGCTGGATCAGCCTTTGACCAGACAGCTGCGCCGATTTTTCCTTCTTCAAAACTGATGCCAGATAGAATGATTTTTTGATTTTCTTTTACAACAAGCGCCTTTAACAGTTCCTCTATCTTTCTATGTGAAAGAGATGCATGCGGGTATCGTTTTCCTGTCAAATAACTCGCTTCTGTCACATTAGGGATCAATACATCCGCGTACTGACAAAGTTCTTTCATTTTAGCGATATGTTCTTGCGTAAAACCATCATATAGCTGTCCGTTATCTCCCATAACTGGATCCAGCACTACCAATGCATCTTCTGTCATAAATTCACCCAGGAGCTCTTCGACAAGATGCATTTGCCCTAAAGAGCCTAAATAGCCGATCACGATCCCGTCAAAGCGAATATCAAGAGTGCGCCAATGCTCCAGTACTTTTTCCATTTCTTCGCTCAAATCTAAAAAAGTATACTGTTCAAAACCAGGCCCTGTATGTGTGGACAATAATGCAGTTGGCAGCACATTGACCCAATTTCCCAGACAACTTAAGATAGGAACGGCCACATTCATGGAGATCCGGCAGCTCAATGAAATGTCTTGAACAACTAATATTCTAGGTTGCTTCAAGCTACCCCTCCTTTTTTATGCTCATTTTCTTTCTCCAGTCTAACACAATTTTTCTATCGGCTCTTAATTTTTTTCTTTCTTTCATTTGAAAAAGCTATGAAAATGACCAACGAAACGCTACAATAAAACTAACTTTGATCTAACAACAGTCAGGAGGGAGAACATGCAAAAACTCAGCACGAAAGAAACCGTTACTTTTGCCGTATTGACTGCTCTAACGGTGATCATGACTATGGTGATCCGTATACCTGCTGTCGTTACAAACGGTTATGTCAATCTCGGTGACATGGTCGTGTTGTTTTCAGCCATGCTGCTAGGAAAAAAAGCTGGCTTTTTTGTCGGCGGATTCGGCAGTGCACTGGCAGACCTGTTGCTCGGTTACGCTTACTATGCTCCCATCACCTTTGTTGTGAAAGGGCTAGAAGGTTTTCTCTGCGGTTGGCTCTACCATCGTACGATAAAAAAAAGGCCACTTTTTGCAACTATTCTTGCTGGTTTGTGGATGGCATGCGGTTATTTTATCGCGGAAACATTTATGTATACCTTTGGTGCTGCTTTAGCTTCTATTCCTGGTAATGTAGCCCAAGGTGCTATCGGCGCTGTCGCTGCTTTGCTGCTCGAAAAAAGTATCGGCAAACAATTGAAACGTTGACCGCTGATCAACTCCACATATTCTAGAACCAAAATAAGAAGACTTGAATAGTTTAGTCAAGTCTTCTTATTTATAGCTTTCTCTTACAGCCATGAACCAGTAAACTGGTGGATGCAATAAGTATTATCTGTGTCATCGATCTCACGTGTCCAATAATCTTTCGGCGAGAATACATCACGTGGAAAGATTTTGAAATTGTCAAAAGTCTGTTCCGTGTTGTTCATGCTGATGCCTTTTTCCTTCATGATTTCTGTGATGCGGATGACGTTCGTTTTGCGGTCATAAGATCCGTCTTCTTGAATAAATTCACGACCATCATAATCATGATACAACTCTTCAATAAACGGATTGTGCGGTTCCGAGCCGATAATACCTGTCGAGATCTCATCTTCAATCTCAAAACCGAAGAAAGCCGGCAACGTTAAAAACTTGTCTAGTGGTTTAATAACTTCCATATCTGTATCCATATAGATGCCGCCATATTCTTTTAATACATATAAGCGAACGACATCGGAAACAAAAGCCCATTGTTCAGCATCGTAAGCTTGTTGTGCATATTTGCCCATTGCCTCAAGGTCAATATTGTCTTCGTTCCAAAACTTGATTTCATAATCAGGACAGAATTTTTTCCAACTTTCAATACACTTGTTTTCAACTTCTCCAAATGGTTTATCACCAAACCAAATATAATGAATGATTTTTGGTATCATTCTGACTCCTCCTTCAAATTTCTCTCGACTTACCCTCTATTTTAAAAATGTTTCAGAAAAAAAGCCAACAATACGGCTTGCCATGCTTCTCCATATGGGTTTCACGAAAAAAGACTTGCAACAAATACAGCGCTGCAAGTCTTAATAGAACTGATATTCATTTGTTATCTTCTATCTGCGTCTCTCCTTGGAGAAGTTAGCAACGGGAAGAATTTCAAAGCATATAAAGCACAAATACCAACAATGACATAAACAATTTTAGAAAGCATCGAGTCTTGACCGCCAAATAAGGATGCTACTAAATCGAACTCAAACAATCCAACAAGAAGCCAGTTCAAACCGCCAACAATCAATAGAGCTAAAGCAATACTGTCCAATGTTTTCATATCCGCTTCCTCCTTTCTAAGTTAACTAAAGTATATAGGCAAAGAAGCGAAAAATCTAATCATAACCTTTCGATTTAGTCACATTGATCCATCATTTTAATACGATTTGACCGTTCTCATTTTCTCTCTATTTGTCTTTTTTTCCTTTGACTATTTGCAGTTCATGTAGCCGCATTTTGGATGATTTTTTCGATCAACAAAGGAATCCGATGTTCCACATCCGGCATAAACACTCTTTCTCCTACTTCATGAATATTTCTAGCAGTAGGACCGATCATGAAAACAGGGATATTTAATTTGGCTATTTTTTCTACAGGTACATCATAAATATCAGGTGTCAAAGCAAGGTGCTGTAAAAACTGACGGTCCCCCTCAGGATCAGCATTCATCAAATAGCTGATGTCGCAAACATTTGGCATGTAGCTCGCACGCTTGATCGTTCCACCAAAGCTTGCTTGTGTAAGTTCAGCTACACCGTCCAATAAACTTTCTACATCTTTTTCAACTTTTCTGTTGGTGACAGCTGGATAATAAGGCGGCACGAATCCAATCAGCACTACAGGGCGAGTGGTTTCATATTGGGTTAACAACCATTTTAAATAATCTAGACTGGCTTCCAAAAGTGTCCATTCTCCTGATTGAATTGCTGTTTTAAGTTGCTCTATTTTTTGTTGCTTTTGGTTCGAAAAATGCTCATTTTTCTTTTGCAGCAAATCTTCTAAAGCTGTGATCGTCACGATTTTTGCGCTTGTGTCGATCATTTCATCTTTTTGTTCGTTCCCTAACCTCACCAGTTTGTCAAAGCTTTGCTGGTACTTTTGCGTCACGGTTGCCATCGACTGTTCAGTGATGCGGCGGATGTCATTTAAAAATGCTAACGGCTTCTTACTGTCGACAAAAAGAATATTAAAGCAAGCTGCACTGTATTGCGGCGTCGAAACATCATAAGTGGCTTTAAGATCTTTCATCACTAAGGTCGTCGGCAAAGGTGTCGATTGTCCCAAAGAATGTGTGATAAAAGAGGGATTGATCTCCATATTGCGGACGATTTCTGCCAGCATAAAGGTCGAGTTCAATCCTTGAGCAATATTTGCAACATGACTTAAAATCCCTTTCGTCATAACGACCGGCATGATTTTTCCGAAAGAACCTTCTAGCACTTGTATCTCGCTGATATTTTCTTTCTCCTTCGTTTCTGGTTCTCCAAGGAGCGCAATTGTATATTCTAAATCATATTGTTCTTGCAATTCTTGATACAACTGAACGGCTTGCATCGCTCCTGAAGACAAGTTTTCTTCATCCGGCACACTAACGAATAACAAGGTTGCATCATAGGCCTTGTCGCTCAAAAGAAAAGAAAGATTAATAGCCACACCAGCTTTCATGTCCCCCATTCCGCGACCAAAAGCCCAATCATCGTCGTCCAAATCTTTTTTCAACTGCTTATCTTCTATCGCTGTTTCTTTCATTTTTTGTTTCAATAACTCTGGATTTAAAGCATAAGCGGTTAGACTACCATAAGGTGCTAGTTCAACTGCATCATAATGTCCCAATAAAATCACTGTCTTTTTTGATTTTCCTGGTTTCATTGCCCAAACAACCGGGCGACCAAGCGCATCTTCTTTAAGATATTTTCCACAATACTGAGGATGTTGGCGGAAATAATCATCTTCCATCAGCATCTCATAAATCGTATCGGCCATCTTTACTTCCTGCCGCGTTCCTGTATCACTCTGCTCGGCGACCAAGCGATATAAAATTTCTTTGATCGATTGCATTTTCCCATCCCTTCCCCACAGGCAAATCAGTCGATATTTCCATTATTTAAAATCTGCTGACAACTTTTTCTAAAAGCGCAATAGAAAAAATGGCCAGCAGCATATCTTTCTTTATTCAATTGGCATTATTTATTTTCAAGTTCTTTGATCAAGTCTTTCATTTCTTGAATTTCTTCTTCTTGAGCTTTGATGATGTCATCAGCCAACTTTTGTACACGAGGATCTTTGTGTTCAGCACGGTCACTGGTCAATATTGCAATGGAGTGATGGGGGATCATCGCTTTCATCCAATCGACGTCATTGATCGTTTTTTGCGATCTTACCAAACCTAACGAGCCGCCAAATACAACTACACTGACCAACAGAATCACAATATTCACTTTCTTGTTTTCATACATTTTCCACATAAACAGCAGCATAATAATGGCCATAGCTGCACCCATCATCAGCGCCATATAAATCCGTGTCTTACTGACAAAGATATGGTCTAGCTGAAAAACGTTAAAGTACATGAGCGCAAACATCACAACCGTTGACGTTAAAATCATCACCAAAAACTTTCCATAATTTTTCATCTCTCTCGCTCCTTTATCATTTTGTTACCATCTTAACAAAGAGAAGCAAGATTATAAAATTTTCAGCTTAAACAAAGAATAAATAAGACTTTTTGTTCCATTATTATATACGCTTTCAACTTCTTTAGTGCTATAATATGAGTGTTATTTTAATATATAAGGAGGTTTTTAAATGTCTGACTTAGTTTTAGGACTAGACATTGGTATCTCCAGTGTTGGCTGGGGAATCATCAATGAAAAAACTGGAGAAGTTATTGATGCTGGTGCTCGTTTGTTTGAAGAAGCGACTAGAAATGCAAATGAAGATAGAAGAAATTTTAGAAGTTCGAGACGCTTAAAAAGACGCCGAAAACATCGGTTAGAAAGAGTCAATTCCTTACTGAATGAAAATGGTTTTTCTTGTGCTTCTATTCAACAAGTTGATCCGTATATGGCTAGAAAAAATGCATTATACCAAAAAGTAAGCAAAGAAGATTTAGCAGCTGCTTTGTATCATCTTGGAAAAAGAAGAGGAACTACCTTAGATACACCACAAGAAGATGAAAAAACAAGTGGAAGCGAGCTATCTACAAAAGAACAATTAAAGAAAAATGCAAAAAAGTTAGAAACTAAGCATATAGCAGAAGTTCAATTGGAAAAACGTCAAAGCGGAGAAGTTATTCGAAATCATACGAATCGTTTCAAAACTTCTGATTATGTAAAAGAAGCAATCGACATTTTAGCAAAACAAAAAGAGTATTATCCAGAAATAACGGATACTTTTATTAAAGAGTACATATCTCTACTGGAAAGTCGTCGGATGTATTATGATGGTCCGGGTTCTAAAAAATCCCCTACTCCATACGGCCAATACTTTATTGGCGAAGACGGCAATTTGCACCACGAAACGATGATCAACAAAATGCGTGGGCGTTGCACTTATCTGCCAGAAGAATTACGCATTGCTAAAATGGCTTATACTGCCGATTTATTCAACCTATTGAATGACTTGAACAATTTGCAATACCCTGATAAAGAGACAGGAGAAATGGAACATCTTTCTGAAGAAGACAAACATCACTTTGTTGATAATTTTGTTAAAAAAGGCAAGCGCGTCACTTTAACCGCTATCGCAAAATATTTAGATGTGGAGGATGAAAAACTTATCCGCGGTGTGAGAGTCGATTTAAAATCAGGAAAAGCTATTTTCACAGATTTTGTTGGTTACAAAAAATTATTGAAGCTATTAAAAGATATCCCTACCCCTGAAGATTTCTTTGACCAGATTGATGTATTAGATGATATCGCTGAAATCTTGACTGCTGAAAAAAGTCTAACCCGTCGTGAAGAACAACTAACAGATCTTTTCCAAAAGACTTACCAAGATGACTTGAAGGAAGTAACAGCAGCACTGATCAATGATACCAGTTTCAAAGAATATCACGCACTTTCTAAAAAAGCCATGCAAATCATTATGCCGGAGCTGTGGGAAACAAGCAAAAATCAAATGCAATTGTTCACTGAACATGGATTTGGAAAAAGCCGGATGGAAAAACTGCAATCCGGTTCAAACATCCAATTTGATGATGAAGCTATTTTAAGTACGGTTGCTAAGCGCGCACATCGCGAAGCCATCAAAGTAACCAATGCTGTTCGCAAAAAATATGGCGAAATGGCTTATGTGGTTGTTGAAATGGCACGCGAAAAAAATAGTGATGAAGAACGAAAGAAAATTGCTGAGGTTCAGAGAAACCAAGGGAAATTTGAAAAGAAAATTTGCGACTTATTAGAAGTTGATAACTTAAAAGATCTTCGCTTAAATGGTAAGCAGCATCTGGCACTTAAGCTATGGGATGCTCAAGACGGCAAATGTGCTTATTCTGGAGAAAGCATTGCACTGTCCGATATCGTATATGACTTTACTCAATTTGAAGTCGATCACATTATTCCGCTTTCCTACTCCTTTGATGATAGTCAGCAAAATAAAGTACTCGTTTACCGCGATGAAAACCAATTAAAAGGACAATTAACGCCATTTCAATATTTCCAAAGCGGTAAAGCCAGCCGTTCGTTTGAAGAATTTAAAGTAGAAAGTTTGAATTTGTTTAAATCGCATAAAATCAGTAACAAAAAGCTTGGCTACTTGTTGGAACAGCGGGATATTCAACACGATGAAGAAGTTCAAAAAGACTTTATCAATCGTAATCTTGTAGACACTCAATATGCCATGCGCAGCTTCTCCAACTCTTTACGGATTTTTTATCAAAATCATGACATCCCTACAAAAGTTCTCTCCATTCGTGGTAGTTTTACTGCTGCTTTGAGAAGACGGACAAAAATGCACAAAGACCGTGACGCTGGTCATTTTCATCATGCTATTGATGCTTTGATTGTAGCTGCGATTGGCCGAATGCCGGTCTTTGAACAATTGAAAGGCTCAACTTTTAATGACGAAGGGGTTGCTGTTGATACAGATACAGGTGAGATCCTTGAAGCTGGTAACCTGTTTGACAATCAATCATTAAAATTTATTAGCCAATTGAGACACTATGAAAACAAAGTAAAATATTCGCATAAAGTCGATCGTAAACCGAATCGTACAATGTCAAACCAGACGATTTATTCAACGAGAGAAAAAGACAACGAAAAATATATCGTCGGCAAAGTGAAAAATATTTATCAATTGGATAAAAAAGGCTACGATGCTTTGAAAAAACGGATCGATAAAAATCCTGATTTATTTTTAATGGCACAACATGATCCTAAAACATGGGAACTTATCTTAAAGGTTATGGAAGAACATCAACATGCTGACAATCCTTTCCAAGATTTTTATAAAGAACATGGTTATATTTTGAAAGATGGAAAGGTTCCAGTTAAAAGCTTGAAATATCTAGACAGCAAATTAGGTATTCATGTCGATATTACAGATAAATATGCCGATGCTAAAAATGAAGTAGTCTTACTGAGCAGAAAAAGTATTCGCGTAGACATTTATAAAAATGATGAAGGCAAATATAAATACCTTGGTGTGCCATATAACTGGTTTAAAAAGATCGATGGTGTATATACGTTAGATATGGATCTTTATAATGGAAAAGATGGTCGCAACGCGCCTTACAAACAAATTGATGATTCTTATGAATTTCAATTCAGTTTATATAAAAATGACGTGATTTCTTATGATAAGATGGAAACGGTGAAAGATGAAGTGACGGGTAAGAAGACGAAAGAGTTGGTTCATTATGAGAAGTTATTTAGAGGAGATAATAACCCACGACAAAACAAATTAGAATTTGAAGATATTTCATTTACTACAAAAGCACAGCAAATGCTATCAATTGGTCCTTTAAAGAATATTATAAAATATAATACCGATGTTTTAGGTAACAAGCATTTATTACAAAAAGAAAATTTCGTTTCTTTTTTAAATGAGGGCTCTTCGCCTAAAAAAGTTTTAGCAAAATTGTCTTAAAAAAGGGTTTACAAAAAATTGTGACTGCGTTATACTAAAGTTGTCTTCGACGGAAGACATCCTTATACCAAAAGGTCGCGAGGACCTATCAAAATAAGGCTTTATGCCGAAATCGCCCCATTATTGGGGCTTTTTTTGTACCTATATCCTGAATGGAGTGAGATTATGAGCTGGAGAGTTGTGTATATTGAAAAATCAGATTACCTAAAGTTATATCTGGACAATTTAAAAGTTGTACGTGAAGATACCGAAATTTTGATACCGCTTTCTGATATCCATACGATTATTGTTGATAATCAGCAAACAGTAGTTACTGGGCGCTTATTGAATAAACTTGCACAGTACCATATTCTTTTGATTTTTTGTGATGAAAAGCATCTTCCTAATATCTATACGTTAGCTCCGCATAGTCATCATCAAGCATCTAGAGTACTAGAAAAACAAATCCAATGGTCTGCTGATACAAAAGGATCCATGTGGCAAAAAATTATTCAAATCAAAATTCATAATCAAGCTTCCATCCTTGATCACTTAAAAAATGAAACTTCTCTTGAAGCATTGTATCAACTTTTAGAAGAAGTTGCTTTCGCAGATGAAACAAACCGTGAAGGACATGCAGCAAAGTTATACTTCAAATCGCTTTTTGGCTCGTCTTTTATGCGTGATCGTGACAGTTTTGACGGCATTAACTCCGGATTGAATTACGGCTATATCGTCCTTCGTTCAGCAGTGGCTAGAACCATTGTGGCATATGGTCTCCAGCCTTCGCTAGGTATTGGCCATCACAACCAATACAATGCTTTTAACTTAGCAGATGATTTAATTGAGCCTTTCCGTCCGATCGTGGATCTGTGGGTTAACATTATGTGCAGCGAAGATACATACTTAGATATTAAAACAAAGCAAAAGATCGTTCACTTGATCAGTAACAATAAAATTTTGATTGGCAATCAAAAACAAACTATTTTAAATGCAATTGAGCTATTCGTTCAATCTTTTATTAAAGCGATGAACGAAAATAACCCAGATCTATTGGTCTATCCTGCCAATGGCATCGCCTTATAGAATCATGCGGTTACTATTATTTTTTGATTTGCCAATGAATACAAAAAGTGAACGAAGAACTTACACTCGATTTAGAAAATACTTAACCAACAACGGATTTACAATGGTTCAATTCTCAGTTTACGCAAAAATTTTCCCAAATCGCTCTAGTTTGGATAATTATATGATCGGCTTAAGAAATAATCTTCCTAAACATGGCTCTATTAGAGCGATGGCGGTGACAGAAAAGCAGTACAACAATATGTTTTTGCTTGTAGGTGATAAAACTATTACTGAAAAAGCCATAACTGATGATCCGATGGTGATTTTATGAAAGAATGGCATATTCACAATCAAGATTATTTTCATACCCTATTACTAGAACACGTAACATTTTTAAAAGGAAATAAACAAATTTGGAATTTTCTGCTAGACGACCTTCAGCAGTATTTTAGTAACAAAGCTACTCCACTAAAGATCTACCAAGATGCTACTTTGCTTCCAAGAAATGACTTTTCTTTTATCGCCTTCTCCCCTAACGAAGACTTTGATTCAAAGGCCTTACAACAAATAATGAAAACTCAGAAAAAACAATTTTTAAATACCTTAACATTTTCACCTTTCTATAAAGCTTTAGCAGATAGTTGGGAAGAATTGATTGAAGAAGTCGAGTTTTTGAATAATCAAAACTCCTCTGCATCTCTAAACTTTTCTCTTTTGCCTTTCGATCGAGACTGGGTCGCCAAGAATTTAGTTTTTTCAGAGAAAAGTTATCTAAATCTTTCAAATTTTAGAAAAATTCTCTTTCAATTAGAAACGCTGGAAACAACTGTAGAAGGCAAGCAACAAATTATTTGTATCGTAAATCCAGAAAAATTTCTAACAAATGCAGAATTAAGCAGATTCTATGATTACTTAGAAAAGAATCCTAATGGAAAACACTATCTCATCATCACAGAATCAAATTTAGCAGCAGCAACAAATGTCTTTTACAACGATACTATAAGGAATAAACTGGATTGCTTCAAAGTAAAGAATAAGCTGATGAAAGACTTTCCAGCTAATTGGGATAATCAGCAGTTCAGCATAGCTTGCAATTGGTATATTAGTCTTGTGGATAAGTATAGGGATGAAACGGTGTTTTTAGACTTAGAGACTGTGGATAACTTAGAGACTTTTATTTATCTTTATTCTCTTTTTATTTTAACTAGTACGCCTTTAATCGTTGACTTAGCAAGGATTCCGAGCAGTCTTAGAAAATATTTTGAAAACTTGCTGCTAGATACGTTATAATGAAATTGACGTACCCTCGCATCTTTTGGTATAAGGAAACTAGGAGGGATTTAAGTGAAAAGATACCATGATTTTGGTACCCTCGCATCTTTTGGTATAAGGAAAC